>NZ_JBFALF010000011.1:0-293648 GCF_040656115.1 Nonomuraea sp. NPDC050202 | reverse complement strand
TCGATATCAGCCCCCCCCTGCGCCCGGACCTCTTCTTAGCCCGCGCGCCCATCCGCGCGGCCTGGCCGGCCGCCGGGGGCGCGGCCGCCCCGCGACGTCCGGCCACGTTCACCCGCCGGCGGCCGCCTCCGGGGCGGCCGGGTTCAGGCCGTGGCCCGGGGAACCTCCAGCAGCGCGGTGCGCAACTGCCTGCGGGAGGCCACGCCGAGCTTGGCGAAGACCTTGCGCAGGTGCCATTCGACGGTGTGCGGGCTGATGAAGAGCCGCGCGCCGATCTCGGAGTTCGTCAGCCCCGCACCGGCTAGGCGGGCGATCTGCGTCTCCTGGGCCGTGAGCGTGTCACCCGCCTCGGCGGGGCGCCTGCGCACGGTCTCGCCGGTGGCCTCTAGCTCCCGCCGGGCGCGTTCGGCGAACGCCTCGACCCCGATCCGGCCGAGGACCTCGTACGCGGCAGCGAGCTGCTCGCGCGCCTCCGCCCGGCGGTTCTCCCGGCGCAGCCATTCGCCGTAGAGCAGCCGGGAGCGCGCGTAGGTGACCTGGACCCCGGTGCGGCCGAGCCGCTCGATCGCCTCGCGGTACAGGGCGTCGGCGGCCGGCCCGCCGCTCACCTGGGCACGCGCCATGGCCGAGGTGCCGAGGGCCCAGTCGGTGCCGCTGGCCTGCGCCATCCCGTCGAGCGTCCTGGCGGCCTCGGCGGCGCGGGCCTGCCGTCCCGTACGGGACGCCGACTCCACCAGCTCCACCGCGGACCTGATGGCCAGGCCCAGCTCCTGAAGGTTCGCGGCGCCCCGCTCGGCCGCGGCGTACGCCTCCTCGTGCCGGCCGTGACCGTTGTAGAGCACCGCGCCGGCCCACTGGCCGGCGGTCAGCATCTCGCCCTGCCCCTGGTGGAGGTCCGCGTCCCGGCCGATCGCCTCGATCGCCTCCAGCGTCGCGGCCTCCCTGCCCCGCCACGGCTCGATCATCATCGCGACGTAGTGGGCCAGGAAGCGGCTGTCCGTCGCCTCGCCGATCTCCTGCGCCTCGGCGATCAGCGTGTCCGCGTAGCGGAGCTCACCGGCCAGCACCCGGTTCGACACGAGCTGCAGGAGCGCCGACGGCAGCACCGACAGCGCCCCCATCTCGCGGGCCAGGTCGACCAGCCGCGTCGAGAGCACCGTGTTGCCGTCGAAGTCCCAGACGTTGAACGCCATGCGGGAGGCGAGCGGGAGCCAGCCCAGGCCCTCCTCCGGAGAGACGCCTTCGGCGCGGAAGGCGTCCAGGGCCTGCCGCACCATGGGCACACCGGCCGCGTACCCCTCGGTGGTCATCACGGCCAGGCCGTGCAGGAGCAGATGGTTGCGCTCCGGCGGCGGCCCGGGCGGCGCGGCGAGCGCCGCTCGGGCGACATCCGGCAGCCGGGCGCCGCTCGGCAGGCGGTCGATGGTCAGAGCCGCGTCGAGCGCGTCGCGGTAGGTCTCCTGGGCCAGCCGCGCGTCCAGCGGCTGCAGCCGCCTGGCGGCCCCGAGCAGCAGCGGCAGGGCGGCGCCCGCGCTCCTGGCGGCGAACATGATCTGGCCGCGCAGCAGGCCGGCCCGGGCGAGCTGCTGCTCGTCGAGCGGGGTGAGCTCGGCCGCGTCCAGGAGGCCGCGCGCGGCGTCGTACCCGCCGGCCTGGTACTTGGCCCGGGCCGCCGCCAGCGCCCTGGCGCCGCGGCGGGCGGGGTCGGGGGTGAGCTCGGCCGCCCGCTCCAGGAACGCGGCCGCCGCCGCGACCCCGCCGCGGGCCTGGGCCCGGCCGGCGGAGCGTTCGAGCTCGGCGGCCACCGCCTCGTCGGGGCCGGCGGCGGCGCCGGCCAGATGCCACGCCCGCCGGTCGGGATCCGACCGGGGATCGGTCGCGTCGGCCAGCGCGCGGTGCACCTCCTGCCGCTCGCGCGGGGCCGCCGAGCCGTAGACCACCGAACGCACCAGGGGATGGCGGAACCGCACCCGGGTCCCGACGGTGATCAGGCCCGCCTCCTCGGCCGGCGCCGCGGCGACCGGCTCGACGCCCAGCAGCTCCGCGGCGCGGCCCAGCAGGGTCACGTCGCCCACCGGCTCGGCCGCCGCGATCAGCAGCAACCGCTGCGTCTCAGCGGGCAGCGCCCGGACCTGCCGCAGCAGGCTCTGCTCGATCTGGCCGCCCGCCGCCCGGGCGTCCGGCCGCCCGAACCCGCCCGCCAGCTCGGCGGGCGTCAACCCGCGAGGCAGCTCCAGCAGGGCCAGCGGGTTGCCCTGCGCCTCGGCCACGATCCGATCCCGCACCCGCTCGTCCAGCCGGCCGGGCGTCACGGAGTCGAGCAGGGCGCGGGAGTCGCTGTCGCTCAACCGCCCCACCTGGAGCTGCGCAAGCCCTCTCAGCTCCGGTTCGAGCGAGGGCCGGCGCACCGCGAACACCAGCCCGATCCGCTCGGCGAGCAGGCGCCGCGCCACGAAGGCGAGCGTCTGCACCGAGACCCGGTCGAGCCACTGGGCGTCGTCGACCAGGCAGATCAGCGGCTCCCTGTCGGCCACGTCGGCGAGCAGGCTGAGCGCCGCCAGCCCGACCAGGAAGCGGTCCGGCGCGGCTCCCGCGCTCAGGCCGAACGCCGTCGCGAGCGCCTGGCGCTGCGGTTGCGGCAGGCGGCGCAGGTCGTCCAGGAACGGGGCGCAGAGCTGGTGCAGGCCGCCGAAGGCCAGCTCCATCTCCGACTCGACGCCCGCCGCCCTGGCGATCCGGCAGCCCGAGGCCGCGGCGCGCGCGTACTCCAGCAGCGCCGTCTTGCCGATGCCGGCCTCGCCGCGCACCACCAGCACCGCGCTGTGGCCGCCCTGCACGGTCGTCACGAGCCGGTCCAGCGTCTCGCACTCGGCCTGACGGCCACGCAGCCGCGACCAGGAATCCCGCCTCACCATGTGGCACCGCTCCCTGCCGGCCGCATGCCCGTTGTCCGGTGGAGGCAGGAGGCGGCCGGCGATACGCGGCGGGCGGGGTGCCCGCCGCCCTACGGATCAGGGTGAAGGCCACCGGCACCCCGCCACGGGGCGGCCGGTGGCCCTCCTCACCCGCACCGCGCGGTGGTGAACAGGAACGCGCAATCCTGTACGGCCTCCACGCGGTGGCGGCGTCCGGGCATGACCAGCAGATCGCCGGGCAGCCCGTCCCACGACTCGGGCCCGGCGACCAGCCGTACCCGCCCGTGCAGCACGTGCACCGTGACCTCGCCGGGATGCTCGTGCTCGTGGATGTGCTCGCCCTGTCGCAACGCCATGACCGTCTGCCGCAACGAACGATCGTGCCCACCGTGGACGGTGGTGGCGCTGCGGCCGCTGCCCGCCTCGCGGGCCCGGGTGACCAGGTCGCGGGCGAGCGCGGTCAGCGACGTCCTGGTCATGACCGGGGCGCGCGGCGGTCCCGGCGGGCTTCCAGCTCCTCCGGGCTGACCGGGATCAGCATCGGCTGCCCTGGCGCGCAGAACATCGTCACCACGAACGCCGACTCCTCGTCGGCGAGATGGTTGCCGTCCTGGTAGTGGATCACGTCCCCGCCGGGCTCCCAGAACGCCTCACCGGCCCGCACCACGCGCGCGGGGTCGCCTTCGAGCTCGAAATTGATCGCCCCCTTGACCACGTACCCGTACGCCGGCCCCGAGTGCCGGTGCGGTGGCGCGCCGGGGCTGTTCGGCGGCAACGTGACCAGGAGCGTCATCGCCTCGGCCCCCTCCGGCGCGGGCGGCGCCCCCGGCACGGTGGCGACCACGTCGATCTTCGGCGGCGGGCCGCTCTTGTCGGGGTTGTCGAGGTGGTGGGCGTGAGCGTGATCGGTGCTCATCAGGATTCCTTCGCGGATCAGTGGCCGGTTCGATCCGGCCGTGCACAGCTCAGACAAGACGGCGCCCCCGATGCGTGACAGGGATCGGGGGACGGCGGGTCACCCGGCGGCGCGCAGGTACACGGGGAGCTGCTGGTGGCCGTTGCTGATGAGGGTGGGGATCGGCCGCAGGGCGCCGGCCGGCGCCGCGAGCGAGATGGCGGGGAACCGCGCGAAGAGCTGGCGCAGGGCCTCGGCGACCTCGAGGCGGGCCAGCGGAGCTCCGAGGCAGAAGTGCACGCCGTAGCCGAACGCCAGATGATCCTTCGCCTGGCGGGTGACGTCGAAGGTGTCGGCGTCCGGCCCGTGCCAGTCCGGGTGGCGGTTGGCGGCCCCGTACGCGGCCAGGATGGGCTCGCCCGCGGCGATGACCTGCCCGTCGGGCAGCTTGATGTCGGTCACGGCGAAGCGCAGCGGCAGGTACTTGATGGCGGGCTCGGCCCGCAGGGTCTCCTCCACCACGTCCTCCCAGGCCGCCTTGCCGTCGCGGACGAGGCGGAGCTGGCCGGGGGAGGTCAGCATCGCGAAGACGGCCTGGTCGATGACGTTGACCGTGGTCTCGTACCCGGCGTTGATCATCAGGATCATCGTGTCGCGCAGCTCGACGTCGGTGAACCCGGCGCCGCCCGACTCCTCGTCGCGCGCCGCGATCAGCAGGGAGGTCATGTCGTCGCCGGGGTCGGCGCGCTTGGTGGCGATCAGCTGGTCGGTGACCTCGAACAGGCGCGCGGCGTTGGCCTGGGCCTGCTCGGGCGTGAGGGTGCTGTCGAAGACGTTGTCGACGAGCTGCCGGAAGTCGTCCCGCTGGTCCTCCGGCACGCCCATCAGGTGGCCGATCACGGCGATGGGCAGCGGGTAGGCCAGCCGTTCACGCAGATCCACCACCTGGCCGGCGGGCACCGCGGCCAGCTCGTCCATCAACGTCGTGACCATGGCCTCGACGGTCGGCTTCAGCTCGGCGATGCGGCGCGCGCTGAAGGCGGGGGCGACCATCCGCCGTAACCTGCGGTGGTCGGCGCCGTACGCGGTGAGCATGCTCTGCACTTCGATCCACAGCGCGAGTGGCCAGGTGCGGATCGTCCGCTGGAAGTCCGGATAGTGAGCGCGGCCGTTCTTGGAGACGTCGGCGCTGGTCAGCAGGGTCTTCAGCAGGGCGGGGTCGGAGACCGCCCAGGCCCGCAGGCCGAGCACGTCCACGGGGGTGGCCGGGCCACGCGCCCGCAGGGCCCGGTACTCGGCGTGGCGGTCGGCACCGGCGGGATCGATGACGAAGGGCAAGGGCTGGGACACGCGTCGTCTCCTTCAGCGGAACGGGGCTCTGGAGACGTTGACCGGGTAGCCCCGGCCGCGCGTGACAGGCGAGCCGTTCAGCCCTCGCCGGCGGTGGCGGCGCTCGAATACGGCCACCACCTCTGCACCGCCGAGACGACGCCGAGGCACTCCCGGACGGCCTCGGGCCCGCCGATCCGCGCGATCAGGTCGACGCCGTCCGACAGGATCGTCAGGCAGTCGTCGAGGTCCACGCCCTCCAGGCAGCGGCGCAGAACGGTCATCTCCTCGACGCCGGGCAGGGCGGGCCAGAGCAAGGTGGCCTGGGTGAGCAGGGCCCGGCGCGCACCGGCACGCCGGGGGGCGGCCATCGCGATCTCCAGAGCCTCCGTGCGGCCGGGCTCGGGCAGGTGGAGGGCGACGGTGCCGAAGACGTGCGCCCGGTGGAACGGCAGCAGGAACGTCTTCAGCGCGCGCATCCCCTCCCGGATCAGCAGCTCGGGAACATGACGCACGATCTCGGGCAGCGCATCGACCCGGCCCGGCTGCCTCATGACCGGTCTCACCACTGCCAGGAGCTTGACGATGGCGCTCTCGGGCAGCAGGCGCAGCGCCTGGGCGGCCACCCTGAACGCGAGGTTGCGCCGGCCCCCCGCGCCCAGCACGGCCGCCTTCGCCTCGCCCAGCAGCCGGGCGCGCTCGCCGGCCACCAGATGCACGCTGAGCTCGGCCAGCACACCGGCCCTGAGGCGCTCGTCCACGACCCTTCTCGCTGACTCGACCGCCTCGGCGATGAGCTCGCCACGACGCGGCTCCGGCGAGAAGAGCGCGATCTCGCTGAGGGTCCACGCTCTTTCGGCCTCCATGAGGTCGACCCGCCTGGCCAGCTCGATCGCACGCAGGGCGGCGCTCTCCCTCAACGGTTCGGGCAGGTGCCGCTGCAGCCGCCGGAGCAGGTAGACCAGATCGTCGTCCTCGGGCAGGCCGTCGACGATCGACATCGCCTCCGCGTACAGCGCCTCGCGGTCCGGCGGCGCGAACTCCTCGGCGAGCAGCACGATCACCGTGACACGGTCGCGGCCGCGCGTGATCGCCCGCGCCGCGGTCAGCGCGCGGTCGAGGACGGCCGCCCGCTCCGGGGGCTCGAGGTGGCGGGACAACCGGCCGAGCAACTGCGCGCGGCCGTAGTCGTCCGTGATCGACTGGACGATGGCGAGCGCCTCCCCGAGTGACGCCCCCCGCAGGCGGGGCGCCAGCCCGTCGACGAGTGACGAGCGTGCGTAGGTGTCGGAGAGCCGGCTCGCCTCGTTGAGCAGGTCGCCGACGCGGGTGTCGGGGAGACGGCCGACCAGCGCGTGCAGGCCCTGTACGCGCAGGTGTTCGTCCTCGATCGCGCGCAGGACGTCCAACGCGGCGTCACAGTGCGCCTCGTCGAAGTACGGGGATAGCCGCACGAAGGCGTCGACGCGTTCCTCCTCCGTCTCGAGGCTCCTGGCCACCTCCATCCCCGCGCTCACCAGCGCACGGTCGACGCCGCCCGCCGGCTCCTCGTCATCGAGCAACGCGGCCACCGCTCTGAGGATGGAGGCGCGCTCCTGCGACGTCCGTACCGGGCGGGCGAGATCGAGCATCTCCGCGGCGAGATCCGCGCGAGGATCGCCGGTGAGTTCCCCGGCGACGAAGGACAGCGCCCAGGCCTGGTCGTCAGGGGCTGTGACGGCACGCGCGGCGGCCCGCGCCTCGGCCACGAGGGGGGAGCGATCGGGTTCCGCGGACAGGGCGAGCAGATGAGCCAGCGCCCAGGCGCGGTCGAAGGGCTCGGCGGTGGCGCGCGCCTCTGTCAGGGCCTCGGTGACGAGCTCGACGTCCTCGGGCGTCCGCTCGGCCACAGTGGCGAGGATCCACGCCCGGTTGTCGGCGCCGGGCAGGCCGCGGGCGAAAGCCGCCACCGATCCCTGAGCTCCGGCCGGTAGGTGCGGAACGAGCCGCTGCACGAACCAGGCCTGCACGTAGCCGCCGGTGATGTTCCGGGCCTCGCTCAGCATGGTCGCAAGCTGCTCGTCCGGCATGTACGGGAAGAAGGCCGCGAGCGCCCTGACCCGGTCGTCCTCGGCCTCGATCGCCCCGGCCAGTTCCACGGCGATCGGCACCGACTCGGGGACGAGGTGGCCCGCCACCGCGATGAGCTCCTCGGCCCGGTCGGACTCGTCGTCTATCTCGGCGATGGCGTCGAGCGCGGCGGATCCGAGGTCCCGGGGCACGGGCACGTCGCCGGCGAGCACCGCCCGGATGGCCAGCGACCGCTGGTAGGCGTCCTCCACCTGCCGCGCCGCGGTCACGGCCCCCGCCACTGCTCGGGCGTGGTCCTCGCCCGACAGTCGTGGCAGCAGAGCCAGGAAGGTGAAGGTGCGGTCGAACGGCTGCTGGAGGTGCTCGGCGTGCGCGAGGCCGCGCGCCGGCGACCAGATGCCGGCACCGACCAGTGCGGACACCAGCTCGCTCGGCACGTTGCCGGTGAGCGTGCCGATGGCGGCCGTCATGATCGAGTAGCGCAGCTCCCTGCCGAACGACGGGGCGGCGCGGCCGGCCCGCAGGCTCGCGTCCACCTCGTCGGCGGCGAGCCTGCGGGCCCGGGCAAGGTCGGAGAGGTAGTCGCCGAGGGTGCCCGCCTCCTCGTGGGCGGTGTGCCAGACGTTGCGCACCTGCCCGCCGGCCGCGTGCTCGCAGGCGAGCAGCGCGTCCAGCCGGTCGTGATGGCGGCCCTGCTCCAGGTGGTGGGCCAGGTAGCGCAGGGGGTAGCCGTTGTGCCGCCGCGCCAGGGCGGGATCGGCGGCCAGGAGCGGCAGCCTGCCGTCCAGGCCGCCGAACTCCTCCAGGTAGTGCTCGGCGATGCGCTGGTGCGCCCGGTGCGTCGCCCGGGCGAGCTGCCACGACCTGGCCCGGTGGCCGTCGAGCGGCAGCTCCTGCTCACCCTGCAGGAACTCCCGCAGGCTGGCGTGGTAGATCCCGTATCGGCGCTCGTGGTCGCCGCTGACCGCGCTGAGGAAGGGCCGCCCGGGGCCGAGGCACCACTCCTCCACCGCGTGCGGGTCGGGGAGCCCGGCCAGGGAGGCGAGCGCGTCGGCGGACAGCGGCTCGGCGGCGGCGCCCAGCACCGCCAGCAGGGGGAGCTGGAAGGCGGCCCACGACGGGCCGGGATCGCGCGGCACCAGGCTCTCGGCGTAGAAGCCGGCCAGGTCGGACGGCAGCCGGTTCAGCTCGCCGGGGCCGCGCAGCCCGAGCCGCAGCTCGTCGAGCACGTAGCGGATGTACACCCACATGCCGCCGCAGCGCTGGAAGATCTGCTCGACGAACGCGCCGGCCTGCAGGCCGTTTTCGTCCAGCAGCCGGCTGATCTCGGGATCCTGCCCGGCAGCCGCGTGCAGGTACTCCCTGACGTCCCCCATGTTGCGCGCGTCGGCCGCGTCGAAGCCGACGGCCTTGTACGGCTGCCGCAGGGCGGGCAGGTTCGTCCCGGTGCGGCAGGTGACGATCACGTGGACGCCGCGCGGCAGCACGGCGGGCAGGCCGAGCGGCAGGTCGCCGTCGACGTTCTCCGCCTCGTCCAGGCCGTCCACCACGAGGACGACCTGCTGCCCCGCCGCCTGGGCGGCCCGGGCCGACGCGGCGAGCACCTGGTCGAACCAGCCGGGCTCGCCCGCTGTCTCCGGCAGCATCCCCCCGGGCGCGAACTGCTCCGCCAGGTTGTAGCGGGCGATCAGCTGAACGGCGAGGTTGCGTAACGCGGTCGTGGCGACCCGGCCCTTGCGCCGGCGCGTGAAATGGCACGGCAGATCGCGGGTCCTGGCCAGCCAGGCGGCGAACATGGTCTTGCCCAGTCCCGCATCGGCCTGGATCACGACGTACCCGCGCTCCCGGCGGGCCAGGTGCCGGTCCACCTCGTCGACCAGCCACCTGCGGCCGACGAACCGCCCGACCTCGACCTCGTCGAAGACGGGAGCCGGATCGATCCAGACGTCACGCAGCCGGGCGAACCTGCCGACGAACACGTCACCGGTGATCACATCTCCGCCGGCCTGCACGACGGTCGCCCTGCCCCTGGCCACCGCACGCTGCTCCAGCGACGGCGCGTTCGTCGACATCGGGACACCGCCTTGCCCGCCGAGCCCATCGGATGGGGCGATCGTACCTTCCAGGGGCCTGCCCCGGGGGTGCACCGGCAGATGCGGGAGGAAGGGGGGAAAGCAGGCAGGTGAAGCCGCCGCCACTTTCAACCTATAGCGCACAGGGGGTCTTGCGGCAAGGCGGGGGTCGTGCCGCAGAATCAGCGGCTGGGCCAGGACCTGCGGAAATGATGCGCGGAGCGCCTGGCCGACCTGCGACCTCACCGGACGGGTGATCCATGTTCGACGTGATCATTGCCGGCGGCGGGCCGACCGGCTCGATGCTGGCAGCGGAGCTACGGCTGCACGACGCGCGCGTGCTCGTGGTGGAGAAGGAGGCGGAGCCGCCCCCGTACGTCCGCTCGCTCGGCCTGCACATCCGCAGCATCGAGGTGATGGACCAGCGCGGGCTGCTGGAGCGGTTCCTCGCGCACGGCCGGCGGCACCCGATCGGCGGTCACTTCGCCGGCATCGCCAAGCCCCCGCTCGACCGGCTGGACACCGCGCACCCCTACATCCTCGGCATCCCGCAGACCATCACCGACCGCCTGCTGGCCGAGCACGCCGCCGAGGCCGGCGCCGACATCCGGCGCGGCTGCGCGCTGGTCGGGCTGAGCCAGGACGAGGACGGGGTGAGCGCCGAGCTGGCCGACGGCACGCGGCTGCGCTCGCGCTACCTCGTCGGCTGCGACGGCGGCCGCAGCACGGTGCGCAAGCTGCTCGGCGTCGCCTTCCCGGGCGAGCCCGCCACGACCGAGACGCTGCTGGGCGAGATGGAGCTGACCGAGGATCCGGAGACGATCGCCGCCGTCGTCGCGGAGGTCCGCAAGACCCAGCTCGTGTTCGGCGCCATACCGCTCGGGGACGGGGTGTACCGTGTGGGCGTGCCCGCCGAGGGGCTGGCCGAGGACCGCGCGGTCCCGCCGGCTCTTGAGGAGTTCCGCAGGCAGCTACGGGTGTGGGCCGGCACCGACTTCGGCGCGCGCGAACCGCGCTGGCTGTCCCGCTTCGGCGACGCCACCCGGCTGGCGGAGCGCTACCGGGTCGGCCGGGTGCTGCTGGCCGGGGACGCGGCGCACATCCACCCGCCGGTCGGCGGGCAGGGGCTCAACCTCGGCATCCAGGACGCGGTCAACCTCGGCTGGAAGCTGGCCGCCGAGCTCGGCGGCTGGGCGCCGGAGGGCCTGCTGGACAGCTACCAGGCCGAGCGGCGCCCGGTGGCCGCCGACGTGCTGGACAACACGCGCGCGCAGATGGCGCTGCTGTCCACCGAGCCGGGGCCCCGGGCGGTGCGCCGGTTGCTGTCGGAGCTGATGGACTTCGAGGAGGTGCACCGGCACCTGATCGAGAAGATCACCGCCATCGGGGTGCGCTACGACTTCGGCGAGGGCCACCACCTGCTCGGCCGGCGGATGCGGGACGTGCGGCTGAAGCGAGGGCGCCTGTACGAGCTGATGCGCGGGGGCCGCGGCCTGCTGCTCGACGGGACCGGCCGGCTCTCGGTGGCGGGCTGGGCGGATCGGGTCGACCACGTGAGCGACGCCGCCGAGGAGCTGGACGTGCCCGCCGTGCTGCTGCGGCCGGACGGCCACGTCGCGTGGGCCGGTGACGATCAGCAGGAGCTGCTCGACAGGCTGCCACGGTGGTTCGGCGCCGCCGGCGGCCACCGGTGACCCGTTGGGCGGCGCGGCCGGGTCGCCGGCGGGCACCGGTGACGTGCCGGGTGCCGCGGCCGGGTCGCCGGCGGGCACGCGGCGGGGCCGGGCGCGGGTGTGCGACGATCGTGCGGTGACCGCCCCTTCCACCGTGCGTAAAGTAGGCAGGCCGCGCGCCGTGGCGCGCCCGCGGAGCGGGCTGAGCCCGCGCGAGGAGATCCTGACGGCGGCGGCCGAGCTGTTCACCACCCACGGCTACACCGCCACCACGACGCGGGCGCTGGCCGAGCGGGCCGGGATCCGGCAGGCGTCGATCTACCACTACTTCGACGGCAAGGAGGACATCCTCGCCGAGCTGCTGGAGAGCACGGTGCGGCCGTCCCTGGAGGCCGCGCGCGCCCTGTCCGGCGCCACGGCGGAGGAGCGGCTGTGGGAGTTGTGCCATCGGGACGCCGGGCTGCTGTGCTCGGGGCCGTACAACCTGGGCGCGCTCTACCTGCTGCCCGAGGTGCGTACGGAGCGGTTCGCCGGGTTCCGGCGGATGCGTGAGGAGCTCAAGGACGTGTACGGGAAGCTGCTGGCGGCCACCTCCGCCGGGGCGGCGCTGGCTCCCGGGGACCGCGCGCTCCGCACCGACCTGCTGTTCGCGCTGATCGAGGGCGTCATCCTGATCCGCAGGGACACCCCGGGCGAGCTGGCCGCCACCGCCGTCGAGACGCTGGCGGCCGCCACCGCCGACGCGGCGCTACGCCTGGCCGGTGTTCGCGACCGGCAACCGCCCGCCGGCCACGCCGGTCTGGCGTAGCCGCCGGTAGAGCAGGCCCAGGGCGACGACCGCCGCGAGGAAGATCAGGGTGAACCACTGGAAGAACCAGTGGCCGGTGATCGGGGCGTACACCTCGGCCCTCGGCCAGGCCAGGTTCACCGACATCGCCAGCCCGTAGCAGAGGGCCAGCGCGTTGACCGGCAGTCCCCAGCGGCCCATGCTGAACAGCGGCGTCCCGTCCTCCGCGGTCCCGGCCGGCGCCCCGCCCCGCCACGCGCCGCGCAGCCGCTGAACCAGCAGCGGGCCCGTGACCATCGCGTACGCCAGGTAGAGCAGCACGATGCAGGTGGTGCCGATGGCCAGGAACGCCTCGGGGGAGGCGAAGTTGAGCAGCAGGATCGCGGCCGCCAGCGCCCCGGTGACCAGCGCGGGGCCGGTCGGCATGCCGGTGCGCCGCGAGACCCTGGACAGCGCGCCGGAGAAGGGGACCACCCCGTCGCGGGCCATGGAGAACAACATCCTGGTGGCCGCGGTCTGGATCGCCATGGTCGCCACGGCGATCGCCACCACCACGTCGGCCAGCAGCAGCTTGCCCACCCAGTCGCCCAGGCTGCTGGTGAGCACGTACGACAGGCCCTCGGTGGCCAGCCGCCCGTCGGTCAGGCTGGGCGCGGCGAGCAGGCCGGCGAAGATGATGAGCCCGCCGAGCAGCCCGGCCGCCGTGAGCGCCGTCAGGATGGTGCGCGGGGCGACCCGGCGGGGGTTGCGGGTCTCCTCGCTCAGCTCGCCGGCGCTGTCGAACCCGATGAGCACGTACGCGGCGGTGAACGAGCCGACCAGCAGCGCGCCGATGGCCCCGCCCTGACCGCCGGTGCTGAACGTGACGCCGGGGCCGTTCTCGGCGTGGGTGAACAGCAGCACGATGATGAGCACCGCGCCGATGATCTCCGTGGTGACGCCGATGCTGTTGACCCGGGCCAGGACGCGGTTGTCGATGACGTTCACGGCCGTGGTGAGCGCGAGCAGGATCAGGCCGAGGATCGCGGCGTTGGCCGCGCCCGTGGCGGTGGTCGGCGCGGGGTCGCCGCCGACGAGCTGGAAGCCCGGCCAGATCGAGGGCAGCACCACCTGAAGGGCGAGCGCCGCGGCGGCGATGACGACGATCTGCCCGAGGATCATGATCCATCCCGCGAACCAGCCGAACGCCGGCGTGCTCAGCCGGGTGGACCACTGGTAGATGGAGCCGGAGATCGGGTAGCGCGCGGCCAGCTCGGCGAAGCAGAGCGCGACCAGGAGCTGCCCGGCCAGCACGATCGGCCAGGTCCAGAAGAAGGCGGGGCCGCCGAAGGAGTACCCGATGGCGAAGAACTGGAAGACCGTGGTGAGCACGGAGATGAAGGAGAAGCCCGCGGCGAAGGAGGCGTACCTGCCCATGCTGCGGTGCAGCTCCTGGCGGTAGCCGAAGGTCCGCAGCGCGGCTTCGTCGGTGGGCGGCGGGGGAGTGGCGGTGACGTCCATCGGGTCTCCGGGCGCTCGAATTTCTGTCGGTTGACCGATATGTACGGGCCCGTCGTTTCCGCCTCATGACGCCGGCGTTCATCTGCCGTAACGCAAAACTCACCGTGCGGCCTGATCACTTCAGGCGCGAGGCCCGCGTGAGCCCCGCTTAACACGGGATTTACCGGCCTGACCCATGAGCGTTCGCGATGCCGCACAGCATTTCTGTCGAGCGACAGAAATTACGAGGAGCGTCGTGACCACACTCCAGAACGGGACCGCCACCACCGCAGGTGCGCGCGCCCACGCCCGGGCCCAGGAGGGCACCGCGGTCCACACCGCGCCGACCGTGCCGGCCTCGCGCTGGGCGGACCCGCCCGACGGAGTCGCCGCCGATGAGATCGTCTGGGCGGACCGCGTCCCCGCGGGCGGCTACGCCCACCGCGTTCTCGCGGCCGGCACCGCGATCCGGCTCACCGACCCCGACGGCGACGCCTGCGCGTCGCTGCTGCTGTTCCACGCCGGCATGCCGTGGGAGCGGCTCAACGTCGCCGACACCGTCAAGGTGCAGTGGCAGGTGTACGCCGGCGAGTCGTACCTGCTGCTCAGCGACCAGGCCCGGGTCCTGGCGACCGTGCTCACGGACGGCTCGGGGCGGCACGACACCCTGTACGGCGCCTCCACGCGCGCCAGGAACGAGCGGCGCTACGGCGACGGCTCACCCCAGGGCCCCAGCCCCGCCGGACGGGAGCTGCTCGCCCTCGCCGGCGCCAAGAACGGCCTCGAACGGCGGGACCTGCCCCCGTCGATCTCCTTCTTCCAGGGCGTGCGCATCGACGCCGAGGGGCGGCCCGAGTGGCAGGGATCGGCCGGCGCCGGCACGAGCCTCACCCTGCGCACCGAGCTCCCGCTCGTCGTCCTCCTCGCGAACGCCGCCCACCCGCTCGATCCGCGCCCCGAGTACACCGTCACCCCGCTGGAGATCCTCGCCTGGCGGGACCGGGTGACGGCGCCCGAGGACCCCCAGTGGAGCGCCACGCCCGAGGGCCGGCGCGCCTTCGAGAACACCGCCGACCACCGGAAGGGCAGGGCACTGTGAACACCGACGCGTTCGGGGCCGAGCTGCACCGGGAGACCGTCCCGCCCCACGCCCCCTGGTCGCGGGTGCTCCGGCGCGGGCAGGTGCTCGCCATCGTCGACCTCGACGGCAACCAGGCCGTCGACTTCCTCGCCTACGACGCCCACCGCACCTGGCGCGCCTACAGCGCCCAGGCGACGCTGCAGGAGCAGGAGACGATCTTCCTCACCACCGGCAGCGTGCTGCGCGACAACGAGTCCGAGCCGCTCCTCACCGTGGTCGCCGACGAGGTCGGCCGGCACGACACCCTGGGCGGCGCCTGCTCCCGCGAGTCGAACACCCTGCGGTACGGCCACCACACCTACGCCCAGCACGCCTGCGCCGACAACTTCCTCGCCGAGCTGTCCAAGTACGGCATGGGCAAGCGCGACCAGGTCTCCAACGTCAACTGGTTCATGAACGTGCCCGTCGACCCCGACGGCGCCCTCGGCATCGTGGACGGCATCTCGGCCCCCGGCCTGTCCCTCGCGCTCCGCGCCGAGAAGGACACCCTCGTCGTCGTCTCCAACTGCCCCCAGATCAACAACCCCTGCAACGGCTTCGACCCCAGCCGCGCTCAGATGGTGGTGTATGCCGGTGCCTGAGCCGAGGCGTACACCCGGCACGCTGCTGATCGCCAACCGCGGCGAGATCGCCTGCCGGATCATCCGCACCGCCCGGGAGCTCGGCCTGCGCACGGTCGCGGTGTTCTCCGAGATCGACCGGGCCGCCGCGCACGTCCGGCTCGCCGACGAGGCCGTCCTGCTGGGCCCGGCGGCGCCCGCGCAGTCGTATCTCGACGCGGAGGCGGTCCTGCGCGCCGCCAAGGAGAGCGGCGCGGACGCGATCCACCCGGGGTACGGGTTCCTGGCCGAGGACGCCGGCTTCGCCGAGCTCGTCGAGGGCGCCGGGCTGGCGTTCGTCGGCCCGGCGCCCGCCCACCTGCGCACCTTCGGCGACAAGCACACCGCCCGTGAGGTGGCGGTGGCCGCAGGGGTGCCGGTCTTCCCCGGCACCGGCCTGCTGGCGGACGCCGACCACGCGGTGGCGGAGGTGGCTGCCATCGGATACCCCGTCATGCTCAAGGCCACCGGCGGGGGCGGCGGCATCGGCATGACGGTGTGCCGCACGCCGCGGGAGCTGCGGGCCGCCTACGACCGGGTGACCGGCCTCGCGCTGCGCAGCTTCGGCTCCGCCGGCGTCTTCGCCGAGCGGTACGTCGAGCGCGCCCGCCACGTCGAGGTGCAGCTCTTCGGCGACGGCGCGGGCGGCGTCGTCACCCTCGGCGACCGCGACTGCTCGCTGCAGCGGCGCAACCAGAAGGTCGTGGAGGAGGCGCCCGCGCCGGCGCTGCCCGGCCACGTGCGCGAGCGGCTGCACCGCACCTCGCGCGACCTGGCCGCGTCGATCCGCTACCGCTCGGCCGGCACGGTGGAGTTCGTCTACGACGCCGAGCGCGAGGAGCTCTCCTTCCTGGAGGTCAACGCCCGCCTCCAGGTGGAGCACCCCGTCACCGAGCAGGTGACCGGCGTCGACCTGGTCGCGTGGATGCTGCGCCTGGCCGGCGGCGACGACTCGTTCCTCGCGCCGCACCTGGCGACCGGCGCCGTGCCGGTGTCCGGGCACGCCGTCGAGGCGCGCGTGTACGCCGAGGACCCGGCCGCCGGCTTCCGCCCGAGCGCCGGCGTGCTGACCCGGGTGGAGCTGCCGTCAGGGGAGGGCATCCGGGTCGACGGCTGGGCCGGGACCGGCACCGAGGTGTCCACCGCCTACGACCCGATGCTCGCCAAGGTGATCGCCACCGGCCGCAGCCGCGAGGAGGCCCTGGACCGCCTCGGGCAGGCCCTCGCCACGACCCGGGCCGACGGGATCGAGGTCAACCTCGGCCTGCTGCGCGCCGCGGTCGGGATCGCGGAGTTCAGGGCCGCGACGCACACCACCGGCACCCTCGCCGGCGTCGGCGACCCCGAGCCGCGGGTCACCGTCGTGCGCGCCGGCCTGATGACCACCGTCCAGGACGCCGAAGGACGCGTCGGCTACTGGCAGGTCGGGGTGCCGCCGAGCGGGGCGATGGACGACCGCTCGCTGCGGCTGGCCAACCTCGCGCTCGGCAACGACGAGAACGCGCCCGGCCTGGAGTGCACCGCGAGCGGCCCCACCCTCCAGGTCAGCCACGACACGCTGGTGTGCGTCACCGGTGCGCCCGCGACGGTCACCGTGGACGGCGCTCCCGTCCCGATGTGGGAGCCCGTGGTGGTGCCGGCCGGGGCCACCCTGCACGTCGGCGACGCCACCGCCGGCCTGCGCAGCTACGTCGCCTTCGCGGGTGGCCTGGACGTGCCGCCGTACCTCGGCAGCGCGGCCACCTTCACCCTGGGCCGCTTCGGCGGTCACGGCGGACGCGCGCTGCGCCCCGGCGACGTGCTCCGCACCGGCACGCCTTCCGGAGCGCCGTCCGGGCCCGTCCCCGCCGAGCGCCGCCCCCGCTTCGGCGACCACTGGGAGCTCGGCGTCACCGAGGGCCCGCACGCCGCGCCCGACTTCTTCACCAGGGACGACATCGCCCAGCTCTACGCCACCCGCTACAGCGTGCACTTCAACTCGGCGCGCACCGGCGTCCGCCTGGCCGGCCCGAAACCGGCCTGGGCGCGGCGCGACGGCGGCGAGGCCGGCCTGCACCCCTCCAACATCCACGACACGCCGTACTCGGTCGGCGCCCTGGACTTCACCGGCGACACCCCGATCCTGCTCGGCCCCGACGGCCCCAGCCTCGGCGGCTTCGTCTGCCCGGTCACGGTGGTGTCGGGCGAGCGGTGGAAGCTGGGCCAGCTCAGGCCGGGCGACACGGTCTCGTTCGTCCCGGTGCGTGCCGCCGGATCCGTGCCGCCGCGCTCGCTCGACCTGCCCGTACTCGTGCCGGGCGGAGACCTCGACGACGGCGTGCTGCGCAGGCTCGACGGGAACGACGGGCCGGCGGTGACGTACCGGCGGCAGGGCGACGACAGCGTCCTCGTGGAGTACGGCGACCTCGTGCTCGACCTCGCGCTCCGCGCCCGCGTCCACGCGCTGCACACGGCGCTGGCCGAGCTCGCCCCGGCCGGCGTGCTCGACCTGACGCCCGGCATCCGCTCCCTGCAGGTGCACGTCGATCCGCAGGTGCTGCCGGTGCCCCGCCTGCTCGGCCTGCTCGCCGAGCTGGAGGCCACGCTGCCGCGCACCGCGGACCTGGTCGTGCCGAGCCGTACGGTGCGGTTGCCGCTGAGCTGGGACGATCCGGCGACGAGGGAGGCCATCGAGCGGTACATGGCCGGGGTGCGCGACGACGCGCCCTGGTGCCCGTGGAACATCGAGTTCATCCGCCGCGTCAACGGGCTCGACAGCGTGGACGACGTCTACCGCACGGTGTTCGACGCCGAGTATCTCGTGCTCGGCCTGGGGGACGTGTACCTGGGCGCTCCGGTGGCGACGCCGCTCGACCCGCGGCACCGGCTGGTCACCACGAAGTACAACCCCGCCCGTACCTGGACGGCGGAGAACTCCGTCGGCATCGGCGGCGCCTACCTGTGCGTCTACGGCATGGAGGGCCCCGGCGGCTACCAGTTCGTGGGCCGCACCACCCAGGTGTGGCGCACCCACCCGGAGCCCGGCGAGGACCCGTGGCTGCTGCGGTTCTTCGACCGGATCCGCTGGTATCCGGTCTCGGCGGAGGAGCTGCTCGACCTGCGGGCCGACCTGGCCGCCGGCCGGACGACCCTCGACGCCGCCGACGGGTCGTTCTCGCTGGCCGCCCACGAGCGCTTCCTGGCGGACAACGCCGGATCGATCGCCGCGTTCCGGGCCAGGCAGGCGGCGGCGTTCGCCGCCGAGCGGCGGGCCTGGGAGGAGGCGGGCGAGTTCACCCGGGCCGAGCAGGCGGCGGCCGTCGAGACGGCCGCGCCCGCCGAGGTCGTCGTGCCGGAGGGCGGCGCGCGGCTGGACGCGCCGTTCGTGGCGAACGTGTGGAAGGTGGAGGTCGCCGTGGGCGACGTGGTCGAGGAGGGGCGGACGCTGGTGGCGCTCGAGGCGATGAAGATGGAGACGTACCTGGCGGCGCCGGCCGCGGGCGTCGTGACCGAGGTGCGTGCCGCCGCGGGCACCCAGGTCGCTCCCGGTGACTGCCTCGTCGTGCTGGGGCCGCTCGCATGAGCGCCGGCGAGCGGCCGCGCGGGGGCGCCCGCGAGGTGCTGAGCGGGGATGCCCGCGAGGTGCTCAGCGGAGGCGGCGGTGAGGTGCTGGGCGGGGGCGCCCGCGAGGTGCTGAGCGGGGATGCCCGCGAGGTGCCGGGCGGGGGCGCCCGCGAGGTGTTGCGCGGGCGGCGGCCGGAGGTGTTCATCGCCCACCGCGACGAGGCCGACGTGGCGGCCGAGCTGGCGGTGGCCACCGGGCCGCTGGCGGGGCTCCGGCTGGCCGTGAAGAACAACGTGGACGTGGCGGGCTTCCCGACCACCGCGGCCTGCCCCGCCTTCGCCTCCGGCCCGGCGGCGGCCGACGCGCAGGCGGTGGCACGGCTGCGGGCCGCCGGTGCGACCGTCGTCGGGGTGACGAACCTCGACCAGTTCGCCACCGGCCTGGTCGGGCAGCGCAGCCCGTACGGAGGGGTGCGTGACGCCCGCCGGCCGTCGTTCGTGTCGGGCGGTTCGAGCTCGGGCTCGGCGGTCGCGGTGGCGCTCGGCCTGGCCGACCTCGCGATCGGCACCGACACCGCCGGCTCCGGCCGGGTCCCCGCCGCGTTCCAGGGCATCGTGGGGATCAAACCGACCCTCGGCACGGTGTCCGTGGCGGGGGTCGTGCCGGCGTGCCGCTCGTACGACGCGGTCACGATCATGGCGCGGGACCTCGGCACCGCCGGGGCCGCCATGGCCGCGATGGCCGGCGGCCCGGGGACGCGGCCCTGGCCGGCCGGCGCGCCCCTGGCCGCGCCCGCGACCGCCCGCGTGGCCGTCCCCGACGAGCTGCCGGCCATGGACCCCGGCTGGGCCGACGCCTTCGAGGGCGTCGTGGCGCGGCTGCGGGAGGCGGGGGCCGTGGTGGAGCCGATCCGGATCGAGCCGTTCCTGGCCGCGGCCCGGCTGCTCTACGACGGCGCGCTCGTCGCCGAGCGGCACGCCGCCGTCGGCGAGTTCGTGGACGCCCACCCGGACGACGTCGACCCCACGGTCGGCGCGATCATCAGCCGGGCGGGGAAGGTCTCCGCGCCGAGCCTGGTACGCGACGTCGCGCGCCTGGAGCTGCTGCGGCAGGAGTGCATGGGGCTGTTCGGCGGCTTCGACGCGCTGCTCGTGCCGACGGCGCCCTGCCATCCCACCGTGGCCGAGGTCGCCGCCGAGCCGGTGGCGGTCAACTCGCGCGTCGGCACGTACACGAACTTCTGCAACCTGTTCGACCTGTGCGCGGTCGCGGTGCCGACCGGCACGGTGGACGAGGGCCCTGACCGGGGGATCGCCCAGTTCGGCGTCACCGTCCTGGCCCGCCCGTTCCACGACGCGGTCGCGCTCGACCTGGCCCGCCTGGTCGCCGTCCAGCCGGAGCCCCCCGCGGAGTACGCCGGAGGCGCCCCGCCGCTCCCCACCGGGCCGCTGCCGTGGCCGGCGGCGATCGCGGACGGCGGCGTCCGGGCCGTCGAGCTCTTCGTGGTCGGCGCCCACCTGGCAGGCCAGCCGCTCGAACACGAGTTGCGCGACCTCGGCGCCCGGTGGGACCGGCCCGCGCGGACCTCCGCCGCCTACGCCCTGCGCGCCCTCGACACCGTGCCGCGGAAGCCGGGGCTGGCGAGGGTCGGCTTCGAAGGCGGCGCGCCCGTCGAGGGCGAGGTCTGGCTGATCTCCGAGGGGGCGCTGGGGCGGTTCCTGGCGAGCCTGCCCGCGCCCATGACGCTGGGACGGGTGGAGCTCTCCGACGGCCGCTGGGCTGTGGGGTTCGGCTGCACCCAGGAGGCGGCGTCGGCGGGCGAGGACATCACGAAGTACGGCGGCTGGCGGGCCTGGCTGTCGAGCCGCAGCCTTTCTCGTACGTGAGCGCGTCATGTCTGTGACGCGACGGCGCCCCGGCTCCGTCAACGGGAGCCGGGGCGCCGTCGCGTCGGTCCTCGGACGATCCTGCACGGGGGCGCCGATCGGCGGTGGCCGACGAGGTGTCAGCCGCGGGAGGCGGTGAGCTCGTCGGTGGGCGTGCCGGTGCGGGTGCGCAGGGTTGCTGCGGCGATCAGGGCGCCGGCGAGGGCGATGGTGGCGGCTCCGGCGAAGGCGGCGGAGAAGTCGGTGGTGAGGGCGGGCAGGTCGCCGAGCTGGTCGGCGCCGTTGGCCGAGGCCACGGCGGTCATCGCGGCCAGGCCGAGGGCGGAGCCGACCTGGTAGCTGGTGTTGACGATGCCTGAGGCCAGGCCGCCTTCCTCGGGGCGGGCGGAGGAGATGGCGGTGCCGAGGGAGGGGATGAAGGCCAGTGACATGCCGAGGGCGGCGAGCAGGCTGGCGGGCAGGACGATGGGGATCCAGGCGCCGCCCAGCAGGAGGAGGCCGCCGAAGGCGACGACGTTGGCGTTGAAGACCCAGGGCAGGTTTCCTGGGAGAAGCCGAGGTCCTGTTGGATGCGGGGCAGTGCCACGCCGATGATCGACGTGTCCATGATCACGATGAACTGGGCCGTGGCGATCAGGGCCAGGGCGGTCCAGCGCCGGGGGGATGGTGTGGACATGGGGTTCATGTACCCATAGGGGGTATGTGTGAGGGCTAATCAATACCACTTGGTGGTATCTGTCAAGCCCGTCTGGCCGAGGTACCGGGGCAGGGCCGGTGGGCCGACTTGCGGGTAGCGAGCCGCGGATGGGAACGTGAGGCGTGGTCACGGCAGCCGATCAAGAAACCCGACGGGACGTCGCCTGGGCGATGGCGAGACAGCTCGCGCACGCGGCGGCCGAGCCTGCGCCGCCCGTGCGGGTGGCCCTCGGCGAGGCGTCGGGCCTCACACTCGCGCAGGACCTCGTCGTGGCGACGCCGCTACCGGCCTTCGACACCTCCGCCATGGACGGCTTCGCCGTGTCGGGCGCCGGGCCGTGGACGATCGTCGGCAGCGCCCGGCCCGGCCGGCCGTGGACGGGCCGGCGGCTGGCGGCCGGGGACGCCGTGGAGATCTCGACCGGGGCCGTCGTCCCTCCCGGCACCTGGGCGGTGCTGCCGGTCGAGTCGGCCGCCGTCCGCGACGGCCGCGTCACCGGCCCCGACGAGCCAGGCGAGGCTCCTGACGGCCAGCTCGGAGGTCGCGGCGAGCCGGGCGCGGCTTGTGACGGCCAGGCCGGAGGTCGCGATGAGCCGGGCGCGGCTCGTGACGGCCGGGTCGCCGCTCCCGGCCTGGCGCGTGGCAAGCACATCCGGTACACCGGGGAGGACGCGCCCGCTGGCACGCGCCTCGCGCCTGCCGGCACCCCGGTGGGCCCGGCGCTGCTCGGCCTGGCCGCCTCCTGCGGCTACGACGAGCTGCTGGTCCACCGCGCGCCCGCCGTCCGGGCGATCGTCACCGGGGACGAGCTGGCCCATCACGGCCTGCCCGGGCCAGGACGGGTGCGCGACGCGCTCGGCCCGCTGCTGCCGCCGCTCATCGCCGAACTGGGAGGCCGCCTCGACGGCCTCGTCCACGTGCCCGACCAGCCCGTCTCCGCGCTGGCCGAGGCGGTGGAGTCGGCGGCCGGCGCCGAGGTCGTCGTGGTCACCGGATCGACGTCGGTCGGCGTCACCGACGGGCTGCGCCGCCTGCTCGCCGAACGCGACGCCCGCTGGGTCGTCGACTCGGTCGCGTGCCGTCCGGGTCACCCCGCCCTGCTCGCCCGGCCGCGCGGCGGCCCGTACGTCGTCGGCCTGCCCGGCAACCCGTTCGCCGCACTGGCCGCCGCGCACACCCTGCTCGGCCCGCTCCTCGCGGGGCTGTCCGGCCGCGCGCTCGGCGACCTGCCGCAGGCTCCGCTGACCTCCCGGCTCCCGGTGCCCGCCGGTCGCACCCGCATCGTCCCGGTCGTCTGGGACGGCCCCGGCGTGCGGGCTCTCGGCGGCGACCGCCCGGCGTTCCTCAACGGCGCGGCCCTGGCCGACGCCCTCGCGGCGGTCCCGCACGGCCACGAGCCCGGCCGGCCGGTGCCGCTGCTCCTCCTGCGCGGCTGAGCGCCGGCCAGAGCTCGGGTACGGCCCGCGCGGCGTGCGGGTGGCGTGACGGAAGCGGCGCGGCGTGCGGGTGGCGTGGCAGAAGCGGCGCGGCGTGGCGGAAGCCGAGCGGCGTGGCGGAAGCCGAGCGGCGTGCGGGTGGCGTGGCGGACGCCGAGCGGCTGCACGGTGTGGCTCGATCGAGGGCCGTGACGGCGTAGTTCCCTGGAACTAGGCAGGTCAGTGCCCGCGCGCGATGTGCCGGGCACAGGCCCGTCCCTACGCTCGGACCCGTGCTGAAACGCCTGATCCCCGCCCTGCTCGCGCTGGCGGCCGTGCTCGCCTGGGCGGCTCCCGCCCTGGCGCACGGCCGCAGCGGCGAGGCCGACGCGCGCTTCGCCCAGACCATCGCCGGCATGGAGCTGACGGTGGTGGTGCGGTCCGGCCTGCAGGTGCCCGCCCCGCTGCAGGTGGACGTGGTGGCGCACGACGCCGGGCGGGGCGGCAGGGTCGAGCTGACGCCGCGCTCCGCAGGGACGGGCCGCTCCTCGTCCGGCGCCGCCGAGGTGCGGGAGGGCGGGCCGGGCATGTACCCGGTGGTCCTGCGGGCGGAGCGGGTGGGCCCGCACGAGCTGGAGGTGCGGGCCGGTGGCGAGCGGTCGGTGCTGCCGTTCGACCTGCTGGTGCCGGGGGCGCCGCTGTGGGAGGTGGTCGTGTACGCGGCCTTCGCCTGCGCCGCGGTGGCCCTGATCGGGGCCCTGGCGGGAGCGGCGCTGTCGCGGCGGGGGATGGCCGGGGCGTGCACCGTCGCGTTCGTGGTCGCGACGGCCGGGGCGTTCACCGCGGGCGGGCTGTCGCCGTGGTTCGCGCCCCCGGTGCCTGACGGGGCGCCGGCGGTGACGGAGCGGGAGCAGCTGCTCGGCAGGCCGAACGCGCAGCCGCTGGTCGAGGTGGAGCCGGAGCGGCCGGGGGCGTACGGGGAGTTCCGGCTGCGGGTGACCCTGTTCGACGGCGCCACCGGCCGTCCCGCCGTCGAGGCCGCCGCCGCGCACGAGCCGGACGTGGTGCTGATGGACATCCGGCTGCCTGGCATGGACGGCATCGAGGCCACCCGCCGCATCGTGGCGCGGGGCGGGCCGTCCCGGGTGCTGATCCTGACCACGTACGACCTGGACAGCTACGTCTACGCGGGCCTCCAGGCGGGGGCCAGCGGGTTCCTGCTGAAGGACGCGCCGGGGGAGCGGATCCGTGACGGCATCCGGATCGTCGCCTCCGGCCAGTCGGTGCTGGCGCCCGAGGCGACGACCCGGATGATCGAGGCGTTGCAGCCCATGCTGCCCACCGAGGAGGACCGCCTGCTGCTGGCGGCGGCGGGGCGGCTGACCGGGCGCGAGCGCGAGGTGTGCGGGCTGATCGCCCTGGGCCTGTCGAACGACGAGATCGCGGCGCGGCTGGTCATCAGCCGGTACACGGTGAAGGTGCACGTGTCGAGCATCCTGGCCAAGCTCGGCCTGCCCGACCGGGTGCACGTCCTGCTCGCCTGGTCCCGGCTGCGCCCGCACTGGCCGGAGGCGGAACGATCGCCCTGACGGCCCGCCGCAGGCATCGGATGGTAAAAGCCTGCTCCACGGTTGCGCCTGATGTCCTCAGAAGATGGGGGCGTGAAGAGGGGGCGTGATGTGCTCGAAGAGGGTGTGCGTGCGGCAGGCCCCACCTCCAGAGGGCGTAGTGGTCGGCCCGGAACACAGGACCGGCCACTACGCCCTCACGCGCCTGCGGCCCTCGGCCGAGCGCGGTGGCGGGATCGATCTCAGCCGGTGAAGCCGCGGCACGCGTCCAGGCAGCGCTCCACGGCGGCCCGCGGCGCCATGGCGTACGTGCCGTCCCCGAACAGCTCGAACGTCATGAGCCCGCGATACCCCCGCCGGTCCAGCGCCTCCAGGAAGCCGGCCAGCGGCAGCTCCCCGTCGCCCCACGTCAGGTGCCCGGCGGGCCGGCCGTCGATGAGGTGCACGTGCCGTACGCGGTCGCCGAGCGCGTCGAAGTAGTCGTCCACGCTCTCGCCGGCCACGGCCATGGCCACGGTGTCCAGCACGGCGCCCAGGTTCGGCGCGCCGATCTCGCCGATCATCCTGGCCAGCGCCCGTGAGTCGTTGACCAGGTTCGACTCGACGCGCTGCAGCGCCTCCAGCACGCACGTCACGCCGAGCGTCCCGGCGTACGCGGTGATCTCGCCGATCGCGTCGGCCGAGCGGCGCCAGGCGGCCGCCACCGGCTCGTCCTCGAAGCCGCGCCCCGGCGTGAGCAGCAGCAGCTCCGCCCCGAGCTCGGCGCAGAGCTCGGCGGCGCGGCGGAACATCGCCACGCTGCGCGCCCGCAGCCCGATGTCCGGGGAGGCCAGGTTGACCGGGTACATCACCTGCTCGGGCGTGAGGCAGGCGACGGTCATGCCGCGCGACCCGGCGCGGCGGCGGATGGCCCGCGCCCCGGCGTCGCTCAGCTCGGGGACGTGGAGCTGCGGCGCGATGCCCCACAGCTCCAGCCGTTCCCGGCCGAGGTCGGCCATGTCGTCGAGGAAGCGGTCGAACGGCAGATGCTGGTAGGCGAAGTTCGATCCGGTGAAACGGGCAGGCTCGATCATTTGCCGATCCCATCTGCGAGGCCCTTGACGATGTAGCGCTGGCCGAGGAAGAACAGCAGCACCACCGGCAGCGCGGCGATCACCATCCCGGCGAACACCACCGGGTAGTCGGTGCCGTGCTTGCTCATCAGGCTCGTCAGCCCGACGGGCAGGGTCTGCACGCCGGAGCCGCTGGTGAAGATCATCGCGAACAGGTACTCGTTCCAGGTGAACAGGATGTGCAGCAGCACCGTCGAGGTGAGGATGGGCTTGCACATCGGCAGGATGATCCGCCAGAACGCCGTCCACCGGCCCGCGCCGTCCATCTCGGCGGCCTCGTCCACCTCGCGCGGCAGGTCGATCATGTACGCCCTGATGAGGAACGTGGTGAACGGGATGCGGAAGGCGGTGTAGAGGATGAGCAGCGCCCAGAACGTGTTGTACAGCCCCATCGCCTGGAACAGCTTCACCAGCGGCACCAGCGCCACGGTCGGGGCGAGCATCAGGCCGCCGAGCACGACCGCCGTGAGCGTCCTGTTCAGCGGGACGTCCACGCGCGTCAGCCCGTAGGCGGCCCACGCGCTGATGAACACGGTGGCGACGGTCGAGGTCACCGTGACGAGCACGCTGGTGGTGAGGTAGTCGCTGACGCCGCGGTTCCACGCCTTGGCGTAGTTGCCGAAGCTCCAGTCCAGCGGCAGCGCGAACGGGTCGCCGAACAGCTCGGCGTTGGTCTTGAACCCGTTGAGCGTCATCCACAGCAGCGGGTAGAGCACCACCACGGCCAGGGCCAGCAGGAACGCCCACATGAACACGCGGGCGATCACCCCGAGGAAGCTCAGGCGCGTCACCATTCCACCCTTCTCCTGCGGGTGACCCAGAGCTGCGCCACCGCCACGCCGAGCGTGATCACGAACAGCACAGTCGCGATCGCGGCGGCGTACCCGAAGTTGTTGCGCACGAACCCGCTGCGGTACAGCCAGGTGCCCAGCACCTGCGTCGAGTTGTCCGGGCCGCCGGCCGTCATCACCATGACCTCGTTGAACACCTGGAACGCGCCGGAGAGCGTGACGATCGCCATGAGCCCGGTCATCTCCCGCACGAGCGGCACCGTGATCCGGAAGAAGCGGCCGACCGCGCCGACGCCGTCGATGGCGGCGGCGCCGTAGATCTCCGCCGGGATGCGCTGGATCGCCACCGCGAACAGCAGCGTCGAGTAGCCGAAGCCCTGCCACTGGCTCATCGCGATGATCGACGACATGGCCGTGCTCTCCTGCCCCAGCCACGCCTGCGCGAGCTCGCCGAGCCCGACGGCCTTCAGCGCGTGGTTGAGCGGCCCCAGGTTCGGCTCGTAGATGAAGTAGAACAGCAGGCCGGCGACGGTCAGGGAGATCGCCGACGGGATGAAGTAGATCGCCCGCAGCGCGCGCTGCCACCGCTCGCTCCGCACGCCCTCGATGAGCGCGGCCAGCAGGAGCGCGCCGAACACCTGGAAGACGATGGAGACCACCGCGTACAGCACGTTGTTGCCCAGCGACGACCAGAAGACGGGGTCCTCGACCAGCTTGGCGTAGTTGCCGAGGCCGACGTACTCCTGGCTGCCGCTGTAGATGTCCCACTTCAGCGTGCTGAACTGCAGGTTCTGCACGAGGGGGAGGTAGACGAACACTCCGACCAGCACGAGGGCGGGGACGACCCACGCGAGCCCGAGTGTCCTTCGCAGGGTGGCGCGCACGCGGGAGCTCCTACCTGGCGGCGTTCGAGGCCTGGCGGACACTTTCGAGCACCTGCTCCGCCGTCTTGCCGCCACTGATGAGCGCCTCGCCGCCGGCCAGCCACGCGTCGGCCACCTCGGGGACGGTGACGGTGTCGAGCCAGATCGCCAGCTTGGGCGCCTTGTTGACGAGCTGCACGCCCTCGTGGACGGCCTTGCTGGAGGTCTCCTCCGTGACCGCGCCGACGACGGTGCTGGGCTGCCCGTACGGCGGCGCCGACAGCGTCTTGGCGTTCTCCAGGCTGGTGGCGAACTTCATGAAGTCCACCGCGAGCGCGACCCTGGGCGACTTGGCGTTGATCAGGTAACCCTCCGGTGAGCCCTCCAGCACCGTGCCGTCTCCGGGCGCGTTCCGCGGCACCGGGAGCTGGAAGATGCCGAAGTCGTCCGGCTTGACCTTGGCCGACGTCGCGTTGTCGAACTCCAGGATCTCCTGGTAGTACATGGCGGCCTTGCCGTTGGCGAACGCCTCCTGGGCGGAGCTGTAGAGCACGCCGTTGGTGCCGCTCCTGGTGTCGGTGCACTGGTCGACCAGGGTCTTGAACTGGTTGAGCGCGGTGACGTAGCCGGGGTCGTCGAGCTTGGCGGTGGCCGGGGCGAAGTCGGCCTGCAGCGTGGCGTCCGGCACGTTGTAGGCGAAGAGCTGCTGCAGGTAGTGCAGGGCCGGCCAGCCGTCCTTGTTGCCGAAGGCGATGGGCTCGTACCCGGCCTTGCGCAGCGGCCCGCAGGCGGCGATGAGCTCCTCGAACGTCTTGGGCGGGGCGACGCCCGCCTTGTCGAAGGCGCTCTTGCTGTATCCCATGAACTTGCCGTTGCCGTACAGCGGGATCCCGTAGTTCTTGCCGTCGCGGGCGAAGGCGGCCAGCGAGCCGGGGCTGAAGGTCTTGCCCCACGTGGTGTCCGGGCCGATCACCGCGGTCAGGTCGGCGGCCCGGCCGCCGCGGATGTAGTTGTCGGCCCAGTTTCCGGTCCAGGTGAAGTAGATGTCGGGCAGCGCGTCGGAGGCGGTGAGCGTCTTGAGCTTGTCCTTGACGCTCTGGTCGGTCTCCTGGATCAGCTCGAACTTCACCTGCGGGTGCTGCTTGGTGTACGCGGCGGCGAGGTTCTCGAAGTAGGGGCCCGTGGGGTCGCCGGCGAACTTGGTGAGGATGCTCAGCGTGCCGGAGAACTCCGGCGTGGCGGCGGCGTCGGCCTTGGGGGCCTGGGTGGTTCCGCCGCCGGAGCAGGCGGCCAGCGTGAGTGTCCCGAGGAGTGCCGCGAACGTCGGCAGGGCGCGAGGGCGCATGGGCTTCCTTTCTCCACCGGTGCGTGGTGTTGGCCGACCATACAGCTCGTCTGATACCGGTACCAGACCCGTTCGCCAAGATCTTTCATTCGTTAACCTCGCGTGACCTGAAGGGAGGTGATGTAGTCGCAGCTCAGAACGGCATCTCGGCGGACGGCTGTTGACGCCGCGCGGTGGCCTGTGCCAACGTGACCCCCGCGTGATACCGGTATCAGGTCCCGATCAGGCGGACGCCGGGTTCTGCGAAAGGATGCGACGATGCTCGGATTCGACGAGCCGGAATTTCTCTCCCAGGTGGCGAGCGCGGTGGCCCTGCGCCCTCAGATCGAGGAGCTGGTCGACCGGCTCGTGGACGAGGGGTTCGACACCCTGCTCCTGGTCGGGGCCGGCGGCACGTACGCGCAGATGTGGCCGTACGAGCACCTCGCCCGGCGTGCCTCGGCGCTCGACGTGCGCGCCGTGATCGCCGCCGAGCTGATCGCCTCCGGTGACGCCCGGCTGGGCGAGCGCACGGTGGCGCTGTTCACCTCGGTCTCGGGCACGACCGACGACAGCGTGCGGGCCATCGAGTACTGCAAGTCCAAGGGGGCGTACACGATCTCCTTCACCGGCCACCCCGACTCGCCCGTGGCCGCCAACGTGGACACGGCGCTGGTCTCCCGGCCCAAGACCTGGCCGTTCGACTTCCAGCTCCTGCTGTTCATGGGCAGGCTGCTGGCGCGCCGCGGCGAGTTCGACGGCTACGACAAGCTCGCCGGCGAGCTGGCCGGGATCCCGGAGATCCTCGTCGAGGTGGCCAGGCAGGCCGAGCCGGTGGCCGCCGCGTTCGCCGACGCTCACAAGGACAGCGACTACTACTTCCTCATCGGCGGCGGCAACCTCTGGGGCTTCACCTACCTCTACTCCATGTGCATCCTCGAGGAGATGCAGTGGCTGCGCACCACCCGCGTGCACAGCGCCGAGTTCTTCCACGGCTCGCTGGAGCTGCTGGAGGAGGACACCAGCGTCATCGTCTTCCAGGGCGAGGACGAGACCCGCGCCCTGACCGACCGCGCCGAGGCCTTCGCCAGGCGCGTCTCCAAGGACGTCACGGTCTTCGACACCCGCGACTACCCGCTCACCGGGATCAGCCCCGAGTTCCGCGGCCTGCTCGCGCCGCTCGTGCTCGACACCGTCATGAGCCGGGTCAGCAAGCACCTGGAGCGGGTCCGCGACCACTCGCTCGACCTGCGCCGCTACTACCGGGTCATGGACTACTGAGCCGATGAGAGTGCTCGGCTTCGGCGACAACATCGTCGACCGGTTCGTCGACCGGGGCATCGACTACCCCGGCGGGAACAGCGTCAACGTCGCCGTCTACGCCCGCAGGCTCGGCGTCGAGTCCGCCTACCTCGGGGTCTTCGGCGACGACGGGCTCGGGGCGTTCCTGCGCGACGCGATCGCCGCCGAGGGCGTGGCCGTGGACCGCTGCGTCGTCCGCGCGGGCGAGAGCGGCGTCTCCCGCCTGCGCGTGGACGACGGCGAGCGCGTCTTCCTGGGCTGGAACGGCGGCGGCGTCACCGTACGCGAGCCGCTGGCGCTCGACGCGGACCTGCTCGGCTACCTGGGCGGCTTCGACCTGGTGCACTCCAGCGTCTACTCGCGCAGCGAGCCGGAGCTGCCCAAGCTGGCCGGGCTCGGCCCCCTGGTCAGCTTCGACCTGTCCAGCGAGGAGGAGTACCGCGACCCGGACTACCTCGACCGGGTCTGCCCGCACGCCGACCTGGTGCTGCTGTCCTGCTCCCACCTCGACGAGGACGCCACGGCGGACCTGCTCGCCGAGGCCGTACGCCGGGGGGCCGGGCTCGCGCTCGGCACCCGCGGCGTGGCCGGCGCCTTCGCCCATGACGGGAACGTCACCGTGTCGGCCCCGGCCTGGCTCGCCGAGGACATCGTGGACACGATGGGCTGCGGCGACGCCTTCCTCGCCGGGTTCGCCGTCTCGCTGCTGCGCGACGGCTGGGCCGCCGGTCATCCGGCGGCGCCCGCCGCGATCGAGCGGGCGCTGCACGGGGGCGCGGAGGCGGCGCACGCGCAGTGCTTCGTCGAAGGCGCCTTCGGGCACGGCCGTACCAGCGCGTAGCTAGCATGATTCAGTGACAAGGGACGGGATCCATGCCGACTGACCGCGGCCAGGCGGGGCCGACGATCTCCGAGGTGGCGGCGGAGGCCGGTGTGGGCAGGGCCACGGCGGCGCGCACGCTGGGCGGCTACGGATACGTCAGCCCCGAGCTGCGCGCCCGCGTGCTCGCGGCGGCGGAGAAGCTCGGCTACCGCGCCAACGCGCTCGCGCGCAGCATGTCCACCGGGGTGAGCCACACCCTGGGCGTCATCGTGGCCGACATCGGCAACCCGTTCTTCGCCGGGCTGCTGCGGGGCGTCTCCGACACCTCGCGGGCGCGGGGGTTCGACGTGATCGTGCTGAGCACGTACGAGAACCTGCAGGAGGAGGTGGCGGCCACCAACGTGCTCATCGACAAGCGCGTCGACGGCGTCATCGTGGCCTCGGCCGCGCTCGGCCGCGACCAGGTCGCGCACCTCAAGGCCGCCATCGACCGGGGCATCCCGGTCGTGCTCGTCGACCGCGCCGTCTCCGCGCTCGACCTCGACTCCGTCGTCATCGACAACCGCGACGCCGCCCGCGAGGCGGTGGAGGTGCTCATCGCCGCCGGGCACCGGCGCATCGGCTTCGTCTGGGGGCCTCCCGTGGCCGAGGCGCCGGCCACCAGGCGCGAGCTGCTGACGGCGGCCTCGCGCAACCTGTGGACCGACGGCGAGCGGCTGCGCGGCTACCTCGACGCCCTCGACGACGCGCACATCCCGTTCGACCCGCAGCTCGTGATGGTCGGGCCGAAGACCGAGGAGCGCGTCGTCACCGAGGTCGGCCGCATGCTCGCGCTGCCCGACCGGGTCACCGCCGTGTTCTGCTCCGAGACCGACGGCATGACCGGCTCGCTGCGCGCGCTGCGGAAGGCGGGGCTGTCGTACCCGGACGACGTGGCGCTGATCGGGTTCGACGACAGCGCGTGGGCGGCGGTGATGGAGCCGCCGCTCACGATGATCGCGCAGCCGGTGCACGAGCTGGGCGCCAAGGCGGCCCAGGTCCTGCTCGACATCCTCGGCGGGGCCGAGCCCGCGCGCGAGATGCACACCCTGCGCTCCCGGCTCATCCACCGCTCCTCGGTCGCGCCGCCGGTCTTCCGTGACGGCGGGGTCAGCGGCCGGGCAGGGTGACCGTGCGGCAGGCGAGGTGGAGGGCCAGGCGTTCGTCCCGGTGGCCGAGGTCCACGCCCAGCAGCCGCTCCACGCGGTCGATGCGGGCCGCCACGGTGTTGCGGTGCACCCCCAGCACGGCGGCGGTCTCCGCGATCGACGACTCCGCGTCCAGGTAGGCCGACAGCGTACGGATGAGGTCGCCCGGCTGGTCGCGCAGGGGCGCCAGCAGCGCGCGGGCGGCGGGCTCGAAGGTGTCGGTCCTGGTCCACTCCAGCAGGAGCTGCGCCATGCCGAGCTGGTCCACCTGGAGGAAGAAGCCGGCCTCCGGGCGGGTCGCGGCGAGCCTGGCGGCGTCCGTGGCCTCCGCCACCGTGCCGGCCAGCCCCTCCGGCCAGGGGTGCGGCCGGCCGACCCCCATGTGGTCGGCGATCGAGCCGCTCAGCTTCCTGTGGGCGGCGCGCAGCTTGGCCGCCAGGGCGCGGACCCGCGCGGGCGTGGGCTCCTGGGCGAACGTGGTCCAGCCCGTCCAGCCCTCGCCGTGCTCGACGACCACCGCCTCCACGCCCTCCGCGCGCAGGACGCGGGAGATCTCGGCCGTCCACGGCACCAGGTCGAGCGCGGGGACCGCGCCGATGCGCAGGCCGACGTGCCAGCCGCCGAGCTGCCATCCCGCGTCGGCCACCCGCCTGCGCAGCTGGGCCGAGGGCTCGGCGTCCAGCCGCAGCAGGTCGCCCAGCAGCGCGGTACGGGCCCGCGCGTCGCGCTCCAGCTCCACGCGGTGGGCCAGCAGCCAGCGCTGCACCGCGGCGGCGGCCACGGCCAGGGCGGGCGGCACGATCTCGGCCCGCGCCGCCGCCGTGCCCCGCAGCTCGGCCACCAGCCAGAGCGTCGGCCGCGCCGGGTGCGGCAGCAGCGCCGGATGGGCGAGCAGCACCCCGCCGGCCAGCGCCACGCGCTGCGGGACGAACTCGTCCACGCGCACGGCGCCGGGCTCGGTGACCTCCCCCGCCAGCGGCTCCCCTCGGTCGTCGAGCAGCGCCACCGGCACCCCGAGCAGGTCTTTCAGCCTGCGCACCACGTCCTCGGGGGCGCAGGTGCGGTTGTCGAAGGCGCGGTGCGCGGCCAGCACGAGCCGGGCGCGGTCGATCTCCGGCTCGGCCAGCAGCAGCCGGGCGGCGACGACCAGCTCCAGCGGGTCACCGCCCACGGTGCCGAGCAGCGGCAGGCCGAGCCGGTCGGCCAGCAGCAACGTCGCCCGCGACACCTCCGATCCCGACGAGCTCCCGGACCCCGCCGCGGCCCCGGAATCGGTCGTGGTCTCGGAGCCGGTCGTGGTCCCGGTGCCCACCATGGTCCCGGTGCCCGCCGGCGCGCCGGAGCCTGGCGCTGTCCCGGTGCCCGTCGCGGGGCCGCAGGGCACGAGCACGCCCGCGCCGCCGGCGTCCACCACCCGGCGCAGCAACGCGTCCACGCGCCAGTCGGCGGGCTGCGGCGGGTTCGTGACGATGATCAGCTCGTCGGCGGCGACGGCATGACCGGCTGCCGGGCCGGCGACGGGCCGGACGGTGCGTACCGGCGCGTCGAGCCCGGCGGCCCCGGCGAGCACCCGGACCTGACCGCTCCATTCGGGCAGCGCCAGCAGCCTGCGCACGCTGGTCATCGGCGCACCTCCAGAAGTCCCCTCGATCCGGTCACGCTCCCGCCCCCGCTCCCGCCCCGCCGGGCTGAGCGCCACCTTCCGGGAGCGCGCCGCCGGGCTGGGCGCGCCCTTCCGGGCCCGGATCGACGGACTCCCCGCCCCGCTCCAGCAGCACGGGATCGGAGTCCAGCCCGTAGGCGCGCGGGGCGAGAACCCCGATCCTGCCTGGAGCGGTCCAGAACGCCGAGATCGCCACCTGCAGCACCATGACCTCCATACCCACCCGAACCGTGTCCCCCGCGATCGGCACTCCGGTCCGCCGGTCCAGCACCGCGATCACGTCCGGCGTGGACGCCACGACCAGCCCGTCACGCAGCGCGAGCAGGTATTCGTTCTCCATCTCCACCCGCAGCAGCTCACCCGACGCGTGCCCGGTCAGCGTGACGCTGCCGCGCGCGAACCCCGGCCGCCCGTGCACCTCGGGGCCGGGCCGCCGGGTGACCTCCACCACGCGCCCCACGGACAGCACCCGCCCTCCGGTGGCGGCGGCCAGCCGTCCGGGGTCGGGTGACTCGCCGAGGGCGAGGATCTGCCGCCCCAGCCGCACCGCGCCGGACACGGAGCCGGTCACGCAGCAGGCGGCCAGCTCGCCCGCCGGGACGGGGGCGAGGGCGAGCGCCGCCCAGCCGCCCGCGGCGGGCAGGAAGGTGCGGGCGGTGCGCTCCAGGTCGGCGGGCGCGCCGGTGCCCTGCACGAGCACCTGCCCGCTCGGCTCGGCCAGCGCGGCCGGGGTGAGCGGGCGGCCGGCGGCGGCCAGGGAGAGCTGGTCCAGCCGTGGCAGCCCGCGCCCCGACAGGTCGGCGTCCACCGCGCACAGGCCGAGGTCGCAGGCGGCGACCAGCGGCAGGACGCCGTTCAGCCCGCCGATCTCGATGGAGACCAGCGCGTCGGCGCGCTCGCCCGTCCAGCGCTGGATGGCTTCCACGGCGGCGGCGACCTCGTGGCCGCCGGGCAGCTTCTCGGCGAAGACGGCGGTCGCACCGACCACGCCCACCGGCACGACCCGCGCGCCGGGAGGCAGGCCGTCGAGCGGGCGCACGGCGACGTCCAGGCCCTCGGCCAGCCGCCGGCGCAGCAGCGTGGCCGCGGTCCGGCTGTCGCCGCCGCCTCCGGAGCCGAGCACGGCCACGCCCCGCTCCAGCGCGTCCACGTCCGGCGACTCGATGCGCAGCATGCCCTCAGCTTGCCGCACGTGGCCGGCGCGGCGTCGCGCACCCTCAGCGCCGCGCCGGCCCCGCGGCGCGGCCCCGCCGGAGACGGGTCTCCGGATCGCGGAGCCGATCCTCCCGGCCCTCGTGGCGGCGGCCACCCATGCCTGGCTGGGGAGCGCCATCGCTGGGGCGGCTTCCGGTAGGTAACGGTAGATTCCGCTCAGGAAGGGGGACTTTCCGGTTCAACTGCCGTATGGCTACGATCGGGCACCGATCGCCTCTGCGGCGATCTTACGTCCTGGGTTTCACCGATCGGCGAGGAGTGTCCTGCACGTGGCTGGATGGGGCAGGAACAGGCGACGGCCAACGGGGACCCCCGACGACACCAGCGGGCCGGCGGGGGTGCGCCGGCTGCGCCTGCGTACGGTGCTGCTCGTCGTGGTGATCGTCCCGACCGTGACGTTCACCCCGCTGCTGGCGTCGGGCATGTCGCAGCTGTTCGGGCAGTGGCGGACGGAGAAGGTCCAGATGGACCTGGCCACCACGAAGGTCGGCAAGCCGACGGCCGACCTGTTCTTCGCCCTGGACCGGGAGCGCAGGCTGACCGCGCAGGTGCAGGCCGCCCCCGGTGGCGCCGCGCGTGACAGGCTCGCGGAGCAGCGGGCCGCGACCGACCGCGCCGTGCGCGCCTTCCGCCCCCTCACCGCGCTGGACCCGGCCGACGCGCAGGAGGGCCTCGCCGAGGCCCTGGCCACGACCGGGCGCGAGCTCGGTCTCCTCGACCAGCAGCGCCGGGCGGTGGATTCGGGCTGGTCCAGCGGCCGCCAGGCGTTCGAGTACTACAGCGGCGTCATCGAGTCGGGCCTGCGCGTGCTGGCCGCCCTCGGCAACACCGGCGAGGGCCAGGTGAACACCACGGCGCGGCCCCTGGTCGACCTGCTCTGGATCGTCGACATGGTCGGCCGCGAGGACGCCGTCCTGGCGCGCGGCTGGCCGACCGGCAGGCTGACGAGGAGCGAGTACAACATCGTCACCGAGGCCGCCGGCACCAGGAACCACCTCATGCACGCCCGGGTGGTGCCCGCTCTGACGGGGGAGGAGACCCGGTACGCGAAGATGACCGACGGCCAGGCCTGGCGCACCATGACCGCCGTGGAGGGGCGGCTGTCGCTCGCCGACGGCGACCAGGTGAGGCTCCGCGACGACAGCGCCGAATGGCGCTCCTCGGCGGAGACGGTCACCGGGCAGCTGCGCGAGCTGGTCGGCCTGCGGTTCGAGCATCTCGGCAGGGTCGGCTACGGCCACGCCGACATGATCTTCACGGTGTTCGTCAGCATCTCCACCGTGGGCGTGCTCGCTCTGGGCCTGGTGATCTTCACGAGCTGGCGGCTGACCTCCGTGCTCCGGCGGCGCATCCTGCACCTGCGTCACGACGCCCAGGAGCTCCAGGAGCGGCTGCCCGACGTGGTCGCCCGCCTGGAGCGCGGCGAGGACGTCGACGCGGACGCCGAGGTGCGCATGATCGAGCCCACCGGCGACGAGCTCGGCGAGCTCGGGCAGGCGCTGAACCTGGCCCGCCGCAGCGCCGTGCGCACCGCGGTGCGGCAGGCCGAACAGCACCGCGGCTTCCAGCGCATGCTCCAGCGCATCGCCCGCCGTACCCAGATCCTCATCGGCCTGCAGCTGAAGAAGCTGGACGAGCTCGAGCGCAAGCACGAGGATCCCGAGGTGCTGGAGGGCCTGTTCGACCTGGACCACCTGACCGCCCGGCTGCGCCGCTACGAGGAGAACCTGGTGATCCTCGGCGGCGGCCAGCCGCAGCGCCGCTGGCGCAAGCCGGTACGCCTGCTCGACGTGCTGCGGGCCGCGCAGAGCGAGGTCCAGGACTACCGCCGGATCTCCATCGACGTCGAGGGCGAGCCCTGGATCGCCGAGCGCGCCGTGGGGCCGCTGATCCACGTCCTGGCGGAGCTGATGGAGAACGCCACCACCTTCTCCAAGCCGCTGACCCCTGTCGAGGTGCGGGCCGCACCGGTCAGCCGGGGCGTCGCCGTGGAGATCGAGGACCGCGGCCTGGGCATGGAGCCCGAGCAGTACGACGCCGTCAACGCCCTGCTGCAGTCGCCGCCGCAGCTCGACATGATGACGCACGCCGATGACGTGCGCCTGGGCCTCTACGTGGTGGCCAGGCTCGCCGCGAGCCTGGGCGTGCAGGTGGAGCTGCGCTCGTCGGCCTTCGGCGGCACCCGCGTCATCGTTCTCCTGCCGGAGACGCTGGTGGTGGACCGCCCGCGTACGGCGCCGGAGCCCGTCGCCGCCCCCGAGGAGGCGGCCGCCCCGCGGGCGGCCACGGAACCTCCCCGCCCGCCGGACCGGAACGAGGCGTTGCCGACCCGTGCCAGGGGACGCGCGATGGCCTCCGTCACGGCTGCACCCGGGTCGCCGCCGCCCGGATCGCCGCCGCCCGGATCGCAGGCGGCGCCCGATTCGCCGGCGGCGCCCGGCCTCCGGCCGCTCCCTCAGCGCGTCCGCCAGGCCAGCCTGGCCGAGGAGCTCAAGGTCCCAGCGGACCAGGGCGACGGCGGCGACCAGGAGAGCTGGGCCGAACGCGAACAACCCGCCCGATCCGGCGCCATGATCGGCGCCTTCCAACGGCAGTCCAGAAAGCGCCGCACCGGCGAGGACGTACCCCCGACCCCGCCGGGCGGATCCCCCGAACCCACCTCCCCGACGACGGAAGATCGATGATGACGCAGCGCACCACCGCCACCGACACGGACCTGGACTGGCTGCTGGACGGCCTGGTCGATCAAGTCGCGGGCACCCGGCACGCCATCGTGCTGTCCGACGACGGCCTGGTGATCAGCCGGTCGCGGACCATCAAGCGCGCGGACGCCGAACGCCTGGCCGCGATCGCCACCGGCCAGCAGAGCCTGGCCCGCGGCGCCGGGCAGCTCTTCGGCGGCGGGCAGGTCCACCAGGTCATCATCGAGATGGCTGATCTGTGGCTGTTCATCACCGCCGCGGGCCGGGGCACCCACCTGGCCGTGGTCGCCTCCCAGGAGGTCGACGCCGAGCTCATGAGCGTGGCCATGCACACCCTGATCCAGCAGGTCGGGAAGAAGCTGGGCACCGACGCGCGCACCCCGCAGGGCCACGATGTCTGGGGACACGGATGAAACACTGGACGGAGGGGTTCGCCGACGACGACGCCGACGAGCCCCTTGTCCGTCCTTACACGATCACCGGCGGGCGAACCGCTGCCGAGCGGGAGGACCTGGCGCTGATCACCGTGGTGGCGGCGGTCTCCGAGGTTCTCGAGGAGACGGGACGCGGCCAGCGGAGATGGCAGCCGGAGCACCGCTCCATCCACGCGCTGTGCCTGCGGCCGCTGGCGGTGGCGGAGATCGCCGCCGCGCTGGACCTCCCGGTGTCGGTGACCAAGATTCTCATCGGTGATCTGATCGAGTCGGGTCAGGCGCGGGCCCGGCCACCGCTGGCGTTCGCGCAGGCAGGCGGTTTCCCCGACATGGCAATCCTTGAGGCGGTGAGGGATGGGTTACGCAAACTCTGACCACGGGGACGATGCGCCCCTGGCGGTGAAGATCCTGATCGCCGGCGGTTTCGGTGTCGGGAAGACGACCATGGTGGGCGCGGTGAGCGAGGTCGCCCCGCTGCGTACGGAGGAGTACCTGACCCATGCCAGCGTCGGCGTCGACGACCTGGACGGCGTGAGCGGCAAGTCCACCACCACCGTCGCGCTGGACTTCGGTCGCATCACCATCAACGACCACCTGGTGCTCTACCTGTTCGGCACGCCGGGGCAGGAGCGCTTCTGGTTCATGTGGAACGACCTGGTCAACGGAGCGCTGGGCGCGGTCGTCCTGGTCGACACCCGCCGGCTGGAGGTGAGCTTCGCCTCCATCGACTTCTTCGAGAGCCGCGGCATCCCCTTCGTCGTCGGCGTCAACTGCTTCCACGGTGTCCGGGACCGGACGCGGGAGGAGATCCGCAAGGCGCTCGATCTCGACCCGCAGGTGCCCCTGGTCCTGTGTGACGCCCGTGACCGGAAGGAGGGGCGCGATGTGCTGCTGGCGCTCATCGACCATCTGATGGCCGCCAAGGCCCGCACCGCACCGCACCCCGTGCCGTGACCGGTTCCGGCGTTCAGGCGCGGCCGTTGGCGGCGCACCATCCTGCCCAGGTGGTGGCCCCCTTGCCGAGCTGCTTGTTGTAGAAGGACGTCCAGGAGTTCTCGCTCGCCCCCGGCGCGCTGGGGGCGGACTTGTACAGCGGGTAGCCCGCCTCGACCTCGGCCCGCAGCCACGGCTCGATCTGGGCGTAGGAGTCCAGCGACCAGCTCCGGGCGTGGTAGGTGAGCTGACCGCGCACGTCGGTCTCCGGCAGGCACATGAACGGCGCCCACGGGCTGGTCCGCGCCCAGCTGATCTTCGTCTCCATCGCGCCGCCCGGCACGCCGGGCCCGGTGCGCTCCGCCACCTCGCGCTCATCGACGGAGAAGTCGAACATCTCCTGCGCGGCGTACACGCCTCCGGTCAGGCCGAACCCCTCGCCGAGGGTGGTGGCGAAGTTCGTGCGGACGGGGATGTCGCTGGTCCACACCGTCTCGTCGTGCAGGTGCTGCAGCGGCGGGCCGGCGTAGGCGGAGGTGATCGTGAACGGGCCGAAGTTCACGGTGTCGTTGTTGATGGGGACGACCGGGTACGTCTTGCCGTCGATCGGGTTCTTCCACTCCCGCAGGACGCGCCGCGGATCCGCCGGATCCGTGTAGAAGACGATCTCCCGCGAGAGCTGGTAGAGCTGGTTGGTGTCGGGGACCCGGTACAGCCGCCGGATGTTGTAGCCCTCGATGTTGAACAGCTTCTGGCCGTGCCGCATCGCCGGGTCCAGGCTGTTGCCCTCGATGTTGGCGTACACCGATCCGGAGATCCGGAACACCATGTCCTTTCCGTCCGGACGCCCGAACGTCTGTAAGGACAGCTTCCCGCTCGTGTCGGTGACGGTCGCGTAGACCGGTCCGGGATGGGTGGGCGCGGGGGCTCCGTCCTGCGCTGCGGCACCCGTGACGCTGGTGCTGAGAAGTATGGCGATCGGGGCCAGCAGCCCCGCGATGCCTTTTCTGATCACGTTCGGCCTTTCATATCGAACAGCGCCATATTGTGATCATGCGGTGAGACGGGTTGTCCAGCCCCGGCCGCCGGCGCGGGGCGGCACGGTCAGAGGGGCTCGTCGGCGAGGTAGGGCGGGGCGGGCTCGTACTGGATCTCGCGGCGTACGGCGCGTGCGTGGTCGCGGCCGTGCAGGCGGCCGATGAGCCAGAGCGCGCCGTCGATGCCGGCGGAGACGCCCTGGGTGGTGATCAGGTCGCCGTCGACGACGTAGCGGGCGTCGCGGACGACGGTGACGTCCCCGCGCGCTTCCAGGGCGTCCTCGTAGGTGCGGTGCGTGGCCACGCGGCGGCCGCGGGCGGGGCCGGCGGCGTGGAGCAGGAAGGCGCCGGTGCACACGCTCATGACCCAGTCGGCCTGGGCGGCGGTCTTGGCGATCCAGCCGGTGACGGCGGGGTTGTGCGGTTCGATCTCGCGGGCGCCGCGGCCGCCGGGCACCAGCAGGACGTCCAGCGGCGGGTGGTCGCCCAGGGTGCGGTCGGGCAGCACGTGCATGCCCTTGGCGCAGCGGACGGGGTCGGGGTGCTCGGCGAGGAGCAGCGCGGTGTCGGCGCCGCCGCGCAGGATGGCCGAGGTGGTGAAGACCTCCCAGGGGCCGGCGAAGTCGAGTTCTTCGGCGACGTCGAAGAGCAGCAGTCCGTACGTGGTCACAGGTGTTCTCCCGTGGTGGATCGGAAACGGTCGCGGTAGTCGGAGGGGGCGATGCCCAGGCAGCGGTGGAAGCTGCGGCGCAGCGTCTCGGCGGTGCCGAAGCCGTAGCGGCGGGCGATGGCCTCGACGGGGTCGCCGCCGTTCTCCAGGGCTCGCTGCGCGGCCTCCACCCGGACCCGTTCGACGTAGGCGGCGGGCGGGATGCCGAGTTCGGTGGTGAAGCGGCGTTGCAGGTGGCGGGGACTGAGCCCGGCGTGCGCGGCCAGGCCGGCGATGTCGTGCCGGGCGCCGGGGTCGGCGTGGATGGCCGTCACGGCCCGGCGGATCGGGTCGGAGGAGGGCTGCATCGACCACAGGCCCACGCTGAACTGGGACTGGTTGCCGGGCCTGCGCAGGAACAGCACGAGCTGGCGGGCCACCTTCAGGGCCACCTGCTGTCCCCGGTCCTCCTCCACCAGGGCCAGCGCGAGGTCCATGCCGGCGGTCACTCCGGCGGAGGACCAGATGCGGCCGTCGTGGATGAAGATGGGATCGGGCTGGACGGTGACGGCGGGGTACTCCCGGGCGAGCCGTTCGGCCCTGGCCCAGTGGGTGGTGACGCGCCGGCCGTCCAGCAGGCCGGCCTCGGCCAGCAGGAACGCTCCGCTGCAGACGGAGGCGACCCGCCGGGCGTCGCGGGCGGCGGTGGCGATCCAGCCGGTCAGGCCGGGGTCGTGCCTGGCGGTGTAGACGCCCGCGCCGCCGGCGACGATCAGCGTGTCGAAGCCGGTCGGCCGCAGCGCCGTGACCCCGTGCCCGGCGTGCACCGGCAGGCCGCTCTCGGCGTTCACCGGCCCTGACAGGGGGGCCACGATCTTGCAGTCGTAGCCTCCGGCCTGCCGGAACACCTCGTGCGGCCCGACGAGGTCGAGCGACTGGAAGCCCTCGAAGATCACGAAGGCGATGCGGGATGAGTGCACGTCCCCCAGGTTCGCGCTCGCGCCGGGATGGCGTCAACGACATGCTTCCCACAGATCGCGCCATGTCCCCAACCTTCAGGGTGCCTGAAGCATCCACTAAGCTTCAGGCTAACTGAAGGATTGCCGAGAGGAACTCCGGTGGACTACGACTCCCTGCCCTTCCCCCGCACCGACCTCGCCCTGGCCGCGATGCGGCACGCCCGGGACATCGAGCACCCGGCCATCTTCAACCACAGCATGCGCAGCTACCTGTACGGCCGCTTCATCGGCGGGCAGGAGGGGCGGCGCCCCGGCCACGACTACGACGACGAGCTGCTGTTCCTGGGCTGCGTGCTGCACGACACGGGGCTGGGCGACACAGGGCTGAGCGGCAGCGAGCAGCCCTTCGACATCGACGGCGCCGACCACGCCGTCAGCTTCCTCACCGGCCTGGGAGTGTCGCCAGAGCGCCTCGAGGTCGTCTGGGACGCCATCGCCCTGCACCTGCACCCCGACGTCGCCCTGCGCAAGCGGCCGGAGATCGCGCTCGTCTCGGCGGGCGCCGGCTTCGACCTCGGCCCGCACGGGCCCTACACCCTCCCGGCCGGCTACGCCGACCGCATCCACGCGGCGCTGCCCCGCCTGCGGGCCTCGGCCGCCCTGTACGACGCGATCGTCGCCCAGGGGCTCGCCCAACCCCACAAGGCCCCGCCGTTCACCCTGACCGGGGAGCTCCTGCGCCAGCACACCGGCCAGAGCTGGCCCACCTGGCAGCAGCTCATGACCCAGCCGCCGAGCTGGAACGACTACGACCCCCCGGCGGCCTGACCCCGCCGGAGGACGCCTCCGCCCCTCTCACGCGACCTCCTCGACGGGCCTGAACGCGTACGGCAGGCCGAACGCGGCGGGCCCGAACACCGCGAGCGCCTCGGGGGTGCGCATGAGGGCGGGCGTGGAGATGCCCACGACCGTGATCCGCTGGCCGTACCGCAGGCTCTCGGTGGTGATCGGCTCGGCCTGCTCCGACTCCAGCACGCACACCAGGTCCGGGACGAGGCAGCGCGGCTGGCCGTCCACCAGCGCCACCAGGTGCTCGTTCTGGAACATCAGCTCCAGCTCGTGCCGCCCGTCAAAGGACACCGCCGCCGCCCTGCCGCGGGCGAAGCCGGCCTCGGTACGCCGTTCGACGTCGGTGACCTTCCCGCGGAACAGCACGCGCAGGTGCCCGTACAGGGTGTCGCGCAGGGCCTCGGCCAGCGCCGCGATCGGGTCGGCCGAGATCTGCCTGGCCTGCCCGAGCGTGCGGCCCACCGTGCGGGCGAGGGACAGCGTGCGCGGCACGGCCGTGCGCTTGACCTGGGCGCCGGTCATCGGGTACTCGGCGATGTGCGCCACGCCGCCGAGGCGGATCGTGACGCCGCGGGCCAGCCACTCCATGCGCGCGTTGTCGGCGCCGGTGTCGATGATCGTGGTCTCGCCGCGCTCCCCGGCCACGACCATCGGCGAGCCCGGCACCCCGTACACCGCGAACGTCTCCATCTGCAGCTCGGGGAAGGCGCGCCCCATGCCGTCGGCGTCCACGACGGGCAGGCCGGTCCTGGCGGCGACGACGAGCGGGATCATCGAGTTGATGCCGCCGCACTCGATCGGCATGGTCGCGCCGGCCTTCCTGCCCAGGTGCGCCTCCAGCGCGCGCAGCGCGGCGACCGGCTCCGTGCCGCGCGGCAGCTTCTCGTGCACCACCGTCGGCGCGCCCATCTGGGCGGTGGGGATGACCAGCGTGTCGTCGTCCACCTCGTCCGGGTCCAGCACGGTGACAGGGCCGTGCTCGCGGATGGCCTCGCGCACCAGCAGGTGCCCCACGTACGGGTCGCCGCCCCCGCCCGTGCCCAGGACGGCGGCGCCGCGGGCCAGGTCCGGCAGGTCCTCCTCGGTCAGCTCCCAGCTCATCCGGCCGCCCCGACGGGGTCGAGGTCGTAGCCGAAGTACCGCGGCCCGGCCAGCGCCAGCCCCTCGGGGGTGTGCCAGCGCGGGTCCGCGGGGGCGGCGATGACCGTCACCCGCTGCCCGAACCGCAGCGCCTCGGTCGTGACGGCCTCCCCGCTCTCGCGGTCCAGGGTGCAGATCAGGTCCGGTACGGTCGCCCGCACCCGGCCGTCCACCTCGGCGACCAGGTACTCGTTCTGGAAGCGCAGCGTCAGCGCGCTCCCGGCGTCGCCGTCCAGGCCCGACAGGGTCGCGGTGCCGCGGGCGAACCCGGTCACGGTGCGGCGCTCGACGTCGGTCACCTTGCCGGTGAACAGCGTCGAGCCGCCCAGCCGGGCGACCACGGCGGCCACCGGGTCGGCGTGCGCGGCGCGCGACTCGCGCACCAGCCTGCCCAGCTCGGCGCAGAGGCTGAGGGTGCCGGGCACGAGCGAGTCGCGAGCCTGGGCGCCGGTCATAGCGTACGAGCTGATCATGGCGGAGCAGCCCATGTCGATGGTCGCGGAGCGGGCCAGGCGTTCGGCCCAGTGGTTGTCCACGGTGTCCAGGACGGCGCGGTTGCCCTTCTCGTCGGCGATGGCCATCGGCGTGGCGCGCACGCCGTACAGGGTGGGCAGGACCATCTGGATCTCGGGGAAGGCCCGCCCCATGCCGTCGGCGTCCACCAGCGGCAGCCCGAGCTGCGCCGCCGCGACCACCGGGATGAGCGAGTTGACGCCGCCGGCCTCGGCGCAGGCGATGTGGGTCAGGCCGCTGCCGAGGTAGCCGCTCAGCGCGCCGGCAGCGGCGGAGACCTGGTCGACGGAGGGCAGCTTCTCCACCATCACGGTGGGCGCGCCCATCATCGCCACCTGGACGAGGGCGGCGCCGGCGGGCAGCTCCTCCAGCGGGCACAGCTTCACGGGGCCGTACTCGCGCACCGCGGAGGCGGCCAGCAGGCGGCCGATGTGCGGGTCGCCGCCGCCGCCGGTGCCGAGGACGGCCGCGCCGGTCGCGATGTCGTCCAGGTCCGCCAGGGTGATCTCGCGCATGTGTCAGCGTCCCTTCGCGTCGGTGAGCTGCAGTTCGCCCACGGCCTTGGCCCTGATGCGGGTGGCGTTGCCGGGCAGGTACGGGATCGGCACCTCGTCGAAGTCCACGATCTGCACGGTCGAGGGGGACGCGCCGGCCGCCACGGCCCGGTCCACGGCCTCCTGCTTGGCGGCGTCCACGACGGCGTCGCGGCGGCCGGGCTCGACGGCGTACACGCGGTCCACCTCGCCGCCGATCTGGGCGATGGCCGCGCCGATCGCGTTGGCCACGGCGTAGTGGTCGGGCCGCCGCACCTCGCCCGCGCCGGCCAGCTCGTCGGGCAGCAGCACGGAGCCGCCGCCGACGGCCACGACCGGGAGCGGCTCGGCGGAGGTGCGCATGCGCTCCACCACGTCGGCCACGTCGTCGGCGATGCGCCGCAGCGCCGCCTCGACCAGGCCCCTGTCCAGGTGCGCGACCAGGGAGGGGTCGCCGATCTCGGCCCGGCCCGCCGCCACGGCGATGTCGGTGGCGGTCAGCGTGTCGCCGCCGAACACCAGCGCCCTGGAGGTCAGCTCGTAGCCCACGGAGTCGGGGCCCACGGAGTCGGGGCCCACGGCTCCTTCGCGCACCCGGCTGCCGCCGCCGATGCCGATGGACAGCACGTCCGGCATGCGGAAGTTGGTGCGGATCCCGGCCACGGTCACGTCGGTCGTGGCCTCGCGCGGGAAGCCGTGCCGCAGCACGCCCACGTCGCTGGTGGTGCCGCCCACGTCCACCACCGCGCAGGTGTCGAGCCCGGACAGCACGGCGGCGCCGCGCATGGAGTTGGTCGGCCCCGAGGCGAACGTGGCCACCGGGTAGCGGCGGGCGAAGTCCACGTCCATGAGCGTGCCGTCGTTCTGGCTCAGGTACAGCGGCGCGGTGATGCCCGCCCCGCTGACCGAGGAGGCCAGGCCGTCCACGATGTGCGCGGCCAGCTCGCGCAGGGCGGCGTTGATGATAGTGGCGTTCTCCCGCTCCAGCAGCCCGATGCGGCCGATCTCGGAGGACAGCGAGATGGCCGCGTCCGGCAGCTCGGCGGCGACGATCTCCGCGGCGCGCGCCTCGAACTCGGCGTTGACCGGCGAGAACACCGACGTGATCGCGACGCTGCGCACCCCGGCCTGGCCCATGTCCGCGGCGGCCTTGCGCACCTCGGCCTCGTCCAGCTCGGCGATGTGCCTGCCGTCGAACTCGTGCCCGCCGTGCACCAGGTAGCCGCGCCCGGACACCGCCTCGATCAGCCGCCCGGGCCAGTCCACCATCGGCGGCAGCGACGCCCCCGCCGGCAGGCTCAGCCGCAGCGCCGCCGTCGGGGCCAGCCGGCGCGCCTCGACCAGGGCGTTGATGAAGTGCGTCGTGCCGATCATCACCGCCCGCACGTCCGCCGGGTCGAACGGCCGCTGCTCCTGCAACCCCGCGATGGCGGCCACGATGCCGGAGGTGACGTCCGCGGTGGTGCTGGTCTTGACGGCGGCGAGCACCTGCCGCCCGTCCAGGAGGACGGCGTCGGTGTTGGTGCCGCCCACGTCGATGCCGATACGCACGAGAAATCCCCTCACTTGTCTCTCAGGCCCGCGCCTGCTCGGTACGCCCGGCCCCCACGCCCCGCACCAGGCCCAGCTTCCCCGCCACCACGTACAGAACGAACGCGACGACCAGCGAGTTGATGCTGCCGAGCCCGATCTCCACGAACCTGCCCACCAGGGCCGCGACCAGCCAGATCACCAGCGTGGCCGGCACCCAGGCCGGAGCCTGCTCGGGCAGCCGCCCGCTCGCCCTGGCCGCCTCCAGATCGCCGCGCCAGCGCCGGACCACGAAGTACTCGGCCACCATGATCCCCGCGATCGGCGGGAACGCCACGCCGAGCAGCGTCAGGAACTCGGTGAAGGCGCCCAGGATGCCGGCCGCGGCCAGCACGCTGCCCACGACGCCGATCAGCGCGGTGGCCAGGCCGCGGTGCACGCGCCTGCCGAAGACGGTGCCGACGAAGTTCACCAGGCCGAGGCCGGAGGAGTAGAGGTTCCAGTCGTTGATCTTCACGGTGCCCGCGACGATCACCAGGATGCCGACCCAGCCGACCGACGAGGTGACGATGGTGGTGATCTCGCTGGTGCCGACGGCGTGCGCGAGCAGCACGCCGGCCATGCCGATGACGTACTCGCCGAGCGTGACGCCGACCACCGTCTGCTTGACCACGTCGGCGACGCTGCGGTTGAACCGGGTCATGTCCGGCGTGATGATCGAGCCCACGATGAACCCGCCCGCGACCAGCGTCGTGCCCTCCAGCAGGCTGAGCTGCGGGCCCGGCGGCGCCGAGGCCATCAGCGCGCCCACGTCGTGCCGGGACAGCTCGCTGATGATCGACCAGCCGACCAGGACGAGGAACGCGGGCACCGTGACGTACGCCGTCCACGCCATGGAGCCGAACCCCCACAGCACGATCGAGGTGACCACCAGCCCGAACACCAGCGACCAGCCCCACTCGGGCAGCACGCCCACCAGCGCGGCCAGCCCCTGCGCGGAGACCGCCGACTGGATGCCGAACCAGCCCACGAGGCTGATCCCGATCGCCAGCCCGATCAGCGCCGACCCGGACCTGCCGAACCCCGTCCAGCGGGCCAGCATGGAGGTGGACATCCCCTCCCGCATCCCGATGATGCCGACGAAGACGGCGACCACCTCGAGGATGACGGCGCCCAGGGTGAGCGCCACGAACGCCTCCCAGAACCCCATCCCGAAGCCGAGCGTGGCGCCGAGCAGGAACTGGCTCAGCGCGGAAACCTGGCCGAACCGTTGAACGGCGACCGACCACCAGGAGTAGCGGGCGCTCTGGGGGACCCGGGTGAGCGCGTAATCGTCGACGCCGACGGCTGAGGCCATGCCGAGCTCCTTCGCAGGCGGGAGGTGTTGCTTGGCGGCCCACCATATGCGCTGGTCAGGAGGGTGTCAGTGGTGACATCACACAGTCGCCACGGCCTGACCGTGCACCATGCACACCCGCCGGCGGACGAGCTCGGCCGGGTTTCACGCCAGGCCCGCCACCCCCTCCAGGAGCCGGTCCACGTCCGAGCGGTCGTTGTAGTGCACCAGGCCGGCGCGGACCGCGCTGCCCGTGTCGCGGATGCCGAGCGCGCCGGTCAGCTCCCAGGCGTAGTTGTGGCCGCTCCACACGTTCACGCCCCGCCTGGCCAGGTGCTCGGCCACCTGGCGCGGGGCGTGGCCGGCCACGTTGAAGTACGCGGTGGCGGTGCGCCTGGCCGGCTTGCCGTACACGGTGACGTGCGGCATCGTCTCAAGACCCTCGATGAGCACCGCGAACAGCGCCAGCTCGTGCTCCTCCGCGGCGGCCATCGAGGTGAGCAGGCGCTCGCGGCGGTTGCCCGCGCCCGGCACCATGGCGGCGAGGTGGTCCACGGCGGCGGTCACCCCGTCCAGGTCGGCGAACGGCAGCGTGCCCGTCTCGAACCGGTGCGGCACCGTGTCAGGAGAGGAGGCCAGCTTGTCCGGCCTGATCGTCTCCAGCAGCGCGGGGTCGGCGATCACGGCGCCGATGTGCGGGCCCGACCACTTGTAGGCACTGGTGGCGTAGAAGTCGGCGCCCATCGCCCGCATGTCCACGGGGCCGTGCGGGGTGGCGTGCACGCCGTCCACGTACATGAGCGCGCCGGCCCGGTGCGCCAGCTCGGCGATGGCCGGCACGTCGGGGCGGGTGCCGAGGATGTTGCTGGCCGCCGTGACGGCGACGACCCTGGTCCGCTCGTTGATCAGGGCGGCGTACTGCTCGACGGGCAGCTCGCCGGTGACCGGGTCCACCTCGGCCCAGCGTACGGTGGCACCGGTCTGCGTCCAGGGGCGCACGTTGGCGTCGTGGTCGAGCCGGGACAGCACCACCTCGTCACCCGGGCCGGCCAGGGCCCTGGACAGGCGGTAGGTGAGGGTGGTCATGTTCGGGCCGAGGATGACGCCGTCGGGATGGCCGCCGACCAGGTCGGCCACGGCGGCGCGGCAGGCGGCCACGATGGCGTCGGAGCGGTGGCTGGCGGGGAAGGCGCCGCCGATGTTGCCGATCCCCGTCCGGTAGGCGGTGGCGATGGCGTCGATCACGGGCCGGGGGGTCTGCGTGCCGGCGGCGCCGTCGAGGTAGGCGTATCCGTCGGACAGGGCGGGGTACGTGGCACGTACCTCTTTAATGGGGAAGGGCATGATATGTAGATGCTCAGCCTTCGCGACCTCAACCGTGCCACCCTGGCCCGCCAGCATCTTCTCTCCCGCCACGAGGGGGACGCGGCCGACGTGGTGCACCGGCTGGTGGGGTTGCAGGCGCAGGAGCCGCGCCCGCCGTACCTCGGGGTGTGGACGCGGCTGGCCGGGTTCGGGCGCGACGACCTGCACGCGGCGCTGCACGCGCGCACGCTGGTGCGCGCCACCCTGTGGCGGGCCACGCTGCACCTGGTGACGGCCGCCGACTTCGCGGCGTTCCGGCCGCTGGTGGCGCCCGTGCTGGGTGCGGCGGCGCGCCGCTTCGACGGGGTCGACCTCGACGCGGTCGCGGCCGCCGCCGGACGGCTGCTGGCGGCGGGGCCCATGACGTTCAACGAGTTGCGGCCCCGGCTGCTGGAGGAGTTCCCCGGCGGGTACGACCGGGCGCTCGGGTACGCCGCGCGCATGCTCACCCCGCTGGTCATCGAGCCGACGCAGGATCGCTGGAGCTACCCGCGCGACCCGGCGTTCGGCCTGCCGGGCATCCCGATGGCGCCCGCGGACGCGCCCGCCCTGGTCGAGCGCTACCTGGCCGCGTTCGGGCCCGCCACCCCCGCCGACGTGCAGACCTGGTCGGGGCTCGGCGGGCTGCGCGAGGTCATGGCCGGCATGGACCTGGAACGGGTGACCGACTTCGCCGGGCGCGAGCTGTTCGACCTGCCTGGCGCGCCCCGGCCCGGCGGCGACGTGCCCGCCCCCGTACGGTTCCTGCCCGACTTCGACACGCTGATCCTCGGCCACGCCGACCGCACCCGCGTGCTGGCCGACGAGCACAAGGGCTTCGTCACCACCAAGAACCTGCGGGTACGGGCCGTCTACCTGGTGGACGGCTTCGCGGCCGGCACCTGGCAGATCAAGCGCTCGGGCAAGAAGGCCAGGCTGCTCGTCAGCCCGTTCGGCAGGACCGACCTGGGCCTGCTGGAGGAGGAGGGCCTGCGGCTGCTCGCCTTCGCCGAGCCCGACGCCGGCTCCTTGGCCCTTGAAGCGGTGGACGCAGTCTGATTGGTTCGGGGGCGGAGGTGTGACGATGCCACAGCTGACCGCCCTGGACGCGCAGTTCCTCCATTTCGAGACCGCAACCAACATCGCCAACATCGCCGGCCTGGCCGTGCTGGACGGCGATCTGAACCGGGCCGACCTGCAAGCCCTGCTCGAACGCAAGCTCCCGTACGTGCCCGCGCTACGGCGCCGGCTGGCCACGGTGCCGCTGGGGCTGGACCACCCGTACTGGGTGCAGGAGGACGATCTCGACCTCGACTACCACGTACGCGAGATCGGCCTGCCGCCGCCCGGCGACGACCGGCAGCTCGCCGACCAGGTCTCGCGCCTGCACGCCCGGCGGCTCGACCGAGGCCGGCCCCTGTGGGAGATCTACCTGATCCACGGGCTGTCCGGCGGACGCATGGGCCTCTACACGAAGATCCACCACGCGGCCGTGGACGGCATCGGCGGCGCCGACGTGCTGGCCGCGCTGCTCGACCTCACCCCCGAGCCCGGGCCGCCGCCCCCGCACCCGCCCGAGCGGGACGAGCCGGCGCCCGCGCCGCTGGCCATGGTGGCGCGCGGCCTGGCCAGGCTGGCGGGCAACCCCGCCGGCGCCCTGCGGTTCGCCGCCCGCGCCATGCCGCACCTGGACGAGATCCCCGTCGTGTCCTGGATCCCCGGCACCGCGGCCGTCTCCGGGCTCGCCCGCCGCCTGGCCGGCAGCGGCCGGGCGCCGGACCTGCCGGCGCTGCCCGCGCCCAGGACGCCGTTCAGCGGGCCGCTGTCCGGGCACCGGCGCTTCGCGTTCGTGTCGCTGCCTCTGGAGGAGATCAAGCAGGTGCGCAAGGCGTTCGGCGTCACGGTCAACGACGTGGTCATGACCGTGTGCGCGGGCGGGCTGCGCGCGTGGCTGGCCCGGCACGGCGGGGTGCCGCGGCAGCCGCTGGTGGCCGGGGTGCCGTTCTCGCTGCGTGCGGTGGGGGAGGAGGGGCCCGGCAACCAGGTGGCGATCATGACGGCGCCGCTGGCCGTCCACGTCGCCGACCCCGTCGCGCGGCTGCACCACGTCCGGCACGCCATGCACCGGATCAAGGACAGGTTCTCGCTGGCGCCCGCGCGGTGGCTGCGCGAGTTCAGCGAGTCGATGCCGGCGGCCCTCATGGGGCTGGCCTCGCGCTCGGCGTTCGCGCTGGTCGGGCAGGCCGCGCCGCCGATCAACGTGATCGTCTCGAACGTGCCGGGCCCCCAGTTCCCCCTGTACGTGTGCGGCGCGCGGCTGCTGTGCCACTTCCCCGTCTCGGTGATCACCGAGGTGAGCGGGGGCGTGAACATCACGGCCTTCTCCTACGACGGCTCGCTCGACATCGGGATCGTCACCGACAGGGAGATGGTGCCGGACGCCTGGGAGCTGGCCGGGCACCTGCGCGACGCCCTGGAGGAGCTGCGCAATGCGGAAGGGAACTTGCCGCAATAGTTCGTACGCTGCGCACATGACGCTGACCCGCGAGCTCGGCCTCCGAGTGCTCAACCGTACGACGCTGGAGCGGCAACTGCTGCTGAACCGGTCCGAGCTGTCCGCCGCCCAGGCCATCGAGCGGCTGGTCGCGGTGCAGGGACAGGAGATCGACGCCCCGTACATCGGGCTGTGGACCCGCCTGGCCTCCTTCACCCAGGACGACCTGGCCTCGCTCCTGTACGGCAGGCAGGTGGTGCGGGGCTCGCTGCTGCGCGGGACCCAGCACCTGACGCTGGCCGACGACTACGTCTGGATCCGGCCGCTGGTGCAGGTGATCCTCTCCCGGACCCGGCAGGGGGCGTTCGGGCGGCTGATGCGCGGGGTGGACGTGGAGGAGCTGGCGGCACTGGCGCGCGGGCACCTGGCCGGACGCACGCTCACCCGCCCGCAGATCCGCGACCTGCTGCGGGAGCGGTGGCCCGAGGTCGACCCGACGGCGCTGGGCTTCTCCGCGCAGGCGCTGCTGCCGATCGTGCACACGCCGCCGAACGGCATCTGGGGGAAGGGCGGGCCCACGCCGTTCACGCTGGCGGAGGAGTGGCTGGGACGGCCGCTGGAGCCGGCGCCGGCGGTGGAGCGGCTGGTGGCGCGGTACCTGGCGGCGTACGGGCCGGCGAGCGTGATGGACGTGCAGATGTGGTCGGGGCTGACGCGGCTGCGCGGGGTCATGGAGGCGATGCCCGGCCTCCGCCGCTACCACGACGTCTCCGGGCGTGTCCTCTACGACCTGGCGGACGCGCCGCTCGCCGCCGGCGACGTGCCCGCGCCCGTACGCTTCCTGCCCTGGTTCGACAACCTCATCGTCGCCTTCGCCGACCGGAGCCGGATGATGACCACCGAGCAGCGCAAGGCGGTGTGCGTGGGGGCGGTCGTCTATCCCACCTTCCTCGTCGGCGGAACTGTCGGTGGCGTGTGGGACCTTAAGGACGGCGTGCTCACGGTCGAGCCCTTCCAACCGCTGCCGGACGAGGTGATGGGGGAGCTGGCCGCCGAGGGGGCACGATTGATGGCGTTCGCCGGGGTGGAGGAAGGGGAGATCGTATGGTCGCCGCCCGGGAGCTCCGTGACGGCCCCATGAGGGGGAGCGGGGAGGCTGTCGTGTGCGTGTCCCGCTCGCCGGCAGAGGTGGCGTGACTTGCTCGCCGGGCAGAGAGTGGGCATGGCTGCTTGCCAGGCGGAGCGGCCCGGCCTGCGTGCCAGGCCCGGGTGGCGTGACTTGTGTGCCGGGCAGAGCGGGCTTCGCCTGCTTGCCGGACGCAGCGGGGCTGACTTCTTTGCCCGGCGGGCACGAGGCACGGCGGTGGCGGGGCGTTCAGCGGATGGCGTATTCGCCGATGGCGGGCTCCAGCAGGTCGAAGACCCGGCGCGCCATCTCGCCCAGCGTGGCGGCGATGCCGTCCTCATCGGCCTCGCCCGCCAGCATGCGGACCTGCAGTTCCCGGAAGAGCAGCCGGTCCGCCGCCGCGAGTTGCGCCGCCACGGCCCGCGCGGCGACCGGATCCCCCGGGGCCTCCTGCACGAGGTGCCGGGCCAGGGCCTCCTCGCGCTGGTCGTGCAGGTCGCGCAGGCGGGCCACCAGGGTGGGGCTGTCGGCGATCATCCGGGCGAAGTCCAGCCCGGTGAAGCCGATGACCGGGTCGCGCCGCTCCAGCGCCGCCAGATACGCCCCCCGCACGGCCCCGAGCGCCGACTCCCCGGCCGGGCGGCGCGCGACCGTCTCCGCCAGCCCCGCCGCGAACTCCTCGTGGTGGTCGAGAGCCAGGTCCTCCTTGCGCGGGAAGTAGTTGGTCACGGTCATCTTGGCGACCCGGGCCGCGGCGGCGATGTCGGCGATCGTCGTCCGGTCGAAGCCACGTTCCAGGAACAGTTGGGTAGCGTGGTCAGAGATGGCCTGCCGGGTCTCTCGCTTCTTCTGTTCCCTCAACCCCAAGGTGTCGGTGCTCATGGCCCCAGTCTTCCACAAAAAGTTAGGTTCGACCTTATTTTAGGTTGACCCTCTCCTAGAGGGCACCTAAAGTTAGGTGCGACCTAAATTTAGGCCGCCGTCCATCATCCAAAGCGAGCGAGGAGAGAGTCTTGTCCCAAGCAGCAGAGGTTCTCGAACTGGACGACACCAGCGCCGAGGCCGGCGCCGACGGTGGCGCGGCCGTCGGCGCCGACTCGGTCAAGGCCTACCTGAAGGAGATCGGCCGCGTGCCCCTGCTCACCGCCGAGCAGGAGATCGACCTCGCCAAGCGCATCGAGGCGGGGCTGTTCGCCAGGGAACGGCTCGACACGGAGCCGAACCTGCCGGACGAGCTGCGCACCGAACTCGAGTGGATCGCCGACGACGGCCTGCGCGCCAAGCGCCGCATGCTGGAGGCCAACCTGCGGCTGGTGGTCTCCATCGCCAAGCGCTACACCGGTCGCGGCATGCTCTTCCTGGACCTGATCCAGGAAGGGAACCTGGGGCTGATCCGGACGATCGAGAAGTTCGACTACCAGCTCGGCTACAAGTTCTCCACGTACGCCACCTGGTGGATCAAGCAGGCCATCACCCGCGCCATGGCCGACCAGGCCCGGACGATCCGCATCCCCGTCCACATGGTGGAGCTGATCAACAAGGTCGCGCGGGTTCAGCGGCGGCTGCAGAGCGAACTCGGGCGCGAGCCCACCCCCGAGGAGGTGGCCAAGGAGAGCGAGCTCGAGGTCGACCGCGTCATCGAGGTCCAGCGGTACGGGCGCGAGCCGATCTCCCTGCACACGCCGCTGGGAGAGGAGGGCGACAGCGAGTTCGGCGACCTCATCGAGGACACCGAGGCGGTCTCGCCGGCGGACGCGGTCTCGTTCACGCTGCTCCAGCAGCAGCTGCGGGCCCTGCTCGACCAGCTCTCCGAGCGCGAGGCGGGCGTGATCAGCATGCGGTACGGCCTCACGGACGGCAAGCCCATGACGCTCGACGAGATCGGCCGCATCTACGGCGTCACCCGCGAGCGCATCCGCCAGATCGAGGCCAAGACCATGTCCAAGCTCCGCCACCCGTCCCGCTCCCTGGCCCTGCGCGACTACCTGAGCTAGGCGACCACCCGAGCCAGGCTGCTACTTGAGCTGGGCGGTCAGCCGAGCCAGGCCGCCACCCGAGCCAGGCCGCCACCCGAGCCAGGCCGCTGCCCGAGCCAGGCGGTGGCCCGAGGCGGGGCGCAGCGTTGCCTGCCCGCCGCGGCCTTCGCCATGGCCCCCTCCTCAAGCCCTCGCAGGGCGGCGGAGGAGGAGGGCGGGCGGTGGGTGACAGAAAGGCTGCGCAAACGGGAAATCAAGAGTGTCGCGACAGCCCTATGGACGACCACACCCCTGGCCTAGATTCCAAGGCGTGAAACGCTCCCGATCGAGCCTCGTCCACCAAGCGACGTACGCCGTCAAGAACCCACACAAGATCATCCCCCACCTGCGGCGCCTGGCCCGCGACACGTGGTTCAGGCTGCGTACGCGGGACCACATCGGCTACTACAGGGCCGTCATGAAGTCCGACACGGCCCGCGACCCCGAGGGCGCCGTCGGCTCGCACACCCACAAGCGGTGGCTGGCCCTGGGCCGCATGCAGTTCGACTACCTGGTGGAGCACGGTCTGAAGCCCGAATGCCGGATGCTGGAGATCGGCTGCGGCAACCTGCGGGCCGGCCACCTGTTCATCGACTACCTGCACACCGGCAACTACTACGGCATCGACATCTCGCCCGACATCCTCATGGCCGCCCAGAACACGCTCGTCCAGCACGGCCTGGCGGACAAGCTGCCCCACCTCACTCCCGTACGCGACCTGCGCTTCGCCTTCCTGCCCGACGAGCACTTCGACGTCGTGCACGCGCACAGCGTCTTCTCGCACTCCCCGCTGGACGTGATCGAGGAGTGCTTCGCCCACGTGGGCAGGGTCATGAAGCCCGGCGCGTGGTTCGACTTCACCTTCGACCGCACCGAGGGCAGGGAGCACCAGGTCCTGCGGGAGGACTTCTACTACCGCACCGAGACGCTCGTCGCGCTGGCCGGCAGGTACGGTTTCAACGCGACGTTCATGGACGACTGGGAACGGCTGCCCCACAAGCAGTCGAAGCTCCGCCTCACCAAGCGGTCACCTGCTTAGGCATCCGTTCCTCCGGCGAAGGCCCCGTCTGTGACGGTACGTCCGGAAATTGAGCTGCGGGCGATTCGGCGGGCCCATAAGGTGGTCGCACGTGAGAGACGTACGGACGTTGCCGAAGGCCCACCTGCACGTTCACCTGGAGAGCACCGTACGGCCGGCGACCGTGCGCGAGTGGGGCGGCCCGCCGGAGCCCGAGGGAGGGTTCGCGACCTTCAGGCAGTTCGCCGACCAGCGGGCCAAGGTGCGCGAGCTGCTGACCACGGCCGATCGGTTCCGCCGGGTCGCGGTGGAGTTCTGCGCCGACGAGGCGGCCCAGGGCACCCGGTACGTCGAGGTCACCTTCACGGCCGCGTCGCACGGCGAACGCGTCGGTGATCCGGAGATGCCGCTGGAGGCGGTGCTCGACGGGCTGGCCGAGGGGCAGGCCAGGTACGGGATCGAGTGCCGGGTGCTGCTCGACCACTCCAGGCGGCGGCCGGTGGAGCGGATGTGGCAGACGTACAAGCTGGCCCTGCGCCACGACCGGGTGATCGGCATCGGCCTGGCGGGGGACGAGAGCTACCCGCTGGCGCCGTTCGCGCAGGTGTGCGACGCGGCCAGGGACGCCGGGCTGCACCTGGTGCACCACGCGGGGGAGGCGGCGGGGGCCGGCAGCATCCGGGAGGCCATCGAGCTGGGGCACACCGAGCGGCTCGGGCACGGCATCCGGGTGCTCGACGACGCCGCGCTGGTGGCCGAGGTGCGCGAGCGCGGGCTCCCGCTGGAGGTCTGCCCGTTCTCGAACGTGCTGCTCGGGCTCGTGCCGTCGCTGGCCGAGCATCCGCTGCCCCGGCTGCGGGAGGCGGGGCTGGCCGTCACGGTCAACACGGACGGGGAGACGGCGCTGGCGGCGGAGTACGCGCGGTTGCGGGAGGTCTTCGGCTACGGGGACGCGGAGCTCGCCGGGTTCGCCAGGGCGTCGATCGACGCGTCGTTCGCGCCGGAGGAGACGAAGGCGCGGCTCAGGACGGACATCGCCGCCTGGCTCGCGACCCCGCCCGTCCCCTCGTGACCGCCGCGCTCCGGGCGGGGACCCCGCCCGCGTCCTCGTGACCGCCATGCCCTCCGCTTGCCACCGCGCGGCCTCACCATGAACGCCGCACCGCCTCCCGCGGCCCCCTCCGGCCCCTCGGCCCCCGGGGACGGGCCGCCGCCTGCCGGTGTCCTGGCCGCCTACGGGGTGGCCGCGGCCGAGCCGGTCTGGATGGGAGGCGCGTGGCGGGCCGGGCCCCTGGTGCTCAAGCGGACCGCGTTCCTGCCGGAAACCCTCTGGCGGGCCGAGGTCCTCGCCGCCCTGCCCGGCTCGCCCGCCTTCCGGGTGCCGCGTCCCGTGGCGGCGGCGGACGGCGGGTGGGTGACGCGGGGCTGGGAGGCGTACCGGCTGGTGCCCGGCGAGCCGGACGTGCGCAGGCAGGACGAGATACTGCGCGCCGCGGCCGCCTTCCACGAGGCGATCGCGCACCTGCCCCGCCCGTCCTTCCTGGACGCGCGCGACGATCCCTGGTCCCGCGGCGACCGGGTGGCGTGGGAGGAACTGCCGGCCCCGTCCGGCGCGGCGGGGCTGCTGGAGCCCCTCCTCCGGGCGCGCCGCCCGGTCGGGCTCCCGGCGCAGGCCGTGCACGGGGACCTGCCGGGCAACGTGCTGTTCGCCGCGGGACTGCCTCCGGCGATCATCGACTGGCCGCTCTACTGGCGGCCACCGTCGTGGGCGGCGGCGGTCGCGGTCGCCGACGCCCTGTGCTGGTACGGCGCCTCGCCCGCGCTGGCCGCCCGCTGGGCGCACCTGCCGGAGTGGGGCCAGATGCTGGTGCGGGCGCTGATCTACCGGATCGTCACTCACGACACGGCGCACGGCCCCACCGGCTGGACACCCGACCAGGTCGCGGCCTACCGGCCCGCCGTCGAGGTCGCGATCGCGTACGCGTAGGAGCCGGCACCCGGGAGCGGCACGACCGGCTGCTGATCGTGCTGCATTTCCGCGCGTGCGGACAGAACGCTGGATATCGAGCCCATACCCTCGTACGGAGCACGTGTATCAAGATCCCGGACGTCCGCTGCCGTCCGTGGCCAGGGCTGGGGCTGAACGAACCGATGCGGATCCGTCAGGCAGGGAAACGGAGTGAGAGCGTGACAATTGACTGATACGCGTGTCGGCCGCGAAGGGCGAGCAAGAAGCGCCCTGTGGGGCCCCGCTCTGACGAACCTCGGGCTCGGCGTGCCCGCCATGGTGCCGCTCCATCTGGCGTGGTGGCTGCTGACCGAGTACCTGCCGATGGACTGCGCCCTCACCGAGCCCACCAACTGCAACTACGAGACCCTCGACAACGGGTTCGTCCTCACCGTTCTCCTGGTGGTAACCGGTCTGCTGACCTCGACGCAGGTGATCGTGCTCGATGTGGCCCTTCCGCTCTGGCACGGGCGGCGGCTGTCTGCATGGCTCGGTGCGGCCGTGCTCATCCCCGTCCCGTTCCTGGTGTCCCTGGCGCTGGCCTCGCAGGCGTGACGACAGGGGGGACCAGAAGCCCCGGACCTCGGGATCCCGCGCTCCGAGCGGGGGCGCGACCGGCGCCCCCGCTCAGGACGTCACGCGCGGGCGATCTGGATGACCGCCGCGCCGAGCGGCGCCAGCGCGACCTCGCCCGCCACCGCCTGGCCGGTGAGCAGGTCCGTCCCCTCCCCTCCCACGGGGACGGACGCGCCCGCCTCGGCGCTGTGGTTGAGCAGGAACACGTAGTCGTAGGCGTCGTCGCCCCGCACGGTGCACTCCACGTGCGCGGGAACCCCCTCGAAGCGCGAGCGCACACCCGCCTCCTCGACGACCCCCGCCACGGTGGCGTCGAACGCCTCCCGCTCCAGCAGGGTCGCGAAGTAGACGACGCGCCCGGCGCCGTAGGTGTTCTCGACCACGGCGGCCCGCCCCTCCAGCAGCCCGTCCGCGTACGTGGCCAGCGCCTTGCCCGTCTCCAGGTGCAGGTCGTCGCGCCACCAGGTCGCCGTCGCGCGCCGCCCGTCGGCGAACGTCACGGCGAACTCCTCGTGCGGCCGCGCCGGCCAGTACTCGTCGATCTTCGCCCCGATGAGCTCGCGGAACGCCCCCGGGTAGCCGTTCGGCCTGACCCGGTTGTCGGCGTCCACGACGCCGGAGAAGAACGACATGATCACGGTCCCGCCGTTCCTGGCGAACTCGTGGATGCGCGCGACGGCCTCGTCGTCGATCAGGTACGCGTTCGGCACGATCAGCACCTTGTACCCGTCCAGCGGCGAGGCGTGGCCCACCACGTCCACGGCGTGGTGGCGCTCCCACAGCGGCGTGTAGTGCCGCATGACGGTGTCGGTGTAGCTGAAGTCGGAGCGCGGCAGGCCGAAGACCTCCTCCAGCCCCCACCAGCCGTCCCAGTCGAACATGATCGCGATGTCCGACCGCGACCGGGTGCCGGCGACCGGGGCGAGCAGCTTGACCTCCCGGCCCAGGTCGGTGATCTCCCTGAACGTGCGCGAGTCGGGCCCGGAGTGCGGCAGCATCGCCGAGTGGAAGCGCTCCTGGCCGCCCCGGCTGGCCCGCCACTGGAAGAACATCACCGAGTCGGCCGCCCGCGACACCGCCTGCAGCGAGCCGAGCCGCATCCGGCCGGGCTCCTTGACGATGTTGAGCTGCCACTGGCTGACCGCGCTGCTCGACTGCTCCATCAGCATCCACGGCTGCCCGCCCTTGAGCGAGCGGAACAGGTCGTAGTTGAAGGCCGCCGACACGTGGGAGTCGGGGTCGGCCGGGTTCGGGTAGATGTCGAGCGCGGCCGCGTCCTCCTCCGGCGCCCACTTCCAGTAGTCGGCGTGCCGGAAGAAACGCATGAAGTTGGTCATGACCGGGATGTCGTCGCGGAAGGAGCGCACGATGTCCCGCTCGGCGAGGTAGCACTCCAGCAGCGCGTCGGAGGTGAAGCGCTTGAAGTCGAGCCGGCGGGTGGGGTTCATCCAGGTGCGGGGGATGTGCGGGACGTCGACCTGCTCCCAGTCGGCGTAGACCTGGCCCCAGAAGCGGGTCGTCCACGCCTCGTTCAGCCGGTCGAGGGTGCCGTACCTGCGCTTCAGCCACGTCCGGAAGTTGGCGGCGGCGGCGGGGCCGTACGAGGTGGGCCCGTACTCGTTGCTGATGTGCCACATCGCCAGCGCCGGGTGGAAGGAGTAGCGCTCGGCCAGCTTGGTGGTGATCCGGGCCGCGTACTTGCGGTAGATGGGCGACGACGGGTCGTACTGCATGCGGTTGCCGAAGCCGAACGGGTGCCCGTCCTCCCTGATGGGGAACACCTCGGGGTGCAGGTGCGTCAGCCAGACGGGCGGCGCCGCCGTGGGGGTGGCCAGGTTGACGCTGATGCCGTTGTCGTGGAGGAGATCCATGATCTCGTCCATCCAGCCGAACTCGTACCTGCCGGGCTCGGGCTCCAGCGAGGCCCACGCGAACACGCCCAGGCTGACGGTGTTCACGCCGGCCTCGCGCATCAGCCGGACGTCCTCCTGCCACACCTCGCGGTCCCACTGCTCGGGGTTGTAGTCGCCGCCGAACGCGAATCCCCCCACCCGCCGCCGGAAACCCTCCATACGCGACATGCCACTGCTCCCGTCAGTTGTGATCTTCAATGGAAACGTCCGTCAGACGGCGCTCGGAGCCGGTGAACTCGTACACCGGGCCGGTCAGCGTGACCGTCCGCTCGTCCACCACGTCCGCGACGGAGCGGCGTACGGACAGGCCGACCTCGCCGGGCTCGACCACGCGCCGACCGTCCCTGCCGGTGAACGACAGCAGCCGGGCCGGCACGTCGAACGCGACCCGCGCGCTGCTCCCGGGCGCCAGCTCGACGCGGGCGTAGCCGACGAGCTGGGCGAGGGGGCGGGTGACCGAGGCGATCCGGTCGGCGGCGTACACCTGGACGACCTCCGCGCCGGCCCGGTCGCCGGTGTTGCGCACCACCACCGAGCACCGGATCGGCTGCCCGGCCGGGACCTCGGCCTCGACGGTGAGGCCGGCGTACTCGAAGCGGGTGTAGCTCAGCCCGTGCCCGAAGGCCAGGACGGGGGCGGGGTCGAGGTTGCTGACCGAGCTGGCCGCGCCGAGCCGCGGGTGCAGGTAGCTGTAGGGCTGGCCGGCGGTGCCGCGCGGCATGCTCATCGGCAGCCGGCCCGAGGGGTTCACGGCGCCGCTGAGCACGCGGGCGATGGCCCCGGCGCCCTCCTCGCCGGGGAAGTACGCCTGCACGACCGCGGCGGCGCCCTCGACGATGCCGGGCACGGCGTACGCGCGGCCCGTCATCAGCACCACCACGGTCGGCGTGCCCGTGGCCAGCACCGCCTCGGCCAGCTCCTGCTGCGCGCCCGGCAGGTCGAGGCTCTCGGCGTCGCAGCCCTCGCCGGAGGTGCCCCGGCCGAACAGCCCCGACCGGTCGCCCAGCACCAGGACCGCGACGTCGGACCCGGCGGCCAGGCGGGCGGCGGCGGGGATGCCCTCGCGGTCGCCGTCGTCCACGCCGGTGCCCTTCGCCGTGCTGATCTGCGCTCCGGGCAGCTCCGCGCGCAGCGCCTCCAGCACGGTGGGGGCGGCAATGCCGGTCTCGACGCCGGGGAAGTGCGGCAGCACGTGCTGGACGAAGGAGTAGCAGCCGAACAGCGCGGCCACGTCGTCGGCGTTCGGCCCGACGACCGCGATCTTCTTCCCCTCGGCCTGGAGGGGGAGCACGCCGTCGTTGGTCAGCAGGATGATCGACTCCTCGGCCAGCCGCCGGGCCAGGTCGCGGGAGCCGGGGTCGTCGAGGTCCACGGGGCCGGACGGCTCAGGGTCGTAGTCGTCGTCGAGCAGCCCGAGCTCCGCCTTCTGCCGCAGCACGCGGCGCAGCGCCCGGTCGATCAGCGACTCCTCGATCCGGCCCTCGGCGATCGCCTGCCGCAGCGGCTCCAGGTAGGTCACGCCGGTCGGCAGCTCGACGTCGATGCCGGCGGTCAGCGCCTGGACGGCGGCGTCGCCGGCGTCCTCGGCGACCGCGTGCAGGGTGTGCAGGAACGCCACCGCGAAGTAGTCGGCGACGACCGTGCCCTCGAAGCCCCACCGGTCGCGCAGGATCCCGGTGAGGTAGTGGTCGTCGGCGGCGATCGGGATGCCGTCGATCTCGGCGTAGGAGTTCATCACCGAGCCGGCGCCCGCGTCGCGCACCGCGACCTCGAACGGGAACAGCAGCGTGTCGGCCACCTCGCGGGCGCCCGCGTGCACGGGGGCGAGGTTGCGGCCGGCCCGGGAGTTGGAGTAGCCGACGAAGTGCTTCAGGGTGGCGATCACGCCCGTGGACTGCACGCCGCGCACGTAGGCGGCGCCGATCGTGGCCACCTCGTACGGGTCCTCGGAGACGCACTCCTCGACCCGGCCCCACCGCTGGTCGCGGATCACGTCGAGCACGGGTGCCAGGCCCTGGTGCACGCCGAGCGAGCGCATGCTCTCCCCGATCCTGCGGCCCATCTCCTCGACCAGGGCGGGGTCGAACGACGCGCCCCACGCCGGCGGCACCGGGTAGGTGGTGGCCTGCCACGCCGCCAGCCCCGTCAGGCACTCCTCGTGCGCGAGCGCGGGGATGCCGAGCCGCGTGTTCTCCCGCAGCCAGCGCTGCCGCGCGGCCAGGGCGGAGCGGGCCCACTCCGGCTCGACGGGCCGGGTGCCGAAATGGCGGGTGATCTGGCCGACGCCGTGCTCGGCGAACGCCTCGAACTTCACGTCCTCGCCCTGCATCGAGTCCTGCAGCGGCGCGACCACGCCCTCCTCGCGATTGACGTTCAGCCACACGCCCACGAGTTGCGCGAGCTTCTCGTCGAGCGTCATCTCCTCAAGCAGTTCCTCGACCCGCCGCGACCGGCGTTCGGCGAGGTCCGGCTGCTCAACACGTGCAGGCATACACCCTCGTTCATGCATATCTGAGGCCAGAAAGTTTCTGTTCAGATTTCCGAAAGATTATCGTGACATTACCGATCAAGTACGGTAGGGTCCTGCTCGCAACCCTGTCAACAGCGCGTACCAAATGGCGGCGGCTTCCCAATTTCCCTGGTGAAGGCGCTGCCTAGTTTCAGGTGGGTTTTCCGAAAGTTTCAACACACGGGAGGTCCTGTGCCTCGAGCCACGCTGGCCGACGTCGCGGCCGCCGCCGGAGTCTCGGTGCCGACGGTGTCCAAGGTGCTGAGCGGCAAGAAACACGTCTCCGCCGCCACCAGGGACAAGGTCCTCGAAGCGGTCAGGAGCTCCGGCTACGAGGCCCCGCGCCCGCCCACCGCGCCCCGCGTCGGCGTCGTCGACCTGCTCATCGACGGGCTCGGCTCCCCGTGGGCCCAGGTGCTCATCAGCGGCGCGGAGAAGGCGGCGGCCCGGTGGGGCTTCTCGCTCGTCGTGACCTCCTCCGCACGCGCCGACTTCGACCTGCGGCGCTGGATCGGGATGGTGCGCAAGCGCAACACCGACGGCATCGTCCTGGTGCTCTCCCGCGCCGACCAGCGCGAGATCGCCGCCATCGAGGAGTTGCTGCACGTGCCGCTCGTCCTGCTCGACCCGGTCGGCCAGCGCGACCCGCGCCTGTCCACCGTCGGCGCCACCAACTGGCTGGGCGGCGTCATGGCCACCACCCACCTGCTGGAGCTCGGCCACACCAGGATCGCCTTCATCGGCGGGCCGCTCGACACGCAGTGCACGCTCGACCGGTACGAGGGTTACCTGGCCGCGCACCGCACGTTCGGGATCGACTCCGACCCCGCGCTCACCCGCTACGGCGACTTCCTGGTCGGCAGCGGCAAGAGCTACGGCGGCGAGCTGCTCGACCGCGACGACCCGCCCACCGCCGTCTTCGCCGGCAACGACCTGCAGGCCGCCGGCGTCTACCAGGCGGCCACCGAGCGCGGCCTGCGCGTGCCCGACGACCTGTCCGTCGTCGGCTTCGACGACTCGCTGCTGTGCGAGACGCTCTCGCCGCCGCTCACCACCGTCCGCCAGCCGCTCGACGACATGGCCAACGAGGCGGTCCGGCTCGTGTACGAGGAGCTCACCCACCCGAAGGGCCCCGCCGGCACCCGCATCGAGCTGGCCACCACCCTCATCGTCCGCCGCAGCACCGCGCCGCACGGCCAGAAACCGGTGCGTACGTAGGCGAATCCGTTTCCGGTGCGCGTCCTGCCCGACGGGGTGGCGCGCACGCCTGCGCGAGCCCTGCCCGCCGGCGACCGGGGGAGCGACCCGCCTTCCGGCTCAGAGCAGGCCCGCGTCGCGCACCTTCATGGCCACGACCACCCGGTTGTCGGTCCCCAGCTTGGCGAAGATGCGCGTGATGTTCGCCTTCACCGTGGCCACGCTCACCGACAGATCCCGCGCGATCTCCGCGTTGGAGCTCCCCCTGGCCACCTCCACCGCGACCTCCCGCTCCCGCTCGGTCAGCGCCTCCAGCTCCCGCGCCGCCTCCGGCCGCAGCGGCTCGTAGCGGCCGGTGGCCGCCGCGATCACCTGCTGGGCGACACTCGGCGACAGCACCGGCTCGCCCCGCGCCACGGCCCGCACCGCCTCGATCATCTTCGGCGGCGGCGTGTCCTTCAGCAGGAAGCCGCTCGCCCCGAGCTGCAGCGCGCGCAGCACCATGTCGTCGGCGTCGAACGTGGTCAGCACCAGGATCCGGGGCGCGTCGCGGCGGCCCAGCAGCAGCTCGGTGGTGGTCAGGCCGTCCTGCTCCGGCATCCGGATGTCCATCAGCACCACGTCGGGCCGCAGGTCGCGGATCACCGCCATGGCCTGCTTCCCGTCGCCCGCCTCGCCGGCCAGCTCCAGGTCGGGCTCGCCGCCCAGGATGAGGCGCAGCCCCGTGCGCACCATCGGGTCGTCATCGACGATCACCACTCTGATCACGGGGTCAAGCCTCCCACGGCAGCAGGGCGTCCAGGACGAAGCGCCCGTCACGTACGTCGTGGGTGATGGTGCCGCCGGCCATCCGCGTGCGTTCGGCCAGGCCGACCAGCCCGAGCCGCCCGCCAGGCCCGGCAGGCGCGCCGGCGGGCGCCGGGTTGCTCACCCGGATCCGCAGCCCCGCCCCGGGCCGCCCGCCGATCTCGGCGTGCACGGAACTGCCGGGGGCGTGCTTGCGCGCGTTGGTGAGGGCCTCCTGAACGATCCGGTACGCGTGCCGCCCCGTCTGCGCCGGCAGCAGCTCCCTGCGATCCACCGAGTCGTCCACCTCGACCCGCTGACCGGCGGCGCGTACCTCCGCGAACAGGGCGTCCAGGTGGTCCAGCGTGGGCTGTGGCGCCTCGGGGCCGCCGCTGCCGCGCCGCAGCGTGCCGAGCACGGCGCGCAGCTCGTTGAGCGACTGGTGGGCGTTCTCCTGGATGGCCAGCGCGGCCTCGCGCGTCTGCTCGGGGCTCAGGTCCTTGCGGTAGGCGAGGCCGCCGGCGAGCATCGCCAGCAGCGAGATCCGGTGCGCCAGGACGTCGTGCATCTCCTGGGCGATCTTGAGCCGTTCCGCCAGCTTGGCCTGCTCGACCCGCTGCGCCTGCGCCGCCTCCTCGGCCGCCCGCTGCGCCTCGGCCAGCTCCCGTCGCCCGCGCAGGTAGAGGCCGAAGACCGTCAGCGCCGTGAGCCCGACGCCGCCGACCACCGCGTAGAGAACGGTCAGCAGCCAGTTGCTCTGCCACCAGAGGGTGGAGGCGATGATGCTCAGCCAGAACACCACCCCGACCGGTACCACCTGCCGCCAGCGGCGGTGCGCGGCCAGCGAGGCGAACGCGACGATGGCCGGGCCGTTGAGACACCAGGAGACGACGGTCGGCACCGCCGTGAGCAGCGCCACCTGCCACGGCCACCGCGCCCGCCACCGCAGCAGCACCAGGCCCGCGGCGCCGAGCGCCAGGTCGAGGAGCCTCATCGGGAGATCGTCGCCGGCCTCACCCTCGCGGGCGGACCAGGTGATCAGCAGGAGGGCGGCGGTCAGGAGCGGGGCGGAGGCACACAGGTAGAGGAGCACGGTGCCGAGCGTGTCCGGAGACCTGAGGGAGGGGCGGGGGCCTTCGGCGGCGGCCTGTGACCGGTGATGGAGGTCGTGCACGGGCTCCAGCCTAGAGACCGCTTGGCCTGCGCTTTAGCTCCCCAGGGCCACGCCTGCGCAGACCCTGGTCCACCGCCGTGGCGACCACGGTCCACCTTCACGGATGGCGGGGCCGCCCTGAGGAAGGAAACCGTCGACTCAGGCTTGATGAGCCCTGGCGGCGTTTTCCGATGGACTTGCCCTCGTGATCGAATTCCACCGCGTCACCAAGACGTACAACGGGGCCAAGGCGCTGGACGAGGTGTCCTTCGCGGTCCCGCCCGGCACCGTGACCGGGTTCCTCGGGCCCAACGGCGCGGGTAAGTCGACGGCCATGCGCATCCTGGCCGGGCTCTGCCGCCCCACCTCGGGGTCGGCCACCGTGCTCGGGCGGCCGTACGCGGAGCTGGAGCGCCCCGGGTACGACGTCGGCACGCTGCTGGACGCCGGCGCCCAGCATCCCGGCCGCAGCGGGCGGGAGGTGCTCACCCTGGGCGCCATGATGCTCGGCCTGCCCAGGTCGCGCGTGGACGAGGTGCTGGAGCTGGTGGGGCTGACCGGCAAGGAGGGCAGGCGGGCCGTCGGCGGCTACTCGCTGGGCATGCGGCAGCGCCTCGGCATCGGCCACGCCCTGCTCGGGCAGCCCAGGGCGCTCGTCCTCGACGAGCCCGCCAACGGCCTGGACCCGCAGGGCATCCAGTGGATGCGCGGGCTGTTGCGCGGCCTGGCCGGGTCGGGGTGCGCGGTGCTGCTCAGCTCGCACCTGCTGTACGAGGTGGAGCAGGTGGCCGATCGCCTCGTGATGATCGGCGGCGGCCGGGTGCTGGCCCAGGGCACGCTCGCCGAGCTCGGCCGCGGCCGCAGCCTCGAACAGACGTTCCTGGAGCTCACCTCCCACACGGACCGGAGCCCCGCATGAGCCCTTCACCCCGATCGGAGCGCAGCATGACGACCGAGCGCCGCATCCCCTTCAGCACCCTGCTCCGGGTCGAGACCCGGAAGCTGCTGGACACCCGCACCAGCATGATCATGACAGGGATCCTGGCCGCCGTGGCGCTCGCGCTCGTCGCTGGCCGCGGCCTGTTCGCAGGACCGGCCGACCTGAACACCCTGGCGAACACCGCGGGGATCGCGATGGGCGTGCTGCTGCCGGTGCTCGGCATCCTCACCGTCACGGGCGAGTGGAGCCATCGCACCGCCCTCACCACGTTCACGCTGGAGCCGCGGCGGGGGCGGGTGCTGGCGGCCAAGTGCCTGCCCGTGCTGGGCGCGGCCGTGCTGGCGTGCCTGGCGGCGCTGCTGGTGGCGGTGCCGATGACGGCCGTCTCCGCCGCTGTGCGGGGCGTGGAGGCCACCTGGGGGCTCGATCCGGCCCGGTTGCTGGGCTGGACGGCGGTGGCCGTCCTGTCGACCGCCGAGGGGCTGGCGATGGGCATGCTGCTGCTGAACGCGCCGGCGGCAATAGTGATCTACCTGGTCAGGCCCATGCTGTGGGGTTTCGTGACCCAGCTCGGCCCGGTGGGCGGGACGCTGGCCGAATGGCTGGATCTGAACACCGCGAGCAACGCGCTCATGGACGGGAACATGGGCGGCGGTGACGCCGTGCGGCTGGCCGCGTCGGTGGCGGTGTGGGTCGTCATCCCCATGGCCGTAGGCGTTCTGCGCGTGCTGCGGCGGGACGTGCAGTGAGGGCTTTACCGGCGAGGGTAGATCTTTGCCGGTTTCATGGGGTTTCGTTTGCCTTTGTCCGGTTTGAGTAGGTAACTTAGTACCTGTTACCGGCGAGTGACCTTCGCCTTACCTCTGGAAGGAAGGCCAGGCCTCCCGGGTCCCGAATCCTGATCCATGGATTCTCCTGCGCTCCACGTAGCGACCGTACGGCGTGCTGCCCGGCTACGTCCGTCCAGCGAGCGCATGTCCCGTCCCCTAACAAAGGACCTTATTTTACTATGTCTGCTCGCCTGCGTGCCATTGCCATGCTCGCCGCCTCCGCTGCCACGGCGCTGACCATTGGCTCGACCGCGGCGCACGCCGACTCTGGCCACACCGACCAGAACAAGGGCCTGCTGAAGGGCTCGACCACTGCCTCCTACTTCTGGGACGACGCCTCGGGCCGCGCCGGTGACACCGGCCTCCCGGCCGCCGGCAAGCCCATGCAGAAGGGCCTGGTCGCCAGCCCGAGCTGGCCGCTCATGACCGAGGGCTACGTGGTCTACAAGGGCAAGAAGATGCCCTTCTTCGTGGGTGACCGCGGCCCCGGCGACCCCTCCAACCGCGGGGTCATGATCGACCTGGACGCCAAGACCTTCGCCGAGCTGACCGGCGGCACGTTCAACCCGGACACCCTGGGTGTGGACGGCGTCGGCGGCGAGGGCCACATCAAGATCGACTATGTCGTGACCAAGTGGGGCGACGGTGTCGGCAAGAAGAGCTTCCCGGTGGCCTTCTCCACCGGTGCCTGGTCCGAGAAGGACAACAGCACCATGACCCAGCAGGTGTCGGTCAAGAACGCCGGCCACTGACGTTTGACGAAGAGGGCGCTCCCCGTTCGGGGGCGCCCTCTTCGCGCGTCCGCCGGCCGCGGGCGTGTGAGCCGTCATCGCACCCCCGGCTCTGTGGAACGATCGGATGATGACCGACTTCCTGACACCGTCGCACCTCGCCGGCCGCACCGCCGCCGCGCTCGACGCCGCCGTCGCAGCGGGCCGCGACCTCGGCCTCACCGTGACCGGCGCCAGGGTGCTCCATGACCTGTTCTCCGTCGTCGTCCACCTCGCGCCCGCACCGGTCGTGGCCCGGGTCCCCACCGTCCTGCCGCCCCGGACGGACCTCGGCTTCCTGGCCCGGCGCCAGCAGGCGGAACTGGACGTGTCCCAGTGGCTGGCGGACCGGGGAACCCCCGTGATCCCGCCCAGCCCGCTGGTGCCGCGGGAGCCCGTCCAGCGTGACGGCTTCTCGATCACGTTCTGGCAGTTCGTCGAGGAGAAGCAGGACAAGGAGCCCGACTACGCGGCGAACGCGGAGAGCGTCGCCGACCTGCACGCCGCGATGCGTGCGTACCCCGGCGAGCTGGAGTTCCTGTCCGCCGCGGAGCCGCACTTCGTCACGGAGAGCCTTGCCCTGCTCGAAGAGCACCCCGGCCTCGTCGATCCGGCCGACCTGGACCGCGCGCGCCGCGAGTGGCAGGTCCTGGAGCCTCTCGTCCGCTCACGCGCCGCGTTCGAGAACGCGTTCCCGGGGATCGACCTCCAGCCGGTCCACGGCGACTCCCCGCCCGCGAACATCTTCGCCGGGGTGGACGGTGACCTCTACTCCGACTTCGAGCTGGTCACGCTGGGCCCCGTCGAGTGGGACCTGGCCGCTCTCGGCGCCGAGTGCGAGTCCGCCTACAACCGCGGCGCCGAGCGCAACGGCATGAGGCCGCTGAACCAGGACGTCATGGCCTTCGTGAACGCCGTCGGCATGCTGCGGGTCATCGCCGTCCACGCGCTCGTGCCGCAACTGCCCGTGCTTGCGGAGTACGTGAAGCCGGCCGTGGACCAGTGGCGGACGATGCCGTTCGCCGGCGGCGTGGCCGGCTGACACGCGGCCACGGCCTGCGCCTGCCCTCGGGAGGGGCCGGCCCGTGAGCCGGCCCCTCCCTCCGGGTCACCTGCGGCCGGGTACGGGGACCTTCGACCAGTCGATGTCCGAGCCGAAGTAGAAGCTCGGGTAGGCGGGCTGGTTGTAGGCCGTCTGCTGGCGGGCCACCTCGACCCGGTACTGCGGGTCGTGCATCAGCGTGTACAGCTTGCGGTCGGTCAGCTCGGTGCTGAGATACACCCGGACCGCGCTGCTGTCGGCCGTCCGGACCAGCAGTTCCTCGCGCCAGTCGCCGAACACGTCGGCCACCAGGCCGGGGTTGCCCTTGGTCCAGTTGTTGGTCAGCGTGCCCTCGGCCGTCAGCAGCGTGCCGCGCCTGTAGTCGTCGATGGTCGGCGTCTGCAGGACGGTGGTGGCGGTGCCGTTGACGAGCTGGGTGGTCATGTCGGCGGCCCAGCGGATGCTCATGTTCGTGCCGGGCGCGTTGCGGCCCAGGTACTCGCCGCGCGCCGACCACAGGCCCGCCTGGACGGCCTGGTCGGGCGGCATCGACGACCAGCTCTCGACGCCGCGGACGGCGGGGTCGATGTCGCCGGCCATGCCGCGGCCGGTGTCCACGCCGCTGTAGCCGCCGTGGATGACCTGGCCGGTGGCCGCGTCGCGCAGCGCCCAGCCGTACGGGGCCGAGCGGCCGCCCTCGTGCACCGTCCAGATCTCCAGGCCGGGCCGGTCGGGGTCGAAGTCGCCCACGTGCATGGCGTCGCCGTGGCCGAGGCGGATGGACTGGCCGGGGAAGTTGCCGGTCGGCGGGCCCTCGGCGAAGGAGGAGTACAGCAGGTCGCCGTCGTCGTCGATGGTGGCGGCGCCGTAGACGATCTCCTGCTTGCCGTCGGCGTCCACGTCGGCGGCGCTCATCGAGTGGAAGCCCTGGGTGGTGAGCTTGGCGTACTCGGGGTCGGTCCCGTCCACGCCGTGCGGTCCGGAGTTGAACGGGTTGGACATCGGGGCGTGGCCGCTGTCGACGTACCAGCGCTCCTTGAGCCGCCTGCCGTTCCAGTCGTAGGCGACCAGGGTGGTACGGGTGTAGTAGCCGCGCGCGAAGATCGCCGAGGGCCGCTTGCCGTCGAGGTAGGCGACCGAGGACAGGAAGCGGTCCACCCGGTTGCCCGGCTCGACCCTGGCCATCGCGTAGTCGCCCCACAGCAGGCCGTCGTCGCCCCGTCCGGGCTTGTAGTGGATCGTCTGCAGCTCGCGCCCGGTGGCGCCGTCGAACACCGACAGGTACTCGGGGCCGGTCAGGACGAACCCGTTGAACTCCCGCAGCCGGTTGTTGCCGCTGCGGCTCGGCGCGTAGACGTCGATGAAGTAGTTCGCCAGCTCGGTCGCGTCGGCCTGCGAGAGCGGGTAGGCGTACTTCTTCTCGATGCCGAACGCCTCTTCCAGCGTGGCCGGCCAGCGCCCCGCGACGACCTCCGGGTGCTCGTGCCATTTCGCGAACATTTCAACAACGTGGTCGAAATAGTCTGCGGCACTCTTTCGATAGTCGTCGGTGTTGGCGTATCCGGCCTTGAGGTCTTCGCGCGGCATCGTGACGTACCGCTCGGACACCACCCGGCCGTCGGAGCCGTAGCGGATGATCTTCGTGCCGGGGGCGGTCTTGAGCATCGTCTCCGAGCGGCCGTCGCCGTCGAAGTCGTAGACCAGGAACTGCGTGTAGTGGGCGCCGGAGCGGATGTTCACGCCCAGGTCGAGCCGCCAGCGCAGGGTGCCGTCCAGCTCGTAGGTGTCCAGGTACGTGTTGCCGGTGTAGCCGCGCTGCGAGACGTCCTTGGAGTTCGACGGGTCCCACTTGACCACGTACTCGTACTGGCCGTCGCCGTCCACGTCGCCCACGCTCAGGTCGTTGGCCGCGTACGTGTAGGCCTCGCCCATCGGGGTCACCCCGTCGGCCGGCTTCTTCAGCGGAAGGTCATGAAACGTTTTAAGCCAAGGCTTCGCCGCAGCGCTGCGGCGGCCCTCGCGGCCCTTGACGATCGGGGCGACCCGGTACTCGGAGGCGGCCGTGCCGGCGGGGTCGCGGTAGTTGGTGCTGTCGGTCACCGTGGCGATCGGGCGGCCGTCGCGGTAGACGCGGAAGTCGGCGCCCGTCATGCCCGTGGCGCCGGCGCCGGTCACCTCGTCGCCGAGAAGGCGCCAGCTCAGGAAGGTGCCTTCGCTGGTGGAGGCCGCGACCAGGCCGCGGTCGAGGTGCTCGAGCCTGATGCCGTCACGGTGGCCGCCCGCTGCGTCGGCTGACGCGGGCAGGGCCGTGAGCGGCAGGCAGAGCAGGGCGGCCAGGCCCGAGGCTAACGCGCGGCGGATGCTGCTGGGGGGTCTCATGTGACGAGCTCCGCTGATTGAATCGATTAAATTTTGGCTGGAGAGTATTGGCCGCCTGTGAGGTTTGTCAAGGACCTGTTTCCTGCTGATTTCCTGGCATCCAGAAATGAGCCGCGCCTCTCGCGGGGCCGAATTGAATGCGTTATGGGAAAAGGCGATCGCCCTTGCGGCCGGTCATGGGCGCGCCGGGACGGCGTTGCCCGCGTCAGCCCGTGTGAGCGCTCACAGGCCGGCCTATGGCGCGAGTTGCACCCTGACGCCCGCGAAGCCCGCCGGGACGCCGTCCGTCACCAGGCGCTCGGCCGCCTCCCAGCCGCACACCCGGATGGGGGCGCTCAGCGCGAACTTGCGCGCGTCGCCCACGACGAGCGTCCTGCGGGCGATGGAGACGAGGCGGCGCTTGGTCTCGGCCTCGTACGGCGTCGCCCCGTACACGCCCGAGCCGTCGAGCGCGGTGGCGGCCAGGAACAGCGTGCGCACGCTCAGGTGCTCCAGCGCCGCCAGGGTCTCGGGCCCGCCGAAGGAGCGCGTGTCCCTGCCGTACTGGCCGCCGATGCCGATGAGCGTGATGTCCGGCCGGGGGGCCAGCACGGCGATGGCGGGCAGCGAGTGGGTGATCACCGTGAGACCGGCGTCGGCGGGCAGCAGCTTGGCGATCTCCAGGGTCGTGGTGCCCGAGTCGAGCGCCACGGCCGTGCCCGGCTCGACGTGCTCGACGGCCGCGGCCGCGATCGCGCGCTTGGCGGCGGCGGCCTGGGCGGAGCGGTCGGCGAAGGGCGGGGCGGTCGCGTCCGCCGCCGTGGCACCGCCGCGTACGACCCTGATCAGGCCGTCCTCGGCCAGCCTGCGCAGGTCGCGGCGGACGGTGTTGGGGGAGACGCCCAGGTCGGTGACCAGGTCGGCGGCGGCGACGTACCCGTCCAGCTCGACGCGGCGCAGGATCGCCTCGCGGCGGTGCGGGGCCGAGGTGTAGCGGAGGGTGCCTTCGCTGCTCATGTGAGCATTATGGCTCAAAGGTTGGCACATTTACGCCAACTTCTGGACTTATAGTGACAACATGACGCCGGGGACTCCGCGGGCACTGACCGCCGGGATCGACGTGGGCACCACCCACGTCAAGGTGGGCTTCTTCGACGAGCGGGGCGGCTGCGTGGCCGCCGTGCGCCGGGCCACGCCCCGCGACCTGCCCGCACTCGTGGCCGCCGTGGCGCAGGGGCTCGAGGAGTGCGCGGAGCGGGCCGGACGGGCGCCCGCGGCGATCGGGATCGCCGGCATGGCCGAGACCGGCGTGCCGCTCGACGCGTCCGGGCAGGCGCTCACCCCGCTGCTGTGGTGGAACGATCCCCGGGGCGCGGCGGAGATCGCGGAGCTCGACCTGGACGCCAGGACCCTGTACGCGCGGACCGGGCGGTGGGCCGACGCCAAGGCCCCGCTGGCCAAGTGGCTGTGGCTGCGGGACCAGGCGCCGGAGGTGCTCCGGTCGATGCGGTGGTGGGCGAGCGTGCCGGACGCGGTGGCGTACGCGCTCACGGGGGTGCTGCGCACGCATGCCACGCTGGCGGCGCGCACGCTGGGCTACCACGTCGAGCTCGGCGAGTACGACGCGGAGCTGCTCGCCCTGGCCGGGCTGAGCGGCGCGCGGCTGCCCGCCCTCCAACCGGCGGTGGAGCCGGTCGGCGGGGTGGTGGCGCGCATCAGCGGCGTGCCCCCCGGCACGCCGGTGCTGATCGCGGGACACGATCACGCGGTGGGGGCGTGGGCGGCGGGGATACGGCGGCCGGGGGACGTGGCGGACTCGCTGGGGACGGCCGAGGCGGTGATCATGCCGACGGCGGAGCGGCCCGATCCGGATGCGGGGCCGGCACTGGGGGTGACGGCGGATCCGTCGCTGGACGGGGCCCGTACGGTGCTGGTGGGCGGGCTGGCGACGAGCGGCGCGGTGGTGGACTGGCTGCTCGCTGCCCTCGCCGCGTCGGCGGGCACCGGTGGCGCGGGTGGCGGGTGCGGGGACGATGACGTCCGGGGCGAGAGCGGGAACGGTGGGTATGCGGCGCTGCCCGGGCTGCTGGCGGACGTGCGGTTGCCGACCGGGATCGTCGTCGAGCCGTACCTGCGCGGCCGCATGGCCCCCGCGCCCGACCGGGACCGGCGGATGACCTGGTCCGGGATCGCGGCCGGGCACGGCGCCGGCGACCTGCTCGCGGCAGCCATCGAGGGCACCTGCCTGCACACCCGCTGGACCCTCGACGAGCTCACCGCCCTGACCGGCACCACCCCCCAGCGCCTGGCCGTCTTCGGCGGCCAGGTCAGGATCCCGCTCTGGATGCGGGTCAAGGCGGCCGTCTCGCCCGTGCCCGTCCAGGTGGTGCGGGCCGACGACGCCGTCTGCGCGGGAGCCGCGCTCATCGCCGGGCAGGCGGGCGGCTCGCTGGACGACGTACCCGTGCTGCCCGCGGAACGGTTGCCACCCGACCCCGAGCTCCAGGCCGCCTACCTGCCCCTCTACGACCGATTCCGCACCTCAGCCCGAGCACCGCGACGACAGGAGCACGCATGACCGCCCAGCAGATCACCACACCGACGCTCGACCTGCTGGCCCGCCCGTCCGGCGGGTTCGCGATGGTGGCGATGGACCAGCGGGAGAGCCTCAGGCAGATGTTCACGGCGGCCCTCGGGGAGCGGGTGGGGGACGACCGGCTGACGTCGTTCAAGCTGGCGGTGGCGCGGGAGGTGGGGCCGTACGCGTCCGGGTTCCTCATCGACCAGGACTACGGGTTCGGGCAGGTGGCCGCCGAGCGGATGGTGCCAGGCGGGCTGATCGTCGCCGTGGACAGCCTGCGCCAGGAGCCTGACGGGCCGGTGGAGGACACCGGGATCGACGAGCGGGTCGACCTGGCCGCCGCCAGGGAGGCCGGGGCCGTGGCGGCCAAGCTGCTGCTCATCTGGCGTGACGACGAGCGGCGGGGGCGGCGGCTGGAGATCGCCGCCGAGTTCGTGCGGCGGTGCGCGGACGCCGGGCTGCTGTCGGTCCTCGAAGGCGTCGCCAAGCCGGCCGCCGGAGCCGCCGGATTCGACGGGCCCGCCGCGATCCGCGAGGCGGCCGGGGAACTGGCCGGGCTGCGGCCGAGCCTGTACAAGGCGCAGGTCCCGCTGGGCGGGGCGGCGCCGGAGGAGCGGCTGGCCGAGGAGTGCGCGCGGCTCGACGAGGTGATCCCCGTCCCGTGGGTCGTGCTCTCCCAGGGCGTGGAGCGCGACGACTTCCCCGCCGCCGTCCGGGCCGCCTGCCGGGCCGGGGCGTCGGGCATGCTGGCCGGGCGGGCCGTCTGGAGCGACGTGGTCGGATCCGAGGACGTGGCCGCCGAGCTGCGCTCCCGTTCCGTGCCCCGACTGCAAGGGCTGGCGGCGATCGTGGACGAGCACGCCCGCCCCTGGACCGCCCGATGAGCCGCCCCGAGACGGGTTCGGAGCCTCTGGGGAGTCGTCCTGCGACGGGTTCGGAGGATCCGATGGGCCGTCCTGCGACGGGTTCGGAGCGCCCGGCGAGCCGTCTCGCGGCGAGTGCGGATGGGCCTGCGAGTCGTCTCGCGGTGAGTGCGGATCGGCCTGCGGGGGGCGCCGGCGTGACGATCGCGATGCTGCACACCGTGCCGGCGCTCGCCGCCCCCCTCGCCGAGCTGGCCGCCGAGGTGCGGCCGGACGCCCGGATCATGCACTTCGTGGACGAGAGCCTGCTCCAGGACACCATCACCGCCGGCGGCCCGCCGCCGCACGTGCTGCGCCGGGTGGTGGCGTACGCGGCCTACGCCGAGGAGTCCGGCGCGGGCACGCTGCTGGTGACCTGCTCGTCCATCGGCGAGGCGGCCGAGCGGGCGCGCCCCTTCGCCGCGCTGCCGATCCTGCGGATCGACGAGCCCATGGCCGAGCAGGCCGTACGGGAAGGCGCCCGGATCGGCGTGCTGGCCACGCTCGCCACCACCCTCGGCCCCACCGCCCGGGCGGTCCAGCGGGCGGCGGCGCGGAGCGAGGCGGAACGGGAGGTCGTGCCACGGCTGTGCGAGGGGGCGTTCGAGGCGCTGCGGGCCGGTGACGCTGCCCGGCACGACACGCTGGTCCTCGACGGGTTCCGGGAGCTGGCGGCGAAGGTGGACGTGGTGGTGCTGGCCCAGGCGTCCATGGCGCGGATCGTGGGGGAGGCGGGCGGTGGTGTCCCGGTGCTGTCGTCGCCGCGCTCGGGAGTGGCCCAGCTCGCCCAGACCTGAGCCCCACCCGCCGGCGTGGCGACCAGCTACCAGCGCCGCCCCACCCGCCGGTGCGGCGACCAGCTACCAGCGCCGCCTCACTCGCCGGTGCGGCGACCAGCTACCAAGGCCGCTTCACCCGCCGGCGCCAGACACCGCGCTGGCGCCGCGCCGCCGCGCCGGACGCGTCGCCACCAGGTACGACCGCGACATCTCCACGGTCAAGGCGATCGCGACGAGGCCGAGAACCCCGTGGTACCACCGCCATCCCACCCCCATGCCGATGAACCCGTCCAGCACCATGATCCCGCCGCCGCCGAGAACGGCCAGCGTCATCGCGGCCAGCACGACCAGCATCAGCGCCCTGGACACCCGGCGCCCGAGCGACGTGACGGTGGCCAGCGCGACGCACGCGCCCAGCACCCCCGACGCGCTCGCGAGCCACTGCCCGAACGCCGGGTCCAGGAAGTAGGCAGCGGCCTCGGCGGCCGGCACCGGCGGCCCGCCGGGGAACCCGAGCCGGGCCTGCACGGCGAAGGCGGCCTTGCCCGCGGCATACCCGAGCAGCAGCAGCGCCATCCCGTACGCCGGCCAGCGCCGCGGACGATCGAAATCAACCATGGCACCGACCGTAGAACCGGCCGGCCGGGCGGCACTCCCGTGCGCGGGGGAGACGCCTCCCCCGCGCGGGGGAGAGCCCTCCGCTTCTGCGCAGGGGATCTTCATGGATAGGGTTGGGCCGTCACCTCGTGTGCCGGCTGAGGGAGAGGTTGTCATGGATCTTTCCGGTGTGGGCGTGTGGAGTCACCACCTGCGTTACGGCGATCCCGGCGAAGCCGCCGACGCGGCCGCGGAGCTCGATGAGCTGGGATTTCGCGCCCTGTGGTTCCCGGACGGCGGAGGGCCGATCTTCGAGGCGGTCAGCAACCTGCTGACGGCGACCCGCGAGATCGTCGTGGCCACGGGCATTCTCAACCTCTGGATGCACGACCCCGCCGGCGTCGCCGCCTCCTTCGCGTCGCTGTCCGCGCAGCACGACGGCCGGTTCCTGATGGGCATCGGCGTGAGCCACTCGGTCGCGGTCAACAACGAACAGGACCCGGGCCGCTACCGCAAGCCGCTGGCGGCGATGTCGGCCTTCCTCGACGAGCTCGACGGGGCGGATCAGCCGGTTCCCGCCGAGAGCCGGGTGCTGGCCGCGCTCGGCCCGAAGATGCTGGACATGGCCGCCAAGCGGGCGCGTGGCGCTCACCCCTACCTCGTCACCCCCGAGCACACCCGGCGTGCGCGGGAGGCACTGGGGGAGGGGCCGCTTCTGCTCCCGGAACAGACGGTGATCCTGTGCGCGGACAGGGAGGAGGCGCGCGCGATCGGCGACGGCTGGCTGCGGGGCTACCTCGCCCTGCCGAACTACGCCAACAACCTGCTGCGTCTCGGCTACTCGCCCGAGGAGGTGGCCTCGGTGAGCGACCGCCTGTTCGACGACGTGTTCGCGTGGGGGGACGAGGAGGCGATCCTGCGACGGCTGGACGAGCACCGCGCCGCCGGGGCCGATCACGTGTGCGTGCAGGTGATCACCGCCGATGCCGACGTCTTCCCGCGCAAGGAGTGGCGCACCCTCGCCGCCGCGCTGCACTGACCATCGGATCAGACCTATGGCTCGGTCCGCTCCCGGCCTGGCCCGGTCCCGGTCCGCTCGCGGTCTCGCGGAGGCCGCGGGAGTCGCTGGCCGCCGCGAGACTGGTGCGCATGAGCAGCAAGGCGTGGAACAGGACGCAGGCAGGCTTCCGAGCCGGTGCTCGACACCATCGCGCTGTTCGGTAGGCCGCCGGCCGGTGGCGCCGACCGGCCAGGCCGCCGACGTCACCACCCCCGCCGTGGTCGTGGCCGGCGCAGCCGGGTGACGAGCTCGGAGCTGACCGGCGGCCCGGCCAGTGGGCGGGCCGCCGGGCGAGTTGGTGGGCGGGTCGGTGGGGTGGTCGTTCATCAGGTCGCGATGTCCGGGTACGGCAGCCGCACGTGCGCCAGCCGTCGCGCGTACTCGGTCTGGAACCCCAGCGGCGGATGATCCCGCTCGAACATCGCGATGAACAGCGTCAGCGTCAGGAACGGATGCGCCCCCAGCTCGAACAGCCGCGGATAGTCGTGCGAGGCCAGCGCCTCCCGCTCGATGGCGTCGAAGCCCAGCCACGTGGACGACTCGCCCTCGTGGCATCCCAGGATCCGGTTCGCGTACGCGGACTCCCACCACTCCACCGTGGCCCGCGGCTCGGCGCGGTAGCGCTCCACCAGCTCGGGATCGCGGTCTACGGTGAACAGGAACTTGTTCAGCAGGTACTTGCTCACGACCGGCCGCCTCCGTCCGGGAACCAGGTGAAGTACGCCTCCATGGTGTGGAACAGGTCGTAGGTGTCCACGTAGTCGGCCTTACGGCCGTCGCCCGCCACCCCCATCATGAGCATGAAGTCCATGAACCCGTGGGTGGCGTTGCCCGGCAGGTGCAGGCTGTCGAGGGTGACCTCGGCCAGGCAGCTTTCGATGTCCCCCGAGGAGATCCACTCCACGGCCTTGCGGTCGAACTCGGGGTCGGGGCCGTGCGGCCCGAACTGGCGCGGCCCGCCGAGCTCGAGCGACAGGTGCCCGGTGCCGATGATCGCGACCCGCTGCTCGGACGGCCACGACTCCACCAGCTCCCTGATGGTCCGTCCGAGCTGCACGAACCGCTTCGGCCGCGGCAGGGGAGGGGCGAAGATGTTGGTGTAGACGGGCACGATCGGCAGGTCGTTCTGCGGCCGCAGGGTGATGATCGGGCAGGTGATCGAGTGGTCGATCCGCAGCTCGTTGGAGAAGGCCAGGTCGAACCCGGCGTCCAGGCCCTCGCGCAGGAGGTGCGCCGACAGGTCCTCCTGCCCCCGGCACACCATGCGGGGGAGCCCGAACTCGCGTTCCTCGTTGTAGAAGTTCGCGTCGTAGTAGGGCGCCTTGCCGATCAGGAACTGCGGCATGTTGTCCAGCCAGAGCTGGTGGAAGTGGTCGGAGCCGACCATCACCAGCACGTCCGGCCTGGCGCTGGTCAGCGTCTCCCGGAACGCCATCACCTTGCGCACCCACTCGTCGGCGAACGGCGGGCGGTCCTCGCCGGTCGCGGTGCTGGCGCGGTAGTAGAAGGGATGGTGCGTGGACGCGATGACGGCGACGACCTCAGCCATGCGGACCTCCATCGACGAGCTCAGCCATGCGGGCCTCCATCGGGGTACGGCTCGGGCGGGACGGACCGGTTGTTCAGGTCCACGGACAGGAAGATCTCGTTGGCCACCGGGTGGCGCAGCTCCTCGGCGAGCTGCCCGATCAGCCCGGCGGTCCTGGCCAGCAGCGCGAACCCGCGCAGCAGCTCCAGCGGCAGCCCCAGGTCGGCCAGCGCGGCCCCGCAGGCCCCGGCGCCGTTCAGCGGCAGCGTCCGGCCGAGCACGCGCGGGTGCACCCGTCCGATGGCCGCGAACAGCGACAGGTGCGGTCCGAACAGCCCTTCCTCGGCCGCGATCTCGAACAGCCGCGGCGTGCGCGGGTCGCCGTCCTTGTGCACGTGGTGGCCGAGCCCCGGGATGAGCAGCCCCGACTCGCGCCGGGCCCGGACGGTCTCCAGGGCGAGCGCGTCCCAGCCCGAGTCGTCGCACGGCAGGGGGTCGCGACCGGCGATCATCTCGTGCAGGAACCGGCCGCAGTCCTCGGTGACGCCGAGGAAGCGCGAGCCGCCGCCGAGCAGCCCGGCCGCCAGGGCCCCCTGTACGGAGTCGGGCGCCGACAGGTACGTCAGCCGCGTCACGATCGCGGTCGGCGTGAACCCGTGATCGGCCAGCGCGGCCAGCACGGCCTCGAACACCCGCACCTCGCCGGGGGCGGGCCGGCGCTGCGTGGCCAGCCAGAACGCCAGCTCGCCGAAGCCCACCTCGCCCATCACGTCCGCGGCCAGGTCGTGCCCGAGCAGCGTGATCTCCTTGCGGGAGGACGCCCCGAGCGCGGTCGGATACTCGGGCCGCCGCACACCGGCCGCGTCCTCGGGCCGCCGCACACCGGCCGCGTCCTCGGGCCGCCGCCCGCCTGCCGCGTCCTCGGGCCGCCGCACACCGGCCGCGTCCTCGGGCCGCCGCCCGCCTGCCACGTGCTCGGGTTGCCGCCCGCCCGAAGCGTCCGCAGGAGGCCGTCCGCCCGCCACGTCCTCAGGCATGCGTCCCGCCCTCCAGCCATTTGCGCAGCTCGGCGCCGTGCTCGTCCAGCTCGGGCGGCGGCAGCGCGTACCCGGCGGGCGTCTCGGAGAAGCGGATCGGATGCCGCGTCGTCGGCACCGCCCGCTCGCCCTCGCCCACCACCACGACCGGCTCCAGCCCGAACCGCTCCGCCGCCGCGAACCCGCCGTCGATGGTGTTGATCGGCCCGCTCGGCACCCCGGCCTCCACCAGCAGGGCGAACCACTCGTCCGCCGGCCGGGTGACCAGCCGCTCGACGAGCAGCGGCCGCAGCTCCTCGCGCCGCGCCGTACGGTCGGCGTTGCGCGCGAACCGCGGGTCGTCGGCCACCTCGGGGATCCCGAGCACCTCGCACAACTTCCTGAACTGCCCGTCGTTGGCGGCGGCCACGATCAGGTCGTGGTCGGCGGTGGGCAGCGGCTCGTACGGGAAGACGCTCGGATGCGCGTTCCCCATCCTGAACGGCACCACGTCCCCCGCCACGTACGCGGAGCTCTGGTTGACCAGCCCCGTCAGCGCGGACGACATCAGGTTCACCTCGACGTGCTGACCCCGCCCGGTCGTGTCGCGGTGCCGCAGGGCGGCCAGCACGCCGATGACGGCGTGGTTGCCCGCCATCACGTCGAACACCGAGATCCCGGCCCGGTACGGCGGCCCGTCCGGCTCCCCTGTCAGGCTCATCAGCCCCGACATGGCCTGCACCATCAGGTCGTAACCCGGCACCCGCGCCCCGGCCCCCGACCCGAACCCGCTGATCGACGCGTACACCACGCCGGGGTTGCCGGAGGAGACGGCCGCGTAGTCGAGCCCGTACCTGGTCAGGCCGCCCGGCCGGAAGTTCTCCACCAGCACGTCGGCCCGCCGGGCCAGCTCCCTGGCCAGCCGCGCGTCGCCCTCGTCGCGCAGGTCCAGCGCGATCGACCGCTTGCCCCGGTTGACCCCGAGGTAGTACGTGGACACCTCGCCCCGCGCGGGCGGCGTCCACGTCCGCGTGTCGTCGCCCTGCGGCCCCTCCACCTTGACGACGTCGGCGCCCAGGTCGGCGAGCAACATCGTGGCGTACGGCCCGGCCAGGATCCTGGAGAAGTCGGCCACCAGCACGCCGGACAAAGGCCCGTCAGTCATCCAGCTCCACCTCGCGTCCGTGTAACGGACGAATGTCCGCCGACGTGATCACAACATGCGCCGCCGCCCTCGTCAACCGTCTTGACAGCACATCATTGGCTCATCACAGTGACGGTGACCGTACAGCGGACAATCGTTCGCAAACGAGGAGCGTGCCATGAACGACTTCGAGGCCGGACGCCCCCTGGTGCTGCGCGGCGGCACCGTGCTGCCCATGGACGGCCGCCGCGTGCTGCCCCGCACGGACGTCCTCGTCACCGGGGACACGATCGCCGCCGTCGGCCCCGGCCTGGAGGCCCCCGAGGGCGCCACCGAGATCGACGCCACCGGCGGCATCGTCATGCCCGGCATGATCGACACGCACCGCCACATGTGGCAGACCGCGCTGCGCGGCTACGGCGCCGACTGGACGCTCACCCAGTACTTCGTCTGGTTCTACCTGGAGCACGGCAAGCTGTTCCGGCCCGAGGACGTGCACGCCGGCAACACGCTGGCCGCGATCGAGGCCATCGACGCCGGCGTCACCACCGTCGTCGACTGGTCGCACGGCCTGCGCACCCCCGACCACGCCGACGCCGCGGCCGACGCGCTGCGGTCGGTGCCGGGCCGGTACGTGCTCGCGTACGGCAACATCCAGCAGCCGCCCGCCGAGTGGGCGACGGCGCCGGAGTTCCGCGACTTCGTGCGCAGGAGGATCACCGGCGACGGCATGCTCGGCTTCCAGATGGCCTTCGACGTGCTCGGCGACCCGTCCTTCCCCGAGCAGCCCGCCTTCGAGGTCGCCCGCGACCTCGGCGTGGCCGTCACCACGCACGCCGGCGTGTGGGGCGCCACCGGCGACGACGGCATCCGGCTGATGTACGAGCACGGCTTCATGACCCCCGGCACCGTCTACGTGCACGCCGCCTCGCTGTCGGCCGACTCCTACCACCGCATCGCGGCCACCGGCGGCTCCATCTCGGTCTCCACGGAGAGCGAGCAGAGCGCGGGCCAGGGCTACCCGCCCACCTGGGCCGTCCGCGCGCACGGCATCCCGGTCTCGCTGTCCATGGACACCAGCGTGTGGTGGAGCGGCGACCTGTTCTCCGCCATGCGCGCCACGCTCGGCGCCGACCGCTCCCGCGAGCACCTGGAGGCGCACGCCAAGAGCGAGACGGTCACGCACTGCGCGCTGCGCGCCGACCAGGTCGTGGACTGGGCCACCCGGGGCGGCGCCGCCGCCATCGGCCGCGACGACCTCGGCACCGTCGCGCCCGGCCGGAAGGCGGACCTCGTGCTCATCAAGAACGACGCATCGCCCGTGTCGTTCCCGCTGCTCAACCCGTTCGGGCACGTCGCGTTCCAGGCGCAGCGCGGCGACGTGCACACCGTGCTGGTGAACGGGCGGGTCGTCAAGCACGAGCACCGGCTGGTCGGGATCGACCTGGCCGCCGCGCGGGCCGAGGCCGAGCGCACGGTCGAGTACCTCAAGGGGGAGATGGGGGAGGAGGCCTGGGAGAAGGGCATGAACCCCGACATCCCCAGCACCAAGGTCCTCGACAACCCGTACACCTACACCGACTACCGCAGCGACTCCACCCACCGCCTGTAGGAGACCCTAAAGTCGGATCAAGCAGATCCAGAAGCGAGCGAGGGCGTACATGGCACGTGGTGAGACCGGACCTGACTTCATCGAGGCGCTGGCACGCGGCCTCGACGTCATCAGGGCCTTCCAGCCGGGCCGCCCGGTCATGTCGCTGACCGAGGTGGCGACGGCCGCCGGCCTGGCCCGCCCGACGGCCCGGCGCATCCTGCTCACCCTCCAGGAGCTGGGTTACGCCAGGCCGGAGCAGGGCGGGTTCGCGCTCACGCCGAGGGTGCTGGAGCTGGGCGTGTCGTACGTGCGCTCGATGGGCCTGTGGGAGGTGGCCCGCCCGCACCTGGAGCGGCTGGTCACGCAGACGCGCGAGTCGTCCTCGATCGCCCAGCTCGACGGCTCCGACATCGTGTACGTGGCCAGGGTCTCCGTCCCGAAGATCGTCGCCCTGTCGGTGCAGATCGGCACCCGCTTCCCGGCGCTGCAGACGTCCCTGGGCAAGGTGCTGCTGGCCGCGCTGCCGCCGGCCGAGGTGGAGCGGGTGCTGTCCGAGCCGAGCCGCTCCGGCATCGAGCCGCGCTGGCGGCCGGACGCCAAGGAGCGCGAGGCGGCGCTGCGCACGGTGCGGGCCAAGGGGTGGGCGGTGACCGACGAGCAGCTCGCCCTGGGCATCCGGTCGGTGGCGGCCCCGCTGCGCGACGGGCTCGGCAACGTCATCGCGGCGGTGAACGTCAACGCGCACGCCGCCGAGACCTCCATCGAGCAGCTCACGGAGGAGCACCTGCCGCTGCTGCTGAAGACGGCGAGCGCGATCAGCGCCGACTGGGCGGCCTACGACGCGGTGCCGCACGTCACCGCGTCGTGACCGAGCGACCGCCGGCGCCGCACGTCACCGCGTCGTGAGCGCCGCCCGCGATTACGTCGCTTCCGCATATCAATCGCATGCGATGAAGAGATGAATCCCGGGTCACCGCCACCGCTGGCGGCAGGATCGGCCCATGCGCCTGATCCTCAACACCGTCATCAGCCTGGTCACCGCCGTCTCCCTGACGGCCGAACCCCGCGACCAGGTGAAACGCTCGGACTTCCACGTCACGAGCGACCCCGGCGTGCGGATCGCCGTCCGCGAGGTGACCGCCCCGGGCGCCGGGCGTGGGCGCCCGCCGGTCCTGCTGCTGCACGGCGCCCGCGTCCCGGGCGTGGCGAGCTTCGACCTGCCCGTCCCCGGCGGCTCGCTCGCCGAGGACCTGGCCCGCGCCGGCCACCGCGTCTACGTCATGGACGCCCGCGGCTACGGCGCCTCCACCCGCCCGCCGGCCCTGTCCCGGCCGCCCCAGGAGAACCGGCCCGCCGTACGCTCCGACGAGGTGGTCCGCGACATCGCCGCCGTGGTGGACCGGATCGCCCCCAGGGGCAAGGTCGCCCTGCTCGGCTGGGCGACCGGAGCCCACTGGCTGGGCCAGTACGCCGCCGCTGACCCCGGCCGGGTCAGCCACCTCGTCCTCTACAACACCCTGTACGGCCCCGTCGACGGCCACCCCACCCTGGGCCGCGGCAGCGACTCCGAGGACCCGGCCCACCCGGGCCGCTTCAACGCCGCCCGCTACGGCGCCTACCGCCTGGCCACCGGAGACAGCCTCCTGCCGTCGTGGGACAGCAGCATCCCGGCGGGGGACAAGACGGCCTGGCGCGACCCGGCGGTGGTGGGCGCCTACGTCAAGGCCGCGCTGGCCTCCGACCCCACCAGCGGCACCCGTACGCCGCCCAGCTTCCGCGCCCCCTCCGGCGCCATGGAGGACAGCTTCTACCTGGCCACGGGCCGCCAGCTCTGGGACGCCGGCACGATCACCGCCCGCACGCTCATCGTGCGCAGCCAGCGCGACTTCTGGAGCCGCCGCGAGGACGTGACGAGGCTGCGCGAGCACCTCGTGCACGCCCGCGAGGTGCGCAGCGTGGAGCTGCCGGAGGCGACGCACTACGTGCATCTCGACCGCGCCGAACGCGGCAGGGAGCGTTTTGTCCGAGAGGTTGTGAATTTCCTGGGTCTTGCCGGTTGATGATTGTCGGCTTTCAATGAGCCCCAGAAGGGATCTTCCTGGAGGGGCTCATGCACGGCTTACGGGCGTCCGCGGTCGTTCTGCTGACCGTCGTCACGACATTCCTGGCACCTGCGCCATCGGTCCCGGCGGTCGCCGGACCCGCCGACCCGGAGCCGGTCTCCCTGGTCACGCTGTCCGTGCCGGACGCGGCCGCCATGGAGCGGCTCGTCGCCTCCGGCGCCGACCTCACCGAACGCGTGCGCCCGCAGGCGGACGGCAGCGTCCGGATCGACGCGGTGCTCACCCCGAGCCAGCTCGCCGCGCTGCCCGCGGGCGTGACCCGGGCGTCCGGCAGCGTGCCGCAGGCGGCCCGCAAGGCCACCACCGCCACCACGCAGCAGGACCAGATCGTGGTCGAGCGGGCGGTCTGGTTCAGGTCCCGCGACGGGTACTTCCTGTCCGTCGAGGCCAGCAGCAGCGCCGCCCAGGCCGCCACGCTCACCGTCACCTGGCAGGGCAGGCGTGGCACCACCGGGCAGGCCGAGATGATCGCGTACGTGGACGCGGGCGCGTACCTGGGACACCAGTTCAGCACGCCCGTCCCGGCCGGCGACCGGCCGCAGCGGATCACCGTCACCTCCACCGGCGGCGGCAGGGCCGAGGCCCGGGTCGGAGAATGGCCCGACGGCGAGCGGCCCGACCACACCGGCCGCGGCTACCAGAAGGACTTCATCACCCAGTACATGCCGCCGGCCCTGCTCAACGAGCGCATCAAGGCGCTGCACCGGCAGTTCCCCAAGCTCACCGACCTGATCGCGCTGCCGTACAGGACGAACGGGTACCGCAGGCACGCCCAGGCGCTGATCGGCACCCCGCCCGGCGCCGCCGTCGTCGTCACCTCCACCGCGTACGGCTCCGAGGGCGGCAACGACCTGTCCGTCGAGCTGGTCACCCCGGGCACGCCCGACCGGCCGCTGCAGGTCACCGTCAACGGCAAGCTCATCACCGTCAGCCTGGCCACCGACGGCTCCGGCGCGCCGGCCAGCACCGCCGCCCAGGTCGTCGCGGCCGTCAACGCCGTGCCCGGCATCCCCGTCAGGGCCGCCCTCTACCGCACCGACCCGGGGGCGGGCGTCATGGCGCCCGCGCCGCCGGTCCAGCTCGACGACTTCCTCAACGCCCCGGCCGACGTCTCCCGCGCGCCCGCGACGGTGCTCGCGCTGCGCATCGGCGAGCGCCGCGACGGCTCGCGCACCGGCGTGCTCGCCTACGCGCAGGAGCACGCCAGGGAGTGGGTGACGCCGCTGGTCACGATCGAGGCGGCCGAGCGGCTGCTGCGCAACTACGCCCGTGACAGGGCCACGCGCCGGCTGCTGGAGCGCACCGACATCTTCATCGTGCCGACCGTCAACCCCGACGGCGCGAACTACAGCTTCTACGACTTCAACTCCCAGCGGAAGAACATGACGAACCACTGCCCGCCGCAGCAGTCCGACCCGGCGCTGCGCAACACCTGGGGCGTGGACGTCAACCGCAACTACGCCGCCGGCTCGCTGTTCGACGGCTACTTCGGCGCCTCGGCCAACTGCCAGAGCGGCACGTACGCCGGCCCCGGCGAGCACTCCGAGCCCGAGAGCCGCAACGTCATCTGGCTGGCGCAGAAGTACCGCAACATCAAGTTCGCCATGAACGTGCACAGCTACGGCGGCTTCTTCATGTGGCCTCCGGGCGCGTACAAGCTCGACGGCCGCGTCACCCTGCCCAGGCCCGCGCAGCAGGAGCTGGCCTACTTCCTGCGCTCGGCCCGCACGATCGAGCAGGCCATCGCCGCCGAGCGGGGCACCGTCATCTGGCCGCAGCAGACCGGGCCGGTGACGGACGTGCTGTACTCGGCGGCCGGGAACTCCGCCGACGAGCTCTGGTACGACTTCGGCATCTACGGCTGGGACTTCGAGGTCGGCGCCGACCTGTGGAACCCGGCGACCCGCGCGTGGGAGGGCGTGGGCTTCCAGCCGCCGTTCGAGGAGGGCCACGCGGAGGCGATGGAGTTCGCCGCGGGCCTCATCTCGCTCATCGGGATCGCCGCCGACTACAGGGAGCGTTGATGCGCCGCCTCCTGGCCGTGACCGTCGCGGCCGCGCTCCTCGCCGTCCCCGCACCGGCCGCGCTGGCAGGCCCGCAGCCGTCGCCCCAGGCCGGCGCCGCCCAGGCCCCCGGCGGCGGCCCCGTTCGGGACTTCGGCAACGGCCCCGAGCGGAACGAGGTCGCGGCGGGCGTGCCCGAGCAGGCCGCCACCCTCGACGCCAGGGCCATGCCCGAGGCCCAACCGTACGGTCACTCGCGCGAGCGCGGCTACCCGCGTCAGACGAGGCTCCCGCTGCCGCCGGAGAACCCGGCCGACTCCTCGATCAAGCTGGGACTGGTGCCGTACCACGGCATCGCGCCCAAGCTGAACGAGCTGCAGCAGCGCAGCGACCGGGTGAGCGTGGAGGTCATCGGCCGCTCGTACCAGGGCCGCGACCTCTACCTCGTCACCGTCACCGAGCCGGAGAGCGCCGCCAGGGCGCGCGAGCAGGAGCGCATCCGCGAGCGCATCGAGAACGACCCGGCCGCCGCCGCCCGCGAGCGCGGGCTGGCCGCCCGGTACAAGGCGCCGGTCTTCGTCAACGCCAACATCCACGGCAACGAGTGGGAGGGCACCGACGCGTCCCTGCGCACCATCGAGCAGCTCGCCACCAGCAGGGACCCGGCGGTCGCGGGCCTGCTCGCCCGCACCCGCCTGTACTTCAACGTCACCGCCAACCCCGACGGCCGCGTCAACGGCGTGCGCCAGAACGGCGCCGGCTTCGACCTGAACCGCGACTTCGTCACCGCCTCCCAGCCCGAGACGCGCGCCATGCGCCAGGCGATCATGGACACCCAGCCGGTCGCCCTGGTCGACCTGCACGGCTACGTCAACGGCACGCTCATCGAGCCGACCACCCCGCCGCACGGCGCCAACTACGAGTACGACCTGTTCATCACCAACACCTACGCCAACGGCCTCGGCATGGAGGCCGCGGTCAACGCGCTCGGCTACACCCCGGACAAGGACGGCGTGGAGCCGGCGCAGATCCCGTTCCGCGACTCCGCGGACGGCTGGGACGACTGGCCGCCCATCTTCACCCCGCAGTACGCGCCGTTCCACGGCACGGTCGCCGCGCACACCGTGGAGATCCCCCTCGACGTCAACGAGCCCGCCTACAGCAACGAGCCGGTGGAGGAGCTGCGCCGCCGCTCGGCCATCAACACCGACGTGGCCGCCGCGGCGGTGCGCGCCACCTACGGCTTCGTGCAGGCACGGCACGACCGGCTGATCGCCGACCAGATCGAGGTGTTCCGGCGCGGCGCGGCGGGCGAGCCGGCGAAGGTCGTGCCGCTCGGCATCGTGCCGGGCTTCGGCCCCGAGGACGTCTACACCACCACGTTCCCGCGCGCGTACGTCATCCCGGCAGGGTCCGGGCAGCGCTCGGCCACCGCTGCCGCACGCCTGGTGGACCACCTGGTCGCCAACGACGTCCGGGTCGAGCGGGCCAGGTCGGCGTTCCGCTCGGGCGGCAGGACGTACCCGGCAGGCTCGTACGTGGTGGACATGCGCCAGCCGAAGCGCGGCCTGGCCAACGTCATGCTGGAGCCGGGCGCGGACATCTCGCCCAGGGTCGGCGCCATGTACGACATCTCCGGCTGGAGCCACGCGTTGCTGTGGGGCGCCACGGTGGAGCCGGTCGGGTCGCTGCGCGCGCGTACCGAGCCGGTCAGGGCCGCCGCCCCGACAGGCTCGGTCCCGCGCACCCCCGGCCCGCTCGCGCTGGAGGTGGGCGACGCCAAGGAGGTCAGGGCGCTCAACGACCTGCTCTCCCAGGGCATCGCGGTGACCTGGGACGACGGCACGGCGATCGTCCCGGCCTCGGCCAGGCGGGCGGCCGGGACGGTGGCCGACCGCTACGGCGTCGCCTTCACCCCTGCGGGCACGGCCACCGGCGTCCCCCTCAGCCGGGTGCGCATCGCCGCCGCCGCGTCCGCCGACGAGCTGTTCACGCTGCGCGAGCTGGGCTTCCCCGTCACGCCGGTCTCCACCGCGGTGCTGAACGCCGGCTACGACTGGAGCGCCACCGACGTCCTGTACGTCTCCAGCGGCCTCAACCACGCGGCGCTCAACGCGGCGGCCAGGACGGCGCTCGACGCGTTCCTCGCCACCGGCGGCGTCATCACCCGCGGCCGGACGGGCGCCGCCTTCAACGCCGCCGCCGGCCTGCTGACCGCCACCACGGTGGCCGGCAACCCGGACGGCAACGGCGTGGTCCGCACCGTGTCCGCCGACAGCGGCCTGCCCGGCCACTCGTTCGTGTACTCGCCGCTCTGGTTCACCGGCCTGGGGCCCGAGGTCACGGTCGAGCAGTCGTACGCGGCGGACGGCCCGCTGGTCGCGGGCCACTGGCGGCCCAGGGAGGACGGCTCGGGAGGCGGCCAGGAACAGGCCAGAGGGCAGGCCGCCGTGGTCAGCGGCAGGGACGAGCGGGGCGCGGCCGTGGTGCTGTTCGGCACCGAGCCGATGTTCCGCAACCATCCCAAGGGCCTGTTCGCCCAGGTGGCCGGGGCGCTGTACTGGTCGTCCTCGGTCACGGGGGCCGCCGTCACCACTCCATGATCGGATCTGATATGTTCTACCCTTCCGGTCGGGTTTGCTCCCGGCCGGAAGGTCTTTGTATGACTTCTCCACATGTGACCGTGCGGCCGATGACGGCCGCCGACCGTCCCACGGCCGAGCGGCTCTGGCTGATGTTCCGCCACGACATGGCCGACTTCCAGGGCGGCCTGCCCAGCCCCGACGGCACCTACCACAGCGACCGGCTGCGCTCGGCGCTGGCGGGCGACGACTGGGCGCCCTACCTGTTCACCAGCGGCGAGTCGCCGGTCGGCTTCGCGTTCGTGCGCGCGCTGTCCGGCCCGGCGCGCGTGCTGAACAGCTTCTTCGTGGTACGCGGCGCGCGCAGGGCCGGCATCGGGATGGCCGTCGTGCGGGAGGTGATCTCGCGTCACCCCGGCCCCTGGAAGGTCGCCTTCCAGGACGCCAACACGACGGCCGTCGCGTTCTGGCGGCGGGTCGCCACGGAGATCGCCGGCGCCGCGTGGACGGAGGAACGCCTGGCCGTGCCGAACCGGCCCGACGTCCCCCCTGACGTCTGGATCTCCTTCACCGCCGGTTAGGCGGGGGCGTACCCGGCGGGGCGCGTGGTGAACGTGCCCCGCCCCTGCGTACGGCTGCGCAACCGGGTCGCGTACCCGAACACCTCGGCCAGCGGCACCACCGCGGTGATCACCACCGCGCCGGCCCGCGCCTCGGAGCCCGAGATGCGGCCCCGCCGCGCGGCCAGGTCGCCCAGCACCCCGCCGGCCATCTCGTCGGGCACCGTCACCGTCACCTCCACCACCGGTTCCAGGAGCACCATCGCGCACCGGCGCAGCGCCTCGCGCAGCGCCAGCCGCCCGGCCGTGCGGAACGCCATCTCCGAGGAGTCCTTGACGTGCGTGGCCCCGTCGGTCAGCGTGACCCGCAGCCCGGTCACCGGGTGACCGGCGAGCGGACCGTCGGACAAGGCGTCCCGGCAGCCGGCCTCGACCGCGCGCACGTACTCGCGCGGCACCCGGCCGCCGGTCACCGCCGAGGCGAACGCGAAGCCCTCCTCCAGCGGCTCGACGTCGATCACCACGTGGGCGAACTGCCCGGCGCCGCCGTCCTGCTTGACGTGCCGGTACAGCAGCCCGGACACGCCACGCACGACCGTCTCCCTGAACGCGACCTGCGGCCGCCCGACGCTCACCTCCAGCCTGTGGTCGCGCCGCAGCTTCTCCGCCGCCACCTCCAGATGCAGCTCGCCCATCCCGGACAGCACGGTCTGCCCGGTCTCGGCGTCGGCGCGCACGGCCAGCGAGGGATCCTCCTCGGCCAGCCGGGCCAGCGCCGCCGCCAGCCGGTCGGCGTCGCCGCTCCCGCGCGCCTCGACGGCCACGGACACCACCGGCTCGGTCGCGCCCGGCGGCTCCAGCAGCAGCGGAGCGCCGGGCGCGCACAGCGTCGTGCCCGTGCGGGCCGCCTTCGGCCCGACCACGGCCACGATGTCGCCTGCCACCGCCCGGTCCGCCTCGGCGTGCCGGTCGGCCTGCACCCGCAGGATCCGGCCGATCCGCTCGGTCCGGCCCGTGCCCGCGTCCAGCACGGTGTCCCCCTTCCGCATCGTGCCCGAGTAGATCCGCAGGTACGTCAGCCGGCCGGTCGCCGTCGCGCTGACCTTGAACGCCAGCGCGGCCAGTGGCGCCGCCGGGTCGGCCGGGCGGGACTGCCCGTCCTGCCCGCGCACGGCGGGCACGTCCAGCGGCGAGGGCAGGTACCGGACGGCGGCGTCCAGCAGCGGCTCGATCCCGCGGTCCCGGTACGCCGAGCCGCACAGCACCACCACGCCGGCACCGCTGCCGGTCAGCTCGCGCAGCGCGGCCACCAGCGTCGCCTCCGAGACCGACGGCTCGGCGCAGAACTCCTCCAGCGCGCCCGGATGCAGCTCGGCCACCGCCTCCTCCAGCAGCCGGCGCCGCCGCCGCGCCTCCGCCAGCAGGCGCTCCGGCACGGGCCCGGCCTCCAGCACGCCGCCGTCCCAGAGCAGGGCCCGCATGGCGAGCAGGTCCACCACGCCGGCGAAGCCGTCCTCGCGGCCGATCGGGAGCTGCACGACCAGCGGCGCCGGATGCAGCCTGCGGCGGATCGACTCCACCGCCGCGTCGAGGTCGGCGCCCGCCCGGTCCAGCTTGTTCACGAACGCGATGCGCGGGACCCCGTGCCGGTCGGCCCGCCGCCACACCGACTCGCTCTGCGGCTCCACCCCGGCCACGCCGTCGAACACCGCGATCGCGCCGTCGAGCACCCGCAGGGAACGCTCCACCTCGTCGGTGAAGTCGACGTGACCCGGGGTGTCGATCAGGTTGATCCGGTGCCCGTCCCACTCGCAGCTCACCGCGGCGGCGAAGATCGTGATGCCGCGGTCGCGCTCCTGGGGGTCGAAGTCGGTGACGGTGGTGCCGTCGTGCACCTCGCCGCGCTTGTAGGTGGCGCCGGTCAGGTAGAGCATCCGCTCGGTGACGGTGGTCTTGCCGGCGTCGACGTGGGCGAGGATGCCGAGATTACGGACGGTCTGCAGGGAGTTGAAAACGTGAGCACGCACGGCCCATGACCCTTTCGGGGCTCATTTCGGACAGGACGGCGCGATTCGATGGCCTGCGGAGGATCCTTGGGAAGGGTCTCGTCAGGGCAGCAACCAGTGGCGGCCGCGCAGCCGGCACCGGGCGCGCGAAGACACCAGGATCACCTCGTAACGCGACAGGGAGGCGGCGGCAGCGGTGCTGTGGTCACGCACGGCCGGCTCCCTTCCTTGATCACGTCATCGGCGTCAGGTGGTGAGTGTAGTGAGCCGGTCGACGCGCGGGGAAACGATTTTTTCTCTCGGTCGCCTGGCTGCCCCCGGCGCGAGACGCGCACGTCATTTCGGCATGTCGACATAGGCGCGAGAACCCTTCAGGGAAGGACGCGCGCCCATGACGATCTCTCTCGGCACCGGCAGGTACACGGTCGGCATGGCCTCCAGCGCCGCCGACCTGCAGGCGGCCCAGCGGCTGCGATACGCGGTCTTCGCCGGGGAGATGGGGGCGCGGCTCGACAGCCCGGTCTCCGGCCTCGACGCCGACCGGTTCGACGCCTACTGCGACCACCTCCTCGTCCGCGACGGCGACCAGGTCGTCGGGACGTACCGGCTGCTGCCTCCCGGGCGCACCGAGCGGCTCTACTCGGACGCCGAGTTCGACCTCACCGGCCTCGCCCCCCTCAGGAAGGGGCTGGTGGAGGCGGGCCGCACCTGCGTGCACCCCGACCACCGGGACGGGGCGGTGGTCGCCCTGATGTGGGCGGGCATCGCCCGTTACATGGTCTCCGGCGGGTACCGGTGGCTGGCGGGCTGCTGCTCGGTGCCGCTCGGCGACGGGGGCGCGCTGGCCGCCGCCGTGATGGAACGGGTGCCGCTCGGCCCCGAGGAGCACCGGGTGCGCCCGCGCACGCCGTGGCGGCCCGGCCGGGTGGCGCTGCCCGACCGGTTCGTGCCGCCGCCGCTGCTGCGGGGCTACCTGCGGCTGGGCTCGTGGGTGTGCGGGGAGCCCGCGCACGACCGGGACTTCGGCACCGCCGACTTCTTCATGCTGCTGTCCATGGCCAACGTCAACACCCGCTACCTGCGCCACTTCCTCGGCGAGCCCCTGTGAGCACCGTCCTGCCGCCACCCGCGGCGCAGCTCAACCCCTGGCGGCCCCTGGGGCCGTGCACGCCCGCCGCCTGCATCGGGGACCCGGCCTCCGCGGTGGGCCGCGTCCGGCGTGCCGCGCGCCTGCTGGCCGCCGTCGTCGTGGTGCTGGGCGGCGTGCCCGTGGCCCTGGTCGCCCGCGCGTTCACGCAGGCGCGGCTCACACGGCTGTGGGCGCGGCTGATGCTGCGCGCGCTCGGCATCCGCCTGGAGGCGCACGGGGCCGGCGTCGTCGCGGGGACGGGCACGCTGGTGGTGGCCAACCACATCTCCTGGCTCGACCCGCTGGTCATCGCCGCCACGGTGCCGTCCAGGCCGCTGGCCAAGCGGGAGGTCGCCGGCTGGCCGCTCATCGGCACCCTGGTGGCGGGGGCCGGGGCGCTGTTCATCGACAGGGAGCGGCTCATGGCGCTGCCGGCGGCGGTGGCCGCCGTGGCCGGCGCGCTCAGGGCGGGCGACACGGTCGTCGCCTTCCCCGAGGGGACCACCTGGTGCGGGCGGGGGATGGGCGGGTTCCGGCCCGCGGTCTTCCAGGCGGCGATCGACGCGGGAGCCGCCGTCCGGCCGGCCACGCTGCGCTACCGCGAGGGGCCGGCGCCCTCCACCCGTGCCTGCTTCGTGGGCGACGACTCGCTGCTGGCCTCCCTGCTGCGGGTGGCCGCCACGCGGGACCTGGTCGTGGAGGTGAGGCTGCTGGCTCCCGTACGGCCCGCGCCCGGCGCCGCCGGCCCGCGGGCGAGAGCGGAGCTGGCCGGGATCGCCGAGGCCCGCGTACGTGCCGGCGTGCCCGGCCGCCACCTGCCGGGAGAAGGCGTTTGATGCGCCCTGGACGATGGTAGGGGGCTGTTAGCAGGGGATCTGGAGATCGCCCCGCTATCGGAAGCCTTCGTCGAAGAAGGCGTGATAGGCGGTCTCCGCGGTTGCAGAGACCGCCGGATCGGGGGAACCCAATGCGCAAGACCCTGACCGGGCTGGGCCTGGCGTTCTTCTTGACGCTAGCCCCGGCCGCTGCGGCGACGGCCGACACACCCGTCGAGCCGGTCGCCCAGAGCCAGGTGACGCCGGCACCGCAGGACAACAACCGGGACGAAGGCGGCGGCAACGCCGGACTGTGGGGCCTGCTGGGCCTGCTCGGCCTGCTGGGCCTGGCAGGCATGCGCAAGCAGCGCAACCACGTCGGCACCGCGGAGCACATGTCGCACCGCACCACGCGGCCGTAACGGGGCCGGCCCCGGCCTCGTGCCGGGGTGAAGCGCACCAGGTGACACGGCTGCCGGCAGGTCAGCCGTGTCACAACATCGATCGATCTCCGCAGCTGAGTCAGCCTCACCTCAGCCGCGCGACCGCTGATCCCGAACGGGGAGCCGCCGGTCGGCGCGGTCACCGGCGCGCCCGGAGCTCCGCTGCCGCTGCGGCTGCCGGCCCGGACGCGACGCCGCTGATCAGCGGCTCTCCTGGGGGCAGTACGGAGGCGGGAGGGCCCTGCGCGACGAGCCGGCCCTCGTCGAGGACCAGGCAGTGATCGGCACGCAGGGCCGCGGCCGGATCGTGGGTGACGTGGACGATCGTCACGCCACGGGCACTCTCCCGGTCGAGCACCTCGGCGATGTGCTGCCTGGCGGCCGTGTCGAGGCCGGTCGCGGGCTCGTCCAGCAGGAGCAGATCGGGCTCCTGGGCGAGCCCCTGGGCCAGCAGCACGCGCTGGCGCTGGCCGCCCGACAGCGTGCTCAGCCGGCGCGCGGCCAGCGAGGAGACGTCCAGCGCGGCCATGCAGGTCTCCACGATCGCCCGGTCGTGCGCCGTCAGCCGCCGCCAGGGGCCGCGTGAGGCCCAGCGGCCCATCGCCACCGTGTCGCGCACCGTGATCGGCAGCGCGTCGGAGACGGCGTCGCGCTGCACCACGTACCCGGGCCGGCCGGCGCCGCCGAGCTCGACCGTGCCGCGTACCGGCCGGATGGTTCCGGCCAGGACGCCGAGCAGCGTGGACTTGCCCGAGCCGTTCGGGCCGACGACCGCGGTGACGGCCCGGCGGGGCAGCCGGGCCGACAGCCCGCGCAGGACCGTCGTGCGGCCGTAGCCCGCCGTGACCCCGCTGAGCACGACCGCATCGCTGATCCCCATGACCCTCCTCGGCAGCCGGTATTTGAATTGATAACCATTGTCATTATCATGGCAGCGCTCCGCAACTCGAAAGGAACCTGATGTCCGCGCACTGCCAGCTCACCGGCCTCAAGCCGGTCTTCGGCAACAACGTCTCCCACTCCCACCGGCGCACCCGGCGCCGCTGGAACCCCAACGTCCAGCAGCGCCGTTACTGGCTGCCCAGCGAGGGCCGCTTCGTCAAGCTCACGCTCAGCGCCCGCGCGATCAAGACGGTCGACAAGATCGGCATCGAGCAGGCCGTGGCGCGCATCCGGGCACGGGGGGAGAGGATCTGATGGCGAAGAAGAGCAAGATCGCCGCCAACGAGCGCCGCAAGGCCGTCGTGGCCCGCTACGCCGAACGGCGCGCCGAGCTGAAGGAGATCATCCGCACCGGCACGCCCCAGGACCGCGCGGACGCCGCGCGGGAGCTGTCCCGCCAGCCGCGCGACGCCAGCGCCACCCGCGTGCGCAACCGCGACTCCGTCGACGGCCGCCCCCGCGGGCATCTGACCAAGTTCGGGCTCTCCCGCGTGCGCTTCCGCGAGATGGCGCACCGCGGCGAGCTGCCCGGGATCACGAAGGCGAGCTGGTAGCCATGGCCGTCCCCAAGCGCAGGACCTCCCGCAGCAACACCAGGCACCGCCGCAGCCGGTGGAAGGCCGCCGTCCCGGAGCTGGTGCCGATCACGATCGGCGGGCGGGAGCTGCTCGTCCCGCGCCGGCTCGTCCGCGCCTACCGGCGCGGGCTGATCACGGCCGGATGAGGTGACCCGGCCGCAGGGCGATCGGCGGGCACGTGAGCCCGCCAAGCCCTGCGGCCGGCGCGTGCGGCAAACCCGCGGCCGGCGCGTGCGGCAAACCCGCGGCTGGCACGTGCGGGATCCCGCGGCCGCGTGTGCGGGGAGCCGCGCGGCTTGCGCGTGCGGGAGGCCCGCGAGCGCGCGGCAGGGGTCAGAGTGCCGCGTCCGGCAGGCAGCGAGGGGTCCCGTGCAGTTCGTCCATGACCACCCGCCCGGCCACGCCGAACACGTCGGCCAGCAAGGCCGGTGTGATCACGTCCTTCGGCTTGCCGTCGGCCCGGACCCGTCCCTCATGGAGCGCGACGATGCGCTCGGCGAAGCGGGCGGCGTGGTCCAGTTCGTGCAGGACGGTCACGACGGTGAGGTCGCGGGCCTCGCGCAGGGCGCTCACGAGTTCGAGGACCTCGAGCTGGTGGCGGATGTCCAGGTGGGCGGTCGGCTCGTCCAGGAGCAGGATGCCGGTGTTCTGGGCCACGGCGAGCGCGAGCCGTACGCGCTGGCGCTCGCCGCCGGACAGCGTGTCGAGGACGCGGTCGGCGAGGTGGGCGACCCCGGCCAGCTCCAGCGCCTCGTCCATGGAGTCCGACTCCCACAGCAGTCCCAGCGCTCCCCGGTGCGGATAACGGCCCTGCCGCACGAGCTCGCGGACGGTCAGTGCGGGGACGGGCGGCAACGTCTGGTGCAGGACCGCCAGCCGCTGGGCCACCTGCCGGCGCGACAGGGAGGCCAGCTCCGTCCCGCCGAGCAGGATCCGGCCGGCCGACGGTTTGAGCAGGCCCGCGATGAGGCGCAGCAGCGTGCTCTTGCCGCACCCGTTCACGCCCACCAGGGCGACGAACTCGCCGGGCTCGACGGTGAGGTCGATCCCGGCCAGGACGGGGCGGGCGGCGTACGAGAAGTGCAGGTCCTGGACCACGACGCTCATTGAGATCTTCCCAGTCTGATCAGGACGGCGGAGCCGGCCAGCGCGGTGATCACGCCGGTCGGGACGCCGAGCCGGTGCGTGCCGTTGAGGAGGTGCCCGGCGAGCTGGGCGAGGCTGTCCGCGCCGGCGAGCGCGACGGCCCCGACGACGGCGGCGGTCAGGACGCGGCCCCCCAGCCTGCGGGCGACGTGCGGGGCGACCAGGCCGACGAAGGCGATCGCCCCGGCCAGAGCGGCCGCGCCGGCGGTCAGGGCGATCGCCACGGCGAGCGCGATGGCCCGGCCGAGGCCGGGGTGCAGGCCGAGCGAGGCGGCGTGGTCGTCGCCGGGCGTCAGCACGGCCAGCAGGCCCGAGCACGCCCACGCCAGGGCGATGCCGCCGGCGATCCACCAGGAGGCGAAGGCCAGGTGCTCCCACACCCGCCCCTCCACCGAGCCGATCAGCCAGCGCAGCGCGTTGCCGAACCTGCTGGGCTGGTAGGCCAGCAGCATCGTGGTCAGCCCGGCCAGCAACGCGCTGCCGAGCAGGCCGTGGACCACCAGGTTCGCCGGGTCACGGCCCGCCGAGAGCAGCCAGGTGACCCCGCCGCCCAGCGCGCCTCCGGCGAGCGCGGCCAGCAGCGCCCCGGCCGCGGAGTCGGCGGGGAACAGGCCGAGGGTGAGCCCGCCGAGGATGCCGAGCACCGCGCCGGGGTTCACGCCGGAGAACTCCGGCGCGGCCAGCGAGTTGCGCAGCGTCGCCTGGAGCACGTAGCCGGAGACGCCCAGGGCCGCGCCGGTGAGCAGCGCGGTGAGCAGGCGGGGCACGCCGAGCTCCCACACGATCTTCTCGGCCTGGCCGTCGGCGGCGCCGTCGAGCAGGCCCGCGACGGCGCCGATCGGCTGCCCGGAGACGAGCAGGTGCATGGCCGCGATCGCCACGAGCAGCGCCGCCGCCGTGGCCACCCGGCCGATCCCGGCCGTGCGTGCGCCGGGCGCCGGCCCCGTCGTGTGCGTCGTGGGCGTCGTGCGCGGCGTGCGCGTCATGTGGAGGCCCGCCTTCGCAGCAGGACGGCCCCCGTCAGGACGCCGGCCAGCGCCGTCCAGGCGCCGAGAGGGGTCTCCACCGGGGAGAACGCCAGCCGCGCCGCGACGTCGGCGGTCAGGGTGACCAGCGCGCCCAGCACGGCCGACCACGGCAGCCAGCTCCGGACGCCCGCGTGCGGGCGCAGCCGCCTGGCCACCACCGGGGCCAGGAACCCCACCCACGCGATCGGCCCGCAGGGGCCCGTCACGGCGCCGATCAGCAAGGTCGCCACCGCCAGCACCCCCAGCCGGGCCCGGTTCACCCGGCTGCCGAGGGAGGCCGCCGCGTCGTCGCCGAGCCGCAGCAGGCCGAGCGCGGGGACGCAGAGCACGACGAGCGGGATCGCGACGGCGAACCACGGCAGCGTCCTGGCGGTCTGCTCCCACATCAGGCCGGACAGGCTGCCGACGAGATAGCGGAAGAGCATGTCGTACTGGAGCCGGTCGGCGGTGGCCATCACGGCCAGCAGCAGCGCCTGGATGCCGGTCGAGACCGCGGCGCCGATCAGCAGGACGCCGCCGGCGCTGCGCCCGGACCGGGCGGCGGCCAGCGTGGCCAGCCCGCCGAGCGTGGCGCCGAGCAGGCCGGCCAGCGGGTACAGCGAGGGCGGCACGGGCAGCGCCCACACCACGCACACGCTCACGGCCAGCGCGGCGCCCGTCGAGACGCCGAGCATCTCCGGGACGGCGAGCGCGTTCCTGAGCGACTCCTGCAGGAGAAGCCCGGCCGTGCCGATGGCCGCGCCGCCGAGCAGGCCGATCAGCACGCGCGGCACGCGCAGCTCCCAGACCACGACGTGCGCGATCGAGTCCGGCGCGATCGACAGGAGGTCCTGAGGGGACACGAAGGGCGTGCCCAGGCACAATCCGGCCAGCACCACCGCGGCGAGGCCGAGCCCGGCCGCCCACGGCGCGAGCGTGAAGGGCCGCCCGGCGGTGCTCGCCGGGCGGCCGTCGAGCACCGTGGTCACGCCGCGGCCTTGGCCAGCGCCTGGTCCAGGATGATGCCGAACGCCCTGGTGCCGCGGCCCGACGCCCACAGCTCGGTCGGCACCTCGTGCACCTTGCCCGCCGCCACGGCGGGCACGCGCTTCCACACCGGGTTGTCCTTGTAGTGCTCGCTGACGGAGGTGCCGAAGGACTGGATGAAGATGACCTGGGGGGCCTTGGCCAGGATCTCCTCGATGCTGTAGGCCTGCGCGGTCTCGAAGCCGCCGCCCTTGCTGGGCCAGGGGTAGGCGAAGAACTGCGACATGAAGTGGCCCAGCACGTCCTCGGTGGTGTTCACGCCGACCGAGGTCCCGCCGTACATCGCCAGGACCGGCTTCTTGTCCAGCCCCGCGGCCCTGGCCCGGGTGAGCCCGTCGGCGAGCTTGGCGCGGAAGCGCGTCTCGGCCGCCGCCTGCTGCTGTCCCCGGTCGGTGAGCTGGGCGAGCGCGCGCAGGTAGCCGATCGAGTCGTCGTACGACTTCACCTGGACCACCCACAGCGGCGCGAACTTCTCCACGGCGGTCCTGAGCTGGTCGTGCACGCCGGCCAGGCCGATCACCAGATCCGGCTCCGCCTCGGCGATCTTCGCGACGTCCTCGCCGCCGAAGCTGCCCGGGATGACCGGGACCTCGGCGCCCTTCGCGCCCAGGTAGTCGGGGCGCGCCAGCAGCTTGGGCGTCGTCGTGGCCACCGGGGTCAGCCCCAGCTCGACGAGGGCGTCGTCACACAGGCCGGTCAGGCACACCACGCGCTCGGGCTTCTTCTTCAGCGTGAACGCCCGGCCGTGCGGATCGGTGACGGTCAGAGCCGCGCTGACCGGGGCGGCCGTCACCGCGGCGGCTCGCGGGCTCGGCGGGGCGGCGGTGCCGGTCGGGGGGTCGCTCTGACCACAGGACGCCACCGGAGCGAGCAGGGCGACGGCGATGAGGGACCGCCTCATCGCCGGCCAGAATCGCTGACCGCCGGGGGAGAGAGCGCCGCGGCGCATGGGACCTCCAGTTGTGAAAACCATTATCAACCCTAGACGGTGAAAATAGTTATCATTTACGATCCTTCGCATCAAGGGCGGCTCGTGCCTCCCGCCGGATCGGAAAGGACAGCGAGTGATCGTTCATCGCCGGCTGCTGCACCTGGCCGGCAGCGTCAGCGGGCCCATCGCGGCCTGCGTGGGGCTGGGCCTGGCCGTCAGCGCCGCGTACGTCGCCCAGGCCCTCCTGCTCACCGCGGCCCTGGCAGCTCTGGTGCGCGGCGACGCCATGGCCGCGGTGCGCCTGCTGGCCTGGGCCCTGGCGGTCATCGCGGCACGGGCGGCGCTGCTGTGGGCCAGGGAGGCCGTGACCGTGTGGGCCGGCGGGCTGATCAAGGCCAGGCTGCGCGACCGGCTGATCGTCCACCTCGGCCGGCTGGGGCCCGCTCACCTGGCCGGCGCCCGCACCGGGAACGTGCAGACCACGCTGGTCGAGGGCGTGGAGGGGCTCGACCCGTACTTCAGCCGCTACCTGCCGCAGGTCGTCATCACCTTCTGCGTGCCGGTGGCGCTGGTCGGCTGGCTGTTCACGGTCAACGTGCCGGCGGCGGCGGTCCTGGCCGTGGCGGTGGCGGGGGTCCTGATCATTCCGCGGTTCTGGGACGCGACGCTGCTGCGGCGGGGGCGCGGCCGGTGGGCCGCGTTCGCCGCGCTCGCCTCCGACTACCTGGAGGCCATGCAGGGCATGGCGACGCTGCGGGCGTTCGGCGCCGTCGGCACGCTCGGCGCGCGGCTGGCCGGGCGGGCTCACGACCTCTACCTGACCACCATGCGCCAGCTCAGGATCTCGCTGGTGGAGACCGGGATCAGCACGTTCTTCGTCCAGGCGGGCACGGCCGCGGCCATCCTCGCCGCCACGACCGCGGGCAGCGCGTGGCAGGTGTTCGCGGTCCTGGTGATCGCCGTGGAGTGCTTCCGCCCGGTGAAGGGCCTCTCCGACGCCTGGCACGCCGGATATCTCGGGATCACGGCGGTCGACGGCATCGAGGCCCTGCTGTCGGCGTCCCCCGCCGTCGAGGACCGGGGCACGCGGCGCGACCTCCCCGCGGCGCCCGCCATCACGTTCGAGCACGTCACCTTCACCTACCCGGGCTCCCGGCAGCCCGCCGTCCGCGACGTCTCCTTCACCGTCGAGCCGGGCCGCACCGTCGCCCTGGTCGGCCCGTCCGGCGCGGGCAAGAGCACGCTCGCCGCCCTCCTGCAACGCCACCACGACCCCGACCAGGGACGGATCACGATCGGCGGGATCGACGTGCGCGACCTCACGCTCGACACCCTGCGCGGCGGGGTCGCGGTGGTGGCGCAGGACACCTACCTCTTCCACGGCACCGTCGCCGAGAACCTGCGCCTGGCCAGACCGGACGCCGCAGACGAGGACCTGGTCGCCGCCGCCCGGCTGGCCGCCGCCCATGACTTCATCGCCACGCTGCCCGACGGCTACGACACGCCGCTGGGGGAGCGCGGGGCGACACTGTCGGGCGGTCAGCGGCAGCGCCTGGCCATCGCGCGGGCGCTGCTGGCCGGCGCCCCCGTCCTGGTGCTCGACGAGGCCACCTCGCACGTGGACGCGCGCACCGAGCAGGCCCTGTCCGAGGTGCGGCGCGGCCGTACCTGCCTGATGATCGCCCACCGGCCCGACACCATCCACCAGGCCGACCACGTGGTGACCCTGGAGAACGGCACCCTTCTGGAGACCGTGGCATGAACCCGTCCATCCGCTGGCTCGCGGGCGCCGTCGGCGCGCACCGCCGCGCCTTCGTCTCCACCCTCGTCTCGAACCTGCTCGGGCAACTCGCGGCGCTCGGCGCGGCCGTCACCGGCGCCTGGCTCGTCGGCCGGGCGATCAGCGGGCAGAGCGCGCCGCTCGACCTGGCCGGCGCCGTGCTCGGCGGGCTGGTCGCCGTGGCCACGCTGGCCGCCTGGTGGGAGACCTACGTCGCGCACGACCTGGCGTACCTGGTGCTGGCCAGGCTCAGAGGCCAGGTGTACGACGCGATCGCCAGGATCGCCCCGGCCCGCCTGCTCGGCCGCCGCAGCGGCGACCTGTCGGCGGCCGTGCTCTCGGACATCGAGACCCTGGAATGGCTGTTCGCGCACACCCTGGCGCAGCTCATCACGGCAGGCACGGTGCTGATCGCCGGCGGAGTGGCCGCGGCGGCGATCGATCCGCTGCTGCTGACGGTGTCGCTGCCGCTGGCCGCGTGCGTGGTGGCCGTGCCGCTGTGGTTCCGCAAGGCCTCGCGCCGGCAGGGCGACGAGCTGCGCGCCGCCACCGCCGAGCTGACCTCCGACGTCATCGACACCGTCCAGGGCATGCCCGAGCTCACCGCCTTCCGCGCGCTGGAACGCCGCAGGGACCTGCTGGCGCGCAAGACCCGCCGGCTGGCCCGCGCCCAGGCGGCCAACGCGGCCCGCGGCGGTTTGGAGGCGGCCCTCACCGACCTGCTCCTCGCCGTCGCGGCGGCCGGGACGCTGCTCCTGGTCGCCACGGTGATCCGCACCCCGGCCGACGCCCCGGTGGCCATGGTGCTGGCCGCCGGCGCGCTGGGCCCCGCGGCGCGGGTGGCGCTGCTGCTCAAGGAGTACGGCACGCTGCGCGCGGCGGCCGACCGCGTGCACACGCTGGTCACCGCGCCCGCCAACGTGTCCCCGCCGCGCGAGCCGCTCCAGGTGGCCGACCGGCCGGACGTGGTCTTCGAGGACGTGCGCTTCCGGTACACCCCCGATGGGCCCGAAGTGCTGCGCGGGGTGTCCTTCCGCATCCCGTACGGCAAGACGGTCGCCCTGGTCGGGGCCTCGGGGGCGGGCAAGTCCACCTGCGTGTCGCTCCTGCTGCGCTACTGGGACCCGGACGGCGGGCGCATCCTGGTGGGTGGCGTGCCGCTGCCGCGGATCGCCGCACCGCACCGGCACGTCACGGTGGTGCCGCAGGACGTGCGCCTGTTCGCCGGCACGATCGAGGAGAACGTCCGGCTCGGCGCCCCCGGAGCCGAGGTGGCAGGCGCCCTGCGCACCGCCCAGCTCACCATCGACCCCGAACTGCCGGTCGGCGAGCGAGGCGTCACCCTGTCCGGCGGGCAGCGCGCCAGGGTGGCCGTCGCCCGGGCACTCGCCACGGGCGCGCCGGTGCTCGTGCTGGACGAGGCGGTGGCCAACCTCGACACCGACAACGAGAAGCGCCTCACCGAGGCGCTCCGGCAAGCCGCGGCGGGCCGGGCCACGCTCGTCATCGCCCACCGCCTGTCCACCATCCGCCAGGCCGACCACATCGTGCTGCTGGAAGAGGGACGCGTCGCCGCCGAAGGCTCCTACGACGAGCTCGGCGAGCGGCTGTCCCACCTGTTCGCACCCCGGCCGTGAGGCCCGGCGGCGAGCGGCCGTGGGCGAGGAGCCCTGCGGCGAGGTCGATGGCGTCCACGTGGCCGCGCGGTCCGGCGGCCCGAGCGGTCGGGACGGCTGAGGAGACCGCAAAATTCATGCATATCAAGTAGGAATAGTTGACTATCGGAAGCGCGGTGTGTAGCGTCATGATCATGAGTCACCGCTGCCCGGCGCCCCGCGGGCGCGCGATGCCGGACACCCGCAGGAGGGCACGCCGGTGAAGTGACGACACGGACTCATCCAGGGAGGACGCGCGGTGGGCGCGATCGTGGTGATCGGCGCGGGACCGGCCGGGACGTGCGTGGTGGACAGGATCTGCGCCAACGCCGCACCGCCGGGCAGGGGACGGGCGATGGAGGTCCACGTGGTGGATCCGGGCCCGCCGGGGACGGGACGCCCGCCGGGGAGCGACGCCCCGGCAGGTGAGCACGCGTTGGAGCGGATCGTGCGCGACGCGCCGTGCGGCGTCCGGGTGCGCGTGCACCGTGACCGGGCGATCGGGCTCACCGAGTCGGACGGCAGGCAGCTCGTACGGCTCATGGGAGGCGGAACCCTGGAGGCGGACGCCGTGGTGCTGGCCCACGGCCGCCCCGGAGTCCCGATCGAGCCCGCTCAGCAGCCGGAGGCGGCCTTCGCCGCCCGGCACGGGCTGCTCCACCTGCCCGGTGGGTCCGATCAGGAGCCTGACCTGGAGAACGTGCCCGCGGGCGAGCCGGTGCTGGTGCGCGGTGCGGGACGGGCGTTCGCCGACCTGCTGGCGCCGCTCACCGTCGGGCGCGGCGGCCGCTTCACCCGGGGACGCCGGGGCGAGCCGGTCTACCTGCCCGGCGGCTTCGAACCCCTCCTGTACGTGGGCTCGCGGCGCGGCGTGCCCCACCACGCGCGTCCCGGGTACCGCCTGACCGGCGAATTCAGGCCACGGAGGTTCCCGGACGAAGGCGACGCGCGGCAGGCGACGGCCAAGGAGCTGGCGTACGCCTACTACCAGGAACTGTTCACCGCCCACCCGTCCCGAACGAGGACGACGTGGGCGGCGTTCGAGCCCGCCTTCGCCCGCGCCGAGCAGGGCGGCAAGGAGATGCGCGCCCTGGTGACCAGGTCCGTGCCGCGCTTCGCCGACCGGCTTCACCTCGACCGGCTCGAACGCCCGCTGCACGGCATGCGCTTCGGCGACCTGGCCGGGCTGCAACGGTGGATGCACGGCTACCTCGCGGCCGACCTGGAGCGGCGGGCCGACCCCGGCTTCAGCCTCGATCTGGCGCTGGTCCGCGCGCTGCTGGACGCGCGCCTTCGCATGGCGGGCGATCCGTGGTTCGAGGGGCTGTTCGGCCTGCTGGCCGACGGCCCGTCCCTGGCCCGCCAGGCCGAGCTGCACGCCCTGGCCAGGGCGGGGGTCGTCACCTTCATCGGGGCCGAGCCGCGCATCGAGCAGGGCGAGGACGGCTGGCGGGCGAGCGGCCCCACCGTTCCCGGCACGACGACGGCGCGGACGCTCATCGAGGCGCGGCGGCCCCGGTCCCGCCTGGACCGCTGCGCCGACCCGCTGATCGCCGCCCTGTACGCGCGGGGCGAGTGCCGTGAAGCGGCGGGCCTGCTGGACGTGCGCCTCCCCGACGGCCGGCTGGTCGGCGGGGACGGCTCCGTCCACGGCCGCCGCTTCGCCGTGGGCTCCCTGGCCGCGGCCGGCACGGGAGGCGACAGCCCCGTGACGCTGCCGCGCCGGGCCGACGCGGTGGCGCGGGCCGTGCTGTCCCAGGTCTCCGGGGCGCTGGTGCGTGCGGCGGCCTGACGTCTACGGCCGGCCTTCACGGACCGCGACCGGCATGCCCTCACGCACACCCTGGAGAGAGGCGCATGCCGACAGGGGCGGGCTGTCGGCGGTGCCGCCCGCAAGCAGGTCGTCGGCGGGTGCTGCGGCAGCGTGGCGATCACCGGCGGCAGCGCGGAGCTGAGCATCGCGTGGTGCGCGCCCTTGCCCTCGGCCGGCATCTTGATGCCCTGGTCGTTGGTGGCCGAGCCGAAGCCCTCCTGCATGTAGCCCTTGGCGCGCACGTCGGCCAGGTGGTCGAACCCGGCCTTCGCGGTGGGGGTGGTGGCGTAACCTGCCAAGCGTCAAGAGGTTCGATGGGTAACGGTTTTCCATCGTCGGTCGCGCCGGGAGGGGAGCAGGGAGAGGCGCTGACCGGCTGCTCTGGGTAACGTTACCCATCGCGTTCGGAGCGGCGGATCCGTACAATCTGGCGACGTCGGGACGAGGAGAGGCGGCACATGGTCACACGAGACCGGCAGCGCAGGGTGACGATCACGGACGTGGCCAGGCACGCCCAGGTGTCCACCACCGCGGTGTCGAAGGTGCTGCGCAACGCCTACGGCGTCAGCGAGGCGATGCGGGCCAAGGTGCAGGCCGCCATCGACGAGCTCGGCTACCGCCCGCAGCACGCGGCCCGGGCCATGCGCGGGCGCACCTTCACCATCGGCGTGCTGCTGCCGCACATCCGCAACCCGTTCTTCGCCGACATCATCGACGGCCTGACCGAGGAGATCTCCGCCAGCGGCTACCAGGCCATCATGGTGCAGAGCGGCGGCCGCGACCCCGCCGACGAGCGCCGGGCGAGCGACGCGCTGGTGGACCGGCAGGTGGACGGCGTGCTCTGGGTCGCCCCGGTCTGCACCAGGGCGCAGCTGGAGAAGCTGGCCAAGGACACCCCCCTCGTGGTGCTCGGCCGCCATGACCGCTCCGCCCTGTACGACTGCGTGCTCGACGACGACGAGGTCGGCGCCGAGCTGGTGGTCGAGCACCTCATCGGGCTCGGCCACCGCCGCATCGCGCACATCACCCAGAAGGACGCCCTCGGCGGCCGCACCGCCACCCTGCTGCACACGATCAGGGCCACGACCTACGAGCGGGTCATGACCGAGCACGGCCTGGCCGAGCACATCGCCATCGCCGCCACCTCCTACACCGAGGAGGGCGGCTACGAGGGCACCCGCGAGCTGCTGGCCCGCGTCCCCCGCCCCACCGCCGTCTTCGCCGGCGCCGACCAGGCCGCCTTTGGCGCCCTCGCCGCCATCCACGAGGCGGGCCTGACCGTGCCCGGCGACATCTCGGTGGCCGGCTACGACAACGCCCGCATCACCGGCCTCGCGCACGTCGCGCTGACCAGCATCGACCAGGACGGCGCCATCATGGGCAAGACCGCCGGCCGGCTGCTGCTCGAACGCATCGCCGGCCGCACCGCCGCGGTGCGCTTCTCCGTCACGCCGACCCTCGTGGCCCGCCGCTCCACAGCGCCTCCGGCGGCCCGGTAGCCCGCCGCCGGCCGCGAGCTGCCCGCCGCGAGCCGCTCACCGGCGCCTTCGCCGTCGGCGCGGTCGTCGCACGGTCGTCGCACGGTCGTCGGCACGGTCGTCGGCACGGCTGGCGGTACGGTCGGCGGCAGGGTGGCCGCGCGCCGCGGGAGGGGCCTTTCGTGCGAGTACAACTGCTCGTCCATGTCCTGGGCTTCCCCCCTTCCTGCCCGGCGGTGCCTGGCGAGCGATCAGGAATCGAGAAGCGCAGATCACGCGTCCGGACGTACCGTCGCGGTGAGCCGGCTGCCGGCGTGACCGCACGGGTGCCCGTGCGGACCTGGTCGAAAGGAAGGTCCCATGTGCCACCCCTCGTGGAGCCGCGCCCTGGCCACGGCGCACCACCTGAACGACCTCGCGCGGCTGCGGCGCGTACGGGACCGGATCGACCGGGAGTACGCGCAGCCGCTGGACGTCGAGGCGCTGGCCCGCGGCGTGCACATGTCGGCCGGCCATCTCAGCCGCGAGTTCCGGCGCGCCTACGGCGAGTCGCCGTACGCGTACCTGATGACGCGCCGCATCGAGCGCGCGATGGCGCTGCTGCGCCGGGCCGACCTGACCGTCACCGAGGTCTGCTTCGCGGTCGGCTGCTCGTCGCTGGGCACCTTCAGCACCCGCTTCACCGAGCTGGTCGGCGTGCCGCCCACCGTCTACCGGCGTGAGGCGGCCCGCGCGACCGCGGGCATGCCGTCCTGCGTCGCCAAGCAGGTGACCCGCCCGATCAGGCGGCGGGCGGCGCAGGTCCAGGCGCCCCGGCTAACGTGACGTCATGGACATCACCATTCACACCACGACTCTTCCCCACGACGACCCGGACACCTCCCTGGCCTTCTACCGCGACGCCCTCGGCTTCGAGGTCCGCAGCGACGTCGGCCGCGGCAAGATGCGCTGGATCACGGTCGGCCCCACCGGCCAGCCCGGCACGTCCATCCTCCTGGCGCCGCCGGCCGCCGATCCCGGCATCACCGACGACGAGCGGCGCACCATCGCGGAGATGATGGCCAAGGGCACCTTCGGCTGGATCCTGCTGGCCACCGCCGATCTGAAGAGCACGTTCGAGCAGGTCCAGGCCGCCGGTGCGGAGGTCGTCCAGGAGCCGATGGACCAGCCGTACGGGGTGCGCGACTGCGCCTTCCGCGATCCCGCGGGCAACCTGGTCCGCATCCAGGAGGTGCGCTGAGCCGCGCCCGTTCATCTGACCTCGTCCCAGGGCATGCCCTCGATGCGCTCGATGTGCTCCTCCCCCCACTCGCCCAGCGGTGCCATCGCCCTGTTGAGCGAATGGCCGAAGTCGGTGAGCGAGTACTCCACCTTCGGCGGGACCTGGTGGTACACCTCGCGATGCAGCAGCCCGGTGGTCTCCATCTCGCGCAGTTGCGAGATCAGCACCCGCTCGCTGATGCCGGGGACCGCGCGCCGCAGCTCACCGAAACGCAGGGCGCCGTCCTGCAGCGCGAAGAGGATCAGCCCCTTCCACTTGCCTCCCATGACGGCGATGGCGGCGTCGAGCCCGCACGTGAACGTCCGCTTCCTCGTCTCCTTCACGGTCCCATACTGACATTCTTGTCAGTACCCGGGGAAATAGTAGGTACTTGAGCGAATGCGCGTGTTCCGGCCAGCATGGACGCAGCCGCCGCGCTGAGACCGGTGGCTCCTCCTTCGATCTCTGTGGCTGGAGTACGCATATGACCGCGACACCTGTGACCGTCATCGGCCTCGGCTCGATGGGCACGGCACTGGCCGGCGCCTTCGTCGAGGCGGGGCACCCGACCACCGTCTGGAACAGGACCGCCGCCAAGGCCGCGCCCCTCGTCGCGATGGGGGCCGGGCACGCGCGGGCCGTCGAGGACGCGGTGGCGGCGAGCCCGCTGATCGTCACCTGCCTGACCACGTTCGACGACACCCGGCGGGCCCTGGAGCCGGCCGCCGCGCGGCTTCGCGGCCGGGCCCTGGTCACCCTGAACAGCGGCTCCCCGGCCGGCGCCCGCGAGACGGCCGCATGGGCCGGCGGCCTCGGCGCCCGGTTCCTGGCCGGAGCGGTCAAGAACGTGCCCTCGGCCGTGGGAGCGCCGGAGACGCTGCTCTACTACAGCGGCGACAGGTCCGTCTTCGAGGAGTTCGAGGCGACGCTGAGGGTGCTCGGCGGCGACACCGTGCACCTCGGCGAGGAGAGCGACCTCGCCGCCCTGTACGAGATGGCCGTGGGCGCCATGCTGCTGCCCGCCCTCACCGGCTTCTTCCAGGGCGCCGCCGCCGTCCAGGCGCGCGGGCTGGAGGTGAGCTCGATGGTGCGGTTCGCCGGCAAGTGGCTGGACATGATCAAATCCCTGCTGCCGGTCTACGCCCGCGAGATCGACGGCGGCGACTACACCGACGCCGCCTCCTCCGTGAACCTCTTCCTCGCCGGCGCGGCTCACGACGCGGAGCTGGGCGAGGAGACGAACGTCGACACGGCCTGGCTCGCCCCGCTCTACGACCTGCTGCGGCGGGCGGCCGAGGCGGGCCACGGCGACCACAGCATCTCGGCCCTCACCGAGGTGCTCAGGAAGCCGGCGTGACGGTCGTACGCGTCAGGGCCGGCCGGCTCATCGGTAGGAGTCGATGAGCCGGGCGAGGTGCCTGCCGGCGATCTCCAGCGGCGCCTCGCTCCGGGACACCTGCGCCGACAGCTCCGCGCCCTCCAGCAGGTTGATCACGCTGTGCGCGAGGTCGTGCGCCACGTCCTCGGCGAAGCCGGAGCGCCTGAGCTTGTCGCGCACCAGCGAGCGCCACTGCTCGTAGGCCTCCTCGGCGGCCTGCTGGAGCTCCGGCACCCGGCCCGCGCTCTCCAGCGCCGTGGTGGTGACGGGGCAGCCGTCCAGCCACCCGGACGCGCGCAGGTCGCGCGCCAGGTCGCGGGTGCAGGCGAGGACCGCCGCGGCGGGGTCGTCCTCCCGGTCGAAGGCCGCGGTGAGGAACTCGGCGAACTCCGCGCCGCCGTGGCGGACCGCCTCGACCGCGAGCTCCCGCTTCCCGCCGGGGAAGAAGTGGTAGACCGAGCCCAGGGTGGCCCGCGCCTCCTGGGAGATCTGCTTGAGGCCCGTCGCCTCGTACCCCTGGCGCTGCATCAGGAGCGAGGTGGTCCGGACGATCCGCTCCCGGGTGCCGATCTCGTGCATGACCGCATCTTACTGGATAGAGCGTTCGTTCCAACGCTGTGCTACGGTCCAGGTTCTGGATAGAGCGTTCGTTCCAGCGATGGGAGATCCATGATGAAGTCGGTGACCGTGATCGGGCTGGGCCCCATGGGGAGCGCCATGGCCGGCGCCTACCTGCGTGCCGGTTACGACGTGACCGTGTGGAACCGCACGCCTGCCAGGGCGGACGAGCTGGTGACGCAGGGCGCGCGGCGGGCGGGATCGGTGGCGGCGGCGCTCGCCGCGAACGAGCTGGTGGTGCTGAGCCTGACCGACTACGACGCGATGGACGCCATCCTGGCGCAGGCGCCCGAGGCCGCGCTGGCCGGGCGCACCCTGGCCAACCTCACCTCCGACACCCCGGACAGGGCCCGCCGGGCGGCCGCCTGGCTGGCCGGGCGCGGGGCCGTGCAGATCACCGGCGGCGTCCAGGTGCCGCCTCCGGGCATCGGCGCGCCGGACGCCATGACGTACTACAGCGGCCCCGAGGACGCCGTCGAGGCGCACCGGGCCGCCCTCGAGGTGCTGACCGGGATCGACTACCTCGGTGCTGACCACGGGCTGGCGGCGCTGTACTACCAGATCGGGATCGACATGTTCTGGACGGCGCTGCTCGGCTACCTGCACGGCCAGGCGGTGGCGGAGGCCAACGGGATCTCGGCGGAGGCGTTCCTGCCGCGGGCGGTGAAGACCATGGACCTGCGCTACTTCCTGGAGTTCTACGCGCCGCGCATCGCCGCGGGCCACCACGAGGGGGACGTCGACCGGGTCTCCATGGGCGTGGCGAGCCTGGAACACGTCCTGCGCACCACGCAGGAGTCCGGCGTCGACGACTCGCTGCCCGCCGCCGCCCTGGAGATCTTCCGCCGGGGCGTCACCGCCGGCCACGGCCAGGACAGCCTCACCAGCCTGCTCGGCGTGCTGAAGCGGCGCTGACGGAGCCGGAGGGCGCACCCGGGCGCCGGGTCTCAGGAGGTCGTGGGCGTGACCGTGAAGTAGGGGGAGACCTCGAGCTCGTCCGCCGACTCCAGCAGCTTGTGCGTGAGCTTGCCGTCGAAGGCGACGACGCGGACCTCGTCGTCTCTGCCGTTGTCGTGCTCCCAGCAGTACAGGTGCGACTCGTCGTACCAGCCGAGCACCTTGTCGCAGTCGGAGGAGAACCTGCGTACCTGCTTGCCGGTGCCCGCGTCCCACAGGCAGTGATCGTCGCTGCCGGGGCAGCCCGTCACGAACGTCCTGCCCGAGGGGGAGAAGATGTCGAGGGTGCCGGCCGCCAGCGGCCCGATGCCCGGGACGTCACGGACGCGCCTGCCGGCGGCGTCGAAGAAGCGCAGCCCCTCGTCCTTGCCGTAGACGGCGACCACGCCCTGTTCGGCGCCGTCCCAGCCGAAGTTGCCGCCGCGGATGGAGTCGTCGGCCACGTGCACCACGTCGACCTCGCGGCGCGACACGTCCACGATGGCGAAGCCCAGGGTGGTCCAGACGTCCTCGCCCTGCTCGTCCTCGGTCTTCCTGTCGAGGTTGAGGAGGATCCTGGAGCTGTCCCTCGACCAGGCGCGGAGGCTGGTGTCCAGCGGTTTCCTGACGGTCTTGACCCGGAAGCTGGAACCGTCCCGCCTGTCGGTGATGAGCAGCGAGTCGTAGCCGTCGGAGGTGTAGTCGTCCGGCCGTCCCGCCAGGAAACGGCCGTCGGGGGAGACCAGCGACTCCACGTTGTCCGGATACGCGTCGAACGTGCCCCGCAGCGACTGCCGGGCGTAGTCGACGTCCTCGTCGAGCTTCTTGTCGTAGACCTCGTACGCCGTCAGGGTGATCGGGTCGGACGGGCGCTCGTAGAGGGTGATCGCGCCGCCGGGCAGCGCGATCTCGGAGGGGGCGACCGGCGGGGCGGGGGTCACCGCCCGGCCCGACGGCGAGGGCGCCGGCGGGCGCAGCCAGCCGGGCACGGCCAGCCCGGTCACCAGGACGGCCGTGACGATCATGGCCCCCGCGGCGACGAGGAGCGCGGCGAGCCTCGGCCTGGAACGACCCGCGGGCGCGGCACCGCCGGGAGCGGCCTGCCTGGCGCCCGCCGCGAGCGGGTCGGCACCCGGCTCCGGATTCCGCAGCAGGCAGGTGATCACGTCCGTGGCCGTCGGCCGGCGCTCCGGCTCCTTGGCCAGGCACCGCAGCACCAGGTCGCCCAGCGGCCCGTCGAGCGAGCCCAGATCGGGCCGGGCGTTGAGCACCCGGTTCATCACGGCGTGCACCCCGTCGCCGCCGAACGGCGCTCGCCCGCAGGACGCGAAGACCATCGTCCCCGCCCAGGCGAACATGTCGGCCGCGGGTCCCACGCCGCGCCCCATGACCTGCTCGGGAGCCATGTACGCGGGCGTCCCGATCTGCGTGCTGCTGGTCAGGGTGGCCGGGCCGAGCGCGCGGGCGATGCCGAAATCGATCACGCGCGGGCCGGTGGCGCCCATGATGACGTTGCCGGGTTTGAAGTCCCGGTGCACCACGCTGGCCTGGTGGACCGCGGCGAGCGCGGTGGCGGTGCCGATGGCCAGCCGTTCCAGGTCCCCGCCCGCGAGCGGGCCGTCCTCCCTGACCACCCGCTCCAGCGAGCGGCCCTCGACGTACTCGCTGACGATGTACGGCCTGCCCTGCTCGACGCCCGTGCTCAGCACGGCGGCGGTGCAGAACGGCGCCACGCGCTGGGCGACCTCCGCCTCCCGCAGGAAGCGCTCGAAGCCGTCCTCCCCGGCCGGGCGCAGCCACTTGACGGCCACGCGCACGTTCATGGGGGTCCTGGCGAGGTAGACGACGCCCTGCCCGCCTTCGCCGAGCCTGCCGAGGAGTTCCAGGCCGCCCAGCTCCTCCGGGTCACCGGGCAACAGCGGCGTGAAGTCAGCCATGGGCCATTGTGATCCCATGCGGTGGATCTCCAGCAAGTGCCCGCCGGGGATCAGCCTGAGCTGCACGGGGTGGAAGCGAGGCCGAGCTGCCGTTCGCCGCCCTGCAACTCCTGCTCTCGCCGGCGATGCGCCGCCTGCCCGCCCTGCCGGGGCCCGAAGGCGCGGGCAGTGCGCGGGGCGTTCGGGCTGGCCGCGCCGCGCCGGGATGCGCCAGGTCGCGCGGGAGGCCGGGGTCTCGCCGACGACCGTGAGCAACGTCCTGGACGATCCTGAGCCGGTCGCCGAGGAGCCCGGCCAGGAGGGGCATGAGCGCCCCGCCCAGCCCGACGTCTACCTGCGCTGATCCCGCATCGCGGCGGCGCGGCCGCGGGTGTCGACCGCGGGGGCCAGGAAGACGGCGGAGATCACGAAGGCGAGCACCACGAGCATGGCGGTGCGCAGGCCCCAGTGGTCGCCGAGGAAGCCGAGGCCTGGTGGCCCGACGAGGAAGGCGACGTAGCCGATGGTGGCCACCAGGCTGACGCGGGCCGTCTCGTCGGGCCCGGTCTCGCCCGCGGCCGACAGCGCGACGGGGAAGCCCAGCGAGGCGCCGAGCCCCCAGAACAGGACGGCCGCTCCGGCCAGCACGGCGTTGTCCGAGAAGATGACCAGGAGCAGCCCGATCGCTCCCGAGACGGCGCTGGCCCGGACGACGGCCGTGCGGCCGAAGCGGTCGAGGAAGTAGGCGCCGCCGAAGCGGCCGATGGTCATGGCGGCGGCGAAGCCGGTGTAGACGAGCGACCCGGCGGTGGCGTCCACGCCGTGCCCGTCCACCATGAGCAGCGGCAGCCAGTCGTTGGCGGCGCCCTCGGCCAGCGCCATCGCCAGGACGATCGCGCCGATCAGGACGAGCTGGGTGTCCTTCCAGAGCCTGGGCCGCGGCCGGCCGGAGCCGGCTTCCCCGGGTGCGCCGGTGCCGGTGCCCGCGGGGATGGCGCGGACGGCGTACAGGAGCATCGCGGCCGCGATCAGGGTGACCGCGGCCAGATGCCAGTGCACCGGCAGGCGGGCGGCGGTGGCCGCGATGCCCGCGCAGGAGCCCACGACCGTGCCCAGGCTGAAGCAGCCGTGCAGGATGGGCATGGTCGTCTTCCCGGTGATGCGCTCGACGTCGGCGGCGTCGACGTTGATCGCGACCTCGCCCCCGCCCATGCCCGCGCCGAACGCGAACAGGCCCGCCATGACCAGGGGAGCCGACGACAGCAGGCTGCCGGCGCTGATGACGGCCAGGCCGGCGACGATCAGCGCGGTGCCGACGCCCATGACGGGCCTGGTCCCGAAGCGCGAGACGAGCCGCCCCGAGCACAGGACCCCGATCATGGAGCCGAGCGACAGGCCGAACAGGATCAGGCCCATCTGGGCGGTGGACGCCTCCAGGCCGTCACGGAGGTCCGGGGTGCGGGTCACCCACGACGACATCGCGATTCCGGGGAGGAGGAAGAACAGGAACAGCGCCTGCCGGCGCCGTCGCGTGGCGAGGTCCATGCAGCTCCGTGATCGTTCGGCAGGCTTAAGGGGGATATCGATACCTATAGGTGATGAGTGTGATCATATAGGGCGAAAGCCTCACACGCGGTCGTAGGTCCATCCGGAGGCGCGCAGGGTCAGGCCGTCGAGGTAGTCGTAGTCCGGCCGCTCATCCCTTCAGCCCGCCGGCCAGCAGGTCGGCGCGCCAGAACCGCTGCAGCACCAGGACGAGCGCGATCAGCGGGATGACGGACACGGCCGAGCCCATGATCACCAGCGGGTAGAGGTCGCTGTCGCCCGCGCCCTTGGACAGGAACGTGTACAGCCCCAGGGTGATCGGGTATTTCTCCTGGTCGGAGAGCATGATGAAGGGCAGCAGGAAGTTGTTCCAGATGCCGACGAACTGCAGCAGGAACACCGTGACGAGCCCCTGCACCATCATGGGCAGCACGATGGTGCAGAAGATGCGCAGCTCGCCTGCCCCGTCCAGGCGGGCCGCCTCCAGGGTGCTCTCCGGCACCGCGGCGTTGGCGAACACCCGGCACAGGAAGATGCCGAACGGGTTGATGATCACCGGGAGCAGCACCGACCAGTGGGTCCCCGCCAGGCCGACGCTCGCCAGCAGCAGGTACTGCGGGACGGCCAGCACGATGCCGGGCACGAGCACCCCGGCCAGGATCACCGAGAACAGCACCTCGCGCCCGCGGAAGCGGAACTTGGCCAGGGCATATCCGGCCATGGCCGACACCAGCGTGGACAGGACCGCGCCGAGGCCGGCGTACAGCAGCGAGTTGAGCCCCCACCGCCAGAACTGGCCGTCGCCGTAGGAGCTCAGGTTCGCCAGGTTGTCCAGCAGGCCGCTGCCGGGCGCGAAGGAGAAGGTGGTGAACAGCTCGCGCGGCGACTTGGAGGCGGCGATGACCACCCAGACCACGGGGGTCAGGCAGTACAGCGCGCCGAGCAGCAGCACCACGAGCGGCAGCTGCGGCCGGCGCCCGGCGCGGGGACGGCGGCGGCGGAACTGGCGGTCCCCGGTGGAGGTGATGGCCGTCATGCGTTGTCCCCGAACGTGCGGCGCTGGAAGAAGCGCAGCAGCAGGAGCGACAGGACGAGGATGCCCGCCGCGAGCACGACGGAGGCGGCCGCGGCCCCGCCGAGGTTGTCGTTCACGAATGCCTCTTGGTAGATCTTCATCAGCGGCACCCAGGTGGAGCTGATGGTGGTCGTCATCGGCCGCAACGTGGCCGGTTCGCTGTAGAGCTGCAGGGTGCCGATCACCGAGAACAGGCCGGTGAGCACGAGCGCGGGCGCCACCAGCGGGATCTTGATGCGCCAGGCGATCTGCAGCTCGCCGGCCCCGTCGATGCGGGCCGCCTCGTAGATGGAGGTGGGGATGGCGCGCAGCGACGTGAAGATGATGATCATGTTGAAGCCGACGCCGGACCACAGCGCGATGTTGGCCAGCGAGAAGTACAGGGCGGGAAAGCCGAAGAAGTCCAGCGGGCCGGCGTCGAGCTGCCTGGCGAGGTAGGAGACGGGGCTGGTGCTGGGCAGGTACAGGAACCCCCACAGCAGGCTGGCGATCACGCCCGGCACCGCGTACGGCAGGAAGATCGCCGTACGGGAGAAGCCGCGCGCCCGCACCCTCGGGGTGTCGAGCAGCAGCGCGAACAGCAGGGCCAGGCCGAGCACGCTGGGGATGGCGATCACCCCGTACAGCAGCACCCGGCCGAGCCCGGCCACGAACTCGGGGTCCGTGAGCGCGGCGAGGTAGTTCTCGAAGCCGACGAACGCCTGCGTCCGCCGCCCGAACGCGCCGCCGCCCTCGACGCGGAAGCCGCGGAAGCTCAGGTAGACGGCGTAGCCGATCGGGACGACCAGGAACAGGACGAAGAAGACGATCGCGGGTGTGGCGAACAACCACGGGGTGGCGACGGCGCGCAGGCGGGGGCGCCGGCCGGCGGAGGTGGCGGGCATGAGACGTCCAGAGTGGGATCGAGCGCTACTTGGTGACGGTGTAGCCGGACTTCTGCAGGTCCGCGACGACGGCCTGCTGCGTGGCCTGGTACACCGCGCGGAAGGAGGTCTTGTCGAGCGCGGCCTTGTTGAGCGCGTCACCGAAGGCGGTCTGCGCCACGTTCACGTTCGGCCCCCACGTCACCGGGATCGTGGTGTTCTTGATCACCTGGTCGGTGACCTGGTAGAAGTCCTTCTGCTGCGGCATCAGCTTCGGCGGCTCGTGCGTCAGGGTCGCCTGCCTGCCGGCGTTGCCGCCGGGGAAGAGATCGAGGCCGAGCAGCAGCTTGGAGCCCTCCTCGGAGGCGCCCAGCCAGGCGGCGAACGCCGCGGCCTCCTTGGCGTGCTGCGACTTGGCCGGCACCAGGTATGCGGAACCCCCCAGGAACGGCACGGCGGCCTGGCCCTTCGTCCACTGCGGCAGCGGCGCGGACTCCCACTTGCCGGCGGTGTCCGGCGCGACCGAGTAGATCACGCTCGGCGCCCACGCCGCGGCGGCCCAGCTCAGGATCTTGCCGTTGTTGACCTGGGCGTTCCACTCGGGGGTGAGCAGCGGCTCGACCTTGACCAGGTCCCGCTCCACCAGGTCCTGCCAGAAGTCGGCGGTCTTCAGCGAGGACTCGCCGTCGATGCCGACCTTCCAGGCGTTGCCGTCGGTGCTCCACCACGCCGCGCCCGCCTGGGCGGCGTGCGCGGCGAAGAACTCGAGCTGGTTGGCGGCGAAGCTGGCGATGTAGGCCTCGGGGTCCTTCTCGCGGATCTGCTCGGCGGCCTCGGCGTACTCGTCCCAGGTGGTCGGGACCTTGACGCCGTACTTGTCGAACAGGTCCTTGCGGTAGGTGAGGACCATCGGGCCGATGTCCTGGGGCACGCCGTAGACCTGGTTGCCGAAGGTGGTCTGGGCCCAGATGTTGGGCTCGACGTTCGCCTTGACGCCGGCCACGTCGGCGGTGATGTCCTTGACGGCTCCGGCCACCACCAGGGCGGGCAGGCCGCGGTACTCGATCTGCACCACGTCGGGGGTGTCGCCGGCCTGGTCGGCGGCCAGCAGCTTGGAGGCGGTCTCCGTGGTGCCGCCGACCTCCGACAGCTTGACGGTGACGTTCGGGTTCAACTGGTGGTACTTGTCGGCGATCGCCTTGGCCGCCGGGTCGCTGCCCTTCAGGCTCCAGGTCCAGAACTCCAGCGTGACCGGCCCGCTCGCGCTCGCGGTCTCCGAAGGGCTGTCGCCGGAGGAGCAGGCGGCCAGCGACGCCGTCAGGGCGATCGCCAGGGCGGCGCCCAGCAGCGTACGGCGGCGGTGTCCCCCCGCTCGGGGCGAGGTGGGGGTCGGTGCAGTCATGGACGGGCTCCTCGGCAAGGTGGTGCGTTCCGCGGCGGGATGCCGGGTTCGTGCGTTGGGATCTAACCTGATGTTAACGTTGTCATGCTGTCAAGCCCCTTCTTGTAACAAGCCCCTCGGAGCCCACCCCCGTGCGCACCTTCCGCAACCCCGTCCTGCCCGGCTGCCATCCGGACCCGTCGATCTGCCGGGTCGGGGCGGACTTCTACCTGGTCACCTCGTCGTTCGCGTATTACCCCGGCCTGCCCCTGTTCCACAGCCGTGACCTGGTGCGCTGGAGGCAGCTCACGCACGTGCTGAACCGGCCGGGGCAGCTCCCGCTGCACGGGCTGGACGTCTCCGACGGAGTGTGGGCGCCGACGATCCGCCACCACGACGGCACGTTCTACGTGGTCTCCACGCTGGCGGTGAACCGGCGGGGGAGCCTCACCTTCGTCGTCACCGCCACCGACCCCGCCGGGCCGTGGTCGGACCCCGTACCGCTGGAGGCCGAGGGCATCGACCCGTCGCTGTTCTTCGACGACGACGGCCGCTGCTGGTTCACCGCCTGCCGCGACGCCGCGGGCGACGGCGGCCCCGGCGAGTTGTGGATGCGCGAGCTCGACCTGGACCGGCTCCGGCTCGTCGGCCCCACCCACGTGCTCTGGCACGGCGCCGTACGCGGGGCCTGGGTGGAGGCGCCGCACCTGTACAAGCGCGACGGCGTCTACCACCTGATCGCCGCCGAGGGCGGCACCGAACGCAACCACAGCGTCACCGCCGCCCGGTCGAGCACCGTCACCGGCCCCTACGTCACCGACCCGCGCAGCCCGCTGCTGACCCACCGGCACCGCGGCCCGGACGAGCCCATCCACAACGTCGGCCACGTCGACCTGGTGGACACCCCCGACGGCGAGACCTGGGCGGTGACCCTCGGCGTACGCCCCATCGAGGGCACCCACACGCTGGGCCGCGAGGTCTTCCTCGTGCCCGTCGGCTGGACCGCCCACGGGCCGGTCTTCGCCCCGGAGACGGGCGGCGTCCGGCTGACGGAACGCCTCCCGCGCCTCCCCTCCGCCCCCGCCCAGCGGGAGGAGCCCGCCCCGGCGGGCCGCACGCGCTTCGACGAGCCGCGGCTCGGCCTGGAGTGGAACAGCCTGCGCGGACCCGTCACCGATCTCGTCGAACCCACCGCGGACGGCCTGGAGATCAGGGTGGCGCCCGAGCCGCTCAGCTCCACCGGCGTCCCCGCCTTCATCGGACGGCGCCAGCAACACGTCCGCTTCCAGGCCCGGGCCCGGATCGGCTTCGCGGCGGCGCATCCGTCCGAGGAGGCCGGCCTGGCCGTCTTCCAGAGCCAGGACCACCACGCCACGCTCGCCCTCACCGTAGACGGGGCAGGAACGCCGCAGGCGGTGCTGACCGTCAGGGAGGCGGGCACGAGCACCCGGCTGGCCGCCGTCCCGCTCCCGCCGGGGCAGGCGCTGCTGGCCGTCGAGGCGGACGAGGCCGGCTACACCTTCCGCGCCCGGCACCCGGACGCCGAGGGCTGGACCGACCTGGCCACCGTCGAGCGGTCCTTCTTCAGCACCGAGCGCGCGGGCGGGTTCGTCGGGGTCCACCTCGGCCTCTACGCCACCGGCAACGGCCGGCCCGGCACCGGCCGCGCGATCGTGCGCTGGTTCGACTACCAGCCGGGCTAGGCCGGCGACCGGGGCGGCGCGGTGCTGCGCCGGACGATCAGCTCGGGCGCGATCCGCTCGGAGGAGGCCGGCTCGCCCTGCATCATCCGCAGCAACTGCTCGATCGAGCGCGCCCCCAGCGCGACGAAGTCCTGCCGCACCGTGGTGAGCGCGGGCACCAGGTAGGCCGCCCCGGCGATGTCGTCGAACCCGACGAGCGAGACGTCGCCGGGCACCTTCACCCCCAGCTCGGCGAAGGCCGCCAGCACGCCCATGGCCATCTGATCGTTCCCGGCGAAGATCGCGGTGGGGCGCTCGTGGCCCTCGCGGGTGACCAGGTAGTGGGCGAGCCGGTAGCCGCTGTTGCCCGTGAAGTCGCCTTCGAGCAGCTCGCCGCGCGCCTCGGGCGTGTCCTTCAGCCCGGCCCGCCAGCCCTCCACCCGGGCCCGCGCGTCGAACGTCCGCAGGGAGCCGGTCAGGTGGGCGATGTGCCGATGACCCAGCTCCGCCAGGTGCCGCACGGCCAGCCGCGCGCCGAGCTCCTGGTCCAGCTCGACGAAGCCGAGGTCCGGGTTGGGCACGTTGCCCGACATGATCACGGTCATCGGCACGCCGGTGACGATGCCGGTCAGGGCGTCCACGACCATGGGCCGGTCGGCGATGACGGCGATGGCCTCGACCGCCTGGTCGGTCAGCCGCTGCAGCGTCTCGGTCAGGTCCACGGTGCTGCCGCCCTGCCAGCTGGCCAGGTTCACCCAGTAGCCGGCCCGCTGCGCTGCGGTCTGCACGCCGCGCAGGATGCGGGGCAGCTCGTACAGCTCGGTGCCGGCGAGCACCAGGCCGATCGTCGAGGACCGGCGGCTCTTGAGCGCGCGGGCGACGCTGTTGCGGCGGTAGCCGAGCTTCTCGATGGCGGCCTCGACGCGGGCCCGGGTCTCCGGCCGCACGGAGGGGTGGTTGTTGAGCACGCGGGACACGGTGACGTGCGACACGCCCGCTTCGCGTGCCACATCCACCATGCCTGGTGCCCGGTTCATGTCCTCCGCTGCCTCTTCTCCCGGGACATACCCGTTCGCCGGCCCGCGCCATGCGGCGAATGGATCATATCTCGCGTCGCGCGGGCGCCCGCCGCGTGCCGCAGAGGGGGATCGGCGATCCCTGGCTCGGCCCTCGGAGCACCGGCCTGGGGCGAACATAATGGGCGTATGGATCGTGCAGCCCTGGCGGACTTCCTGCGCCGCCGCCGTGAGGCGCTGCAGCCCGAGGACGTCGGGCTGCCCGCGGGCGCGCGCCGGCGGGCCACGGGCCTGCGGCGCGAGGAGGTGGCGTCGCTCGCGGTGATGTCGGCCGACTACTACACCCGCCTGGAGCAGCAGCGCGGCCCGCAGCCGAGCGTGCAGATGCTGGCCTCGCTCGCCCGGGCGCTGCGGCTGACGAGCGACGAGCGCGACTACCTGTTCCAGATCGCCGGGCACAACGCCCCGGCCTCGGTGACGGACGCCACGCACGTCGCCCCCGCCCTGCTGCGCGTGCTGGACCGGCTCGACGACACCCCGGCGCTCATCCTGTCCGACCTGGGCGAGACGCTCGTGCAGAACCGGATGGCCGAAGCCCTGTTCGGCGACAGGTCCGGGTACACCGGGCACGCCCGCACCGAGATCTACCGCTGGTTCACCGACCCGGCGGAGCGGCTGCGCTACCCGGAGGCCGACCGCGACCGGCAGAGCCGCGCCCTGGTCGCGAACCTGCGCGCCGCCCACGGGACGAGGGGCCCGCAGTCGCGGGCGGGCGAGCTCGTACGGGCGCTGCGCAAGGCGAGCGCGGAGTTCGCCGAGCTGTGGGACCGGCACGAGGTGGCCAAGCGCTTCGAGGACCACAAGATCCTCGTCCACCCCGAGCTCGGCGAGATCGAGCTGGACTGCCAGGTGCTGTTCACCGAGGACCAGTCGCAGGCGCTGCTCGTGCTCACCGCCCCGCCGCGGACCGAGGGCCACGAGAAGCTGCGGCTGCTCGCGGTGCTGGGGCAGCAGCGCTTCACGGAACGGCAGGGCGGGACGGCCGGCGTCATGAGCCGGTGACGTCCCCACCGGCCAGGGGCGCCCGGGGCCGGCGGGCCACGTGGACGACCGCGGGCGGCAGGTTGCGCCAGACCGTCGTGCTCGTCACGACCTCCTCGAACGCCGCCCGCAGGCCACCGGCCAGCCGCCTGGCCGGGGCGGCCCAGCGCGTCCAGGTGTAGGCGAACTGCGTGTAGACCCCCGGCGGGCGACAGGGCCCGGGCCACCGACTCGATCAGCGGGGGCCGCCCGGCGTAGGCGATCCACGGCAGGCCGCTGACCACCACGTCCACCGGCCCGGCGCCGAGCCCGGCGAGCAGCCGCGGCAGGTGCACGGCGTCGTCGCACACCACCTCCACCGAGGGGAACGCGCGGGCGATCTCGGTGGCGAACCTGTCGTTGAGCTCGATCACGACGTGCCTGCCCCGGCCGCGCAGCCGCCGCTGGATGGCGGAGGTGAAGGCGCCGGTCCCCGCGCCGAGCTCCACCACCAGCGGCTCGCCGCGCTCCGGGACCCCCACCACCATCTGCGCCGCCAGCCGCGACGAGCTCGGCAGCACGGCGGCCGTGCGCAGGGGCGACCTGATGAACTCCCGCAGGAACCGGCCACCGCCGGTGGCATGGCGCCGCTGGTCGGTCGTCAAAGTGCTGCTCCCCGGTCCGCTCCGCTGCCGCGCTCAGATTCTCGCGCGGGGGCGATGGCGGGCGGATGGCCGGGAAGTGAATCATCGGGACGCGCTGGACGGCTTCGCGCGCCGGTGTTCAGGCGACGACGGCCAGCAGGGTCGTCATGGCGGCGGTGAGCTCCGGGTCGCCGCTCGCCTCGGCCCGCGCCCGGGCCTGCTCGACGCCGATGCCCCTGGTCGCGAGCCGCCAGAACGTGTCCTGGTCCATCGAGACGCGGGCAGCGGGCTCGCCGCCGGGCGCGGTCGTCACGGGCGGTGCGGGCTCGTCGCGGGGCGCGGCCGTCACGGGCTCGTCGCCGGGCGTGGCCGTCACGGGCGGGGCGGGCTGGTCGCCGGATGCGGCCATCCGCCATCGGCCCGCACGCCACACCGCGCTCCACCGCCCGCCGGCCGGCCCGAGCACCTCCAGGACCGTGACCGTCCCCTCCGGGCGGTCGTGGGCCCGCAGCGTGAACGGCAGCGCCTGCGCGAAGACGCCCAGCACCGGCGCCAGGAGCTCGGGCTCCGTCGCCCCCGGCCGGGAGACCGCGTCGCGCACCTGCTGCTGGTGGACCCAGAACTCGGTGTACTCGCGGCCGACGTCGAGCCAGCCGGGGCTGTCGACGTCGGCGGCGGCCCAGGACACGTTCAGCCCGGCGGGAGCCTCCAGGTCGTGCGCCGCCCACACCGCGTCGAGCTGCGGCCCCAGGTGCTCCAGCAGCTCGATCATCAGCCGCGGGCTGAGCTGGCGGCCCGCCCTGACGAACTCGTCGTTGGTGCGGGCGAGGTAGGCGGGCAGCGTCTCGTCATCGGCGAAGACGGCGCCGGAATGCCCGTCACGGGCGCCGGACAGGCGCCGCATGTAGTCGTTGAGCACGTGCGCGACGACGTCGTGCACGTCCCAGCCGGGGCAGACCGTCGCCCTGGCCCAGTCGGCCGGCTCCAGGCCGCGCAGCAGGCCGAGCATGGCCTCCCGCTCGTGCGGGAACAGGGGGCGGACATCGATGGCCGGGCCGAAGATCGACATGCCCTCGACCCTATCGAAGCCCCCGTGTCCTGGTGAAACGAATATCTGGCAGCCGAGGACAGGGCGCGGCAAAGCAACTAAAGCCCGACTTATACACTCATGACGGTTTTATCGGGGGAAGTCGGGGGAGTGGCGCGTGCCGCTGGATCAGATCGCGGTGTTGCTGGTCGCAGCGGCCGGAGCGGGATGGGTGGACGCCGTCGTGGGCGGCGGCGGCCTGCTGCAACTGCCCGCCCTCCTCGTGACCGGCATCCCGACGGTCGAGGCGATGGCCACCAACAAGTTCTCGTCGGTGTTCGGCACCACCTCCGCCGCCGTCGCCTACGCCCGCTCCACCAAGGTGGACCGGCAGGTGGCGATCCCCGGCGCGGCGCTGGCCGTGCTCTGCGCCGGGCTGGGCGCGTGGGCGGCGGCGTCGATCTCGGCCGAGGTGCTGCGGCCCGCCGTCATGGTCGTGCTGCTCGCCGTGGCCGCGTTCGTGACGCTGCGGCCGTCGATGGGCGCGCTGCCCGTGCCGCACCTGCGCACCGGGCCCCGCGTGTTCGCTGCGGTGGCGGCGGCGGGCGTGGTGATCGCCTTCTACGACGGCATCATGGGGCCGGGCACCGGGACGTTCCTCATCATCGCCTTCACCACCATCCTCGGGCTCGACTTCGTCTCCGCCTCCGCCTCCGCGAAGATCATCAACATCGGGACGAACGTCGGCGCGCTCCTCGTGTTCGGCGTGCAGGGGCACGTGAACTGGGCGCTCGGCCTCGGCATGGCGGTGTGCAACGTGGCCGGCGCCCAGCTCGGCGCGCGGATGGCGCTCAAGCGGGGCGCCGGATTCGTCCGGATCGTGCTGCTGGTCGTGGTGGTGGCGATGGTGATCAGGCTCGGCTGGCAGCACTTCGGCTGACCGGCCGGCTGCCCGTACGCGCAGTGCCGTCAACGGCGAGTGCGGCGCACGCGGCCTGCTAAGCGGCCGGCTCCTCGGCCCGCACGCGCAGCGCCGTCGCGGCGAGCGCGACGAAGGCGGCCAGCAGCGCCGGGATGGCCAGCGCCCGGGGCAGCCCTGTCAGCTCGGCGACGGCCCCGATGAACACCGGCCCCGACAACATCCCCAGGTAGCCGATCGAGGCCACCCGTGCCAGCGCCCGCCCGGAGAAGGCGGGATCCCGGTGCCCGGCCACCGAGAACACCTGCGGCACGATGCACGACAGCCCCGCCCCGAAGCAGCCGAACCCGACCACCCCGGCCACCTGGTGCCCGCCCAGCAGCGCCAGCCCCAGCCCCGCCGCGGCCAGCAGCCCGCAGCAACGCACCAGCGCGACGGGTCCGAACCGCGCCGCCAGCCGGTCCCCGGCCAGCCGGCCCGCCGTCATCATCAGGGAGAAGGCCGCGTACCCGGCGGCGGCGATCCCCGGCGAGGCCGCCAGGTCCTCGCGCAGGTAGACCGAGCTCCAGTCGGCCGCGGCCCCCTCGCCCACCAGGCAGCAGAACGCCAGCACGCCCAGGAACACGATGCCCTGCGGCCGACCGCCCCGGCCCCGCGCGGCGCTCTCCCCGGCGGGCGCCGAGCGCAGCGCCCAGCGCGCCGCCCAGGCCGCCAGCACCGCGATCCCCGCCCCCACCGCCCAGAACGTGACCGCCGCCGACAGGTCGTGGTGCGCGAACAGCCCGCCCGCCGTCGCCCCGGCGAAGCCGCCCACGCTGTAGACGGCGTGGAACGACGACATGATCGGCCGCCCGTGGGCCCGCTCCACCTCGACGGCGTTGGCGTTCATGGCCACGTCGAGTATCCCGTGCACGACCCCGAACACCAGCAGCGTCGCCGACAGCGTGAGCAGGTCCGGCGCGTACGCGGGCGGCACCAGCACCGCGCCCTGCGCCAGGGCCGCCGGGACCACGGCCCGGCTGCTGCCGTACCGGTCCACCAGGCGGCCCACGGCCGTCATGCCGACGACCGCCCCGGCCGCCACGGCCAGCAGCGCGAGGCTGAGCTGGCCGTCGCCGAGATCCAGCCGCTCCTTGATGGCGGGGATGCGGGCCGTCCACGTGCCGATGGCCGTGCCCGACAGGAAGAACAGCAGGTAGACGGCCACCCGCTCCCGTGTCACGCGGCCTCCTTGACCGTCACCCCGGCCGCGGCCAGCGCGTCGCGCTCCTCCGGCGGGATGCCGGGATCGGTCACCACCACGTCGAGCCGGCCGATCGGGCACACCGCGCCGAACGCCGTCCGCGCGAACTTGCCCGAGTCGCACACCGCGATCACCCGCCGCGCGGCGGCGATGGCCGCCTGCTTGACCGCCACCTCGGGCAGGTCGTGCGCGGTCAGGCCGTGCTCTGCGGACAGGCCGCAGCAGCCGATCACCGCCGTGTCGAAGCGCAGCGCCCCGATCGAGCTCTCGGTGAGCGGGCCCATCACGTTCAGCTCGCCCTTGCGCACCTCGCCGCCGGGCAGCACCAGGCGCACGCGCGGCGCGGCGGCCAGTAGCATCACCGGCTGCAGCGCCAGCGGCAGCACCGTCACCCGCCGGTCGGTCAGCGCGCGGGCCACCTCCAGCGCGGTCGTGCCGCCGTCCAGCACCACCGCCTCGCCGTCGGCGATCAACGCGGCCGTCTCCTCGCCGATGCGCCGCTTGGCCTCCACCGCCTCCCGCTCGCGCACCCCGAACGGCGGCTCCTCGCCGCGCAGCAGCAGCGACAGCGCGCCGCCCCTGACCCGCCGCACCACCCCCTGCTGGGCCAGCTCGTCCAGGTCGCGCCTGATCGTCATCTCGGACACCCCGTGCTCGGCGGCCAGCTCGGCCACGGACACGCTGTCGTGGGTACGCAAGGTGTTCATGATGGCTCGCACACGTTCCATGTGTTCATACAAACACGGCATATGTGCGCAATACAATGAAAATATGCGCGCAAGCCGCCTCCTCTCCCTGCTCCTGCTCCTCCAGACCCGCGGCCGCATGACCGCGCCCGAGCTGGCGGCCGAGCTGGAGGTGTCGGTACGCACCGTGTACCGCGACGTGGAGGCCCTGTCGGCGGCCGGCGTGCCCGTCTACGCCGATCGCGGACCGGCGGGCGGCTACCAGCTCCTCGACGGCTACCGCACCCGGCTCAACGGGCTGACGGCCGAGGAGGCGTCCTCGCTGTTCCTGGCCGGGCTGCCGGGGCCGGCCGCCGAGCTCGGGCTGGCCGAGGTGGCGGCCAACGCCGAGCTGAAGCTGCTGGCCGCGCTGCCGCCCGAGCCGCGCTCGCACGCCTCCCGGATGCGCGAGCGGTTCGTGCTGGACGTGCCGAGCTGGTACCGCTCGGGCGACGACGTGCCGCACCTGAGCGAGGTGGCCGAGGCGGTGTGGGACCAGCGGCCCCTGCACATGACCTACCGGCGCTGGGGACAGCAGGAGGTGGACCGCGTGATCCACCCCCTCGGGCTGGTGCTCAAGGGTGGCTCCTGGTACCTCGTCGCCGCGCCGCCGGACGGCACGCCGCGCACGTACCGGGTGGCGCGGATCCTGACGCTGGAGACGCTGCCGGGACGGTTCGCCCGGCCCGAGGGCTTCGACCTGGGCGAGTTCTGGCACCGGTACGCCAAGGAATTCCGCGAGCGCATGTACACCGCCGAAGCCGTCATCAAGCTCGCACCCGGGCGCGGCGACCTGCTGGCGTACACGATGGGCCGCGACGTCGTCGAGGCCGCGCTGGCCGCCGCCGAGCCCGACCCCGAGGGCTGGCTCACGCTGACCGTGCCGGTCGAGTCGATCTCGCACGCGCGCTGGCTGCTGCTGCGCATGGGCGCCGACGTCGAGGTGCTGGAGCCGCCCGAGCTGCGCACCATGATGGCCGAGGCGGTCGCCGAGCTGGCCAAGCTCTACTCCTGAGACCAGGGACGCCCCGTGGCTGAAAACCAGGGGAGATGTCGCCGTGGGTCTGTCAGCATCCCCGCATGTATCTTCTCGCTTTCATCGGGGCGTGCGTCCTGGTCGCCATGGTGCCCGGGGTCAGCACCGCGATCATCCTGCGCCAGACCCTGCGCGCCGGCCGGGGCTCGGGGCTGGCCGCCACGCTCGGCAACGAGACCGGCATCCTGCTGTGGGGGCTGGCCGCCGCGTTCGGACTGTCGGCCCTGCTGGTCGCCTCGCAGGTGGCCTACGACATCATGCGCGTGACCGGCGCGGTGCTGCTGGTCGTGATGGGCGCCCAGGCACTGTGGCAGGCCCGCAAGGGCGCGCCGCCCGCGCCCGAGGGCGAGGTCGGGCCCGGCCGGCGCGGGCCGTACCTGGCCGGCGTGGGCACCTGCCTGGCCAACCCCAAGGCGGCGGTGTTCGCGATGTCGTTCCTGCCGCAGTTCGTCCCCGCCGGGCAGAACGTGCCGCTGACGCTCGTGACGCTGGCCGTCGTGTGGGTCCTCGTCGATCTGATCTGGTACGGGCTGCTGATCTGGGCCGTCGACCGGGCCAGGGCATGGCTGGGCCGACCGGCCGTCAAGCGGCGGCTGGAACAGATCTCCGGCGTGGTGCTCGTCGGGCTGGGCGTGCGGATGGTGGTGGAGTCGCGCTGATGGCACGGTGAGCGGGGCGCCGGTGAGCCGGTGGTGCTGCCGCACTCGACGGCGATCGGCGCGTCGCTGCTGGATTACCTTTGAGGCATGACGAACGACCTGGCGACCCTCATGAGACAGGCGCAGGACGACGATCCGCTGCTCGCACTGCACGCCACCACCGCGCTGCGCCGTGAGATCGAGCGCCTGGAGGCCGTCCAGGTGCGGCGGGCCCGGGTGGCCGGGCTGGCCTGGGCCCAGATCGCCGACGCCATCGGGGTGAGCAAGCAGGCGGTGCACAAGAAGTACGGCCGCCGCTAGCTCTTCCACCTGTCGGCGAACCAGCCCAGCACGATGTTCCACGAGTAGCCGCGCCGGATGCGCCCCGCCACGTCCGGCGGCAGCGTGTCCAGGCCGCGGTGCTCCAGCAGCACCTCGGTGCCGCCCTCGACGGGGCTGAAGGCGACCTCGATCTCCATCGCCCCGTCGTTGAGCAGGTCGGCCCAGACCAGGCGGCGCGGCGGCTCCCAGGCGAGGATCCTGCCGGTGTCGACGTGGCCGCCGTCGGACCACAGCTCGCGCAGGTAGCCGTCCTCGAACCGGATGCCGACCGCGCGGGCCGGGTCGACCCAGCTGTGGCGGCCCCGCACGTACCAGGCGTCGATCTCGTCGGTGAAGACGCGGAACGCGGTGGCCGGGTCGATCGGCACCGTGACGCTGGCTCGCACGGAGTTCACCGGGTGCGCTCCACGTGGTCCTTGAACGAGCCGAGCTGCTCGGCCCAGAACGCCTGCACCTGGTCCAGCCATGCCTGCAGCGCCGTGAACGGCTGCTGCCGCAGCGTGTAGAGGCGCAGCCGGGCGTCGGCCCCGCCGGCCTCGGCCTGCACGATCCCGCTCGCGCGCAGCACGCGCAGGTGCCTGCTGAGCGCCGGCGCGCTCATCTGGACGGCCTGCGCCAGCTCCCCGGCCGGGCGCGGGCCCTCACGCAGCAGATCGATCACCTTGCGCCTGGTCGGGTCGGCCAGGGCTGCCAGCGTGGCGTCGATTTCGTTAACGTTAGTGTTAATTGTTGCCTACTTCCGTTAGGCTATTAACGCTGTAGGAAACTATTATCGCGGAGGCATGCGCATGGCTGTCGAGCTCGGCTACTACACCCTGTCCGTCCGGGACCTGGAGCGGGCGGCCGCCTTCTATGGGGGGTTGTTCGGCTGGGAGTTCAAGCGCGAGCACGAGACGTACCTGCACGTCACCAGCACCACCGTGCCGATGGGCTTCGTCGCGGGCGGCGCGTCGTCCCAGCCGAACCTGTACTACCACGTGGACGACATCGACCATGCCGTCGAGCGGGTGCGCGAGCTCGGCGGCGCCACCGGCGAGATCCACGAGAGCAAGTCGGGGCGCGGCTGCTCGTGCACCGACGACCAGGGCACCGAGATCAGCCTCTGGCAGCCCGCCCCCGGCTTCGCCTGACATGGCCGGCCGCCTGCCCCGGCGCGCTCCCTGCTTGGCCGGGCGCTCGGTTGGTCGCGATGCCATTCCCCGCTCGCCCGGGAGCCGGGACCGGCCGCGATGCCGCTCCTGCTCAGTCGGGCACCTGGACGGTCGCGATGCCGAGTGTGCTGGTCATCGGCAGCAGCCCGGCCTCGAAGACCGCCCCGAGGAACGGCGCGGCGAGCTGGGCCAGCCGCCCCGCCCGCTCCTCCCCGAGCCGCCGCCAGGGCTCGAAGGCCAGGTCGTCGGTCATCCGCTCGACCTGGTCGCGCAGCGCCCTGCCGCGTTCGGTGGCCTGCCCGCCGGCCTCCACCAGGCCCCGGGCGGCCAGCCGCTCCCGCGCCTGCGCCCACTCCTGCTCGCTCCAGCCCCGCCCGGCGAAGTTCCCGGCCGGCGCGGCCCCGACCGCGGCGAACGACACCAGCGCCTCGCACCCGTCCAGCCCGGCCGTGGCCAGCGCCGCGAGATGGCCGTCGCCGCGGTGCTCGCGCAGCACGGTGGCCGCCTGCCACAGCACCAGGTGCGGCTCCTCCGGCCACGGCAGGTCCAGGTTGGCCGCCGCGAACGGCCGCCCCTCCACCCGCACGCTCTCGGCCGCCCGCCTGGCCAGCTCCGCCGCTTCGGCCACGCCCTGCCCGGTCAGGCGCTCGCCGTCGCCGAGCAGGTGGCGATAGGTCTCGTCCACCGCCTCCAGCCGTGCCCGCAGCACCTGCTCGGGCGAGGCCACCTCCCACACGGCCGGAACGTGCTCGGCGATCATCCGCGGGCTGAAGCTGTAGTAAAGGGCCGTGGCCAGCCGCGTCCCGGCCCGCCCCAGCGGGGCCGTGCGGTAGGCGAAATAGCTGGGCCAGCGGGACTCCACGTCATAGCCGAGTGCCGCCGCCCGCCCGAACCCCTGCGGCGAGAAGTACAGCACGGCGTGGATCGGCTCCAGTTGGTGCCACATGCGGCGGGCAAGCCTGGACGGTGCGCTCATGACGAACCTCTCACTGTCTAGATAAGCTGTGCCAGTGACGATAGAGGCCTGGCGCATCACTGGTCAATCACAGATAGACAGTTATGTCGGGAGGTGGGCGGAGCTCGCCGTCCTGCTGGTGAACGAGCTGCACGTCACCCAGGCCCGCGGCCGGCCCGTCACGCCGCCGGTCGACCGCCGCGCCGCCCTGGAGGAGGCGATCGCCCGCGAGGGCTGGACCCCGGGCCAGGGCTGGACGCCCGGCCGCGCCCTGACGGACGCGGACGCCGACCGCCTGGCGGAGGTGGCCGCCGAGCTGCACCCCGCCTTCGCCGGCGACGTCACCGCGCTCAACCAGGCCCTGGTACGCCACGCCGCCGTCCCCAACCTGCACGGCGATCCGCCGGTCCTCGCCTTCCACACCCCCGGCGCGGAGCCGGCGGACGCCTGGGCCGCCGACGCCGCCACGGCGCTGGCCATGGTGATCGGGGTGGGGCAGGGGCGGCGGCTGCGGTCCTGCGAGGCGGAGGGGTGCGAGCTGGTGTTCTTCGACGTCACCCGGAACGCCTCGCGGCGGTTCTGCGGCCTGCCGTGCCAGAACCGCGCCAAGGCCAGCGCCTACCGCGCCCGCCGCCGCGCGTGACCCTGGCCCGTCTGAACTGCGTCACCCGGCCGGGATCCTGATCACGCGCAGCTCGTGTGCGCCGTCGGCGCGGGTCAGCTCGTAGTACAGCCACCACCGCCCCTCCAGCAGCAGCGCGTCCAGGTACCGGACCGAGCCGCCGCGATGCGGCGAGGTGACCCAGGGACGCTCGCCCGACAGCCGCCGCCAGCCGAACAGGTCGCCGGAGACCGCGACGCCGCAGCGCTCCTCGTAGTTCTCCGCGTGCGAGGCCGACCCGTCGTAGAAGCCCACGTACCCGCCGGGCACGGCCACCACGCTGTTGAGCCGCGCCTGGTAGCGGTCCCACCCCTGGCCCACCCCCAGGGCCTGCCCGTGCCAGGTGAACGACGCCCCGCCGTCCAGGCTGGTCGCCAGCCCCGTGGGATGCGTGGTCGCGCCGACGTTGTAGATGTCGGCACTGGCGTGCGCCTCGCTGCCGAGACCGTCCAGCGCCTCGGCGTAGCTGGCGAACAGGTACGTCACCGGCCCGGCCCGCAGCACGTACGGGTCCTTGACCCCCTCGGTCCCGGTCGAGGCCGCCGTCAGCACCGGCCGCGCCGAGGCCACGTCGAACTCCGACGGGTGCGCCGCCGGACTCAGCGCGTCGATCCGCCAGCGGTTGTCGGCCGGGTCCACGTACGACAGGTAGAGCACGAACCCGCCCCCGTCCGCGGGCGCCAGGCAGAACCGTTCCATGGACGGCGTGCCCAGCTCGTCCTTGTGCACCGACCACACGTCGGTGAAGTCCACGCCGTCGTCGCTGACGGCCACCGCGCAGCGCCACCCGCGCTCGGCCCCGGCGCCCCGGGGACGCCGCCGCCGGTAGGTCAGCCAGAACCGCTCCCCGTCGTGCAGCACGCCGGGGCAGCCCACCCAGTAGCCCTCCTCGTCCTTCTCCGGCGCGAGCACCACCGTGCCCGCCAGCGGGTCGAACGCGGGAAGCGGGGCGTGTTCGATCATGTTGTCCTTACCTCTCAGACGTCGTAGAAGAGCCGGTCCAGGGCGACGGCGGCACTGCCCACCACGCCGGCGTCCGGGCCGAGCGTGGCCCGCCGCACCTGCACCGCGTCGCGCAGCACGGGGAACGCCCTGGCCCGCAGCGCCTGCCTGACCCGGTCGAACACCGGCTCGGGAGCCGTGCGGAACGCGCCGCCGAGCAGGATCAGCGCGGGATTGAGCAGGTTCACCGCGCTGGCCAGGCCGGTGGCGAGACGATCCACCACCTCGTCCAGCGCCGCGCCCGCCCCCTCGTCGCCCGCGCCGGCGGCGGACGCCAGGTCGGCGAGCGGGTCCGCGCTGTCGCGCCCCAGCAGGGAGCGGGCCCGCTCGGCCAGGTACGGCTCGGCCGTCACGGTTTCCAGGCAGCCGGTCGCGCCGCACGCGCACGGCCTGCCCCGCTCCACCACCCTCAGGTGTCCCAGCTCCGTGACCCCGTGGGCGCCCGACCTGAACGGCTGCCCGCCGATCACCAGGCCCGCGCCGACGCCGGTGCGGACGTACACGTACAGGAGGGGGTCCGCCCCGCCCGTGTCGCCGTAACGGGCCTCGGCCAGCGCCATCGCCCGTACGTTGTGATCGACCACCGCCGGGACGCCCAGCGCCCGCTCCAGCGGATCGCCGAACTCGACGTCGCGCCAGCCCAGGTTGACGGACAGCACGTTGCGGCGCTGGCCGGGATCCACCGGGCCGGGGGCGGCGACCCCGATCCCCAGCAGCCGGTCGCCCGCCTCCTCCGCCAGGGCGGCGGCGGCCTCGGCGATCCTCGCCACGACCCGCCCGGGCGGGTCGCCCGCCAGGTCGAAGCCGAACGAGCGGACGTTCCTGGCGCGGGCCTTGAGGTCGCACAGCCCGAGGCGCACCAGTCCCGCGCCGACCTGGACGCCGATGACCTGCCGGGCGTCGGCGCGGAGCCGGACCTCCGTCGAAGGGCGCCCGACGCGGGTGCCGGCGCCGTCCGTGGCGCCCTCGCGAACCAGGCCCTCCTCCAGGAGCTGGGCCACCACCTTGGTCATGGTCGTGGGGGACAGGGCCAGCCGCCGGGCGAGGTCGGCGCGGGGCTGTGGGCCGTGGTCGCGCAGGGTGCGCAGCACGAGGCGTCTGTGCAGCCTGCGGACGTCCTGCACCGGTGTGGGCATGTCGGCGCTCCTTAATAACTAACGGGTAGAAAATAATTGCAGGACGACACTGTCGTCAATGGGTCGGAGCCGGTGTCGGGTACGGGATTGCGGGCGCGCAACCCGGCGGGGCCGGGCGCGGGTACGGGATTGCGGGCGCGCAGCCCGGCAGGGGCGCCGGGCGCGGGTTCGCAGACGGCCGGACGGCCGGTGGTCAGGGGCCGGTGAGCAGGCCCAGGCGTCCGGCCACGGTGGCCACCGCGCCGAGGATCCGATCGACCTGCCCGCCCGTGTGCGCCGCCGTGACGCTCAGCCGGATCAGCGCCTCGCCCTCGGGAACGGCCGGCGGCAGCATGACGTTCGCCAGGACCCCCTCCTCCAGCAGCCCGGCCCAGAACCGGCAGCACGTCAGCCGATCACCCACCCGCAGCGAGACCGTGGGCGTGCCGCCCGGCGCGATCCCGAACCCGAGCGCCACCAGCCCGGAGCGCAGCCGCTCCGCCGTGGACATGACGGCCCGGCGGCGCTCCGGCTCCGTGCGGATGATGTCGAGGGCGGCCAGCGCCGCCGCCGTGCAGGCAGGCGGCAGCGAGGCCGAGAACAGCGCGGAGCGCGCGCTGTGCCGCAGGTAGTGGACGACGTGGTACGGCCCCGCCACGGCCCCGCCGAGCGTGCCGAAGCACTTGGAGAACGTCACCGTCTGCACGTCCACGGCCGACTGCAGGCCATGGTGCTCGGCGGCCCCGCGCCCACCGGCGCCCAGCAGCCCGGCGTCGTGCGCGCTGTCGAGCACGACCCGCGCCCCGCGCCGCGCCGCCAGCTTGGCGATGCCGGGCAGGTCGCACAGATCACCGCCCACCGAGAACATGCCCTCCGTCAGCACGATCGCGCCCGCGTCGGGATCCGCGGCCTCCAGCATGCCGGCGAGCTGCGTCATGTCGTTGTGCCGGTAACGCCGCAGCGCGGCCTGTCCGAGCCGGGCGGCGTCGATGAGCGAGGCGTGGATGTGCCGGTCGGCGAACAGCACGTCGCGCGGCCCGAACAGCGCGCTCAGCGCGAGATTGGCCTGGTAGCCGGTGGAGACCACCATCGCCGCCTCGTGCCCGAGGAACGCGGCCAGCTCCCGCTCCAGCGTCTGGTGAAGGGCCAGCGTGCCGTTGAGCACCCGTGACCCCGAGTTGCCCGAGCCCAGCCGGCGCAGCGCCTCGGCCCCGGCCTCCTTCAGCCGGGGATCGTCCGCCAGCGCCAGGTAGTCGTTGGAGCCGGCCATCAGCACCCGCCGGCCGCCCACCACCACCTCACCGCCGCCCGGGCGCTCCTCCACCGGCAGGTAGTAGGGGTAGAGGCCGGTCGCGGCCAGCGCCTCCGCCTCCGGCAGCCGGCACTTGCTGAAGGGGTCCGTCACGGCGCGGCACTCACTTTCCGGCTCCGTCCGAGGCATTCCGGCGACTCACTCCGCATCTGGCGATCGTAGCTGACAGTGGTTGATCGTGATAGTAGAGTAATCGCTGCTGGTGCGGAGCGAGCCGGCGGCCCGAAGGCCCGACAAGCGACAGCCGACAAGGACATGTGCATGACAGAGGACGAGATCTTTCACCAGCTGCGCGGCCTGTGCGCCGAGATCCTCGCGGTGGATCCGGCGCTCATCACCCCCGACACCGACCTGCGCGAGGAGCTGGAGGCCGACAGCCTCGACATGACGGAGCTGGCCGTGGCCAGCGGCGACCGGTTCAACCTCCTGGTCGACTTCGATCTCGCCAAGCACGTGCGCACCCTCGCCGACGTGACCACCCTCGTCCGCGCCGGGGGCCGGGCCGGCTGACGCGGGCCGTTCAGCGCAGGGGGTCGTCATGCCGGTCTCGTCCTCGTCACCGCGTCCCGCCGAGCCCGTCAGGGGGCGGCGCGGGCTCGCGGAGTTCATCGAGCTGCCGTACCGGCTGCACGGCGGCGATCCGCACTTCGTGCCGCCGCTGCGCGGCGACTGCCGGCGCCTGCTCGACCGGCGGCGCAACCCGTTCTTCCGCTACGGCGAGGTCGAGCTGTTCACCGTACGCCGTGACGGGCGTGTCGCCGGCCGGGTCGCCGCCGTGCACAATCCCCGGCACAACAGGGTCCACCAGGCGCGCGACGGCTTCTTCGGGCAGTTCGCGTGCGCCGACGACCCGGCGGTCGCGCGCGAGCTGCTGGACGCCGCGGCGCGGTGGCTGCGCGGGCGTGGGCTGGAGACCATGCTGGGGCCGGTCAACTTCACCATGAACGACGAGTGCGGGGTGCTGGTCGAGGGGTTCGACGCGCCGCCGAGCGTGCTGATGCCGTACAACCCGGCCTACTATCCGGCGCTGCTGGAGTCGTGCGGGATGGCCAAGGCGAAGGACCTGTGGGCGTGGGACGGCACGGGGTGGGTGCCGCCCGAGCGGCTGCTGAGCATCGCCCGGCGGGCCGAGCTGCGCCACCGGCTCACCGTACGGCCGCTCGACCCGGCGCGCCTCGACGGCGACCTCGACCGGGTCAAGCTCGTCTTCGACCGCGCCTGGCAGGGCAACTGGGGTTTCACGCCGATGACGGACGCGGAGTTCGCCGTGGCCAAGCAGCGGCTGCGCAAGATCATGGACCCGCGGCTCGTGCAGCTCGCCGAGGTGGCGGGCGAGCCGGTGGCGGTGGCGCTGGCCCTGCCCGACTTCAACCAGGCCCTGGTCGCGGCGCGGGGCCGCCTCAGCCGCTTCGGGCTGCCGATCGGGCGGGTACGGCTGTCCCTGGCGGCGCGGCGCATCGACCGTGTCCGCGGCGTGCTGTTCGGCGTCGTCCCGGATCTGCGCAGGCACGGTGTCGAGGCCGCGCTCCTCGCCCGCAGCCAGGAGGCCGTCACGGCCGGCGGCTACCGCGGCGGCATGGAGGTCGGCTGGACGCTGGAGGACAACCAGGCCATCAACAGTTACCTGTCCCTGATCGGCGGCACCCGTACCAAGGCGTACCGCATCTACGGGCGGGAGCTGTGACGGCTCCGCACTACCTGGTCACCGGCGCCACCGGGTTCATCGGCGCGCGGCTGACCCGCATGATCCTGGCGCGCGGCGGCACTGTCACGGCCCTGGCCCGGCCCTCTCCGCGCGCCAGGGCGCTGCGTGAGCTGGGCGTCCAGGTGGTGCCCGGCGACCTGACCACCGGCCGGGGCATCACCGAGGCGCTGCGGGGCGCAGACCGGGTGATCCACCTGGCCGCCGCCCTGCGGGCCCGCACCCCCGCCGGGTTCTGGGCGGTCAACCGCGACGGTGTCTCCCGGCTGGTGCACGCGCTGGCCGCGCAGCACCGCCCGGCGCGCCTCGTCATGTGCTCCTCGCTCGCGGCGGGCCCGGCCATCTCCCTGTACGGGGCCAGCAAGCGGGCGGGCGAGCAGGTCGTCAGACAGCACGCGGGCCGGGTGCCCGCGGTCATCCTGCGCCCCGGCATCGTGTACGGGCCCGGCGAGGAGGCGCTGCTGCCCGCGCTCCTGCCCATGATCCGGCTCGGCGTCGTCGTCAAGGCGGGCTACGGCCCTCGCCGCTACGGCATGGTCTACGTGGACGACCTGTGCACGGCCCTGCTCGCCGCCGCCGAACGCGGCCCCGTCCTCCAACCCGCCGGACGCGGCCCCGTCCAGCGACCCGCCGGATACGGCCCCGCCCAGCGACGACCTGGTGAACGCGGCCCCGCCCAGCGACCCGCCGGATACGGCCCCGCCCAACGACGACCTGGTGAATGCGGCCCCGCCCAGCGACCGGACGGACGGGATCCGGTCCTGCAAGCCGCCGGCGCCTGCCCCGGCCTCTACCCGATCAGCGACGGCAATGCCTACGGCTGGTCCGACATCTGCCGTGCCCTCGCCCGGGCGGCCGGCTGCCGGGCCCCCCTCGTGCTGCCGGTGCCGATGCCGGCCGTGCACGCGGTGGCCGCGCTGGCCGAGCTCGCCGCGCGGGGTGCCGTTCCGGCGCTGAACCGGGACAAGGCCCGGGAGATGCGCCGCGCCGACTGGACGTGCGTGCCGGACGACGCCGTACGCGAGCTGGGGTTCGCGCCCGCCACCACGCTCATCCGGGGATTCGAGGCCGCGCTCGCCGCGCTGCCAGCCGCTCCGTGACGGCGTGCACCACCAGCGCCACCGCCAGCCCGGCCACGGCGTCGGAGAGGTAGTGGTACCAGTCGTACACGACGGCGACCGTCAGCCCCGCGGTCAGCGCCCCCAACACGAGACGGACGTTCCTGGAGACGTGCCGGCGCAGGCAGAGCAGGGTGATCCAGGCGCCGCCCACGTGCGTCGAGGGGAAGCACGCGCCGGGCGGGTCGAAGGCGGCCATGATCTCGCCCTGCACGGCGGCGACCGCGTACCCGGACGGGCCGTGGGCGGCGAACAGCTCGGGCAGCGCCAGCGCGGGGCCCGCCAGCGGGATCGCGATGAACCCCAGGTAGGAGGGCAGGAACACGGCCAGCGCGGCGAACACGTAACGCTCGGCCAGCGGCGCGCGGCCCCGGGCGTACAGGATCGCCGGGATCAGGAAGCAGCCGTAGAACGTGAAGTAGCAGAAGGTCAGCACCTCGGTCACCAGCGGGGAGCCGATGGCCGCCGTGACGGCGGTGTTGGGCGCGAAGCCGAGCAGCGCCGTCTCCCAGGCGTGCAGGTCGGCGTCGAGGTAGCGCCCGTGCAGGACGCGGGAGGTGCGGGCGGCGGCGCCGTACACGAACGGGAGCACGAGGAACGGCCCGGAGAACCGGGCGAACCGCACCGCCTTGCCATCGGGAAAGCGCCGCTCGGCTTCCGCCAGCACGAGCAGAAGCAGGGCTGCGAGCGCATATCCGGCGAGCAGCTCTGCCCAATCCGCCAGGCGATCCCGGAACGCGGCCACGATGAGCGTCATGACCGCGAAATAGCCCAGCATGAGCCATTCAGCCGGGCGGAATTTCACCCTTCGGCCGAATTTCCGCCCGAAAATGTCGGGCCGCACCTGCGCATGAATGGCTGCCGGGCCCGCGATTCCCGCTTCTCCCGGGCGGACGCGGGTCGCGCCGGGTGAGAGGTCAGGAGGCGGCACGCGCCGGCCACCAGATCCGCCGCCCCAGGTGATGGGCCAGCGCCGGCACGAGGAAGGACCGCACGACCACCGTGTCGATGACGACGCCGACCGCCACCAGCAGCCCGAGCTGCACGACCGGCACCAGCGGCAGCACGGTCAGCACGAAGAACGCCGCCGCCAGCACCACCCCGGCCGCGGTGATGACCCCGCCGGTCGCGCGCAGGGCGTGCAGGGTCGCCTCGCGGGTGTCGAGCCGGACGGCCTCCTCGCGTACGCGGGCCATCAGGAAGATGTTGTAGTCGATGCCGAAGGCCATGAGGAAGACGAACGCGTACAGGGCGAACGACGCGTCGACGACCGGATACCCCAGGAACTGGGTGAACAGCGCCGAACACAACCCCAGCGTGGCCGCGAACGACAGCACCACCGTGCCCATCAGCAGCAGCGGCGCCACCAGCGAGCGCAGCAGGACGACCAGGATCAGCCCCACGACCAGCAGGATCAGCGGCACGATGAGGAGCGCGTCGTCGACGACCGCGGCCTGCACGTCGAGCAGCTCGGTGGTGAACCCGCCCACCAGGGCCGCGCCCCCCGCCGCGGCGCGCACGGCGCCGCGCAGGTCCTCCACCAGGCGCTGCGCCTGCGGTGTGTTCGGCTCCGCGGCGAGCACGACGTCGAACGTGCGCCACGGGGCGGGCGGCCCCGGCCGCATCGCCACCACGCCCTCCGCCGTGTGCACCGCCTGCTCCACGGCGGCGCTCCTGTCCTGCCTGGCCATGACCACGACGGGGGCGCTGGCCGGGTAGTGCCGCCGCAGGGCGTCGTAGCCGGCCACGGAGTCGGTACGCATCGTGAACAGCGACGACGGCGGGATGCCCGAGGCGTCGAGCGTGGTCAGGCCCATGCAGAGCATGGTCAGCAGCAGGGCGGAGCCCGCCCAGGCAAGGCGGGGACGGTGGCCGACGAAGCCCGCCACGCCCTGCCAGAGCCCGTCGCGCTCCGTCTGCCCGGGGCGCGGCGTGCTCGGCCAGAACGCGCGCCGCCCGCCCAGGAGCATCAGCGCGGGCAGCAGCGTGACCATCACGACCGTCGTGATCAGGATGCCGACGGCGGCCGCCGCGCCGATGGAGCGCAGCGCGTGCGTGTCGGCCACCACGAGGCAGCCGACGCCGCCCGCCACCGTGAGGGCCGAGGCGACGACCGTGCGGATGCCGCCGGACAGCGCGTCCTTCAGCGCCGCCGCCTGGTCCGCGGTCGTGCGCAGCCGCTCGCGGTAGCGGGCGACGAGCAGCAGCGCGTAGTCGGTGGCGACACCGAACACCAGCACGGTGAACACCTCGGGGGTGGCGGCCCGCAGCGTCATCAGCCCCGAGCGGGCCAGCGCGTAGATCGCCGCGGCGGAGCACAGGTAGGCCACCACCACGGCCAGCATGGGGATCACCCAGAGGACGGGGCTGCGGTAGACGGCGAGCAGCACCAGGAGCACCACGGCCAGGCTCAGCGCCAGCAGCGTGCCGTCGACCCGGCGGAAGGAGTCGACGTAGTCGGCCGCGGCGCCGCCCGCGCCGCTCACGTAGCTGATCAGCCCCGGCGGGCTGCCCTCGGCGGTGATCTGGCGCAGCTGCTCGACCAGCGGGCTGACGAGCACGCCGGGCTTGCCGGACAGCAGCACGGTGACCTGGAGCGCGCGCCCGTCGGCGCTGGGCACGGGCGCGGACGCCATGCCGACCACGCCGGGGACGCTCGCGAACTGCCGCAGGTCCTGCCGGGCCGCCCTGAGGTCGTCCCGCTGGAGCGGCCCGGGGCGTTCGTAGATCACGAGCGCGGGGACCACCCGGCCGGACTGCTTGGCCAGCAGGTCGAGGACGCGGGCCGACTCGGCGCCCCGGGCCAGCATGGAGCTGCCGCTGGTGACCCGGACGTCGTCGAGCGGGCCGCTCGCGAGCACGGCCGCGACGGCGATGGCCACCCACGCGACGACCACGCCGGCCGCGATTTTCCGCGCAGCCCTCATACGAAACAAAACCGACAATTCCCGCCCACCCCCGGCCCTCGATATGAAAGTGCCGGCCGGCACGTAGACCATAAATTCCCGGTCCTGCTTAAACAACTTTTTGCAGGTGTCTCATATTCGCGTCATGAGTGGATCGAGCGGGACATCGCCGGATTGAATTTCTCTCGACGGTCATACTCGTCCGGTCATTCAGCGCCGCCGGTTCAGCCCCTGATCCGCAGGTCCGCGAAGAGCGCGCGGTGATCGGACCCCGGCACGTCGAACACCTGCACTCCCGCCGCCGACCCCCGCCCGTCCGTCAGCACGTGATCGATGGCCACCAGCGGCGGCAGCGAGCGCCCATACGGCCAGGTCGGGGTCAGTCCCTGCCCGGTGGAGGCCGCCGCGTCCGTGTAGCCGGTGCCGAGCAGCCGGCGGAAGACCGCGTGGTCGAGGGTGGCGTTGAAGTCGCCCGCCAGGATCCGGGGCGGCCCTGAGGCGGGCGCGGGCGGCAGGGAGGAGACCCCCGCCTCCCACTCCGGCACCGTCGAGGGCACGGGTGCGACCGGGTGCACGACCACCACCTCCACGGCCGATCCGCCGGGCAGCGACACCTCGGCCACCGGCATGTGGTGCCCGACCGGCCGGAACAGCCCCATGCGCTCGGTCATCGGGTAGCGGGAGTAGAGGCCGCTGCCCTCCGGGCCGCGGTGGTCGGCCCTGCCGAGGTGGTACGGCAGCAGCTCCGCCAGCCCGGCCGCCGCCAGCCGGTCACGGGCGGCGTACGTCAGCTCCTGGATGCTCAGCACGTCCACGTTCAGCCTGCGGGCCAGATCGACGATCACCGCCGCGTCGCCGCGCCCGCCGTTGAGGTTGGCCGTCAGCACCCGCAGCGCCCGGCCGCCGGCGGCCTCGCCGCCGCCGATCGCCCGCGGCAGCACGCACCAGGCCAGGCAGGCGCACACCGCCAGCATGATCGCGATCGCGGCCCGGCTGCGCAGGAGCGCCGCGACCCCCAGCACGAGCAGTGCGGCGAGGGCGAAGTAGGGCGTGAAGGAGACCATCGGCACCAGGAAGACGCCCGCTTCCAGCCCGCCGAGCCGCACGGCCGTCCCCGCCGCGAACAGCACGGCCACCCCGGCGGCCACCCTCCTGCGCCACACCCGGCGGGGCCGTGCCCGCCGCTCCGTCTCCACAGCCTCTCTCACCAGCACAGCCGCCCACGTTAAGCGGGCTTTCTTAACGCCACATGAGGACCGGGACCGCGGAGCACGAGAAGGCGCGGCCCGCGCTGCCCTAGGCTGTCGGGCTGTGCGGCGAAAGTCGATGATCTTGCTGGTGGCGGCCATGACGCTCGCAGGCTGCACGGGCGGATCCCGCGAGGGAGCGCCGGCGGCCTCGCCCCGCCCCGGGCACACCTCGGCCTCGCCCGGCCCCGGCTCCACCGCACCGCCTGCCACCGCACCGCCTGCCACCGTGACGGCGTCCCCCCGATCCGGGTCCGCCTCGGCCCCGCCCGCGAGCAGGCGGGCCGACGACGTCAACGGCGACGGGTACGCGGACCTGGTGGCGGAGTTCGGCCCCCCGGACGGCAGGCGGCTGGGCGTCGTCCACGGCTCGGCGGCAGGGCTCGTCCCCGCGAAGGGGGTGGTGGTGCCGCCCGCCACGTTCACCTCGTGGCTGATCGGCGGCGGCACCAGGGCCGATCTCGACGGCGACGGCTTCGGCGACATCCTCGCCTACGGAGGTCCTGACGGCGAGCCGCAGGGCTCGTACATCTTCTGGGGCGGCAGGAGGGGCATCGCGGCGACGGCCCGCCCCACGCCACTGCGGCTGCCCGCGGCGAGCGGGCCGGCGGGCTCCCGGGGCGTCGCGGGCGACTTCGACGGGGACGGCGCCGCGGACGTGGCGACGGCCACCCCGCCCGCGTCCGGCGGGCTCGCCGCGGACCTGACCATCCTGTACGGGCCCTTCACCCGGAAGGGCGCCCCGGCCCGGAGCGAGACCCGGCCGTCGCCGACCGGCGGGGACTTCTGGAGGATGACCGCCGACGAGATCCACGGCCGCCGCGCCACCGCGCTGCTCGTCCACGAGGGCGACGACGGCGAGCAGGTCAGCGGCTGGCTGCTCGCCGCCGGCCCCGGCGGCCTGCAGAGGGCGGGCAGGAAGCTCAACCGGGGCATGGCGGCCGCGTTCGGCGACTTCGACGGCGACGGCGCCAGGGACGTCGCGGTCGGCGACGACGGCAGCCGCAACAACGAGCCCGGCTACGAGACCGAGCCGCCCTCCGTGCACCGCACGCTGACCGTCTCCTACGGGAACGGCCGGCAGGCGGTCTTCAAGGGCTCCGCGGGCGCCGCCGTCTCCGGCGACTTCGACGGCGACGGCCACGACGACCTCGCCTTCGGTGGCGCGGCACCCTCGCGGCACGTGACCGCCACCGCCCCGAAGGTCTTCTGGGGCGGCGCGGGCGGCCTCGCGCCGGGCAGGGACGTCGCCGGCCTGGGCGAGGCCGCGCCGCTGGCGGCGGGGGACTACGACGGCGACGGGGACGACGAGCTCGCGTTCGTCACGGGGGACGACGACTCCGCCATCGTGGTGACGGACGGGAAGACGGCGGTGTCGGGCTTCCGGACCGCCGACGTGCCGTCATGAGCGCTGCAGGGCCCTGAAGTCCTTCAGCCAGTGGTTCGGCGCCGACAGCCCGTTGCCGCGGGTCTTGACGGTGTACGGCACGAACACGCTGTTGAGCAGCCACGGATCCTTGTCCGGCCCGAAGTTCCCGACCATCAGATCGTCCTGCTTGAACCCGTACGTGGCCACCGCCAGCCGTCCCGTCCCCCGGTACAGCGCCATCTGCTGGCGCAGGAAGCCGGCCTGCTCCATGAACCACGGGCTGCTGGTCAGGAAGTCGTCCCACTGCTTGCGGCTGAACGGCTCGTCGACGGCCGCCTTGATCACCTGCCACACCTCGGTGCCGGCGGGGAACCCGTACCGCTCGGCGAACTCCTCGGCCACCGTGTCCCGCAGGTGCCGCTTCCAGTACCACACGAGCGAGAACTCGGTCACGAGGTACGTCTGGTCGGGGCGCATCCTCGGCAGGACGTAGTCGAGGAAGGCCTGCGCGTTCTCCGGCGCCGGGATGTGCGGGTGGATGTCGACGCCCTGGATCTCGGGCGTCTCGCGGACGAAGGTCATCCAGCGCTCCGCCGCCGGGGTGCGCCGGTCGGCCAGGTCGAGGCGGTTCAGCGCGCCCATGTAGAGGGTGGTGCGGCAGTTCGCGCCGCAGTGCTCGCGGCGGTGGTCGATGACGTGCCGGGCGACGGTCTCGTAGAACACGTTGAGCCGCTCGTCGCGCTCGGCGGGCAGGCTCTCGATGAACGGCTCGTTGCCGATGGCCAGGATGTCCACCTTGTTCAGCACCGTGGGCAGCACCCGGTCCAGCCGCGCCAGCTCCGCCGCCATCGCGGCGCTGCCGGGCTGCGGGAAGGAGGCGGAGTTGTACGGCCACTTGAGGCTCAGGATGGTGTCGTAGCCGCGGCGGCCCGCGTCGGTGATCGTACTGATCGCGAAGTGCCCGGCCGGGTCGCCCTGGTCGGTGGCCGGCATCGGGTAGAAGCCGCGCACCCAGCGGGTGCCGGACTCGCGCAGCTCGCGGTAGTCGAGGGCGTCGAGGTTCTGGTTGAAGTTCGCGCCGAGGGCGCCGTGCGCGGCGGGGAGCGGTTCGGTCACGGGTTTGCCTCCCCTTGCAAAGGCGGCGGGAGTGAGGGGCGAGACCGTGGCCAGGGCCGCGGTCAGCGCGACGATCGACAGTCGACGAAGCAAGGTGCCTGCTCTCTGACGGGGTCGGGGGAGAGGATCGTCATCGACGCTGTTTCATGTTTGCGCTAACCTCGCCGGCCTGTCAACGGCCGATCGTCGGCCGTGAGGGCCTGCGCTCGTCAGCGGCGACCGGCGGGCGGCGGGGCGGTGGAGGCGCGGACGATCAGCTCGGGGCGGACGAACCGGCTGGCCGGCTGGGGCACGCCGGCCCCGCGCGGCTCCTCGATCCGCGCGATCAGGTGCTCCACGCAGCGCCGCCCCACCGTCTCCAGGTCCTGCCGGACCGTGGTCAGCGGCGGCGTCAGGAACGGCGCGAAGTCCAGGTCGTCGAAGCCCACGACGCTCAGGTCGCCGGGCACCCGCCGCCCCAGCTCCGCCGCCGCCCGCAGCACCCCCACGGCCATCTGGTCGTTGGCCGCGAACACGGCGGTCACCCCGTCGTCGGCCAGCAGCCGCAGCGCGGCGTCGTAGCCGGAGCGCGGGGACCAGTCGCCGGCGACGGGCGGGGGGACCGCCCGCCCCGAACGCTTGAGCTGCCGCTGCCAGGCGGCCCGCCGCCGCTGCGCCGGGTTGGAGCCGGCCGGGCCGGCGACGTGGTGCACGGTGGCGTGGCCGAGCCCGAGCAGGTGGTCGACGGCCGCGCGGGCCCCCGCCGCCTCGTCCATGCCGAACGTCGGGTGCTTGTGCGCCGCCCTGCTGTCGGCGATGACGAGCGGCACCTCCTCGGGAAGCCGGAGGTGCGGGGTGTCGAGCACGCGCGCCTCGATCACGATCACGCCGTCCACCGCCCGGTCGGTGAGCCCGCGCACGGCGGCGCGCACGTCCTTCTCGGTGGGCCCGTCGACCACGGCCACGCTGACGGAGTAGCCGCGCGCCTGCGCGCCCGTCACGACCGCCTCCACGATGCGGACGTTGAGCACGGCGCTGAGGTTGAACATGACCACGCCGATCGTGCCGAACCGGCCCGTGGCCAGCGCCCTGGCGGCGATGTTGGCGCGGTAGCCGAGCTGCTGCATGGCCGCCTCGACCTTGAGCCGCGTCGCGGCGGTCACGCGGTCGTTGCCGTTGACGACCCGTGACACGGTCTGGCCCGAGACTCCGGCGAGCTTGGCGACGTCCGCCATGGACGGCCCTCCGGACGCCCTCGTCCCCGGTGGTCGCACCACGCCCGGCTGCCTCCCTTCGTCAGGGCAGCGCGTTACGGGGCTGCCGCGAGGTGGAACGCCGACAGGCTACATCGCTGCGATTCCGGCGTGGAATCGGCACGTCGGCGGGCGGATCTCACCAAGACGTCCTTGACGCTGATAGGCGCCACGCCTAAGTTAGCGCAAACATAGATCCGCTCCGGGGGGATCCCTGGCTCGCCAGGGCGAGCGGACCAGGTCGGTGACCGAGTCGAAGACACAGACATAGAGGAGTCGCCATGGGGCGGCATCACCACCGGATCTCTGGAACCACCACCCCGAGCGCCGCCGGCGCCGGGCAGAGCCGAACGAATCCGAGCGACCTCACCCGGCGCCGCCTCTTCGGCGGCGCGGGCGCCGCCGTCCTGGCCGCGGCGCTGGCCGGCTGCACCGGCGGCGGCCAGCTGGCCGAGCGGAGCGCGAGCGCGGGCAGCGGCGGCGGCGCCCTGCAATGGTGGGACCAGTTCCGCCCGCTGACCAAGATGCTGCAGGACGACCTGTTCGCCCCCTTCATGAAGGCGCACCCGGGCGTCACCGTCGAACGGCGCCAGATGGACGCGCCCGACCTCGGCCAGGCGCTGCAGGTCGGCCGGCGCAGCAACCAGATGCCCGACGTGCACTCCCTGGCGGGCCTGGGCGGCGTCTCCCCGGCCGCCCTGGTGAGCGAGGGCTGGTTCCAGCCGATCGGCAAGCTCGCCGACTTCGCCGGCAGCCCGGTCGGCGAGCTCCTGCACGACGGCATGCACCGCTTCAACGGCGAGGTCTACTCCTTCCCGCCGTTCTCCGGCCGCTGGCACGAGGCGGTGCCGTGGTTCAACACCGCGATGCTGCGGCAGGCCGGCGTGGACCACGAGGAGGAGCCGGGCACCTGGGACAAGCTCCGCGAGATCGCCCGCAAGATCACCCGCGGCAACGACAGCGGCGCCTACGGCATCGTGGTGCCGAGCAAGGAGCCGGAGTACCTGCGCGCGCTGGTGGAGCGGCTGGCGATGACCGCCGGCGCGCCGGGGCCCGGCAACGTCGACTGGACGACCGGCGCCTACGTCTACGACAGCCGGCCGTACATCGACGCCATCGAGTTCCTGGCCGGCCTCCAGAAGGACAAGGTCGTCCATCCGGCCTCGGCCTCGATGGGCGCCCGCGACGCCCGCGCCCGCTGGGCGGCCGGACAGGCAGGCATCTACCTGTGGGGCGCCTGGTTCATCGGCGGCCTGCGGGTGGACGAGCCGGAGGCGGTCGAGCGCGGCGTCGGCACCTGGCACATCCCCTGCCCCGAGACCACCAGGAACTTCGTCTACAGCCCGCCCTCGTCCGGCACGTTCTGGGTGTCCGGCCAGTCCAAGCAGGCCAGGACCGCCGCCGAGCTCATGCTGCGGATGACCACCAAGGAGTTCCAGACCCGCCTGGCCGAGGCCATGGACCAGCCGCCCGCCCTGGCCGCCGAGGTCATCGACCAGGCCGAGGTGCACGACGCGTACCGCAGGTGCGTGGCCAACTTCCAGGAGGACGTGCGCATCGGCCCCGTGCCCGAGGTCGGCAACCCCGGCGTCTGGCAGGTGCTGGCCGAGATGCGCGACATCCACCCCAACCTCGGCGACATCGTCCAGTCCGTGCTGACCGGCGCCTCCACCGACATCGGCGGCCAGCTCCGCCGCTTCAACGACCAGATCAGCGCCGAGCGCGAGCGCGCGCTGAAGGTCGTGCGCGAGGAGAAGGGCGTCGAGGTGGACCTCAAGGCCTGGGTGTTCGCCAACTGGGACCGCAAGAAGGACTATGGCCAGCAGGACTACGCCGGGCGCTGAGATGACGACGACTTCCCGGCGCGAGAGCGTCGCCGCCGCGGTCCCCGCGCCCCCGCCGAGGGGATGGGCGCGACGCCTGCGGCAGGACTGGTGGATCTACCTGTTCCTGCTCCCGACCGTACTCGGGTACGGGGCGTACACCGTCTACCCGCTGCTGGCCTCCTGGTGGTACGCCTTCCTCGACTGGCCGGGCTTCGCCGCCGCGGGCACGTTCATCGGGTTCGAGAACTTCGAGCGGCTGATCGGGGACGAGCTGTTCTGGAACGCGTTCTGGAACTCGCTGGTGTTCCTCGTGATCGCGGTGCCGCTGCGGGTCGGCCTGGCCCTCGCGCTGGCCCTGGTGCTGAACGCGAGGAAGACGCCGTTCAAGGGCTTCTTCCGCACCCTGTTCTTCCTGCCCGTCGTCACCACGGGCGCGATCGTGGGCGTCGTGTTCACCCTCCTGCTCGACGCCGGCGGCCCGGTCAGCCTGTCGCTGGTCTGGTCCGGGCTGATCGACTCGCCGCAGAACTTCGCCGCCAACGCCGGCACCTCCCTGTACGCCGGGATCGCGGTGTGGGTGTGGAAGTGGCTGGGCATCACCCTGATCTACTGGCTCGCCGCGCTGCAGACGATCCCGCGGGGCGTGCACGAGGCCGCGATGATCGACGGCGCGGGCGCCTGGGCGGAGTTCCGGCACGTGACGATGCCGCTGCTGGTGCCGTTCCTGGTGATCATCACGCTGATCGACACCGTGGCCGCGTTCAACGTCTTCGACCTGATGCAGACCCTGACCGGCGGGGGCCCGTCCTTCTCATCCGAGGTGATCGAGATCTTCATCTTCCGCACGGCGTTCCAGGCCAACATCCCGCAGCTCGGCTACGCCTCCGCCGCCGCCGTGCTGTTCGGGCTGCTGACCATGGTGCTCGCGATCGCGCAGGCGCTGGGCATGCGGTGGGCGCGCGGCAGGAGGGCGGACTCGTGACGCTCCGGCTGCGCCGCCCGAGCGCGCGGCAGGTGGTGACGGCCGTCCTGCTGCTGGTGCTGGGCGGGCTGTGGGTGTACCCGTTCGTCTGGCTGGTGTCGGCGTCGCTGAAGACCTCCTCGGAGATCTTCGGCAGCGGCCTCGGCCTGCTGCCGGAGGAGCCGGTGTGGGAGAACTACGCCCGCGCCTGGAGCGAGGTGGGCTTCGCCACCTACTTCGGCAACACGCTGATCATCACGGTCGGCACCGTGCTGCTGGTGGTCGTGCGCAGCGCGCTGGCAGGGTACGTGCTCGGCCGCTACGACTTCATCGGCAAGAAGTTCCTCATCGGCCTGTTCCTCGTCACGTTCTTCCTCCCCGAGGGCTACACGATCATCCCGATCACGCAGCTCACCGACCAGCTCAGGCTGCTCAACACGCACACCGGCGTGATACTCGGGCTGGGCGCGGGCGGGCAGATCGCCTCGACCCTGCTCTACGCGGGCTACTTCCGGCGGCTGCCGAAGGAGCTGGAGGAGACCGCCCGCCTCGACGGCGCCGGGCCCTTCACCGTCTTCTTCCGGGTGATGCTGCCGCTCGCCTGGCCGATCACCGCCACTGTGGTGATCCTCACCTACCTGTTCGCCTGGAACGTCTACCTGCTGCCCCTGGTGTTCACGCTCAGCGAGCCCGATCTGCGCACGCTGGCCGTGGGCATGACCGTCTTCGTGGGCGAGCGGGGCACCGACTGGTCGGGCATGGCGGCCGCCGCCGTGATCTCGCTGATCCCGGTGATCGCCGTGTTCGTGGCGCTCCAGCGCAAGTTCGTCGACAGCATCGCGGGAGCGGTGAAGCAATGAGGGAAACGGAGTCCACCGGGATGCGGGAAGCGCTCGTCACCATCGACACCCGCCGGCCGGCCGGCCGCATCGACGACGACGTCTACGGGCACTTCCTGGAGTCGGCGTTCTTCGGCAACATCGACGGCGGGGTGTTCGACGAGGGCTCGCCCCTGTCCGTCGACGAGCCCGGCCCGCTGCGCGGCGTGCGCGCCGACGTCCTGGAGCTCGTGCGCGAGCTCGGCCCTGGACCGATCCGCTGGCCGGGCGGCAACTTCACCTCCGCCTACCACTGGGAGGACGGCATCGGCCCGCGCGACGACCGGCCCAGCAGGCTGGAGCTGGCCTGGGGCGGGCGCGAGAGCAACCGGTTCGGCACCGACGAGTTCCTCGCCTGGTGCGAGGCGGCCGGCGCGCAGCCGTACCTCGTGCACTCCGCGCGCGACGTGGACGAGGCGGTGCGCTGGATCGAGTACACCAACTCCGCCCGCGACACCACCCTCACCGCCCGCCGCGCCGAGAACGGCAGGGCCGAGCCGTGGAACGTGCGCTACTGGGGCATCGGCAACGAGGTCTACGGCCCCTGGCAGATGGGGCACCGCACGGCCGAGGAGTACGCCGCCTCGGCCCGCGAGCACGCCCTGTTCATGCGCCTGGTCGATCCCGGCGTCAAGCTGATCGGCGTCGGCATCCCGTGGCGGCAGGAGGAGTGGACCCGGCCGCTGCTCAAGCGGGCCGGCTCGCTGCTCGACCACCTGTCCCTGCACCTGTACGGAGCCAGCACCCACCTGTGGACCGGCGACGACTACGACGCCGTCGTGGCCCAGGCCCTGTACTTCGAGCGGGAGATGCACACCTACTCCCAGCTCGTCACCGCCCTGGCCGCCGAGGCGGGCCTCGACCGCCCGCCCGCGCTCGCCCTGGACGAGTGGACCATGCGCCACCTGGAGCCCGAGAGCTGGCCGCAGCCGCTGCCCGGCGACGACGGCGGCATCGCCCCGCGCGAGCCCGCGCCCGCGGACGACCCGCCCAAGGTGCGCGTCAACCGGTGGAGCCCCAGGACGGTCGCCGACGCGATCTTCTGCGCCGGCGTCTTCCACGCCATCCACCGCACCGCCGGCCTGCCCGCGCCCGTCTCCATGGCCAACCCCGTCAACCTGGTCAACGCCAACGGCCTGGTCGTCGCCCGCCCCGGCGGCGCGCTGCGCTCGGCCATCTACCACGTCTGGCACCTGTACCGGCACCACACCGGCCGCACCGTCCTGCCGTGCGAGGTGTCGGGGCCCGCGCGGACCACCTCGGTCACCCTCGGCGACAACCGCGGCCCCGACGGCCGGCTGCTCACCGCGCCCATGACCGTCCCCGACGTGGACGTCTCGGCCACCCGCGCCGACGACGGCTCGCTGCGGATCGCCGTCGTCAACCGGCACCGCGACGCGGCCGTGCGCCTGCGGATCGTGCTCGACGGCGCGCAGGCCAACACGCCCGCCACGGCCAGGATCCGCGCCCTGGGCGCCGACGCCGCGGCCCTGGACGCGGTCAACACGCTCGGCGCGCCCGACACGATCGCCGTGCGCGACCTGGGCGACGTCGAGTCGAGCGGCGGCGCGTGGACCGTCGCGCCGCACTCGGTGACCGTGCTGTCCCTCTGACGATCTGGAGCAACGTGACCGACCACCCCCGCCCCCTGCTGGTGCGCCCGCACTGGCAGGACCTGTCAGGACCCTGGGGATTCGCCACCGACGACGTCACCGACGCGCTCGTGCCCGGCGCGGAGCAGGTCGTCGCGGTACGCGCCGCGGATGGTCCTGGCCAGCCCCGCCCGGCTCCCGCCGAGGCCATCGACGCGGCCCGCCGCGCGGCCAGGCAGGCGCACTGACCCTCCCGGTCATTCGTGGTCGCGCATCCAGAGCTCGACCAGCTCGTTGGTGTCGGCGGTCAGGAAGGCGACGCTCTTCTCCTGGTGGTCGACCTGGATGCCGACCGGGCGCAGGTCGGGCACGAGCGGGCCGTACAGGGCCTGCGGCTGGGGCTGCTCCTCGTACGCGCCGGGCCGCCACCAGTAGACCTGCGGGCTGACCGGCTTGTCCCCGGAGTCGAAGAGCCGCCGGGACAGGTCCTGCATCGCCTCCATCGCGGCGAACAGGTGCACGTCGCCGATCTCGTGGACCAGCAGGTACTCGGGCAGCGGGAACGACACCAGCGCCCCGTGCGGGGCCTGCCCGGTGTGCCGGCGCAGGACGTGCGCGTGCGCGCCGACGTACCGGTGGGTGCCGCCGACGTGCGTGATCGGCACGCCGTGGACGGCGGCGGACTCGGCGTAGTGCGGCTCCTTGTCGATCGAGTGCTGCAGCGCGGCGCCGAAGGCGGACTGCTCCCGCAGGTCGCCGAGCCGGGCCCGGTCGAGCGGCACGATCGAGTCGGGATAGTCGATCACCACGGCCTCGACCAGCCCGGGGGCGAGCCGCCTGGCCACCAGCCCGTCGAGCATGTCGCCGAGCGCCTCCTCCGGATACAGCCGCACCCGCAGGTCCGGCTCGGGGATCTCGGTGGCGGCGCGCTCGAACGCCCTGGCCGCCTGGCCGGCGTAGGCGTCCGCGGCCTCCGCCAGGGCGCCGGGGGCAAGGCCCCGGGCGTGCTCGCGCCACGAACCGATGTCGGCGTTCGCGCTGGAGCCGCCGGCCAGCGTGACGCTGATGGTGGAGGGGTCGGGCAGCGTCGCCTCATACCCCCGGTCCGCGAAGGCGCGCAGCAGGGCCTGGCCGATGACGTCTGTTTCCATCATGGACGCCGAACCTAGCGGGCCTTGCCGACAAGTACGGAACCGAGACGCCCGCGGTGAGGGCAGGCGGGCCGTCCCGGGGTCTAGCGTGACGGGTGACCCTGTCGTCCGTGGAGGTCGCGGTGTTCGAGCGGCTGCGCTCATCAGCCAGGCCCCGCCGCGACCGCAGGAGGCCGGCCGCGATCATCGTGGTGGCCGTGCTCGTGGCAGCCACCGCGATCCTGGCGGTCATGAACGTGCGGGCCGGCGCCGAGCGCGATCGAGCCCTCGCCCAGCGAGACCTCGCGCTCGGCCGCCTGCTCGCCGCCCGGAGCCAGGTCCTCGCCACCACCGAGCCCCGGATCGCCCGGCTGCTCGCGGTGGCCGCCGCCAGGGTCGCCCCGCCCACCCCCGGGACACGCGCCGCGCTCCGGGCAGCGGTGGCCAGGCCGCAGCTCGCCGTGCTGCGCGGCCTCCCCGGCGAGGTGCACTCGGTCGCGTTCAGCCCCGATGGTGCCACCCTCGCCGCGACCGGCAGGGCCGCGCCGCTGCGCCTGTGGGACGTGGCCGGGCTCACCCCCGTGCCGTGGCCGGTGGGGGAGGAGCAGGCCGACGGCATGTCCGTGGCGTACAGCGCCGACGGCGGCCACCTGGCCGTGGCGAGCGCCGACGGCGGCGTGCGCGTCTGGGACACCGCCACCCGCCAGGCGTGGACCGGCGGCGGCGAGACCCCCTGGGCCAGGCAGTGGGCCGCGTTCAGCCCCGACGGGACCCTGCTGGCCACGACCGCCGGCTCCGCCGGCACGTCCAGGCTGTGGGACGTCGGCACCGGTACCCCGGTCGCCGCGCTGCGCTCGCTCGAAGGCGCCCCGGGGCCCGTCGCGTTCAGCCCCGACGGCGCGCTCATCGCGGCCGCCTACCCGGGCGGCCCGATCAGGACGTTCGACGCCGGATCGGGCCTGCTGACGGGCGACCCGCTCGAACCGGCCGCCGGCAGCGTGACGCCCGAGCCCCGCGAGGAGGTGGCCGCGCTCGCGTTCAGCCCCGGGGGCGGGCTGCTGGCCGGCACCACGGGCAGCGAGCACATCCAGCTCTGGGACGCCGCCACCCGGCGGCCCGCCGGCCGCCCGCTCACCGGCCACACCGGCCTGATCACCTCGGCGGCCTTCAGCCCGGACGGCCGCGTCCTGGCCACCGCGAGCCAGGACCACACGATCAGGCTCTGGGACGTGCGGGGCCGCCGCCCGCTCGGGGAGCCGCTGACCGGGCACACGCACGCGGTCAACGCCGTCGCCTTCAGCCCCGGCGGGAACCTGCTGGCCAGCGCGGGCGCCGACGCCACCGTACGCCTGTGGCGGATCCCGCGCGCCACCCGCCACCCGCTCGCGCTCCCCGGCGGCGACGGCCAGGTCCCGGCCGACCGGCCGGTCCCCGCACGCTGGTACGAGCGCCGGGACACCACGCAGGTGGTGCTGAGCGCAGACGGCGGCCGGCTCGTGGTCCAGCCGTACGACGGCACCCGGCCCGGCTACGGCAGCGTCTGGTCGTGGGACGTGCGCGCGGCCCGCTGGCGCGGCGAGCGGCTGCGCATCCGGCCCGACGACCTCGTGGACGGGCTGGCGGTCAGCCACGACGGCCGCTCGCTGGCCGCCTCCGGCAGCGACGACGCCGGCCACGGCCTGAACACCGCCATCCTCGACGGCCCCTCCTCCGTACGCGGCCGGCCCCTCGCCTACAGCCAGGACGGCCGCCTGCTCGCCACGGCCGTCCAGGAGGCCACGGCCGTGCCGGGCGCCGAGGTCCAGGTCTGGACGCTGCCCGAGGGCAGAGCCAGGGGCGAACCCGCGTCCGGGCAGTCGGGGCGGATCACGGCGGCGGCCTTCGACGACTCCGGGACCGTGCTCGCCGTCGGCGCCTCGGACGGCACGGTGCTGCTGTGGGAGACGGCGACCGGCAGGCGGCGCGGCCTGCTGCGCGCCCACACCCTCCCGGTCACGTCGCTGGCCTTCGCGCCGGGAGGCGCGCTGCTCGTGACGGGGAGCGAGGACCAGACGGCCCGGCTCTGGGACGTGGCCCCGGCCCGCCCGCACGGTGCTCCCCTTTCCGGGCATACCGGCCACGTCCACGCCGTGGCCTTCGCCCCGGGCGGCGCCTACCTCGCCACCGCGGACCAGGACCGCACCGTGAGACTGTGGGACACCGCCACCGGCCAGCCGCTCGGACCCCCGCTGGCCGGGCACGGCGGCGAGGTCCGCGCCCTGGCGTTCACGGCGGACGGCAGGACGCTGGTCGCCGCGGCGGCCGACCTCGTGCAGGTCGCCGGCGACGCCTACGCCGTCTGGAAGTGGGACACCTCCGCCCTCGCCGCCGACCCGGCAGCCACCGCCTGCGCCCAGGCGGCCCGCCCGCTCACCCGCGAGGAGTGGGCGGCGCACGTGCCGGACCTGCCGTTCCGCGACGTCTGCCGCCGATGACAGGTACCTGGCCGCCCGCGCGGCTCGTCCGCTCGTCTGACGGGGGCCGGGCTCAGCCCCAGACCATCCGCGCCGTCTCCACCACCAGCTCCAGCTTGCGCCGCTCCTCGTCCACGGTGAGCAGGTTGCCCCTGACGGTGGAGGCGAAGCCGCACTGCGGGCTGATCGCGAGGTTCTCCATCGGCACGTACTTGGCCGCCTCGTCGATGCGGCGGCGCAGCTCGTCCTGCGACTCCAGCGCCGGCACCTTGGAGGAGACGAGCCCGAGCACGACGGCCGTGCCCTCGGGGACGAAGCGCAGCGGCTCGAACCCGCCCGCCCGCTCCGTGTCGTACTCCAGCAGGAACCGGTCCACCGGCACCTCACCGAACAGCCGCTCCGCGACCGGGTCGTAGCCGCCCTTGGCCGACCAGGCGCTGCGGTTGTTGCCCCTGCACAGGTGCAGGGCGACCGTGACCTCCGGGTCCAGCTCCTTGATCGCGCGCACCTGCTGGACGTCGACGGCGACCGCCGCGTCGAGCAACGCCTCCCCGCCCGGCGCCCCGGGCCCCAGCAGGCGGGTGCGGAAGCCGGGGTCGATCACGAAGTCGTAGGCCAGCGAGTCGAGCTGGATCCACCGCACGCCCTGCGCCAGCAGGCCCCTGATCTCCTCGATCCGCAGCGCGACCAGGTCGCGGAGCAGGTCGGCGGGGGTCGGGTAGGCGGTGGCGCTGAGGTCGGGCCGCCACAGGAGGTTCCCCATCGACGAGCTCACCATGGTGATCTTGTAGGGTCCGGGGGCGTGCCGGGCCAGGAAACCGGCCTCCACGGCGGTCATGTTCTTCTTCTGGGTGAGCTTGCCGGTCGCCACCACCAGGTCCCAGGACGTCTCCTCCGGCGGCACCGGCTCGCCGTCGCCGCGCCACCATTCGGTGGAGGGCAGCGGAGCGGGAGACACGCCGCCCAGCGACTCCAGCAGCCCCGCGAGCCAGGTCTGCCGCCGCATCTCCCCATCGGTGAACACCTCGATCCCCGCCTGGCGCTGCAGCTCGATCGCGGCCAGTACGGCGTCGTCCTCCAGCCTGGCCAGTTCCTCGGCGCTCAGCTCGCCGCGCTTGCGCGCCTCCCGGGCACGCAGCAGCTCGGGCGGGCGCAGGAGGCTGCCAACGTGCTCGGCATGGGGTGTCGCGGGCATGCTTCCTCCTCGATGTGCGATGGGGGCGCGGATCGTAAGGCTTCTCGCGCCGGCCGTAGGCTCAGCGTCCACCGCCCCGCGACGGCCGTCCAGCCCCGTTCACTCGTTGTGCAGCACGGCCGCGATGGTCAGCCGCGCCGCCGACCGGGCCGGGACGAGCGCGCCCAGCACCGCGATCACCACCCCCGCCAGCGTGAGCAGCGCCAGCAGCGGGGCCCGCCACACGTCCACCATGAACGCCGGCAGCGCGAGACCGGCCGCCTCGGCCATGGCCGGGACGACCAGGCGGTGCGCGGCCACGCCGATCGGGATGCCGAGCAGCCCGCCTGCCGCGCCGAGCGCCGCCATCGACGTCACCATCATCGCCGTGACCTGGCGCGGCGTCATCCCGATGGACTTCAGCACGCCGATGTCGCGCCGCCGCTCCCTGGCGTCGAGCACGACCGTGTTGAAGACGCCCAGCGCGGAGACCGTGCCCAGCAGCACGGTGAGCAGGGACGCGAAGCCGATGACGGCCACGGTCGTCGGGTCGCTGGTGGACTTGGCGACCGGGTGCAGGCCGGGGTCCGCCGCCCTGACCGCGGCGTTGTAGGACTCGACGTCGGTGCCGGGGGCGAGGCGGACCTCGTACTGGGTGGCCCGCTGGTCCGGCGCGAGCGCGGTCAGCGTGCGCCAGTCGGCCTGGATGAGGTCGGCCGCGCCGTCCATCGTCGCGCCGACGACCGTCGCCTCCGCCCGCCCGCGGCCCAGCGACAGCGTGAGCCGGTCGCCGACCGCCAGACCGCGCTTGACCAGGAACGCCGAGGGCGCCACCACCTCTCCCCGGCCGCGCAGCCAGCGGCCCTCGACGAGCGTCTCGCCCAGCGTGCCGGAATCCCCGCGCAGGAACCTGCCCTGGATCGGCTGCGGATGCCCCGCGAGGTGCAGGGTGACCCACGCGTCGGCGGTCACGTACAGGGTGCCGGGCAGGCCGCGCAGGAGCGCCTCGATCCCGGCGTCGCCGTGCCGGGGCTGGGTCTGGTGGTTGCGGGCCTGGCCGGCGTGGACCACCGTGTGCACGTGCCCGACGCGCTGGGCGGCCGCGCCGTACGCGGTCATCGTCGTGGACAGGCCCGCGGCCAGCGTCACCGTGGCCGCGCCGAGCACCACGGCCGCCAGCGTGAGCGCGGCGCGCCCCGGCCGCCCGAACGGCAGACCCAGCCCGAGGCTCACCGCACGGGGCAGCGGCGCGCCCGCGAGCAGCCGCTGGACCCGCAGCCCCCGCCCGCGCCCGGGAGGCGCGCCCGCGCTGATCGCCCGGGCTGCGGTCAGACGGTGCGCGCGCAGCGCGGGCGCCAGCGCGGCGAGCACGGCCACGGCCGGCATGCCGGCGAGCGTGGCCGCGTACACCCAGGGGCTCGTCGTGACGGTGAAGACGCCCGCCCCCACGTCGTCCAGCAGCGGGCGCGCGGCCACGGCGCCCGCCACGGTGCCGAGCGCGCCGCCCGCGACCGCCGGGACCAGGACCATCGTGAGGTAGACGGCGACGACCTGGTTCGGGGTGAAGCCGAGCGCCTTGAGCAGCCCGATGTGCCGGTAGCCCGCCACGACCGCGCCGCTGACCACGTTCACCACGATGAGGACCGCCACCACCAGGCCGAGCACCCCGAAGACGGTCAGGAAGGGGACGAAGGCCGCCGCCGCGCGGCCCGCGTCGCGCTGGACGACCAGGTACGACTGCGAGCCCAGCAGCGCCCCGGCCGGCAGGCCCGCCGCGATCGCGGCCGTGCCCGCGCGGACCTGCTCGTCGGTGCCGGCGGCGTGCAGGCGGTAGAGCATCTGCGTCGCGGCCGGGCGCAGCGCGGCGGCCTGGCCGGGGGTGACCCACGCCTCGGAGCTCCTGCTCACGCTGGAGGCCAGACCGACGACGGTGAACGCCTGCCCCTCGCGCACGGTGAACCGCACCCCCACCAGGAAGGAGAAGAACCCGTTCGCGGGCCGGTCCAGCACGATCTCGCCGGGGCGGGCGGGCCAGCGTCCCGCCCAGAGGTCCAGCCGGTCCACCGGGCCGCCGGGGGAGTGGCGGCCGACGACCGTGAGCGGGCCCGGCGGCAGGTGCTCGAACGTCTCCGGGATCGTGACCACGGCCTGCGCGAACGGGCCCGCCACCGCCTCCACCCCGCGTGGCCGGGCCGCGAGCGCCGCCGGCGTGACCCTGCCGGGGTCGTACGAGGCCACGACGTGCGCGCCCCGCTGACCCTCGAAGGCCCGCTCGAACGGCGCCGACACGCTCTCCAGCAGGCCGAGCGCCACCACGATCGCCACCGTCGAGCAGAACACCACGACCCCGAGCACGAACGTCTGCGCCCGGCGGCGCCGCACCGCCGCCCGCGAGGCCCGCCACACGGCACCCGCACCCTGGCCCACGGCGCCTCTGCCCTGCCCGACGGCGAGGTCCGGCCTCACGGCGTGCGTTCCAGGCTGTGATCGGCCACCACGCGCCCGTCGCCGAGCTCCACCGTGCGGCCGGCGCAGCGGGCGGCCAGGCCGGGGTCATGCGTGACGATCAGCAGCGTCTGCCCGATCTGGTTGAGGTCGATGAGCAGGTCCATCACCTGCTCGCCCGAGCGGCTGTCGAGCGCCCCCGTCGGCTCGTCGGCCAGCAGCAGGGCCGGCCGGTTCATCAGGGCCCTGGCCACGGCGACGCGCTGGCGTTCACCGCCGCTCAGCGCCGCCGGGTAGGCGTCCCTGCGCCCGGCGATGCCCAGCTCCTCGAACAGCTCCAGCGCCCGGTCCCTGGCCTGCCGGGCAGGGGTGCCGGTGAGCTGGGCGGCCAGCGCCGCGTTGTCCAGGGCGGGCAGGTCCTCGATGAGGTTGAAGAACTGGAAGACCATCCCGATGTGCCGGCGGCGGAACAGCGCCAGCTCCGTCTCGTTCATCGCCCCCAGGTCCTGGCCGTCGACCTCGACCGTGCCCCGCGTCGGACGGTCCAGGCCCGCGATCAGGTTGAGCAGCGTGGACTTGCCGCAGCCCGAGGGCCCCATCACGGCGACCGCGTCCCCCGCGTGGACGCGCAGCGAGACGCCGTCCAGCGCCCGGGTCGCGCCGTACTCCTTGTGGACGTCGCCGAGGCGAACGACGAGCCGCTGAGTGTTCATGGCATGAAGCTAGATCGCGCAACGGCGGGGGCGCATCCCGCCGGGGATGTAGGCGCGGCGGCCGTCATCCTGTGGATGTAGGGCCGGGGAAGGATGCCGATCGCGGCGGGCCGCGCGAAGATGATCGGATGTGGGAATGGCTGGCCGCCGCGCTGATGCTCGCCTGCGGCTCGGTGGTGTGGCTGGCGGCGGCCCTGGTGCGTACGCGGCGGCGCTACCGGGCCGTGCTGGCCGAGCAGGGGCGGCTGCTGGAACGCGAACGCGAGAGGGCCGCCCGCGCGGCCGTGGACGCCGAGCGGGCCAGGATCGCGGCGGAGCTGCACGACATCGTCAGCCACAACGTGAGCCTCATGGTGGTGCAGGCGGGGGCCGCCAGGGAGGTGCTGCCCACGATGCCGGGCGAGGCCGAGACCGCGCTGCGGGCCGTCGAGGCGGCCGGCCGGGACGCGATGACCGAGCTGCGTCACCTGCTGGGGCTGCTGGCGCCGTCGCCCGACGGCGACGACGACGGTCACGGGGCCGAGCTGGCGCCGCAGCCGGGGCTGGGGCAGCTCGGCGCGCTGGCCGACCGGATCGCGTTCGCCGGGCTGCCGGTGGAGGTGCGCATCTCCGGCGAGCCGCGCCCGGTCCCGGCCGGGATCGACGTGACCGCGTACCGGATCGTCCAGGAGGCCCTGACGAACGCGCTCAAGCACGGGGAGGCGGCCAAGGCCGAGGTGAGCGTCCGCTACACCGACCAGTACCTGCGGGTGGAGGTGCTGAACAGCGGGCCCAGCGTGCTCACCGGCGCCACCAGGCCCGACGGCGAGCGGCCCGCGGGCGGCGCCGGGCACGCGCGGGATGGCGAGCGGACGGCTGATGGGGCCGGGCGCGGGCTGGTGGGCCTGCGTGAGCGGGTCGCCGTGTACGGCGGCGACCTCGACGCGCGGCGCCGGCTCGGCGGCGGCTACCGGGTACGCGCCAGGATCCCGCTGGAGCGCCCGTGAACGCGACCCCCCGGGTGCTGATCGCCGACGACCAGGAGCTGGTCCGCGTGGGCTTCCGGCTCATACTGACCGCCCGCGGCATCGACGTGGTCGGCGAGGCCGCCGACGGGGGTCAGGCGGTGGCGGAGGCGCTCAGGCTCGCCCCCGACGTGGTGCTGATGGACATCCGCATGCCCGGCATGGACGGCCTGGAGGCGACCCGCCGGGTGCTCGCCCACGACCCGCACTGCCGGGTGATCATGCTGACCACGTTCGACCTCGACCGGTACGTCTACGCCGCCCTGACGCTCGGCGCCAGCGGCTTCCTGCTCAAGGACGTCACCCCCGGGCACCTGGCCGCAGCCGTCCGCCTGGTCGGCACCGGCGACGCGCTCCTGGCCCCCTCGATCACCCGCCGCCTCGTCGAGCGCTTCGCCGCCGCCGACCGCGTCCCCGGCCCGCCGCCCGCGGGCGCGCACGCGGACCTCGCGACGCTGACGCCGCGCGAGCTGGAGGTGCTGACGCTCATGGGCAAGGGCCTGTCGAACGCCGAGCTGGCGTACGCGCTGACGCTCAGCGAGGCGACGGTGAAGACGCACGTCGCCCGCATCTTCACCAAGCTCGCGCTGCGCGACCGCGCCCAGGCGGTCGTCGTCGCCTACGAGACGGGCCTCGTCACGCCCGGCGGCGACTGACGGCTCAGACCAGGCCGACCGTGAAACCCTCGTCCTTGATCCCCAGGTACGCCCCCGGACGGTACTGCCGCATCGCCCGCTCGATGACCGGGATGTACCTGGGGGTGGAGCCGAGCGGCAACCGGTAGCCGTTCTTGACAGTGTGGAACTCCCACAGGTGCTCCATCTCCTGGTGCCGCGACCGGAACCCCTGGTCGGCGGGGAACAGGTCGAGCCTGACCATCGTCCTGCGCACGAGGTAGTCGGCCGGCTTGACCCGGCGCTGCCGCGTGCGCGAGATGCCCACGCCCGACAGCTCCGCCCAGGCCACGGCCCACGGCCTGCCCTGCGGATCGTCCCAGCGCACGCCGAAGGCGTCGAAGACGAGCCGGCGCGGACGCGCGACCTTCTTCCACGCGATGACGGGGAGCAGGCCGATGCCCAGGAACACCAGCCCCACCACCCCGACCGCGACCGCGGTGCCCCCGCCGCCCGTGGTCTGCCCCGTCAGCGCCGAGAAGATCGCGATCAGCCCGATCACGCCCGCCACCGAGCCGCCGGCCAGCGCCTTGACCTTGGCGTCCGCGCCGACGTCGAGCACCACGGGAGGCGGGGTGAACGGCTGCTGCCGCGGCGGATAGGGGGCGTCGGAGGAGGGACGCTGAGGGCCGTACGTCATGGCAGGCCAGGTTAGCGGCGTCCGGCGGCCGTTCCGTCGCGCTTCAGGCTTTTGCGAAGAGTCCGGCCCTCGCGAACTTTGCCCGCCCGTCCCTTCGTTGATCCACGTGGACAGGTGCGGCAGGGAGGAGCGTACGTGGCTCAGGCCGGGGCGATCGCGAGCATCGACGGGTGGATCGGGCGGGAGGCGGACGTGGACCGGGTCGTGGCCGCGCTGACCTCGGGCGACGCCGGGCTGATCGTGGTGGCGCCCGAGGTGGACGGCGTGGAGGGGCTGGGCGTCACGGCCGTCGTGGCGGCCGCGCTGCGCCGTCCCGAGGTGGCCGCGCGTTTCCCCGAGGGCATCGGCTGGCTGAACGCCGGCGGCTCGCACCCGGAGGATCGGGCCGCCGAGTTCACCGAGGTGCTGCAGGGCCTGCACGGGGAGGACGTGGAGCTGTTCTCCCACCTGGAGCCGCGCGACCTGGTGGGCGCCGCCCACGGCGAGGAGGCGGCGGAGGAGTTCCTGCGGGAGCAGGTCTTCCAGCCGGGGCCGCGGCTGATGGTGGTGGACGGGCTGCGGCATGCCGGGCTGGTGGTGCCGCTGGCGTTCGCGGTGCCGGGCTGCACCTGGCTCGTCACGGCGCGCGCCGCCGGCGAACGGCCGCCGTTCGCGACCACGGTGCGCATCGGGCCGATGTCCTCCTCACAGAGCGTGGCGCTGCTGCGCCGCGACCTGCCCGCCCTGGACGAGGACACGGCCGCCCGCCTGGCGGAGCTGACCGGAGGCTGGCCGCTCGCCCTCACCATGGCGCACGGGCTCATCGTCAGCCAGGTCGTCACGGGCGAGCCGGCCACCGAGGCGGCCGCCCGCCTGGCCGCCCGGCTGCCCGGCCGCGTGGACCTGGCGGCTCCCGCCTCCCGGGCCCGCCTGATCGGGGCGCTCGTGGACCACTCGCTCGGCTGGCTGCGCACGGTGGACCCGGCCGCCGCCGAACGCTTCCTCCAGCTCGGCCTGTTCGACCCGGACGAGGCCATCCCCATCGGCGTGGCCGCCCTGCTGTGGAGCGGGGGCGGGGGCGTGACCGGCGGGCGGGTCGGCGCGGGTGGGGCCGTGGTCGGTGGGCAGATCGGCGGGGCCGTGGTTGGCGGGCGGGTCGGCGTCGGCGGGGCCATGACGGGCGGGCAGATCGGCGCGCTCATCGCCCGGCTGGAGGGGCTGCGGCTGGTGCGGCGGCGTACCGATCATCCCGTGCTGGGCCTGGCGGACGCGGTGGGGGAGCGCGTGCGGGAGCTCCTCGGCGCGGACGGCCTCGACCGGGCCCGCCGCGCGCTGATCGACGCCGACCCCGACGAGACCCCCGAGGGCTGGGCCGACCTCCCCGGCACGGGAGAGTGGATGCTGCGCAACCTCGCCCGGCTGTACGCGGACGCAGGGGAGGCCGAAGCGGTACGGGAGCTGGTCTGCGACGTGACCTGGCTGGCCTCCCGCATCCACCAGTCCGGCGTGGACCCGGCCCTGGAGGACCTCGCCAGGGCGGGCGACGGCACCCCCGCGTCGATCGCGCGCGTCCTGGCGGGCTCGTCCCACCTGCTCGAAAGGGCGCGAGAGCTGGGCGTCGGCGTGCTGCTCACGCTCGCCGCCCGCCTGCACGCGACGCCCGGCGTGGGCGAGGACCTGCGCCGGTGGCTGGCGGAGCGGGGATCGCCCTGGCTGGAGCACCGCGGCACACCGCCGGACCTGCCGCACCAGGCGCTGCTGCGTACGCACCGCAGCCGATCGGAACGGCTGACCGGCCTGGCCATGTCGCCGGACGGCGCCTGGCTGGCCGCCGCAGGGGACCGGGGACGGGTGTCGCGCTGGCGCATGGACGGCACCTCGATGCGGGCCCTGCTCGGGCACGAGAGCCAGGTCACGTGCGTGGCCGTCGCGCCCGGCGGGGCGTGGCTGGCCACCGGGAGCTGGGACGGGACGGTGCGGCTGTGGGAGCCGGACGGCAGGCCGCGCGCCGTCCTCGACGACCTGCCGGGAACGGCCGAGACGATCGCGATCGCGCCGGACGGGGCGTGGGGGGTCGCGGGCGGGGACGGGTTCCTGCGGTTCTTCGACGCCGATGGCAGGACGCGCGCCGCGCCGGAGGACGCGTGCGAGGAGTACGGCGCCGTCGCCATCGCACCCGACGGCACCTGGGCGGTCGCGACCGGCCCGGACGCCACAGAGCTGTGGACCGCGAACGGGAGCCGCCTGGCGACTGTCGACGCGATCTGGGACGAGGACGGGGACGACGCCGAGGCCGGGGACGACGCCGACGCCCATACCGAGGTCGAGGACGACGCCGACGCCGATGCCGACGCCGATGCCGACGCCGATGCCGAGGTCGAGGACAGCGGCGACGCCGACGCCGGTGCCGGGGACGGGGACGGCGCCGATGCCGAGGGCGGCGCCGATACCGATGCCGGTGCCAATGCCGAGGGCGAGGGCGAGGGCGGCGCCGAGGATGGGGAGCGCGAGGAAGAAGCGGGCGTGGACAACGGCGCGGAGGCGGTGGCGATCGCGCCCTCCGGGGAGTGGCTGGCCCTGCTGAGCCAGCACGGCTCCCTCCGCCTGCTGAACGCCGACGGCACCCCGCGCGCCGAGCTGCGCACCGTCTTCTCCCACGGCACCGGCGTGGCCGTCGCCCCAGGCGGCCGGTGGCTCGCCGTCCCCGACTTCGACGACAACCTCGCCATCCTGGACCTGGACGGAACCGTGCGGGCCCGCCTGCACGGTCACACCGACACGATCTCGGGCCTGGCGATCACCCCGGACGGCCGCCTGCTGGCCTCGTCGAGCGCCGACCGCACGGTCCGCGTCTGGGACGTGGACCTCGCCGTACGAACCGGCCCCACCGAGCCGCCCGCCCGCCACGACCTGCGCGGCCTCGCGATGGCGAGCGACGGCTCCTGCCTGGCCACCGTCGGCCTGTCCGGCCTGACCCTCTGGAACCCGGACGGGACCGTCCGCGCCCAGGGCCCGAGGGAATGGCTGAGGAGCGTGGCCGTGTCCCCCGACGGCACGTACGTCCTCTGCGCCGACCCCGAGGGCGGCATCCGGCTGCACGGCCCGGACGGCGCCGTCCGCAGGACCGCGGAGCCGCCCGGCGCCGGCGCCGCACGCGGGATCGCGGAGCCGCCCGGCGCCGTCATGGAGCTGGCCTCGGCGATCGCCCCGGACGGCACGTGGATGGCCGTCGCCACGGACCACACCGTACGCATCCTGACGCCGGACCTCGACACCGCCACGACCCTGGAGCGGCAGGACGAGGAGGTGACCGCGGTGGCCATCGCCCCGGACTCGTCCTGGCTCGCGGTCGCCACGGGCCACGAGGTACGGCGCTGGACCCGCGACGGCCGCCCGCTGGGCCTCCTGGCGGAGGCGGAGAGCCTGATCGAGGCGCTGGCCGTCGACCCCGGCGGCCGTCACGTGGCGGCGGGCACCATCGACGGCGCGGTCGAGCTGTTCGACGTGACTGGAGCACCCGCGGCCCGGTTCGGCCAGGACGAATGGCTGGTCGGCCTCGCCTTCTCCCCGGACGGCACCCGCCTGGCCACCGCCGCCAGGCACGGCTGCCTGCGCGTCTGGGACGTCACCGCGTACGCGACCGAGTGCGGGATCGTCCTGGACGGCGAGCTGCACGGCTGTGCCTGGCACCCCGACGGCTCGGCGCTGTACGCGGCCGGTGACGCGGGACTGTTCGCCTTCACCTACCACCGCAGCCGGTGATCCCGCGCAGCACCCGGCCCCCGAGCGGCCGGCGGGCCCACGATCGGGATCGTGGAGCTGTGGGGGCGGCTGCGACAGGCTCGTCACTCCGCGTGCGCTGGGGCCACTGCACGACATCGCCCCGCCAGACCGGCGGCGTCCTGGCCGAGCGGCCGGGCGCCCGGTGCGGCCCGGGAGGAGAGCTTTGCGGCTCCTCTGGAGGAGCTGGCCGGAGCCGGGGCGGCGGTCAGCGGATGGGCCGGATCGCGAGCTGATCACCCGGGCCGAGAACGAGCTGATCACCCGGGCCGAGAACACGAGCGAGCCCTTTCCCGCGATGCCCATTGCTCTCGTGGATGCCAGGGCACAGCCGCAAAACAGGCCGCTGCTGCGGCGGTGTACCGGCCTTCTGGTTGGAAAGTGCGGGAGATAGAGTAAGGGTTTGTGACGACGTTCAGGATCAGTGAGGCCGCGGCGCTGCTCGGGGTCAGCTCCGACACCGTCCGCCGGTGGGTGGACGCGGGCAGGCTGGCCGCCGAGCGCGACGAGCACGGCCACCGGCGGGTGAACGGCGCCGACCTGGCCGCCTTCGCCCGCGCGCAGATCGAGGAGAACGACGACGGAGGCCGCTCCTCGGCCCGCAACCGCTTCAGGGGGATCGTGACCGAGGTGATCCGCGACGCGGTGATGGCCCAGGTGGAGATCGCCGCGGGGCCGTTCAGGGTGGTGTCGCTGATGAGCCGCCAGGCCGCCGACGAGCTGGGCCTGGAGGCGGGGGTGGTGGCGGTCGCCGTGATCAAGTCCACCAACGTCGTCGTGGAGATCCCCGGTCACGAGCGCGTGGCCAGTCAGGTGTGAGGAGCCCTCCCTTGGTGTTCAGGCGTCTTTCCCGATGGGCGATGGCCCTGCCCGTCGCGCTCGCGCTGGCAGGGCTGGCCGGCTGCGGCTCCGGATCGGGTTCGGGCTCGGGTTCGGGCTCGGGCTCGGGCTCGGGCTCGGGCTCGGGAGAGCCGGCCGCCGGTGCGAAGCAGGTGACGGTGTTCGCGGCGGCCTCGCTGACCGGCACGTTCACCGAACTCGGCAAGGTCTTCGAGAGCGCGCACCCGGGCACGACGGTGCGGTTCAACTTCGGCTCCAGCGCCACGCTGGCCCAGCAGATCACGCAAGGGGCGCCGGCGGACGTGTTCGCGGCGGCGAGCCCGGCCACGATGAAGACCGTCACCGACACGTCGCCGGCGGCGTCGCCGGTCACGTTCGCCCGCAACAAGCTGCAGATCGCCGTGCCCGCCGGCAACCCGGCCGAGGTGGACGAGCTGAAGGACCTGGCCGGCCCGGGGGTGAAGGTGGCGCTCTGCGCCGAGCAGGTGCCGTGCGGGGCGGCGGCGATCAAGGCGCTGGACGCGGCCGGGCTGAAGGTCACGCCGGTCACCCTGGAGCAGGACGTGAAGGCCACGCTGACGAAGGTGGTGCTGGGTGAGGTGGACGCGGCGCTGGTCTACAGGACAGACGTGATCGCCGCGGGCGGGAAGGTGCGGGGCATCGCGTTCCCGGAGGCCGACCAGGCGATCAACGACTACCCGATCGCCGCCCTGCCCGAGGCCCCGGCCGGTGACCTGGCCAGGCGGTTCGTGGACCTGGTGCTGTCGCAGCAGGGCAAGGACGTGCTGACCAGGGCCGGCTTCGAGGCGCCCTGATCAGATGAGCGCTCCTGTGCAGGAACGGCCCGGCCCGGCCCGGCCGCGCCGCGAGGTGTCGGCGCGGTTGCCGTGGATGCTGGTCGTGCCCGCGCTGGCGGGGCTGGCCTTCCTCGTGCTGCCGCTGGCGGGGCTGCTGGTCCGGGCGCCGTGGTCCACGCTGCCGCAGCGGCTGGCCGAGCCGCACGTGCTGGAGGCGCTGCGGCTGTCGCTGGTGACCGCCACCGTCGCCACCGCCGCGTGCCTGCTGCTCGGCGTGCCGCTGGCCTGGCTGCTGGCCCGGGTCGAGTTCCCCGGGCGGCGGGTGGTGCGGGCCCTGGTCACGGTGCCGCTGGTGCTGCCGCCCGTGGTCGGCGGCGTGGCGCTGCTGCTCGTGCTGGGCCGGCGCGGGCTGGCCGGGCAGTGGCTGGAGGCGAGTTTCGGGATCACGCTGCCGTTCACGACCGCGGGCGTGATCATCGCCGAGGCGTTCGTCGCGATGCCGTTTCTGGTGATCAGCGTGGAGGGCGCGCTGCGCGGCGCGGACCAGCGCTTCGAGGAGGCGGCCGCCACGCTCGGAGCCTCGCGGTGGACGGTGTTCCGGCGCGTGACGCTGCCGATGGTGATGCCGGGCGTGGTGGCCGGGGCGGTGTTGTGCTGGGCGCGGGCGCTCGGCGAGTTCGGGGCGACGATCACGTTCGCCGGCAACTTCCCCGGCACCACGCGTACCATGCCGCTGGCCGTCTACCTGGCCCTGGAGACCGACCCGGAGGCGGCGATCGTGCTCAGCCTGGTGCTGCTCGCCGTGTCGGTGATCATCCTGGCCAGCCTGCGCGACCGGTGGGTGAGCGCGCCATGACGCTCGATGCCAGACTCGTGGTCACCAGGCCCGCCTTCACCCTCGACCTCGCCCTGCGGGTGGCCCCCGGAGAGGTGGTGGCGCTGCTCGGCCCGAACGGCGCGGGCAAGACCACCGCGCTGCGCGCCCTGGCCGGGCTGACCGCCATGTCCGGCGGGCAGATCACGCTGCGCGGCAGGCCGCTGCACACGCTGCCCGCCGAGAGCCGCCCGATCGGCATGGTCTTCCAGGACTACCTGCTCTTCCCGCACCTGACCGTGCTGGACAACGTCGCGTTCGGGCCGCGCTGCCAGGGCGTGTCCAAGGCCGAGTCCCGCCGGGCCGCCGCCGAGCTGCTGGAGCGCGTCGGCCTGGCCGACCGCGCCGCCGCCAAGCCGCGGCAGCTGTCCGGCGGCCAGGCGCAGCGGGTCGCGCTCGCGCGGGCGCTGGCCGTACGGCCCGAGCTGCTCCTGCTGGACGAGCCGCTGGCGGCCCTCGACGCGCACACCCGGCTGGAGATCCGCTCCCGGCTCCGCCGCCACCTGGCCGACTTCGACGGCGCCACCGTCCTGGTCACCCACGACCCGCTCGACGCCATGGTGCTGGCCGACCGGCTGGTCGTCATCGAGCGGGGCGCCGTCGTCCAGCAGGGCCCGCCGGCCGAGGTGGCCCGCCGGCCCCGCACCGACTACGTCGCCCGCCTCGTCGGGCTCAACCTGTACCGGGGCGTGGCCGACGGCGCCCGGGTCCAGGTCGGCGAGCTGCGGCTGCACACCTCGGAACACCTCGAAGGGACCGCGTTCGTGGCCTTCCCGCCCGCCGCCGTCGCCCTCTACCGCACCCGCCCCGACGGCAGCCCCCGCAACCTGTGGGAGGCCCGCATCGACGGCATCGAACGGCACGGTGACAACGTACGCGTCCACCTCGACGGCCCCATCACCGTCTTCGCCGACATCACCCCCGCCGCCCTGGCCGACCTCGACCTGACCCCCGGCCAGCGGATCTGGGCGTCGGTCAAAGCCACCGAGACCCACGCCTACCCCGCATGAGCACCGCTGACCGTGCGGGTCGTTGATCTCCCAGCCTGGACGGCCGGTGACCGGACAGGCGGGGGCGGGCTGGTTCATGAGCGGCACGGCCCTGCTGCCGCTGCTGTACGTGCCGGCCCTGCCGGGAACCAGGGACCGCGATCTGACTAGGGTCTGAGTCATGCTCGACCATCTCGTGTACGCCACCCCCGACCTCGGCGGCACCGTCGCAGCCCTGGAGAGGAGGCTCGGCGTGCGGCCCGCCGAGGGCGGCAGGCACCTGGGCCTCGGCACCCGCAACTACCTGCTCGGCCTCGGCGGGCGCCGCTACCTGGAGATCGTCGGGCCGGACCCCGAGCAGCCCGGCCCCGACGGGCCGCGCTGGTTCCTGATCGACGAGCTGGCTGGGCCGCGGCTGGTCAGCTGGTGCGTGCGGCCCGCAGACCTGGACGCCACCGTCGCCGAGGCGCGGCGGCAAGGACACGACCCGGGCGAGCCGCGGGCCATGTCCCGCCGCACCACGGACGGCGACCTGCTGGAGTGGCGGCTGACCATGCCGTCGCGCGACCCGCTGACGCCGTTCCTCATCGACTGGGGCACCACCGTGCATCCCGCCGACCGGGGCCTGCCCGAGGTGCCGCTGCGCTCCCTGCGCGGGCGGCACCCCGAGCCCGGGCGGGCGCGGGCCCTCCTGCGCGCGCTCGGGGCGGAGCTGGAGGTCGAACGCGGCGACGCGCCGGCCCTCGTGGCGCGCCTGGCCGGGGACGTCGTCCTGAGCTGACCCGGCCGCCCTGAGCCGACCCGCCCAGCCTGGCCCCGCGCCCGGCCGGTCTGGCCCCGCGCCCGGCCGGTCTGGCCCCGCGCCCGGCCGGTCTGGCCCCGCGCCCGCCCGGCCTGGCCCGGCGCCCGCCCGCGAACCTGATCCTGCGCCCGTCCGGGCGCCGCCGTGAGCAGCCCTTCCGGCTCCTCCGCAACCCCTCCCGTACCGGCCGTCGAACGGCTCGCTGCCCGCAACGCAAGGCAGATTCGAGTCGGGTCCCGTACGCAAGAGGTGTTGTTTGGTCGAGCCGAAGAAAGGGCCTGCATGAACGACGCGAGAGTACCGGCGCTCGCCGGCGCACCCCCGGAGGGCGGGGCGCGATGAGCACCGCCGACAGAGCCATCACCCTGCGCGCGATGCCTCGCTGGTACCTGACCCTGTTCACCAGCGACGCGCTCGAGCGGTTCGGGTTCTACGGCCTGCAGGCCATCCTCGTGCTGTACGCCTCGGCCCCCGCCTCCAGCGGCGGCCTGGGCCTGCCGCCGACCGACGCCGCGACGCTGTTCGGCGCGTGGATCGGCTTCATGTTCATGTTGTCGATCGCGGGCGGCTGGCTGGGGGACCGGGTGCTGGGCAACCGGCGGGCGCTGCTCGCCGGCTGTGTGGCGGGCATGGCCGGCTACCTGTGCCTGGCCGTGCCCACCGGCTGGGGCGCCGCGGTCGGACTGCCGCTCGTGGCCGTCGGCGGCGCCGTGTACAAGCCGAACCACCAGGCCATGATCAACCTGATGTTCGGCGGCAGCCGGGGCCGCGAGGCCGGTATCTCCCTCATGTACGTCGCGACCCAGGTCTCCGCGCTGGCCGCCCCGCTGCTGGTCGGCTACCTGGGCGAGCGGGTGAGCTGGAGCCTGGCCTTCGGGGTGGCCGCGCTGGTCATGCTGACCACCGCGATCCAGCTCGGGCTGAGCGCCGCGCAGTTCGGCGACGTGGGCCGGCGGCCGGTGCGCCCGCTGACGGCCGGCGAGCGCACGGCGATCGGCCGGCGCACCGGGCTGGCCGGCGGCCTGGTCGTCGCGGCGCTGGTCGCGCTGGGGCTGGCCGGGATGCTCAGCGTGACCCTGGCGATCGGGCTGGTCGGCGTCTTCAGCGTGATCGTGCCGGTCGTCTGCTACATCGCGGTCTACCGCAACCCGGGCCTCGACGCGTACGACCGGCGCAGGCTGCGCGCGTTCCTCTTCGTCTTCCTGGGCTCCACGCTCTTCTGGATGATCATCGCGCACGCCGCGTCGCTGCTGAACCTGTTCGCCAGGGACCACGTGGACCGGCAGGTGTTCGGCATGGAGATCCCGGCGAGCTGGCTGCAGGCCGCGACGCCGCTGTTCATCCTGATGCTGGCGCCGCTGATCGCCGTGGGGCTGCCGGCGCTGGCCGGGCGGAACCACGTCCCGGTGAAGCTGGCCATCGGTCTCGTCCTCGTCGGCGGCGGCTTCCTGGTCATGTCGCTGACCACGGTGCTCGCCTCGTCGGGTGAGAAGGTGTCGCCGCTGTGGCTGGTCGTGGTCTACCTCACCCACGCCTGCGGCGAGGTCATCGTCGCCGCGGTGATCATCTCGGCCGCCGCCGAGGTGCTCCCGCCGGGCTTCATGGGGCGCACGCTCGGCCTGATGTGGCTGTTCGCCGGGCTCGGCGGCGGGCTGGGCAGCGGCGTGGTCAGGCTCGCCGAGGTGATCCCCGAGCCGCTGTACTACCTCGGGCTCGGCGGCGTGGCGACGGCCTGCGGGCTCGCGTTCGCGCTCGGCCGGCGCGCGCTGGCCGGCGGGCTCACGGCCGGCCCGCGCACCCCCGCGCCGGAACCCACGACGGACACGGTGAAGGAGGGCAGCCGATGAGCGGATCCGGCATGCCGGTGGTGACGGGCATCGGGGTCGTCGCGCCGACCGGGATCGGAACCGAGACGCACTGGCAGGCGACGCTGGCCGGCAAGTCGGGCATCGGGCCGATCACCCGGTTCGACGCGAGCGGATACCCGGTCAGGCTGGCCGGACAGGTGCCCGGATTCGTTGCGGGGGAGCAGCTCCCCAGCAGGCTGATCCGGGAGACCGACCACTGGACGCACATGGGCCTGGCAGCGGCCGAGGCCGCGCTCGCGGACGCCGGCGTGGTCCCCGCCGAGCTGCCCGAGTACGAGATGGCGGTGGTGACCGCCAGCTCGTCCGGCGGCACCGAGTTCGGCCAGCACGAGATGGAGCGGCTCTACCTCAACGGGCCCTCGTGGGTGGGCGCGTACCAGTCGATCGCCTGGTTCTACGCCGCCACCACCGGTCAGGTGTCGATCAGGCACGGCATGCGCGGCCCGTGCGGGGTGATCTGCTGCGAGCAGGCCGGCGGCCTGGACGCGGTCGGGCAGTCACGCAGGCTGATCAGACGCGGGTCCCGCATCGTGGTGACCGGCGGCACCGACGCCTCGCTGTGCCCCTACGGCCTCGTCGCGCAGCTCTCCAGCGGCAGGCTGTCCGGCGTGGACGACCCCGAGCGGGCGTACGTGCCGTTCGACGCGGAGGCCACCGGCTACGTGCCGGGGGAGGGCGGCGCCATGCTCATCGTGGAGGACGCCGAGAGCGCCCTGGCCCGCGACGCCACCGTCTACGGCTCGGTCGCCGGGTACGCGGCGGGCTTCGACCCGGCGCCGGGCTCGGGCCGGCCGCCCGCCCTGCGCCGCACGATCGAGCGCGCCCTGGCCGACGCCGCGGTGGAGCCGTCGGAGGTGGACGTGGTGTTCGCGGACGCCTCGGGCACGCCGGACGACGACCTGGCCGAGGCGCGGGCCATCACCGCGGTGTTCGGCCCGCGGGGCGTCCCCGTCACCGCGCCCAAGACGCTGACGGGCCGCCTCTACGGCGGCGGCGCCGCACTCGACGTGGCGACGGCGCTGCTGGCGCTGCGCGACGGCGTCATCCCGGCCACCGCGGGCCCGGCCAGGCTCGCCCCGGGATGCGACATCGACCTGGTCCTCGGCCAGCCCCGCGACCGCGGGCTGCGGACCGCGCTCGTACTGGCCCGCGGGCACGGAGGGTTCACCGCCGCGCTCGTACTCAAGAAGTGATTCCCCAGGCAGTGGAAGGAAGGAACGCGATGGATCTCGGCTTGAGCGGCAAGCGAGCGCTCGTCACCGGCGGAACCCGCGGCGTGGGCCGCGGCATCGTCCTCGCGCTCGCGCGTGCGGGCGTGGACGTCATCACCTGCTACCGGCAGGAGGGCGAGCACGTCGTCTCGCTGGAGCACGAACTGAAGCAGCTCGGCGGCAGGCACGCCGTCCTGCGTGCCGACCTCACCGACCCGCAGCAGATCGCCGGCCTGCTGGAGCAGTGCCGCGACCGGTTCGACGGCCGGCTGGACCTGGTGGTGAACAACGCCGCCGCGATCAGCCACGTCCCCTACGCGCAGCTCGACCTCGCGGAGTGGCAGCGCATCGTCGACACCAACCTCACCGCCGTGCACCTGGTGATCCAGCACGCGCTGCCCCTGCTGGGCGAGGGCTCCTCGGTCATCGGCATCAGCTCGAAGTCGATCGAGGTCGGCATCCCGCTGCGCGCCCACTACACCGCCACCAAGGCCGCGCTGCACGGGCTGACCCGCACCCTGGCCAGGGAGTTCGGCCCGAAGGGCATCCGGTTCAACGTGCTGTCACTCGGGATGATCCACACCGAGGCGTTCGACCAGATGCCGGAGGAGCAGCGCACGCAGATGGTCGAGCGGTACTCGGGCAAGACCTGCCTGGGCCGCCTGGGCACCCCCGACGAGGTCGCGGGCGCCGTGCTGTGGCTGGCCGGCGACCTGTCGCGGTACGTCACCGGCTCCGTGGTCTCCGTGGACGGGGGGATCTCATGAGCGGGACCGTCTTCCGGGTCATGCTCCGCCTGCAGATCAAGCCGGGCATGGAGAGCGAGTTCGAGCGTGTGTGGCTGGAGGTCGGTGACTCCGTCACCACGCACCCGGCCAACCTCGGCCAGTGGCTCGCCCGCGACGGCGAGGAGAAGGGGATCTACTACATCATGAGCGACTGGGTGGACGAGCCGCGCTTCCGCGAGTTCGAGACCAGTGACCGTCACCTGGACCACCGCCAGAAGCTGCACCCGTACCGCTCCGGCGGGTCCATGAGCACGATGCACATCGTCGCCCACCTGCCGGGGGCCGGCGCCGAGCCCGGAGAGGCGGCCACGCACCAGGCGTGGGAGGCGGCTCGATGACGGACGCCGGAGTCCGGGTGCTGCTCTATCACACCGCGACCGACGTCGCCGCCATCGAGAAGGCCTACCACGAGGCCAGCAACAGGCTGGCCGGGGTGCCCGGCCTGCTCTCCAACGAGCTGCTGCGGTCGGTCACCGATGACGGCGGCTTCGTGGTGGTGAGCATGTGGCGGAGCCTGGCGGACTTCCAGGAATGGGAGCGGGGGCCGGACCACAAGTGGCAGACGGCGCCGTTGCGCCCGTTCCGTGACGGCCGGATGAGCAGGCCGTTCGCCGTCTATCAGGTAACAGCCTCCTACTAGCCAGGAGATCGGCCGTGAAATCCGTTCCCAACGGGACCATGAAGACCACGATGGATCTGACGGACTGGCTGTCCTGCACGGGGTGCGGGATGCTGGTCTACCGCAAGCGGTTCGACCGCATGTCCATGGTGTGCCCCGACTGCGGCCGGCACGGGCAGCTCACCGCCGAGCAGCGGCTGGAGCGGGTGCTCGACGCGGGCTCGGGCACGCCGGTCGAGCCCGGCCCGTCGGTGCACGATCCGCTCGCGTTCGAGGACCTCGTCCCGTACGCCGGCCGGCTGGACTCGGCGCGCTCCCGCACCGGGATGGACTGCGCGGTGCGCGTGGTGCGCGGCACCGTACGGGGCCGCGGGGTGGTGGTGGCGGTCATGGACTTCCGCTTCCTCGGCGGCAGCATGGGCGCCGCCGAGGGCGAGGCGATCGTGACCGCGGCCGAGGAGGCGCTGAAGCACCGGCTGCCGCTGCTGCTCATCACCGCGTCGGGCGGCGCCCGCATGCAGGAGGGCGCCTTCTCCCTGCTGCAGATGGCCAGGACGAGCAACGCGATGGCGGCACTCGACGAGGCGGGCCTGCTGACGATCACCCTGGTGACCGACCCCACCTACGGCGGGGTGGCGGCGTCGTTCTCGACGCTCTCGGACGTGATCCTCGCCGAGCCCGGCGCCAGAATGGGGTTCGCGGGGCCGCGGGTGATCGAGCAGACCATCCGGCAGCGGCTGCCCGAGGGCTTCCAGACCGCGGAGTTCCTGCTCGATCACGGCCTGCTCGACGAGGTCGTGCCGCGCGGTGAGCTGCCGCAGGTGCTGGAGTCGCTGCTCGCGCTGGGCGCGCCGCCGGACCCGGAGTGGGGGCCGGAGGTGACGGACCCGGTGATCCGCCACCCGGAGCTGCTGCCGGGCCGGCCGGTCGGGCAGGTGGTCGGCCTGGCCCGCGACCTGGGCCGGCCCACCACCCTGGACCACGTCGCCGCGTGGGGCTCGGAGTTCGTCGAGCTGCGCGGCGACCGGGCCGGTGCCGACTGCCCCGCCGTGGTGGGCGGGCTGGCCGACCTGGAGGGCCTGCCGGTGATGGTCATCGGCCACCAGAAGGGTCACACCACCCAGGAGCTGGTACGGCGCGACTTCGGCATGCCGTCGCCGGCGGGCTACCGCAAGGCGGTGCGCCTGATGCGGCTGGCCGCGAAGCTGCGGGTGCCGGTCGTCACGCTCATCGACACCCCCGGCGCGCACCCGGGGCTGGAGGCCGAGCGGCACGGCCAGGCGCACGCGATCGCCGAGTGCCTGCGGGTGATGGGCTCCCTCGACGTCCCCGTGGTCAGCGTGATCACGGGCGAGGGCGGCAGCGGCGGGGCGCTGGCCCTGGCGGTGGCCGACCGCCTCCTGCTGTGCGAGAACGCGATCTTCTCCGTGATCAGCCCGGAGGGCTGCGCGGCGATCCTGTGGCGCAGCGGGGAGGCCGCGCCCGCGGCGGCCGCCGCGCTCGGCGTCGACGCGGCCACGCTGCTGTCGAACGGCATCGTGGACGGGGTGGTTCCGGAGCCTGCTGGCGGCGCGCACCGCGACCCGGCGGTGGCGAGCGAGCTGGTGCGCGACGCGGTGGTGTGCGCGCTGCGTGAGCTGCGCGAGCAGGACGGTGCCGCGCTGCGGGAGGCCCGGCGGCGGCGGCTTCGCTGGTTCGGCACGTACAGGGAGAGGGTGTCGGTATGACGGACGCGCGGCAATCGAGCGCGGGGAACGGTGCGCTGGACCCGGGCACCTGGGACGGGGCGCCGGGCTCCAGCGCATGGGACGGGGCACTGGCCGAGATCGGCGTGCGGGACGCGGTGGCGATCCTCTGCAAGGGGCTGGCCGACGCGGTCCAGGCCTCGCCGCGGTCGCCGAGCAGGGCATGCGTACGGCTGGGCGGCGCGAGCATCGAGGTCGAATGGACGCCCGTGGCGGCCGAGGCGGTTCACGAGCCGCCCGTGGAGGAGCCCGCCGCCGAGCCGTCGGGTCACGTGGTGCGGGCGGAGCTGGTGGGCACGTTCTACCGGCAGCCCGAGCCGGGCGCGAAGCCGTTCGTGGAGGTCGGCGACCTCGTCGAGCCGGACCAGCAGGTGGCCATCGTGGAGGCGATGAAGCTGATGAACCCGGTCGTCGCGGACGTCGGCGGCCGGGTGACGCAGATCCTGGCCGGCGACGCCGAGGGCGTCGAGTACGACCAGCCGCTGATCGTGATCGAGCCGGACGTGGACGCATGAGCGGCGGCACGCACCGGCCGTCACGGCCGTTCGACACCGTGCTGGTCGCCAACCGCGGCGAGATCGCGCTGCGGATCGTGCGAACCTGCCGCGAGATGGGCATCAGGACCGTCGTCGTCCACTCCTCGGTGGACGGCGACTCGGCCGCCGTGCGGGCCGCGGACGTCGCGATACGGATCGGCCCCGGCCCGGCCAAGCGCAGCTACCTCTACCCGCCGGCGATCATCGAGGCCGCGTTGCGTACGGGCGCGCAGGCCGTGCACCCCGGGTACGGGTTCCTGTCGGAGGATCCCGACTTCGCGGAGATCTGCGCGGCCAACGGACTGGTCTTCGTCGGCGCCCGGCCCGAGGTCATGGCCAGGCTCGGTGACAAGGCGCTGGCCAGGAGCATGATGGCGGACGCCGGCCTGCCGGTGCTGCCGGGCACGCCCGAGCCGGTGAGCAACGCCGCCGACGTGCTCGCGGCGGGGGAGCGGATCGGCTTTCCGCTGATCATCAAGGCGTCGGCGGGCGGCGGCGGGCGCGGCATGGCGGTGGTGCGCCGGATGGAGGACCTGGCGGCCACGTTCCGCGCCACCAGCGCGGCCGCGCGGGCGGTGTTCGGCGACGGCCGCGTCTACCTGGAGCGGTTCATGGAGCGGGCCAAGCACGTCGAGGTGCAGGTGCTCGCCGACGAGCACGGCACGGTCGTGGCCCTGGGCAACCGGGACTGCTCGGTGCAGCGGCGGCACCAGAAGCTGATCGAGGAGACGCCCGCCCCCGGCGTGTCGCCGGGGCTGGCCGACCGGCTCGCCGAGGCGGCGGTCGCCGGGGCCAAGGCGGCCGGCTTCACCGGCGCGGGGACATTCGAGTTCCTGGTGAGCGGCGAGGAGTTCGCCTTCATCGAGGTGAACTCGCGCATCCAGGTGGAGCATCCGGTGACGGAGGCGGTGACCGGGATCGACCTCGTGCGCGAGCAGCTCTGGGTCGCCGCCGGCCGGCCGCTGTCCTTCCGCCAGGAGGACGTGCACCCGCGCGGGGTGGCCGTGGAGTGCCGGATCAACGCCGAGGACCCGGAGCGCGACTTCGTGCCGTGCGCGGGGGAGCTGGCGGAGTTCGTGCCGCCCGGCGGGCCGTTCGTGCGTGTGGACACCCACGCCTACACGGGCTACCGGGTGCCGCCCGACTACGACTCGCTGCTGGCCAAGGTCATCGCCTGGGGGCCGGATCGCGAGCAGGCCATCGCCAGGATGGAGCGGGCGCTGTCGGAGTTCCGCATCGAGGGGCGTGGCATCCGTACGACCAAGGAGCTGCTGCGGGCCGTGCTGGCCGAGCCTGCCTTCCGCGAGGGCACGCACACCACGTCACTGCTAGCCGAAGACCTGGCCGGAAACGGGGCCGGAAACGGGGCCGGGGACGGGGTGCCGCGCTCTGCGGCACCCCGTCCGTGAGCTCAGGAGGACACCGGCGCGCGCTTCGCCACGGCCGGCCCGCCGACACATCCGTCGTCCAGCGCGGAGCGCGTGGCCGGCACGGTCTGGTAGACCGGGCTCAGCAGGGCGTCGCGCTCGTCGGCGGGCAGCCGGCGTCCGGCCGCCCGCACGCTGGGCAGGAACCGGTACTGCAGCGGGTCGGGCTCCCCGTCGCCCGGCTCGGCCGTCATGAGCTGGAACTCCACGAGCTCGTCCAGCAGCGCCTCGGTCTGCGGCTCGGAGATGCGCAGCAGCCGGGCGGCCCGTCGCGGGGTGAACGCGCTCACGTCGAGCCGGGTGAGCACGCGGAAGGCGGACTGGACGGCCGGCGGCATGAGCCGGTAGCTCAGCTCCACGCTGGGATAGAGGACAAGGTCGTGGTTGCCGGTCGGGCGCGGGCCCATCGTCTCCCCGCGCAGCACCTTGATCAGCTTGCTGATCGGCCAGTGCGGCCTGAGCTGGAGCCGCGCGGCGGCCGCCTGGAGCGCGGCGGGCAGGCCGTCGCACAGGCGGACGAGCTCGCGGGCGGTCGCCTCGTCCTGGGCGATGCGATGGTCGCCGAGCACGTTGGTCAGCAGCCGCAGTCCCTCCTCGGCGTTCAGCGGGCCCACCTCGACGGTCGCCGTGACCTCGGGCGCGGAGAGCTGCCGGCGGGCCGTGACCAGCACCCCGCAGTCGGGGCTCGCCGGCACCAGCGGCAGCAGCTGGTCGGTCCTGACCACGTCGTCGAGCGTCACCAGCACGTGCCGGTCGGCCGTCCAGGTGCGAAAGAGGTGGGTGCGCTCGCTCAGCGTGGCCGGGATGCGATCTTCTGGCACGTCGAGGGCGCGCAGGAAGGCGGCGAGCACGTCGCGGGGGTCGGCCGGGCGGCCGTGGGCGTCCACCAGGCGCGCGTAGAGCTGGGCGTCGGTGTAGGGGCCGTTGGCGCGGTGCCCGACCTTCTTGCACAGCGCCGACTTGCCGGAGCCGGGCGGGCCGGTGATGACGACGACCGGCGGCGCGTGGTGCTGCCGCGCGGACAGGGCCGCGAGCAGGGCGCTGACCTGCGGTTGCCGGCCCACGAGCGCGGTTCCCTCGGGAGGGAGCTGACGCGGCGGGCGGGTGCGGCTGATCCGCACCGGTGTACGGGGCCGCGGCAGGGCGAGGCTCTCGTCGGCGGCCAGCACGGCGCGGTGCAACTGCTCCAGCTCGCTGGACGGGTCGAGGCCCAGCTCCGTGGCCAGGGCGCTGCGCGTGCGCTGGTAGATCTTCAGGGCCTCGGAGCGGCGGCCCGCGCGGTGCAGCGCCAGCATCAGCTTGGCCTGGAACCCTTCGTGCGTCGACTGCTCGGCGGCCAGCCGGGTGAGCTCGCCGAGCAGCTCATGATGTCGGCCCAGATGCAGATCCGCCTCGATCCGGCGTTCCAGCGCGTTCTTGTACATCTCCTCCAGCCGCAGGCCCTCGGCGCGCAGCACCGGCCCGTGACCGACGTCGACCAGCGCGGGCCCCCGCCACAGCCGCAGGGCGTGGGAGAGGGTCTCGGCGGCGGCGTTCATGTCGCCCGCCTCCAGCTCTCTCCTGCCCTGGTCGGACAGCCGCTCGAACCGCATGGTGTCGAGCATGTCCGGGTCGAGGATCAGCGCGTATCCATAAGGAGAGGTACGCAGGGCGGCATCGGCGGGCGTGTCCCCGGCGCCCGCCATGTTCGGCGGGGTGCCGAGACGCAGCAGTTTCCTTAATTGGTAGATGTAGGTCTGCAAGGTGGTGGTGACGCTCGCCGGCGGGTTGTCCTCCCAGAGCTCTTCGATGATTTTGTCGGTTCGGACGACGATGCTCGCCTGCACGGCCAGCAAACTGAGCACAGTGCGCAGTTTGGGGGCCGACGGCGTCAGGGCGACGCCGTGCCGGAGCACTTCCATCGGACCGAGCAGATTGATTTCCACCACACGCACCGTCCCCTGCATCCATAGGCTCACGCGTCATGGACGACGTCAGCCACGCGTCTGCTTGCCCGAGAACGTGGACATCCGCTGCGACGAGAGTTGCCCCCGCCGTCGCCTGCGGCCACGTTGGACGATCTCTTCGTAAGAGAACTTAGCAGACGCGGGTAATTCGATCTTGAAAATGACTCGAAGATCGCTGAGCCCACGGAGTATGACGGATGCTTGACTGACAGTATCGCTCACGCCGGGTAAAGCGCCTCAGGGAAAACCCTGAATCAATCCCTTAATTGACACCGGCCTGACTAATGGTCAAATCATACATCAGAAAGAAAGGCTTCCTAATCGATCTCTGTGCTGGCCTGGGGGAATGCCGCTCCGGGCGGGCTCCGGTCGAGCCGGGAACGGAGAGGGGAGACCCTGGTTTCAAGGATCTCCCCTTCAGTGATCTTGACAATGTTCTGCAACTCTTATATTGAGGAATGACCCATTCCTGAGTCGTGACTCAGGAACGGGGCCACTAAGCGGGACGGGCGAGCACCATTGCGCTCTGGAAACCGCCGAAACCGCTTCCGACGCTCAGTACGGCGTCCATCTCGTGCTCCCTGGCGGTGATGGGCACATAGTCCAGATCGCATTCCGGATCGCGATTTCGCAGATTGGCCGTCGGCGGCACGACCTGCCGATCCAGCGCCAGCGCGCACGCCGCCACCTCCAGGGACCCGATCGCGCCGAGCGAGTGGCCGACCATCGACTTGATTGAGCTGGCCGGGATCTCGTAGGCCCGATGGCCGAGACTGCGCTTGAACGCCGCCGTCTCGTGCCGGTCGTTCTGCCGCGTGCCCGAGCCGTGCGCGTTGATGTAGTCGATGTCCGCCGGGTCCAGCCTGGCCTGGTCCAGCGCCACCCGGATGGCCTCGGCCATCTCCCGTCCGTCGGGCTTGAGCCCGGTCATGTGGAAGGCGTTGCTGCGGCTGGCGAACCCGGCGACGCGGGCGTACACCCGCGCGCCGCGCCGCCGCGCGGCCTCGGCCTCCTCCAGCACCATCACGGCGGCGCCCTCGCCGAGCACGAACCCGTCCCGCTTGGCGTCGAAGGGCCGCGAGGCGTGCTCGGGGTCGTCGTTGTTCGGCGAGGTCGCCCGGATCGCGTCGAAACACGCCGACGTGATGGGCGACAGCGGCGCGTCCGTCGCGCCCGCGATCACGACGTCCGCCGAGTTCTCCTCGATGAGCATCGCCCCGTGTCCGACCGCGTCGAGGCCCGACGTGCAGCCGGTGGAGATCAGCGCCGCCGGACCCTCCGCACCCGCCTCCCAGGCCACCTCCACGGCCAGCGTGCTGGGCACCATGTAGCCGTACAGGTGCGGTACCCCGTAGGTGTGGTCGACCAGCCAGCGGCGGCCCTCGTCGGCCAGGACGGTGTACTCCTCCTCCAGCCCCATCGTGCAGCCCACGGCGCTGCCGAGCGAGACGCCGACCCGGTCGGGCTCCACGCCCGCCAGATCGAGACCGCTGTCGGCGACCGCCTCCCTCGTGCACACCGTGGCGAACTGCGCGGCCCTGTCCATGCGCCGGATCTGCTGCGCCGACAGCCCAGCCGCCTTCGGGTCGAAGTCCACCTCGGCCGCGATCTGCGACCGGAACGCGCTCGGGTCGAACAGCGTGATCCGCCGGGTGGCGGTGCGCCCGTCGGTCAGCAGGCGCCAGAACGCCTCCCGCCCGATGCCGCTGGGCGCGATGACGCCGATCCCGGTGATCACCGCCTGTCTGCTCAACGCGGCCCCCCGACCTGCGGGCCGGGCTCCTGCGGCGCCGGCAGCTCCTCGGTGTCCACGTGCCCGAGGTCCGGGCGGGGAGCCAGCGGCGACAGGTGGAAGACCACGTGCGCCTCGCCCTCCCCGACGTTCACCAGGCGGTGGCGCATGTTGATCGGCACCAGCAGCGAGGCACCCGGCGCGAGCCGGACCGGCTCACCGTCCAGGGACATCTCCAGCTCGCCGGCGATCACGTGCAGGAACTCCTCCGAGTACGGGTGGTAGTGCTCGGCCACGTGCTCGCCAGGCCCGAGATACAGCACACCCCCGAACCCGGAGGTGCAGCCGGTCGTCTTCGGGCTGAGCGTGACCCGGATGTCACCGCCGCGGCGGCGGTTCGGCGCCACGTCCGCCGCCTTCACCACGGCCGGCCTCACGGTCTTGGCGGCGCTCGTCTCTGCTGCGGTCACTGGATCCTCCCCTGCTCGGACGTCCACACGTAGAACGGAGTTGCCATCGCGTCCTTGGGCTCCTTCCAGTTCGGGTCGTACGGCGCGACCAGCTTGGCCAGCCGTGCGTTGATGTCCTCGTACAGCGGGTGGCTGCGCGCCTTGTACAGGTTGGGAGAGATGTCCTGGTCCGCCTCGACGAGGTGGAAGTAGAGGTCGTGGAAGTGGAAGAGGGTCCGGCGGTTCACGCCCACCATGTGGGGCAGGTCGGTCGCGTCGGACTCGCCGAAGGTGTCGGCGATCGGCCGGGTGTTGTCGGCGCTCCTCAGCTTGGCCACGATCAGGGTCCGGTGCACGTTCTCGCCTCCTGAGAAGGTGATCGAAAGGCTGCCTCGATGGTTGTCCCGGGCAGTGGAAGGGTGCTCGAAGTCAGCTCCAGCGCGGCTACCAGCCGACCTGCCGGTCGCCGCGGAGGAACACGCCCGTCGGCCCGTCGTCGGGAAGGGTGGCCGCGTCGGCGATGTCGGCGGCGGCCTCCTGCGGCGTGCGCTCGGCCGTGGGCACCATCCGGGTCCTCGTCTGCCCGGGGTTGACCGCGTTCACCAGCACGCCCGTCCCCTTGGTGCAGGTGGCGAGCATGGTGGTGAGCCCGTTGACGGCGGTCTTGGACACCGAGTACGCCGGCGCCCCCGTCCACAGCCCGACGCTGAACGACCCGGTGCCGCTGGAGACGAACACCACCCGCCCCCAGCCCCTGGACACCATCCCCGGCACGAACGCCTGGGCCACCCGCCACCCGCCCAGGAGGTTGACCGCCAGCGTCCGCTCCACCCGTTCCAGCGGCACCGACAGCGGGTCGTCGCCCGCGTCGAGCAGCACGCCCGCGTTGCACACGAGCACGTCCACGGGCCCGAGCAGGGCCGCCGCCCGCTCGACGCCGGCGGGATCGGTGACGTCGAGCGGATGGGAGCGGACGTCCGGGCCGATGCGCGCGGCCGCCTCGGCGGCCTCGCCCGCGTCCCGTGCGGTCACGACGACCCGCAGACCCCGCCGGTGCAGCTCGGCGGCGGTCGCGTGGCCCAGCCCTCGGTTGGCCCCGGTGATCAGGGCGGTACGTGGTTCGCTCACCCCGTCACCATGACCGGGCCCGCTCGACGCTCGACGGTGCCGCGCTCCAGCCAGCCTCCAGGGTCCGGTGCCATCGTCGGCGCAGGAAGGCGCGCCGCCGGCGAACGGCTCCGGCCGCGCCCGCGAACAGCCGAGGAGGAGATGCCCCATGCGGGTGGTGTTCACGACCTGGGCCTGGCCCTCGCATCTGTACGCGCTGGTCCCGCTGGCGCGGGCCTGCCGTGCCGCCGGTCACGAGGTGGTCTTCGCCAGCGAGCCCGGCCTCACCCGCGACGTCCTGCGGGCCGACCTGCCGGCGGCCGTCCTCGGGACGGACGTCGACACGGCCGGCATGGTGCACGAGTACCTGCTGCCCCTGCCCGGCGGGCCCGCGCCCCGGCGCGAGGGGAAGGGGCCGCGGGTGCTGCGGATGCTGACGGCGCACGCCGAGTCGATGACCGGCGACCTCATCCGGCTGATCAGGGACTGGCGGGCCGATCTCGTGGTGTACGACCAGGTGACGCTGGCGGGCCCGATCGCCGCCGCGGCCACGGGGGTCCCGGCCGTACGCCAGCTGTACGGCTTCGACCTGCTGCAACGCGCCCGGGGGGTGCTGCCGGACGCGCTGGCGCCGCTGGCCGAGCGGTTCGGCGCCGGGCCGGTGGACCCGTTCGGCGCGGCGACCGTGGACCCGGTGCCGGCGAGCGTGCAAGTGCCGGGCGACCACCGGCTGCTGCCGATGCGGTACCTGCCCTACAACGGCCCGGAGACCACGCCGTGGCAGCCGCCCGAGCCTCCCGGCAGGCGCCGGCGGCCGCGCGTCTGCGTGAGCTGGGGGCACACGATCGCCAAGGTGGACCCGTCCCGCTTCATCGCCGACGGGATCGCCGCCGCCCTCGCCGAGACCGGCGTGGACGTGGTGCTGGCGGTCTCGGCCGCCCAGCTTGACCTGCTCGCCGCGCGGCGGGACGCGGCGGGCGAGCCCTCCGGCGTGGCGCGGGACCTGCCGGGCGCGCTACCGGACGGCGTGCGCGTCGTGGTGGACGTGCCGCTGCGGAACGTGCTGCGCGACTGCGACGCGTTCGTCGGGCACGGCGGCGCCGGCGGCATCCTCACCGCGCTCGCCCACGGCGTGCCCATGCTGCTGGTGCCGCAGCTGCCCGACCACGCCGGGCACACCGGGCGGGTCGCGGCCGGCGGCGCGGCGGCGGTGCTCAGCCTGGCCGAGCTGACACCGGCGGCGGTGCGGGACGAGGTGACCAGGCTGCTGGACGACCCCGAGCCCCGCCGCGCCGCCGGCGAGCTGAGGGAGGAGATGCGAAGCCAGGCGGCGCCGGCCGAGGTGGCCGGCGCGCTGGCCGGGCTACGCCCCTCCCTCGTGTCTGGCTGAGTCAGATGCTCACTGGGCCCGATCGGGCGCGGTGATCTGGCGGACGGCGCCCAGTTCCAGGTTGAGCAGCGCGTCCGGCCCGAACGTGGTGAAGCGGTGCTCCGCGCGGCGCATGCTGCGCTCGGCGGCCTGCCGCAGCGACGGGTCGGCGCGCAGCCGGCTGTCCACCGCCTCGAACGCCTCCGCCGCGCCCTCCTCGGTACGCAGGTCGAACTTCCCGCTCAGGGCGAGGTCCAGGAACAGCACGTGCAGGTACAGCTCGGGCAGGCCGTGCGGGTTCAGCTCGGCGTGCACGGCCCTGGCCCGGCTCTCCGAGAGGTCGGTGAAGGGCTGGCGCATGCGCGGATACGGACCCTCCGCGGGATAGGCGTCGAAGTTGCGGAAGGCCACCCTGCGCCCGTTGAAGTACCCGACGCTGATCCTCCTGCGCAGGCAGAAGTTGATCGCCTCGCGGATGGTGTCGATGATCGGCTCGCCCTTGTCGTTCAGCGAGGTGTTGCAGAGCATCGGCACGCCGGTGTGCCGGTGGAAGGCGGTCAGCAGGGCATGCAGCGCCGGGTTCTGCCCGGCGTTGAGCGACTGCACCCGGGCGGAGTAGTCGAGGTGGGCGACCGCCTGGATCTGGTGGCGGCGTTCCTCGCGGATCGTGAACGTCTCCAGCATGTACGGCGACGGCCTGCTGTCCTCGAACCACTCGTCGAGCTGGTCCTCCAGCACCACCGGCGCGACGGGCCGCCACCACTCACGCAGCTTGAACTGGTTGAGCGCGTCCTTGGCCGCCCGCGACGTCGGGTCGCCGATCAGGCTGCGGTTGCCCAGCGCCCGCGGCCCGATCTCCGAGCGGCCGTGGAACCAGGCGATCGGCTCGGCGAGGATGTCCCGCACCGCCTGGTCCAGGTCGAGGCCGCGGACGTCGGCGACGTACTCGCCGAACTCCGCCAGGGCGCCGTCGAGGTCGTCGTCCTGGCGCCCGAGGTAGGCGCCGGGGAAGCTGAAGGTGAACCGCTCGCCGCCGGTCTTCTTGTGGAAGGCGGCCAGGCCGATGCCGACCGCCTGCCCGCCGTCGTCCACGCACGGCGGCGCGAGGAAGCCGCGGAAGCCGTACTTGGCCATGAGGTGGCTGTTGGTCGGGCAGTTCAGCGCGTAACCGCCGGCCAGCGCGAGATGCGTCCGGGCAGGGTCGAGGTCGTAGCGCTCCAGCGCGGTCTCGATGTTGCGCTCCATGGCCATGACTGAGATCGCCTGGATCTCCTTCATGGCGGCGCTGACGAAGCTCTCCTCCTCGGTGAAGTCCGGGTCGGTGGTCGCCGTCGCGCGGACCTGGGCCACGATCTCCTCGAACGCCAGCGGCGCGCCCTCCAGCGCGGCCAGGCCGGTGAAGTCGAACTTGTCGAGGATGCTCTCGCGGTCGCACCGGCCCGTGGCCGTGGTGGCCGTCGCGAGCGCCATCAGCGTGCCCTCGCGCATCTTGAACCGGTCCTTGGCGGTGCTGTAGAGCAGGCCGGGCGAGGCGACGGGGAAGGTCTCCACGACGCCGCGGCGGCTGACCGCGCCGGTGAACCAGTAACGCTTGTACTGCTGGTCGAGCAGGCGGTCGGGCCCGCCGTCCACCGCGAGCGCCAGGATGTCGCCGTCGAAGAACGTCTCGCTGTCCAGCAGCATCGCGCTGTAGAGGTGCGCGATGCTGTGGAAGGACAGCTCCGGGTACTCCTCCACGAAGTGGTAGTCGTTCGTGGTGGCCAGGCCCGGCGTGCCCCACACCTCCGTCATGTCGTCGAGCGACACCCCGAAGGGGCGGATCAGGCCGTTCACGAACGTGCGCAGGTCCTCCATGCTCAGGAACGGCGTGCGATGGTGCTTCAGGCCGCTCATCCGCTCGAACTCCCAGTGACCCAGGAGCTGGATCTGCGATCCGTCCTTGCGCCACAGGGACACGTTGTTGTCGTGCCGGTACGACACCATCGCCAGCCGGTGCAGCCCCGGAATGGTCAGATAGCTCGAAAGGTAGTAGCCGTCTCGCATTTGTCCTCCACTGGTCACCAGGTGACGGGAACCTCGACGAAGCCGAGTTCGAGCGGGTTGTCGTGGTGCCTGAGCTCGTCGACGTCGACCGCGAGCCGCAGGCCGGGGAAGCGCTGGATCAGTGCGGCGAACGCGATCCGCAGCTCGAGCCTGGCCAGCGCCGCCCCCAGGCAGTAGTGCGGTCCGGCGCTGAACGCGATCTGGTCGCGCGCGTCCCTGGTGATGTCGAGGCGCAGGGCGTCGGGGAAGACCGACTCGTCGAAGTTGGCCGACTCCAGCACCGGCACCACGCCGGAGCCGGCCGGCACCGTGACCCCGCCGATCTCGATGTCCTCGGTGACGTAGCGCAGCATCGACAGCGAGTGGCCCGCCACCTGGAAGCGGAGCAGCTCCTCGACCGCGCCGGGGATGCGCTCCGGCTCCGCGCGCAGCAGGGCGAGCTGGTCGGGGTGGCTCATGAGCAGCACCGCCCCGCTGCCGATCTGCGCCGCGGTGGTCTCGTGCCCGGCCATCAGCAGCACCGTGCACCAGACGTGCAGCTCGTGCGTGCTCAGCCGGCCGTCCTGGTCGTCGTGCACCTCGATCAGCTCGCTGATCAGGTCGTCGCCCGGGTTCGCCCGCTTGGCCTCGATCAGCTCGCCGATGTACTGCCACGCCTGGCCCACGCCGGTGCGGAAGCGCTCCTGGTCGGCCACCGGCACGCCGAGCAGGCGGCAGATGACCCGCAGCGTCAGCGGGAGGGCGAACTCGGCGACGAGGTCCACCGGCGGCCTGCGCCAGCGGTCCAGCAGCTCCGCCACCACCTCCTCGACGTACGGGCCCAGCCGCTCGATCCGCGCCGGGGTGAACGCCTTGGTCATCAGCCGGCGCATGCGGGTGTGCTCCGGCGGATCCCGGTCGATCTTCGGGTTCTGGAACATCTTGGTCCTCGGCGCCGCGGTCATGCGTGGCGCGCCGGGGCGCTCCCGGTTACGGCTCAGGCGCCGGTCCGACAGCACCGCCCGGACGTCCGCGTAGCGCGTCACCAGCCAGACCGGGTCGCCGCTCGGCATGACCGCCCGCACCACCGGCTCGTCCCGGAGCTTGGTGAGTTCCTCCGGCGGCTGTGCCCCGGGCGGCCAGTCGAACGGGAACTTGAGCGTCATCGGTGGTCTCCTGCTCTCCGAGAAGTCATCACCGACGACGATGGGCGCCAGGGCTCAAGGCGCCCGCAAGCGGCGCTGGACTCTCGTCCTGGTCTCGCTCGGTGTTCGAGCGGCCGAGAACAGCATGAGGCGGCACATCGTCCACCGGGTGGTGAGAGGAAGCGGAAATGAGCAGCAAAACGGAACCGTCTCCCGCGGCCAGGGTTCGCCGTCTGTCCAACTCGGTGCACGACGCCGCGATCGTGCGGGCGGCGGCCGAGCTGGGGCTGGCGGACGCGGTCGGCGACGGGCCCACGCCGGTCGCCGAGATCGCCACGGGGGTGGGGGCCGAGCCGAAGGCACTGGCCCGCCTGCTGCGCGCGCTCGCCGCGTACGGCATCTTCGAGCAGGTGACCCCCGACGTGTACAGGCACACGGACATGTCCCGCGCCATGCGCAGGGACGCCCCGGGCGGCCTGATCCACACCCTGCTCACCCCGTCCGACTGGGGCTGGGTGATGTGGGGCAAGCTCGCCGACGCCGTACGCGCCGGCAAGTGCCTGTTCCCCGACGTCTTCGGCACCGACTTCTTCGGCTACCTCAAGGACCACCCCGAGGCGCAGGCGCGGATGTTCCGCGGGATGACGTCCTGGTCCGACCAGATGAACCCGAAGCTGGTGAACGCGCTGCCCCTGGACGGCGTCCACACGGTCGCCGACATGGGCGCGGGGGAGGGGACACTGCTGCGGGCGATCCTCGACCACGCCCCGCACCTGTCGGGCGTCTGGTTCGACATCGAGGCCACGCTGGCCGTGGTGGACGACGAGCTGCTGTCCGGCCCGTTCTCCGACCGCTGCGCCCTGGTGACCGGCGACTACTTCCGGGAGGTGCCCTTCAGCGCCGACCTGTACGTCTTCAAGCTGACGCTGCACATGTACGAGGACGACGACTGCGAGCGGATCCTGCGCAACGTGGCCGCCTCGGCGAAGCCGGGGGCGCGCATCGTCATCGCCGACCCGCTGTTGCAGGATCCGCCGGAGAGCAAGTTCGTGCCGTCGATGGACCTGCACATGCTGCTGGTCATGGGCGGCAGGGAGCGTACCGAGCAGGACTACGCCGCGCTGTTCGAGCGGGCCGGTCTGGAGTTCGACGGGATCACGCCGACGGGGACCGACTTGCATCTGGCCGTGGCGCGGGTTCCGCACTGACCGTGCGCGCCCGCCCGTTCAGGTAGCAGGCCAGCGCCGCGAGCATCACGCTCGCGGCGCACCCGGACAGCGTGAACCTGACTGCGTCGCCGAAGGCGGCCCCGTGGGGCGACGCGGTGACGGCGTCCAGCCGCGCCTGCAGCACCGTGCCCAGCACGGAGACGCCGACGAGCGTGCCGGTCTGGCGGATCGTGTTGAACACCCCGGACGCGGCCCCCGCCAGGTCGGCGCCGACGTCCCGCATCGCCAGCGAGGTGATCGGGCCGAACGCCGCCGACTGCGACAGCCCGGCCACCGCGAGCGGCACCACGAGCACGTGCCCGCCGACTCCCGGCCGGCACAGCAGCCCGACGGCGACGAGGGCGGCGGCGTACACGGTGAGCCCGCCCAGCAGCACCCGCTCACCGCCGAACCGGTCCACCAGGCGGCCCGTGACGGGGAACCCGAACGTCATGCCCAGCGCCCACGGCGCCAGCGTGAGCCCGGCCTGCGCGGCCGTCATGCCGAGCACCGACTGCAGGTAGAGCGTCATGGTCAGGGAGAGCGTGATCACGCACATCGACACGATCGCCATCGAGACGGTCATCACCGTGAACGTGCGGTCGGCGAACAGCCGCGTCGGCACCAGCGGCTCGCGCGCCCGGTGCTGGTGGACCACGAACCCGGCCAGCAGCACGAACCCCGCCACGATGACCATCGGCACGGTCACGAACGACACGACCGTGCCCCAGCCGTAGTGCCTGCCCTCCAGCAGGCCGAACGTGATCGCGCCGAGCCCGGCGCCGGCCAGGGCGGCGCCCAGCCCGTTCAGCCGCCTGGCCTGCCGGGCGTGCCCGGCCGGCACCACCAGCAGGGTGAGCACCACGATCAGCACGCCGACCGGCAGGTTGACCACGAAGATCGAGCGCCATCCGGCGGTCGAGACCAGCAGGCCGCCGAGCGTCGGGCCGGCCACGCCGGCGAGCCCGGCGGTGACCCCCCACACCGCGCTTGCCCGCCCGCGCCGCTCCGGCGGGAAGACGAGGGTCATCATCGTCAGCGTCTGCGGGATGATCAGCGCGGCGCCGACGCCCTGGAGCAGCCGGGCGCCGATGAGCTGCCACGGCGACTGGGCGAGCCCGCACAGCGCCGACGCGACGGCGAAGACCGCCATCCCCGCCAGGAACACGTTGCGCGGGCCCGCCACGTCCCCCAGCCGGCCGGCGGTGACGGTCAGCACGGCGAGCGCCAGCACGTAACCGCCGACGACCCACAGCACCTCGCTCAGGCCGGCGCCGAGCCCCGCCTGGATCTCGGGGACGGCGATGCTGACCGACGTGGAGTTCAGGATCGTGATGAAGTATCCGAGGCAGGTGGTCGTCATGACCGCCCACGGGTTGCCGCGCAGCCCTCGCAGCGCCGCGCCCCACCGTCGCGTCCTTCCGCCGGCGTCCATGGCGGTCAGGCCGCGAGCCCGGCGCGGCCGAGCGCCGTCGCGGCGATCCGGAGAATCTGCAGCCGCTCGGCGGTCGTGCCGCCGAAGGGCGAGATCACCAGCGTGGTGATGCCCTGATCGGCGTACGCCCGCATCCTGGCGGCGATCCGGTCCGGCGTGCCGAGCAGCGAGATGCGGTCCACCAGGCCGGCCGGGACCGCGGCGGCGGCGCCCTGCGGGTCGCCCGCGGCCATGCGCTCGTGCACGACACCGGTCTGGCGGCCGTACCCCATCCGCTCGAACAGCGAGAGGTAGACGTTGCGGCTGCGGCCGCCCATGCCGAGGAAGTGCGACAGGTACCCCCTGATCGGCGCGGCGGCCGCCTCCACGTCGGTGCCCAGCGCCATGGGCACCCCGCACGACACCTCGAACCCGGCCAGCGGCAGCCCGGCGCGCAGCCGTCCCGCGCGCAGCGACTCGATGGTCTTGGGCAGCTCGTCCGGCGGGGAGAACGCGCCCAGCCAGCCGTCGGCGATCTCACCGGCCAGCTCCAGGCCGCCGGGCGCGACGGCGGCGAGATAGATCGGCATCCGCTCGGCCACCGGCTCGCTGTACAGGCGCAGCGGCGTCGCCGCGCAGCCCTCCGGTGGCAGCCGGTAGTGGGCGCCGTCGTGGGTGACCGGCTCGCGGGCCAGCGTGCGGCGCACGATGTCCACGTACTCCCTGGCCCTGGCCAGCGGCCGACGGAACGGCACGCCGTGCCAGCCCTCCGAGATGTCCGGGTTCGACACCCCCAGCCCGAGCCGGAACCGGCCCCCTGACAGGGCGTCGAGCGTCGAGGCGGTCAGGGCGGTCATCGCCGGCGTGCGGCCGGGGATCTGGAAGACGCCGGAGGCCAGGCCGATCCGGGTGGTCGCGGTGGCCACGGCACCGAGGACGGTCGCGCCGTCCGCGCGGAACCCTTCGGGGACGACCGCGACGTCGTAGCCGAGCCGTTCGGCCTCCCGCGCGACCTCCACCCCGTCGAGGTAGGAGAGGTTGACACCGAGCTTCATGCCAGGGTTGTCCCTTCTGCGAGGCCCGTCCGTAAGGCAGGGCCGTGCCTGTGCGCCCAGGCTCACAGGTGCGCCTCGAAGACGGAGCAGGCAGCGGCCGAGCGGCGGCCGACCCAGGTTGGACCGCCGCTCGAGCAGGGCGCCGGATAAAGGAGAACCCCCTGGAGCTCGGAAGGAGCCCGCCATGAGAACGGAACTGAACCGCCGCAGCCTGCTCAGCCGCGGCGGCACTCTCGCCCCGCTGGTCGGCCTCGGCCTGCTCGGCGGCACGACGGCCGCCGCCGCCGACACCGACACCGGCGAGAGCCGGCTCAGCCCGCTGCTCGGCACCTGGGCCGTGCAGGTGACCTTCGCCATCCCGAACAGGCCGGGCGAGTCGGGCCTGTTCGCCTTCACCGCCGACCGCATCTGCGTGGCGACCACGACCGGGGCGGGTCACCTGAGCCTCGGCTCCTGGCGCACCACCGCGCAGGGCTTCGAGTTCACCTTCCGCCATTTCATGTACGCCGACGACGACGGAAGCTGGATCGGCGAGGTACGCGTGCAGCAGGCCGGCCGGTTCACCTCGGCCGCCTCCTGGACGGCGTCGGGGACGGGCACCGCCTTCGACACCGAGGGCAACCAGCTCCAGGTGGTCCAGAGCGCCACCGCCGGGACCCGTTACTGACGCCGTGCACGTTTCGCCGGCTTCAGTCGGATTCGAGCCGACATCGACGCCCGACCGCGACGCTACACACTGAAGGGAGCCAGCATGGAACTCGGACTCGCCGGCAAGGTCGTCCTGGTCACCGGAGGCAGCGGATCCATCGGAGCCGCCATGGCCGAGGCGTTCGCGGCCGAAGGCGCCCGCGTCGCGCTGACCTTCCGGCACAACGCGGGCCGCGCGGAGGAGCTGGCGCGCGCCATCGGTGAGGAAAAGGCGCTGGTGGTGAAGTACGACCTCACCGACCCGGCCTCCATCCGCTCGGCCGTGGGTGCCGTCCTCGACGAGTGGGGGCGGCTCGACGTCCTCGTGCTCAGCGCCTCCGCGCAGGAGGGCACCCGCACCACTCCCGTGCCCTTCGAGGACGTCCCGCCCGAGGAGTGGGTGCCGCTGCTGCGCGCCGACGTCGAGGGATCCTTCCACACGGTGCAGGCCGCGCTGCCGGCCATGAAGCGGCAGGGATGGGGCCGCATCATCCTCATCTCGGCGAACATCGTCACCCGCGGCGCCACCGGCGACGAGGCCTTCGTGGCGAGCAAGACGGCGCTGCACGGCCTCGGCCGCACGCTCGCCACCGAGCTGGCCCCCGACGGCATCCTCGTCAACGTGGTCGCCCCCGGCGCCACGGTGAGCAGGGGCTTCCTGCGGCGGTTCCCGGCGGAGAAGCAGGCGGCGTTCGCCGGCCTCGACGACGTGCAGATCAAGCGCATGCTCAACCAGGACCGCCCCGTCGGCAAGGTGTCGACGCCCGCGGACGTCGCCAACACCGTGCTGTTCCTGAGCTCGGAGGCCAACGGGAACGTCAGCGGCCAGGTGATCTACGTGGCCGGGGGACACTGATGCGCTCGCCGGCCGGTTGTTCAGGACACGAGCAGGAGAAGCGATGACCACAGCACCGCCCGCCTTCCCCCAGGCCCGCGTCTGCCCGCACCTTCCACCCCCGGCGTACGCGGAGCTGCGGCAGGGCCCGGCGCTGCGCCGGGTGACGACCTACGCCGGGCAGCTCGCCTGGCTGGTGACCCGGTACGACCAGGCCAGGACGCTGCTGAAGGACCCGAGGCTGTCCTCCGACCGCAGGCGTCCCGGCTTCCCGGTCATCTCGGTGCAGGTGGAGCTGCTGACCGAGCGCAAGCGCCAGGCCCTGATCGGGATGGACCCGCCCGAGCACGACATCCAGCGCCGCATGTTCCTGCCGGACTTCACGCTGAAGAAGGTGCGCGAGCGGCGGGCCGACATCGAGCGCATCGTGCACGAGGCCCTTGACGAGATGCTGGAGCACGGCCCGCCGGCCGACCTGTACCGGGAGTTCGCCCTGCCGGTGCCCTTCCGGGTCATCTGCCGCCTGCTCGGTGCCCCCTGGGAGGACCGCGACTTCTTCCAGGACGCCATCCGGCGGCTGGTGCGGACCTTCTCCACCGCGGAGGGCCGCCAGGCGGGCGCCGAGCTGCTGGCCTACTTCGAGCACCTGGTCACCGAGTACAAGAAGACCCCGGACGGTGCCGGTCTCATCGGGCGACTGGCCGGCACCGGCCGGATCCCCGACGACGACCTCGCGCTGGCGGCCATGTCGCTGCTCATCGCGGGGCACGAGACCACCGCGGCGATGATCTCCCTCGGCGCGGTCACGCTCATGGAGAACCCGGACCAGCTCGCCGCGATCCGGGCCGATCCCGAGGCGATCGTGCCCGCCGTGGAGGAGCTGCTGCGCTTCCAGTCGATCGCCGACAGTGCCAACATCCGGGTCGCCACCGCCGACATCGAGATCGACGGTGAGGTGATCAAGGCGGGGGAGGGCGTCCTCATCCCGGGCTCGCTCGCCAACCGGGACGCGGAGGTCTTCGAGAACCCGGACACGTTCGACGCCGGCCGCGACGCCGGCGGCCACATCGCCTTCGGCTACGGCCGCCACCAGTGCCTCGGCCAGAACCTGGCGCGGCTGGAGCTGCAGATCGCGCTGACGGCGCTGTGGCAGCGCATCCCGACGCTGCGCATGACCGTGCCCGCGGACGAGCTGGCCGCCCGCCCGCCGGGCGCGATCCAGGGCATCGACGCGCTGCCGGTCACCTGGTGAGCGCGAGGGAGGAGGCAGGCAGATGGAGGTCCACGGGGACCAGGAGGTGTGCATCGGCGCGGGCATGTGCGCGCTGACCGCACCCGGCATCTTCGACCAGGACGAGAACGGCCTGGTCGTGGTGCTGACCGCGGAGCCCTCCGGGGACGCGCGGAACAAGGCCCTCCGCGCGGAGCGCCTCTGCCCGTCCGGGGCGCTGCGGGTCGGCCGCAGCGCAGGCTGAAGAGAAAGGAATCAGATGCGCGTACTCCTGCTCGGCGGTACGGAGTTCGTCGGCCGTGCGGTGAGCGAGGCGGCGGTGGCCAGAGGCTGGGACGTCACGGTGTTCCACCGGGGGCGGCACGCGCCGCCGCCCGGCGTCGAGGCGCTCCACGGCGACCGCAGCCTCCCGGACGGCATGGCGCCGCTCCAGAAGGGCGAGTGGGACGTGGCGGTGGACACGTGGTCCGGCGCACCGCAGGTGGTCCGCGACACGCTGCGGCTGCTCGACGGCCGCATCGGCCACTACACCTACGTCTCCAGCCGCGGAATCTACGACTTCCCCGTCCCGGCGCCGCTCACCGAGGAGCGGCCGGTGGTGGCCGGCTCGCCGGACGACGGCGACACCGACTACCGCAACGCCAAGGCGGGCGGGGAGGTGGCCGCGGAGCAGGCGCTCGGCGGCCGGGCCCTGCGCGTGCGGCCAGGGCTGATCTTCGGCCCCAGGGAGAACTCCGGACGGGTGCCGTGGTGGCTGCGCCGCGCCGCCCGCGGGGGCCTCCAGCTCGCGCCGGGGCCGCGGACCGCCTCGCTGCAGTACATCGACGTCCGCGACCTGGCCACCTGGATCCTGGACGCCGCGCGGAACCACCTGCACGGCGCCTACAACCTGGTGTGCCCGCCCGGCCACGCCACGACGGAGGACTTCCTCACCGCCTGCGTCGAGGTCACCGGCGCCGGCGCCGAGCTGCGCTGGATCGACCCCGAGCCGATCCTGAAGGCGGGGATCCGGCCCTGGACCGGCCTGCCGGGCTGGCTGCCGCCCGGCGAGATGCACGAATTGCTGCACAGGACCGACGTGTCCAAGGCGGTGGCCGCCGGGCTGCGCTGCCGTCCCGTCGAGGAGACGGTGGCCGACACCTGGGCCTGGCTGCGCGCGGTGGAGGGGGACGTCCCCGAGGGCTCCCAGTCGCGCTACCGCGTGGCACACGAACTGGTCGACCTGGACCCGGACGTGGAGGCCAAGCTCCTGGCGGGCTGACGGACGGCACGACGCGAAGGAGCCGCCGGCGGACACAGTCCGCCGGCGGCTCTCCCGCGTCGTGTCACTCGTCGTCGAGCAGCAGGATCGTCCCGGTCGGGCAGCGCCGGGCCGCCTCGCGGACGAGGTCCGCGAGCGCGGCCGGCGGCTCCGGCTCGTTCACCACGACGACGGTCTCGTCGTCGTGGCCGAACACCTGCGGCACCGCGACCACGCACAGGCCGCTGCCGCAGCAGGTGTCGCGGTTGACCGTCACGCGCATGCTCACCACTCCACCGGGATCTCGAGCAGCCCCCCGATCAGCGTGCCCTCGCTGCGCCCCAGCTCGTCCGCGGGGACGGCCAGCCGCAGGTCCGGAAGCCTGCGCAGCAGCGTCTCCAGCACGATCCCCAGCTCCAGCCGCGCCAGCGAGGCGCCGATGCAGAAGTGCGGTCCCACGCTGAACGTCAGGTGGTAGTTGTACGTCCGCGCGACGTCGAACTCGCCCGGGCACGAGAACACGCTCTCGTCCCAGTTGGCCGACTCGACGGCCGGGATGATGCTGGTCCCCTTGGGCACCGTCACCCCGCCGACCTCGATGTCCTCGGTGACGTAGCGCAGCATCGACAACGAGCCGTTGAGCAGCTTCCAGCGCAGCACCTCCTCGACGGCGGCCGGCACCAGCGACAGGTCCGCGCGCAGCCGGGCGAGCTGGTCGGGATGGGCCAGCACCTTGGCCACCATGTAACCGATCTGGCTGGCCGTGGTCTCGTAGCCGACGAGCAGGAGCAGCCGGCACCACCAGTGCAGCTCGTACTCGCTGAGCCGGGTGTCGTCGTCCTCGTGGACCTGGGTCAGCGCGCTGATCAGGTCGTCACGGGGATCCGCCCGCCTGCTCTCGATCAGCCGGCCCATGTACTGGCCCAGCTCGGCCATCGCCGCGCCGATCTCCGGGCCCGAGTACTTGCCGGTGGACAGGAACCGGTCGGTCCAGCCGCGGAAGCGGTCCTGATCCTCCGTCGGCACGCCCAGCAGGTCGCAGATGACCCGGATGGACAGCGGGAACGCGACGGCCTCCGACACGTCCGCGGGGCACGGCCCGTTCTCCATCTTCGTCACCAGCTCGTCCACGATCTCCTGCACCTTGGGGCGCAGGTTCTCCACCATCGTGGCCGTGAACGCCTTCATCACCAGCCGCCGGACCCGGGTGTGCTCCGGCGGGTCCGGGTCCATCCTGTCGTCCTGGAACATCTTGTTGTTCGAGGTCATGCGGGCCGCGTCCGGCCGGTTGAGGTTGCGGCTGACCCTCAGGTCCGTCAGCACGGACCGCACGTCCTCGTACCGCGTCACCAGCACCGCCCGGTCGCCGCTCGGCAGCACCACGGGCACCACCGGCCGATCGCGCAGGTCCCGCAGCTCGGCCGGCACGTCGAGTGCCGACGGGCGCGGGAACGGGTAGGGGACCGCCTGTTCGCTGCTCATCTTCCTCGCCTCTCTCGGGCCGCTCAGACGGGACGGGCCTCGACGATGCTGTGCGGCGGCAGCGTCGGATGGATCGCGACGACCTCGAAGCCCGACTCCTCCACGAGGCTCGTCCAGTCGGCGACGGTCCGCTCGCGGCCCCCGTTGGTCACCGCCATCGAGATGTCCATCAGCTTGATGTAGTGCGGGTCGTTGCCCTCGGGGACCACCCCGTCCACGATGAGGACGCGCGCGCCGGCGTCGTCGCCGATCGCCTGCCTGATCCGCCCCAGCACCTTGCGGCACTCGGCGTCCGCCCAGTCGTGCATGACGGCCTTGAGCGTGTACGCGTCCGCGCCGGACGGCACCTCGTCGAAGAAGCTGCCGCTGACCAGCTCGACCCGGTCGGTGACACCCTGCGCGGCCAGGACGGGGGGCGCCGAGGCGATGGCGGTCTCGATGTCGAACAGGATGCCCCGCGAGCCGGGGTAGCGCCGCAGGATCGCCGACAGGAACCGGCCCTGCCCGCCGCCGATGTCGGCGATCGTGGCGAACCGCCCGAAGTCGAAGGAGTCGGCGATCTTCGGCGCGCGGCTCTCGTTCAGCTCCGACATGGCCTTGTGGAAGGCCGCGGCGAACTCCGGGGCCTCCTGCTCCAGATACTCGAAGAAGTTCTTGCCGCCACGCAGCTTGTGGCCGTTCGGCTCGCCGGTGCGCACGGTGTCGATGGCGTAGCCCCAGCAGTTCCAGACGGTGGTCTCGCCGTAGAAGTAGGCGAGGTAGCGCAGCGAGCCCGGCACGTCGCTGCGCAGGTACTGCGCCTTCGGCGTGAGCTCGAAACGCTTGTCCTCGCGCTCGGCGAAGACGCCGACGGACGCGGCGGCGCGCAGGAACCGGTGCAGGGTCGGCGCGTGGGTGTCGGTCGCCGCGGCGAGCTCGGCCACGCCGCGCGGGCCGTCGGCGAGCAGATCGGCGACGCCGAGGCGGGCGAGCACGTTCAGGGTGCCCGCCACCCACTTGCCTGCCAGCATCATGAGCAGCTCCTGCTGCTCCTCGCCGGGACCCTGCGACTCCGGGGCACGGTCGGTCGAGGTCGTGGTCATCCCGAATCCTCCTCTGGGTGACAGGTTGCTTCGGCCGCCCTGTGCCGGACCGGGTCCTGCCGCTTACCGGCAAGCTCCCATCGGCGGCTCAAGGGCGGATCAAACCGGCATGGAGCGGATGCCGAAGCTCGCGAGCGGTTCGCGAGGGTGCTTCGAGCCCCGGTGCGCATCCTGGGACGACGTTTCCGCGATCCCGAGGAGTTGCCATGCCGTACGCGGCGATCACTTATGACATCAAGGGCGGATGCGAGGACGAGGTCGCCGAGGTGTTCTCGAACTTCCGGCGGCCTGCGGGGAACGTGGTCCCCGGGGCCGACGGCGCCCGGGCGGGCCGCATCCTCGCGACGGCGGTCTTCATCAGGGACAGCACGCTGGTGCGCTTCATCGAGTACGAGGGCGACCTCGACGCGGTGATCCGGTTCATGGCCGCCCAGCCGGGCGTGGCGGAGGTGGAGCGCAAGCTCGCCCCCTACCTGAACAAGCCGCGCGACACCGGCACGGTGGAGGGCTTCATGAAGACCTTCCACGCCAGCCAGCTGCGCTGCATCACGCAGTTCGCGGTGCCCCGCCACCCCGGCCCCTCAGCCTCTGCGGCAGATCAGTAGGGTGTCGAACTCCCCGAGCTGCTTCTCCTCCAGCGAGGTGAAGCCGGCCAGCGCGGCGTGCTGCCGCAGCTCCTCGACCGGGTACTCCGAGCCGCCCTCGGTGACCAGCAGCATGTCCAGGCTGATCACCAGGTTCTCCACCTGGGCGGGGCCCTCGTCCAGCATCCGGTCGTAGACCAGCAGCGCGCCGCCGGGGCGGACCGCCGCGGCGGCCTTCTCCACCAGGAACCGGCGGCGGTCGAGGTCGTAGTCGTGCAGCACGTGACCCATGACCACGACGTCGGCCTGCGGCAGCGGGTCCTTGAAGAAGTCGCCGGCGTGGAAGGCCACCTTCCCGGTCAGGCCCAGGCCGGCCATGTGCTCTGCGCAGAACGGCTCCATCTGCGGCAGGTCGAACACCGTGCCGGTCAGCTCCGGGTGCGCCTTGACGATCTGGCCGGCGAGGTTGCCCCGGCAGCCGCCGACGTCGAGCAGCGTCGCGTGCCCGGAGAAGTCGTACGCCTCGATGAGCTGGGGACCCAGCACCTGGGTCAGCGCGTCCATCATGTGGATGAAGCGGCCGAGCACCTTCGGGTCGCGCAGCACGTCCTCGAAGTCGCCCTGCGTCTGCGGCAGCCCGGTGCGCAGCGCCTCGGCCAGCCTGCCGTACGCCGGGTAGAGGTTGGCGTTGGCCCGGTGCATGAAGCCGCCGATGTAGGTCGGCTGCTCGCGCACCAGGTACTGGTCGGTGCCGGGGGCGTTGCGGAAGCTGTCGCCCTGCCGCTCGAGCAGGCCGAGGGCGGTCAGCAGGAGCAGGAAGTCGCGCAGGCCGCGGCCGTGCAGCCCGAGCCGCTCCCGGATCTCCTCCTCGGTCGCCGGGTTGTCGTGCAGCTCGGTGAACAGGTCCAGTTCCACCGCGGTGAGCAGCGCCTTCGATTCGCAGAAGGCGTTGCACAGCCGGATGAGTCCGGCTGGGGTGGTGACGTCCGGAGCGATGCCCGTCATTCGGAACTTCCTTTCTCGCACCCGTGCGTTGCCGACGGTCGTGCCGGGTCGCTGGCGACGCTTCCATCACGAGGTGGAGCCGGGCTCGAAGCCGGTTGGAGCCACCGCGGGCGGCCGCCGTTCTCGACCGCGCTTCGAGGGACGGACCAGCCGCCGCCGCCACGATGGCGTGGCCGGCTCAGCAGAGCCGCACGTCGCAAGGAGAGGAACGGTCTGATGGATCAAGGGCTACGCGGCAAGCGCGTGCTGGTGACCGGTGGGACCAGGGGCATCGGCCGCGCCACGGTCCTCGCCTTCGCGGGGGCCGGCGCACACGTCCTGGCCTGTCATCACACCGAGGGCGAGGACTCCGAGAGCCTGGCCAGGGAGCTGAAGGAGCTCGGCGACCGCAACCGGGTGGTGCGCGCGGACGTGACCGACTCCGCGGACAACCGCCGGCTGGCCGGCACCGTGGCGGAGGAGTTCGGGCGGCTCGACGTCCTGGTCAACAACGTCGGCGTGGACGGCTCCGCGCCGTTCGCCGAGATCTCGGGGGAGGAGTGGCGGCGGCTGCTCGACCACAACGTGACCTCCGCCTACCTGGTCACACAGGCGATGCTGGGCGTGCTGGCAGACGGGGCCTCGGTGGTCAACATCGGGGCGTCGGCGGCCCTGCGCGGGCGGGTCAACGGCGTGCACTACTCCGCCTCGAAGGCGGCGCTGGTCGGGTTCACCCGGGGGCTGTGCAAGGAGCTGGGGCCGCGCGGCGTCAGGGTCAACCTGGTCGCGCCCGGGCTCACCGAGACGGAGCCGGGCGCGGGGCTGCCGCCGCAGGTGGTGGAGCGCGTCGTCGCGATCACGGCGCTGGGGCGGCTGTGCCGGCCCAACGACGTGGCCGGCGCGGTGCTGTTCCTGGCCGGCGACACCTCCCAGTACATCAGCGGCGTGACGCTGAACGTCGACGGCGGGATCTGACCCGATGGACATCGGAGTCGGCCTGCCGAGCACCGTCCCCGGGGCGGACGGCCGGGAGCTGGCCGAGTTCGCCCGCAGGGCCGACCGGCTCGGCTTCAGCACGCTGGCCGTGCTCGACCGGCTGGTCTACGACAGCTACGACCCCGTGGTGACGCTCGCGGCCGCCGCCGCCGTGACCGAGCGCATCACCCTGGCCCCCACGATCCTGCTCGCCGGCTACCGCCCGAGCGCGGCGCTCCTGGCCAAGCAGCTGGCCAGCGTGGACAGGCTGGCGAACGGCCGGCTGGTCGTGGGCGTCGCCGCCGGCGGGCGCGAGGACGACTTCGCCGCGACCGGCGTGCCGTACGGCGGGCGCGGGCGGCGCCTCGACGAGCTGCTGGACGAGATGAGACGCGTGTGGTCGGGCCAGGGCGCGCTCCCCGGCATCGGCCCCCGCCCGCAGCGCGGGCACATCCCGGTGTGGGTCGGCGGCAACTCGGCCGCCGCGCTGACGAGGGCCGCCACCTACGGCATCGGGTGGATCTCCGGCAGCACCCCGCTGCACCGCTACGCCGAGGTCGCCGAAGAGGTGCGGCGGGCCTGGACGGCCGCGGGCCGGACGGACACGCCGAGACTGGGTGCCCTCGCCTACGTCGCGCCCGGCGCGGAACGCAAGCGGGCCGGCGCCCGCTACCTGCTCGACTACTACGCCTACACCGGTCAGAAGGCCCGCTTCCTGGCCGACAGCGTGATCGCCGACGACTCCCGGCTGCGCGAGACCATCGACGGCTACGCCGCCGCCGGATGCGACGAGCTCATGCTGATTCCCTGCACGCCCGATGTGGACCAGCTCGACCTGATCGCCAAAGTGGCCTTCGGGTGAGAGAAGGAGGACGCCATGCCGTTCGCGGCCATCACCTATCGAGTCAAGCCCGGCCACGAGGACGAGATCGCCGACATCTTCGCCGGCTTCCAGCGGGTGGACACCCCCGTGTTCACCGGTGACGACGGCGCGGCGGCCGGCCGGCTGCTCGGCACGGCCGTCTTCATCAAGGACGACGTGATGGTGCGCGTCATCCACTACGAGGGCGAGTTCGCCGCCATCGCCCGCCACATGGCCGCGCAGCGCGGCGTGCACCTGATCGAGGAGAAGCTCGCCCCCTACCTGCAGGAGCAGCGGGACACCAGCGACGCGGCCGGGTTCGGCCGATACTTCCGCGACGCCACGATGCGCTGCATCTCGCAGCTGTCCGTGCAGACCCACCCCGCGGAGCGGTGACCGTGCAGCCGAAGCCGATCGCCGTGCTCGGGCTGGGCGGCATGGGCGCCGGGATGGCCTGCGCCCTGCTCGACGCCGGCGCGAGCGTCACCGTGTACAACCGCAGCCCGGACAAGGCCGTGCCGGTGGGGAAGGCGGGCGCCACGGTCGCCGCCTCGGCGGCGGAGGCGGTGTCCGGCGCCGAGGTGGTGCTGCTCAGCCTCGCCGACGAGGCCGCCGTGGAGCAGGTGCTGTTCGGCGAGCTCGACGGGCGGCTGCGGCCGGGCACGATCGTCGTGGACACCTCGACGGTCACGCCCACGTTCGCCGTGCACGCCGCCAAGCGGCTGGCCGAGGCGGGGGTGCGGCGCGTGGAGGCGTGCGTGCTGGGCAACCCCGCGATGGCCGCCACGGGCGCGCTGCGGGTCTTCGCCGCCGGGGAGGAGCCGGTGGTGGAGGAGGTGCGCGAGGTGCTCGACGCCATCGGGCAGGAGGTCCGCCATCTCGGGCCGACGGGGAACGCCAGCGCGCTGAAGCTGGCGTTCAACCTGATGCTGGGCGTGCAGATCCTCGGGCTGGCCGAGGCGGTGAGGTTCGTCGAGGCGATGGGCATCGATCGCAGCGTGCTGCTGGACGTCTTCGACCACAGCGGCTGGCGCTCGCCCGTGCTGTCCTTCCGCGCGCAGTTCATGCGGGGGCGGACGTACCGGCCCGCGGCCTTCCGCGCCACGCTCATGCACAAGGATCTCAGCCTGGCCAGTCAGGAGGGGCTGGCGCACGGGGCCGAGCTGCCGCTGACCACCCGTGCCCTCGACGCGTACGCCGCCGTGCTGGCGGCGGGGCACGGCGACGACGACGCGGCCATCGTCGCCGAGGCCCGCCCGGGCGACGGCGACTCCGCGGCGGGTACCGGGACGCGGCCGGGTGGCGAGAGCGCGGCGGGCGGGCCGTGATGGTGACGGACCTGCTGGCCGTGGCGGCGCTGGTGGGCAGCGGCGTGGTGGCAGGGGTGCTGTTCGCGGTGGCGCTGAGCGTGCTGCCCGCGCTGTTCGCCATGCCGGCCGACCGCTACGTCTACACCCACCAGCTCGTCGGCCGGCGCTGGGACCCCACCATGCCGATCATCGTGCTCACCTCGATGGCCCTCGACATCGCGCTCGCCCTCCTGACGAGGGCCGGGCCCGGCCTGCTCTTCGCCGCGGGCGCCGTGCTGCTGCTGGGCGTGTCGGTGGTCTCGCACTTCTGCAACGTCCCGATCAACCGGGTGGTCAAGTCCCTCGATCCGGACGAGGTGCCGCCCGACTGGCGGGACCCCAGGCCGCTGTGGCGGCGCTGGCACCTGCTGCGCACCACGCTCGCGCTGCTCGGGGTGACGGCGAACGCCGTCGCCGTGGTCCTGGCATGAGGCGTCGAGCGCGGCTCGAGAAACCCTTCAGACGGATGCACGAACCTGGGACGGTCCCGGCCGCCGGACTCCGGCACGGACAAGGACACGGAATGGAGAGACGAACCATGAGCGCCTTCGACCTGAACGAGCTGCGGGCGATCCTGCGCCAGATGGGGGACACCGACCAGGCGGACCTCGACGGCGACATCGCGGAGACGGGCTTCGGCGACCTCGGCTACGACTCCCTGGCCCTGCTGGAGCTGTGCAGCCAGGTGGAACGCCGCTACGGCGTCCAGATCAGCGACGACGCCGTGCTGGACATGCCGACGCCCGCCAAGGCCGTCGCGTACATCAACAACTTGCTGACGGCGAAGGCGGGGGCGTGACATGGCCGGGCACACCGACAACGAGATCGTCATCGCCGCGCCGATGCAGCTCGTCTGGGACATGACCAACGACATCGAGTCCTGGCCCGAGCTGTTCAGCGAGTACTCGGAAGCCAAGATCATTTCTGATCGGGACGGCACGATCCTCTTCCGGCTCGCGCTGCACCCCGACGAGAACGGCAAGGTGTGGAGCTGGGTGTCGGCGCGGCGGCCCGACGAGGCCACCCGCACCGTGCGCTCGCAGCGGGTGGAGACCGGGCCGTTCAAGTACATGTGGATCTACTGGGAGTACCTGCAGGAGGACGGCGGCGTGCGCATGCGCTGGGTGCAGGACTTCGAGATGAAGGCGGAGGCGCCGGTCGACGACGCCACCATGCAGGAGCGCCTCAACCGCAACACGCCCGTCCAGATGCGACTGATCAAGGAGAAGGTGGAAGCCGCCGCGGCGCGGAGCTGATGGAAACCGCCAGGCGGAATCGACAGGTGGCCGGCTGACTGGAGGGCCCGTGCTGGAGATCGTCGTCTCGCTCGTCCTACTGGCCAACGGCCTGGCCGCAGGGGTGCTGCTGGGCACCCAGCTCGGCGGCTGGCCGCTGCTGGCCAGCCTGCCACCGGATCGCTACGTGCACGCGCACGCGTTCTTCTCCACCCGCTACGACCCGTTCATGCCCGCCTGCCTGCTGATCACGACGCTGGGGGACCTGGCTCTCGGCCTGCTCGCCGTGAGCCCGGTCGCCCGCGTGTCGTACCTGGTGGCCGCCGCGCTCTGCCTGGGCACGATCGCGATCTCGCTGACCCAGAACGTGCCGGTCAACCGGTGGGTGCGGGACCTGGACCCGGACAACCTCCCCGAGGACTTCGCCGAGCGGGACCCGCGGCGGCGCTGGGGCACCTGGAACCGCATCCGGACCGCCCTGTCCACTCTCGCCCTGTTCATCAACTGCGCCGTCGTCGGACTGGCCCTGTGACCAGCACCGCGACGGCGAGGAGACGCCGGCGGAGCTTCAGGGCCGCCGAGGGTGCACCGACCAGCTCCGGCGCGCGTTGAGCGTGGCCGGCTCGAACCCGGCCAGCTTCTTGTAGCGCAGCGCGATCTCCTCGCGCTCGGCCAGCGGCATGACGTCCTCGATGTCGCCGAACCCGTGCGGCGCCCGCTCGTGCGTCAGCCGCAGGATGACCTCGGGCCCGTCACCGCGGTTGGCCAGCACGACGTTGCTGGTGACCGGCCGGCGCTGCTCCTCGTAGAACTCCAGGCCCAGGCCGTTCGCCAGCGCGTACGCCAGCACCCGCGCGTCGATGACGGCCTGGGTGCCGCCGTTGGAGCCGGTCGGGTACATCGGGTGCGCGGCGTCGCCCATCAGCGTCACCCTGTCCGTGGACCAGTACGGCAGCGGGTCGCGGTCGACGAGCGGGTACTCCAGCACCTGGTGCGCGTTCGCGATCAGCGCGCGCACGTCCAGCTCGTCGCAGTGCCAGCCCTCCACGTGGGGCAGCACCTTCTCCACGCCGACGGGCCGGTTCCAGTCGCCGCGGGGCACGCCCTCGACGTGCGCCGCGCGCTGGATGGCCCAGTTGACGAGCTGGGTGCCGTCGTCCTCGGGCGGGGCGATGGGGTAGATGACGAGCTTCTGCGTGCTGTCGCCGACCATGAGCATGGACCTGCCGGTCATGAACGGCCTGGCGTACGTGGTGCCGCGCCACAACACGTCGCCGCCCGGCAGCGGCTCGCCCTCGCCGGGGAAGAGCGCCTGCCTGACGGTGGAGCGGATGCCGTCGGCGCCGACGAGCAGGTCCGCGTCGTGGTCGAGGCCGGTGACGGGGGAGCCCAGCACCACCGCGCCGGGGCCGAGGCGCTCGCGTACGGCCTCCAGCAGCATCATCTGCAGCCGCCCCCGGTGGATCGAGTACTGCGGCCACCGGTAGCCCGCGGCCAGCCCGCGAGGCTCCGACCAGATGCGCTGCCCGCGCGAGGTGAGGAAGGTCAGGTCCGCGGTCGCCACGCCGATCGCGGCGAGCCGGTCGGCCAGGCCGAGCTCGATGAGCTCGCGGATGGCGTGCGGGAGGATGTTGATGCCGACCCCGAGCGGGTGGAGCTCCGCCACCGCCTCGTGCACGGTCACGTCGGTGATGCCGGCGGCGTGCAGGCTCAGGGCCGCGGTCAACCCGGCGATGCCGGCGCCGGCGATGACCACGCGCATGGAACGGTCTCCTCGAAGCCGTCTGGCGGGACACGGTCAATCTGATCGCAAAGATACTTGAGCGAAACTTGATCGGCCAGAGCCCGGCCGGCCCCGCTCGCGGGCGGACAATGGTGTGGGCGGGGGAGCCGCCCACACCGGTTCTCACGCCCCGCCGGCGACCGCCGCGAGCTGCGGGATGCTCGCCAGCCCCTGCTGGAACACCTCCTCGCCGGGCTCGTCGTCGGGCAGCGTGCCGTTCAGGTATCTCTCGTACGCCGTCAGGTCGAAGTGCCCGTGCCCGGACAGCGCGATGAGGATCGCCTTGGAGCGCCCCTCCTCGCGGCACCGCAGCGCCTCGTCGATGGCCGCCCTGACCGCGTGGCTGGACTCGGGAGCGGGCAGGATGCCCTCCGCGCGGGCGAACATGATCCCCGCCTCGAAGACCGCGACCTGCCGCAGCGCGACCGCCTCCATCAGCCCGTTCTCGACGGCCCTGCTGATCAGCGGCGAGCTGTCGTGCGCCCGCAGCCCGCCGGCGTGCACCGGCGGCGGCACGAACTTGTGGCCCAGCGTGTGCATCCGCGACAGCGGGGTGAGCCGCGCCGCGTCGGAGTGGTCGTAGGCGATCCGGCCCCGGGTCAGGGTGGGGCAGGCGACCGGCTCCGCGGCGATGAGCCGGATGTCGCGGCCGGTGCGAAGCTTGTCGCGCAGGAACGGGAAGCACATCCCGGCCAGCGTGCTGCCGCCGCCGCACGGGCCGACCACGATGTCGGGGTAGTCGTCGGCGAGTGCCATCTGGGCGATCGCCTCCTGGCCGATGACGGTCTGGTGCGCGCACACGTGGTTCAGCGAGCTGCCGCGGGTGTAGCCCAGCTCGGAGTTGGCCCAGGCCACCTCCATCGCCTCGGACTTGGCGATGCCCAGGCTGCCCGGGTGGTCCGGGTTCTCCGCCAGGACGGCCCGCCCGGCCGCGGTCTCCGGGCTGGGGCTGGCCGAGCAGACGGCGCCGTAGGACTCCATCAGCGCCCGCCGGTACGGCTTCTGCCGGAAGCTGACCCCGACCATGAACACCTTCGCGGTCATCCCGAACATCGCGGCGGCCGAGGCGATCGCCGTGCCCCACTGGCCCGCGCCGGTCTCCGTGACCAGGCCGGTCCTGCCGGCCTGCTTGTTGTAGTACGCCTGCGGGACCGCCGAGTTGGGCTTGAGGCTGCCGCTCGGCGCGACGCCCTCGTACTTGTAGTAGATGCGGGCCGGGGTGTCCAGCACCCGTTCCAGCCTGCGGGCCCGGTACATCGGGGTCGGGCGCCACTGCCGGTAGATGTCGCGGACCGGGCCGGGGATCTCGAACTCCGGCTCGGTGCTGAGCTCCTGCTCGATCAGCGGCTCCGCCATCGACCTGGCGAGCTCCGCCCGGCTGACAGGCTCGCCCGTCGCGGGGTCCAGGATGGGCGCCGCGGCCCCGAAGTCCGCGGCGATGTTGAGCCAGGAGTAGGGGATGTCGTCCTCGGACAGGGTGTACTTGACGCGTTCGTTCAAGGTGAACCTCACACGATCGAGATCTGGGCACTCGCCTCGGCTGTCAGCGAGCCCTTCACGGTTTGGTCGTGGCCGTCCAGCAGCCGCGGGTGCGCCGTCCTGAACGCGTCCAGGACCAGCTCGTACGGGAAGTCGTCGAACTCCCCGTGCCATCGCAGGAACTCCATGTGCCGCCGCCCGGACTCGTCGAACGGGTGGTAGACGCTGTCGGCCGTGCCGTCGAACTCCAGCGGCCTGAGCCGGTACAGCCGGCAGAGGGTCTTGTTGAACACCGGGGTCGCCTTCACCCAGCGGCCGTCCAGCCGGATCGAGACCAGGCCGTGGAAGCGGAACACGTCGCCGCCGACGAGCTCCTTGAGCCGCCCGGAGGCCAGGTGGTTGCGCACGTCGGCGAAGACCAGCCTGGCCGGGATGCCCAGCGACCGGGCGGCCGCGGCGTACACGATCGACTTGTGCAGGCAGAAGCCGCTGCCGCGGGAGATGATCGTGCTGGCCCGCAGCCCGTCGCGGGACATGTCGATGTCGTAGACGTCGTAGAGGATGTCGTCCCGGACCGCGTAGTAGAGCCGCACCGCCTGGTCGGCGGGGGTCTCGGCGCCGGCGGCGGCGCGGGCGGCGAAGTCCCGCACCACGGGGTGGCCGGCGTCCAGGAACGCGGTGGCGGCCAGGTCAGCGGTCATGTCTGTGACTCCTTGAGGCCGAGCATCCGCGCGATGCGGATCCGTTGCATCTCCGAGGTGCCGGAGTAGATGGTGCCGCCGACCGCGTCCCGCAGGTCCTTCTCCAGGCCGGTCTCGGTCAGGTAGCCGCGCCCGCCGAAGATCTGCACGGCGGACAGCGCCGACTTGACGTTCGCCTCGCTGGCCAGCACCTTCGCGATCGCGATGTCCGTGGTGACGTCCCTGCCGCGGACGAACCCCTCCGCCGCGTCGTACAGCCAGCGCCGGGAGGTCTCCACCCCGATCTTCATGTCCACGATCTGGTCGGCGATCATCTGGAAGGAGCCGATGGGGCGGCCGAACTGGCGGCGCCGCGTGGCGTGCTCGACGCACCGGTCCAGCCGGTGCTGCATCGCGCCGACCTGGACGATGAACGAGCACAGGATCTCCCACCGCATCACGTGGTCCAGCACCGTGAAGCCCATGCCGGGCCGGCCCAGGACGTTCGCCGCCGGGATCCGGCAGCCGCGCAGGGAGAGCTCGCCGAGGGGCGAGGTGCGCAGGCCCATCTTCGGCACGTCCGGGCCGGCCAGCACACCCTCGGTGCCGCGCTCCACCAGGAACGCGGTCAGGCCGAACGGGCCCAGGCTCGCGTCGGTCAGCGCGTAGACCACGATCAGATCGGCCACCGGGCCGTTGGTCACGAAGACCTTGTCCCCGTCGAGGATCCAGTGGTCGCCGTCGGGCTTGGCCGTCATGCCCATGCCCAGCACGTCGGACCCGCCGCGCGGGTCGGTGATCGCGTGCGCGGTGATCGTGCCGCCGTCGCAGATGCCCGGCAGGTAGCGGGCCTTGAGCTCGGCGCTGCCGAAGCGCTGCAGCGGGATCCCGGCGCTGACGATCTGGGTGCAGATCGAGAAGCACAGGCCCCCGTCCCGGCAGCCCTCGCCCAGCCCCTCCAGGACGTACATGGTGCTGAGCAGGTCGAGCCCACGGCCGCCCCATTCGGCGTGGAACGGCAGCCGCAGCAGCCCCGAGGCGCGCACCCGCTCCCACGCGCGCATCGGCAGCCCGGCGTCCCTGTCGGCTTCGAGGTGGCCCTCGGCCAGCGCCTCGTACCAGTGCGCGAACTCGGCTCTGAGCTCGCGGTGCTCTTCGCTCCACTCGTACATGCGAGATCAGATCCGTCAGTAGCAGGAGAACGCGGCCTCGTCGAGCGCGTGGCGCTCGTCGCCGCGCAGCGCGGGCGAGAAGACGCAGATCAGGCGCAGGTCCTCGCCGGGAGCCGCGATCAGGTGGTGCGGGTCGTTCTGGTCGAGGGCGTACATGGTGCCCGGCTCGAGGTCGTGCGTGCGGCCGTCGGCGTCGACCACCGCGCCCGTGCCGCTGATGCAGTAGCAGGCCTCGAGGTGCTTGCGGTACTCCAGGGGGGAGCTGGTCCCGGCCCAGACGGTCGTGTCGGTGAGCGTGTACCCCATGCCGTCGTCCTCGACCAGGAAGCGGTGGCTGAGCCCGTTCCCCCACTCGACCGGCTCCACCTCGGAGATCTTGCGAATGATCATTTGAATGTCCGTTCTGCTGGTGCCGGCAGGGCTGACTCGACGAAATCGCGGATGGCCGCCACGGTGCGGAAGTTCTCCGGGACGATGTCGAGCTCGTCGACGGGGATGCCGAAATGATCCTTCAGCCAGGAAATGAGCCTCAGCAGATCGAGGCTGTTGACGACCCCGTTGCGGAAAAGGTCGTAGCCGACCTCGAGCTCGTCGGGCGGAGTATCCGGAAGATACTCGGTCACCACGAATTCTCTAATCACCTGTGTGATGTCCACGAATCGCAGCATCACCTCTGCGCGCAGGCGGACGCATCTTTGAGAATGCGCGGTGCCGGACGGTTGCCCGGCACCGCGCGCCGGCAGCGGACGGGAAAAACGGGCTAGGCCTTGACCATGGTCGACTGAAAGCCGCCACCCGGCCATTCCCAGGCCCCGGTGTTGGAGCTGCGGTCCTCGTTGAACTTGCCGACGAAACGGGCGGGCGAGCCCGGGTCGCCGTACCAGATGGTCAGGGTGTCGCCGTTCACCTCCCAGGTGTACTTGAGGATCTCGTGGGACTGGCCGAACAGGTGCGACTTGAGCGTGCCGGTCTCCGGGTCGTAGCCGATGTACTCCACCGACCTGCTGACGCCCAGCTCGACGTGCTGGATCAGGTAGAAGCCGCCTTCCAGCCACTCGAACCTGACGGTGCCCTGGTCGGTCTCCTTGCCGTCCTCGAAGTTCGTCACCTTCCAGGTGCCGACGAGAACGTCGAGCTGCCGCATCGCGGGATTCGGGATTTTGTCGGCCATCGCGCATTCCTCCGTTTTTCACGACGTGGTGTGGCGGGGGCCACGGGCCAGATCGTACACTGCCTCCGGATGGCCGCCAATACATGCGCAATGCCGATCCTGACCGCTCTTCGCAAATAAAGTCAAGTGCGCTGTCCGCGCGAAAGTGAGCACGCTGGAAGAAGACCCGGAACGGGCGGCCGTGCTAGTACTCGAAAGAAGTGCCTGCCCGCAGGAATTCGCCACCGAGGCGAATTTCGGAAGGAGTTGCATATGAGCCGCCGTGGCTGGGTGCTGTTCGCCCTGATTTCTGTCATGTGGGGCATTCCCTACCTGCTGATCAAGGTCGCGGTGGCCGAGGTGTCGGTACCCGTGCTGGTCTTCGCCCGCACCGCCATCGGCGCCGCGATGCTCCTGCCCCTGGCGCTGCGCGGCGGGCAACTGGGAACGCTGCGGCGGCACTGGCGGCCGGTCATCGCGTTCGCCTTCCTGGAGATCCTCGCGCCCTGGTGGCTGCTGTCCGACGCCGAGCGGCAGCTCTCCAGCTCGACCGCCGGCCTGCTGATCGCCGCCGCGCCGATACTCGGCGTGCTGCTGGCCCGGATGACCGGCGGCGAGGAACGGCTCGGCAGGGCCCGCTGGGCCGGGCTGGCGCTCGGCGTGGTCGGCACCGCCGTGCTCGCCGGGCCGCACCTCGACGGCGGGGACGCCTGGTCGATCACCGAGGTGCTGCTGACCGTGCTCGCCTACGCGGTGGCCCCGCTGATCGCCGACCGCTACCTGCGGGACGTGCCCACCATCCCGCTGACCGCGGCCTGCCTCGCCTTCGCCGCGCTCGTCTACGCCCCCGCCGCCGCCTGGACCTGGCCCACCGTCATGCCCAGCGGCGCGGTGCTGGTCGCGCTCCTCGGGCTGGGGGTGCTCTGCACGGGGCTGGCGTTCGTGGTGTACGTCGAGCTCATCAAGGAGGCCGGCCCGTCGCGCGCGCTGGTGTCCACGTACGTGAACCCGGCCGTGGCGATCGCCGCCGGGGTGCTCGTCCTCCAGGAGCCGCTGACCGCGCTGATCGTCGTCTCCTTCGTGCTGATCCTGGCCGGATCCGTCCTGGCCACCCGCGCCGAGGGCGAGGTCACCCCGGCCCGGGAGCTGGAGGACGTGCGGTCCTGACGGCAGGAAGCTGCCGGTCACCGGCACGTAGCTGACGCCGATCCCCCTGGTTCCGAGGTCGCCCATCGAAGAGGCTCGTGGGTATCCACCACTACCGATGGGCGACCTTCATGACATCTGACCTGCTTTCCGGATTCATCGCTCGGACGAAGACCGATCCCGCCGCGCCCGCGCTGCTGACCCGTACCGGGACGGTCAGCTACGGCGAGCTCGCCGCGCTCGCCGGGCACGCCCAGGCGGAGCTGACCACCCTTTCCCCCGGCCCCGTCGCGGTGCTCGCCCAGAAGTCACCACAGGCGATCGCGCTCGTGCTCGGCTGCCTCGCCGCCGGCCGCCCGGTGCTGCTCCCGCCGGTCGACCTGGGCCCGGTCGCGCTCCGCGAGCTGTGCGAGCGGGCCGGCTGCGCGCAGGTGCTGGCCACCGACGCCGAGCACGCCGCGGAACACCCGGACCTCGTCACCCGGGTCATCGCCGGCGGCTCCGACGGCCCGCCGCTGCCCCAGCCCGCACCCGTCACCGCCACGCACACCGCCTTCGTCCTGACCACCTCCGGCTCGACCGGGACGCCGAAACTGGTCCCGCTCTCCTCCGGCGCGGTGACCCGCTTCACGGACTGGGCGGGCGACGCCTTCGGCCTCGGGCCCGGCGAGGTGGTGCTCAACTACGCGCCGCTCAACTTCGACCTGTGCCTGCTCGACATCTGGGCCACGCTGCGGCACGGCGGCTGCGTCGCCCTGGTCGACCCCGCGGTGGCAGCCAACCCGCGGCACGTCCGCGACTTCTTCGCCGCCTCGCGGGTGACCGTGGTCCAGGGCGTGCCCATGCTGTACCAGTTGCTGGGCGAGGGGGTGTTCCCCCGCGTGCGGCACGTCATCGTCACCGGGGACCACGCGCCGGCGCCGGTCCGCGCCACGCTGCCGGAGAGGTTCCCGAAGGCCCGCTACTACAACGTGTACGGCTGCACCGAGACCAATGACAGCTTCTGGCACGAGTTCGACGCGGCCGAGGCCGCCGCGCCCGGCCCCCTGCCGATCGGCGAGCCGCTGCCCGGCGTCGTCGCCGTCTTCGAGCACTCCTCCGGCCCGCAGCGGGCGGGGGCCGCCGAGCTCCTGGTCCGGACGCCGTTCCAGACCACCGGTTACCTGAGCGCAGATCCCGGCACGTCGGCCGCCCGGTTCGTCACCGGCGCCGACGGGCGCGCCTACTTCCGCACCGGCGACCTGGTCCGCCGCGACCCCGACGGGCGGCTGTTCCTGGTCGGCCGGGACGACTTCCAGCTCAAGGTGCGCGGCGTCCGCGTCAATCCCGAGCAGGTCGAGCGCGTCCTGCTGGAGCACGACGACGTCGTCGAGGCCGTCGTCGTGCCGGCACGCGACGGGGGAGAGGTCCGGCTGACCGCCTTCGTCCGCAAGGCGCACAGCAGCGGGCTGTCGGGCCTGCGCCTGCGCGCGCACTGCGCGACCCGGCTGCCGCGGGCGGCCATCCCCTCGGCCATCCGGCTGGTCGAGCACCCGCTCCCGCGTACCTCCACCGGCAAGGTCGACCGCAAGCGCATCGCCGCCTGATCAGGCCGTCTCATCGGGCGCCGCGCACCGCGGCGCCGCCTTCCCCACCGGATCGTCCTGAACACTGAGGAGAAGACATGACTCCCGTTGCACCCATCGGCGCCCACCAATTACTGATCTTCCTGCTCCAGGTCGGCTCGTTGCTGCTGCTGGCGCTCGCGCTGGGCTCGCTCGCGACCCGCTTGAAACTGCCCTCCGTGGTCGGTGAGCTGCTCGCCGGCGTGCTGGTGGGGCCGTCGTTGCTGGCGCATCTCGCGCCGGACTTCCAGCAGTGGCTGTTCCCCGCGCGGGCCGGCCAGTTCCACCTGCTCGACGCGGTCGGGCAGATCGGCGTGATCCTGCTGGTCGGCCTGACCGGCATGCACATGGACATGGGGCTGGTCCGCAGGCGCGCGGGGACGGCGGCGGGAGTCAGCGTGGGCGGGCTCGTGGTACCGCTCGGGTTCGGCGTCGCGGCCGGGTTCCTCGTTCCCGGGTCCCTGATCCCCGACGGGGCCGACAGCACGGTCTTCGCGCTCTTCCTCGGCGTGGCCATGTGCGTCAGCGCCATCCCCGTGCTGGCCAAGACGTTGATGGACATGAAGCTCATCCACCGCAACGTCGGCCAGCTCTCGCTCACCGCCGGGATGATCGACGACGCGTTCGGCTGGGTCATGCTGTCGATCGTCAGCGCCATGGCCGTGCACGCGGTGTCGGCGGGGACCGTGCTGACGTCCGTGGCCTACCTCGTGGCGATCGTCGCGTTCGCGCTCACGGTCGGCAGGCCGCTGGTGCGTGGCTCGCTCAGGCTGGCGGCCAGGTCGGAGGGGGCCGGGCCCACGGTGGCCACCACGGTCGTGCTCATCGTGCTCGCCGGGGCGGCCACGCACGCCCTCGGGCTGGAGGCGGTCTTCGGCGCGTTCGTGATGGGCATCCTCATCGGCAGCGCCGGCAAGGTGGACGCCGCCAAGCTCGCGCCGCTGCGTACGGTGGTGCTCGGCGCGCTCGCCCCCATCTTCTTCGCCACGGCGGGCCTGCGCATGGACCTGACCGCGCTGGGCGAGCCGCCGGTGCTGCTGGCCGGGCTGGCGATCCTGGCCATCGCCATCCTGGGCAAGTTCCTCGGCGTGTACGCGGGCGCCAAGCTGAGCAGGCTCAACCGGTGGGAGGCGCTCGCCCTGGGGGCCGGGCTCAACGCGCGCGGCGTCATCGAGGTCGTGGTGGCGATGGTGGGGCTGCGGCTCGGCATCCTGAGCGTAGAGGTCTACACCATGATCATCCTGGTGGCCGTCGTCACCTCGGTCATGGCGCCGCCCATCCTGCGCCTGGCCATGGCCCGGGTGGAGCGCACCGCCGACGAAGAGCTCCGCGAGACGGCGTACCGGGCTTGGGAGAGGCAGCCGTCGGCGTGACGGCGCGCGACGGGGACATCGTCCGGGCGACGCCCGGACGATGTCCCCGTCGCCTGTGCGGTGTGCGGCTGCATGATGATGCCATGCGCTCGGACGGAGAGGCCGGCCGCGACCGGCCGCCGGGCACGCCGGTGACACCGCCGCCGTCGCCGCCTTCCTTCCTCGCCTCGCCACACGCGAAATCGGCCCCCGGTGACAGCCCGCGCCACGCACACGAAAACGAAGACCCCCGCGGCCTCCGCGGGGGTCTTTCCGTGGTGTTCGTTTTATGTCGCTCCTTTCCTCGTCAACGGCCGGCGCAATTTTCGGGGCTCTCCTTTCTAGGCGGACGGCCAGGTGTTGTCGGGGTCGGCGACAGGGGCCGGCCAAGTGTTGCCGGGGGTGGTGGCGGGCACCGGCCAGGTGTTGCCGGGGTCGGTGGCCGCGACGACCTTCGGCCAGGTGTTGCCAGGGTTGGCGGCGGGGACCGGCCAGGTGTTCGGGTCGGCCAGCACCGAGCCGGCCGCCCGGTCCGCAACCAGGTCCAGCGCGCCGGCGCCCAATCCGAAAGCCGCACCGAAGGTCGCAACAGCCGCCGCAAGCTTGACAATCCTGCCGGAAATCCGCGGGGAAAGAATGGAGTTCGTCATTTCGCTGCCTCTTTCTCAGTCATTTGTTTTTCGGAGCCGTTCTCGCTTGCACTTCCAACTTTGCGATCCCGGCGCCCGGCAAACCAGATAAAACCGAGTCAGCAAGCTGCAGGCGCGTTGCACCTTCCTGCCACGCGCCTCCATGGAGCGCCGCCCCGGCCGGCCCGACAGTGAGAGGACAGGCATTGACGTGACCTGAACGTGGTTGGTGAATGGAGAGCGCCATGAAGAGACAGATCGTCCTCGTGCCCGGTCCGTGGATGGGAGCCTGGTGCTGGGAGGCGGTGCAGCAGCGCCTGCGTGGGCACGGCCACGACGCGCTGGCCATCACCTTGCCCGGGCTCGCCGGCGCCGGGGAGGACGTCTCGCACGTGGGGCTGGAGACCCACGTGGAGCGTGTCATGGCCTTGCTGGAGGAGCGGGACCTGCGCGAGGTGGTGCTGGCCGGGCACAGCTATTCGGGCCTCGTGGTCGGCCAGGTCGCCGACCGGGCGCCGGACCGGGTGGCGCACACGGTGTTCATCGAGGGGTTCCTGCCGCATGACGGCAAGTCGATGCTGCACGCCTTCCCCGAGCGGGTGCGCGGCAGCGAGCTGAGGCAGATCGCCGAGAACGCGGGCCGGTGGCCGGCCCCCGACGCCGCCGTGGTGGGCGACGGGCAGGGGCTGACCGCGCGGCAGGCGCACTCGCTCGCGCGGCGCTTCGTGGGCCACCCGGGACGCACCCTGGCCGACCCCGCCAAGATGAACCGGCCGCTCGCCGACCAGCGCGCCACGTACGTCATCTGCTCCATGGAGCACGTGGGCGGCCGGATCGCCCCCGACGTGGCCGCCATGCGCATGGCGCCCACGTGGGACTTCGAGACCCTGCACACCGGGCACTGGCCGATGATCTCCACGCCGGGCCCGCTGGCCGACCTGCTGGCCAGGATCGCGGACGGCGCCGCCGCCGTGCCCGGGGCGGCGGGGGAGCGGCGGCGTACGCATGAGGACGCGTGAGCGGTGGGGGAATGGCGAGGGAGTGGCGGCGCACGCATGGGGACGCGTGGGGACGGCGCGGGAGCGGCGGCGCACGGACGAAGGTGCGTGGGCGGCGGGGCGGGCGCACACTGGCCGCTCATGGACACCGATGTGCTGCTGCCGCTGCGGACGACCGGCTCCGGAGTGCCGCTGTTCTGCGTCCATCCGCTGTCGGGGCTCGGCTGGTGCTATGCGGGCCTGGTGCCCTACCTGGGCCGGCGTCCCCTCTACTGCCTGCAGGCGTGGCGGCCGCCCGCACGCGACCTGGCCGCGATGGTGGCCGGCTACATCGCCCGGATCCGCACGGTGCGGCCGGACGGGCCGTACCAGCTCATGGGCTGGTCGGCGGGTGGCAGCATCGCGCACGCGGTGGCCTGCGGGCTGCAGCGGGAGGGGGCGGACGTCGGCTTCCTGGCGCTGCTCGACTCCTTCCCGAGCACGGGGCAGGACACGCAGCCGGCGGACCCCGAGTGCGACAGGCTGGACCTCGCCCGCACGATCGCGAGCGACCTGGGCGCCCGCCACCACCCGGGCGACCCGGAGGGGGACGCCGCGTCCGTGCTGCGGCGCCTGGCCCGTGACAGCGGCCTGAGCGAGCGGCTGCTGGCGGAGCTCGTGGAGACCGCGCTCGGCACCCGCGCCGCCGTACGCCGGGCGCTGCCCGGCACCTTCCGCGGCGACGTGCTCCACCTGGAGGCGGCCAGGGAGAGCAGAGGAACCCTGACGCCGCGCGCCTGGGCGCGCCACGTCGACGGACGCCTGGACGTGCGCCGCGTCGACTGCCGGCACGTGGACATGATGCGGCCGGGCCCCCTCAGCGTCATCGGCCCCGTCCTGGCCGCGGAGCTGGCCGGCCGGAGAGCCGGACTGGCGAGCTGACCTGCTGAGGGTCGCCACCACCTGTCATCCAGCACGGTCAGAGATGCTGCCGGGACCCCGACGTTGGGATTCTGGCCACCATGAAGGCTCTGGTGCTGTCCGGCGGGTCAGGCACCCGCATGCGCCCCCTGAGCCACTCCATGCCGAAGCAGCTCATCCCGATCGCGAACAAGCCGGTCCTTGAGCACGTGCTGGAGAGCCTGCGAGAGCTGGGCGTGACCGAGATCGGTCTCGTGGTCGGCGACAGGCAGGCGCAGATCGCCGAGGTCGTCGGCGACGGCTCGAGGTTCGGGGCGCACGTCACCTACATCCGCCAGCCCAGGCCGCTGGGGCTGGCCCACTGCGTCAAGCTGGCCCGCGGCTTCCTCGGTGACGACGACTTCGTCATGTACCTCGGGGACTGCGTGCTGGCAGGCGGGATCGGGCCGATCGCCGAGGAGTTCCGCGCCCTGCGCCCCGCCGCGCAGCTCGTGGTGCGCCGGGTAGCCGACCCCCGGGCGTTCGGCGTCGCCGAGCTCGACGCGGCGGGCGCGGTCCTGCGCGTGACGGAGAAGCCGGAACGGCCCGCCAGCGACCTGGTGATGGTCGGCGTCTACTTCTTCACCGCCGCAGTCCACGAGGCCGTCGAGTGCATCGCGCCGGGACGGCGCGGCGAGCTGGAGATCACCGACGCCGTCCAGTGGCTGATCGACCACCGCCTCGAGGTGCGGGCGAGCGTGTACGACGGGTACTGGACCGACGCCGGCCGGGTGGACGACGTCCTCGACTGCAACCGCAGGATGCTGGCCACGCAGGCGCGCGGCATCGCCGGCCACCTCGACGGGCTCAGCGAGGTGCGCGGCGAGGTGGTCATCGAGCCCGGCGCGCGCATCGTCGCCTCCACGATCGAGGGGCCGGCGATCATCGGCGCGGACACCCTCATCGTGGACAGCCACGTCGGTCCCAACACCTCCATCGGCACGGGCTGCGTGGTGCGCGCCACCCGCATCGCCGACTCCATCGTGCTGCACGGCGCCTCCATCGAGGAGGCCAGCCTGCGCGGCTCGCTCATCGGACGGTTCACCACCGTGGCGCCGGCACAGGCGCACCACCGGCTCGTGGTGGGCGACCACACCCGGATCGAGCTGACCACCTGACCGGCAAGAGATGAGGAGTGAGGACGTGACCCACGACGGCGCCCCGCGCGCGGGGCGGAAGGAATGGATGGGGCTGGCCGCGCTGGCCCTGCCCACCATGCTCGTGTCGCTGGACATCAGCGTGCTGTTCCTGGCGTTGCCGCACCTGAGCGTCGATCTGGGCGCGGACGCCACGCAGCAGCTCTGGATCACCGACATCTACGGCTTCATGACCGCGGGCTTCCTGGTCACCATGGGCTCGCTGGGCGACAGGATCGGCAGGCGCAGGCTGCTGCTGGTCGGCGGGGCGGCCTTCGGCGTCGTCTCCCTGGTGGCGGCCATGTCCACCAGCCCCGAGATGCTGATCGTGTGCAGGGCGCTGCTCGGGATCGCCGGGGCGACGCTGCTGCCGTCCACGCTGTCGCTGATCGGCGTCATGTTCCGCGACCCCAAGCAGTTCGGGCAGGCCATGGCCGTGTGGGGGACCGCGTTCATGGTCGGCATCGCGCTCGGCCCCGCCGTCGGCGGCGCGCTGCTCGAACGGTTCTGGTGGGGCTCGGTCTTCGTGATGGGCGTGCCGGTGATGCTGCTGCTGCTCGCGGCGCTGCCGCTGCTGCCGGAGTTCCGCGACCCGGGCGGCGGGCGGCTGGACCTGTTCAGCGTCGTGCTGTCCCTGGGCGCGATCCTGCCGCTGATCTACGGGCTCAAGGCCGTGGCGCGGGACGGCTGGGCGGCGGGACCGCTGGTCGCGATCGTCGCCGGGCTGGTCGTGGGCGTGGTGTTCGTACGCAGGCAGCGGGCACTGGAGCATCCGCTGTTCGACCTGCGCCTGTTCCGCCACCGGGCCTTCACCGCCGCGGTGCTGATCGGGATGTTGTGCGGCTCGCTGCAGACGGGCACCGGGATGGAGGTCGCCCTGTTCCTGCAGACCGTGGAGGGGCTGTCCCCGCTGGTCGCGGGGCTGTGGCTGCTGATCCCCTCCCTCGTGCTGATCGTCTCCATCAACCTCACGCCGCGGGTGGCCGCCAAGGTGCGGCCCGCGTACGTGCTGGGCGGCGGCATGCTCATCGCCGTGCTCGGCCAGCTCCTGATCACCCAGGTCGCGGTCGGCGCCGTGACCCTGCTGATCGTCTTCCTGTCCGTGTGCTACTTCGGCGTCGGCCCCGTGGGCGGGCTGGTCAACCAGGTGGCCATGGCCAGCAGCCCGCCGGAGAAGGCCGGCTCGGCCGCGTCCATGGTGGCCACCGGCGGCGAGTTCGGCGTGGCGCTCGGCATCGCGACGCTGGGCACGCTCGGCACCGCCGTCTACCGCAGCGAGCTGGTCCTGCCGGCGGGCGCGCCGGCGGCGGCCGGTGACAGCATCAACGGCGCCGTCGGCGCGGCGTCGGGGCTGCCCGCCGCCCAGGCCGCGGACCTGCTGGACGCCGCGCGCGCGGCCTTCACCACGGGCCTGCACGTGGTCGGCGCGGTCAACGCCGTCCTGTTCGCCGGGCTCGCGCTGCTGGCCCTGACCCAGCTGCGCCACCTGGCGCCCTTCGCGGGCCACCACCACCCGGAGCCGGAGCAGGGGCAGGAGCAGGAGCCCGCCCTGGCCAAGTGACCGGGCCGGGAGCAGGGACCCGCTTGCGCCGAGTGCCCGGGGCGGGAGCAGGGACCCGCTTGCGCCGAGTGACCGGGCCGGGAGCAGGGACCCGCTTGCGCCGGGTGACCGGCCGGGAGCGGGGACCCGCTCTCGCCGGGTGACCGCACCGGCCGGATGAGCGCACAAGGAGAAGGGGCCCGCCCCGCAGGGCGGACCCCTCTTTCCGCGGGCCGCGTCAGCCGAGGCCCGCGGGCGGTGTCAGCCGAGGCCCGCGGGCGGTGTCAGCCGAGGCCGAAGTGGGCGCGGGCCAGCTCCCGGTTGGCCACCGTGGACAGGAAGATGGCGAAGCCGGCGTGGCTGTGCAGCGTGGACATGTCCCGCCAGATCCGCTCGATCCGCTCCCCGTTGCGTACCGCGCTGGACCCCGCGGTGGGGAACAGGCAGCGCTCCACCGCGCGCCACGACAGCCGGGCGATCTCCCTGCTGATCGTGGCGATCCGCAGGTCGCGCTCCCTGGTGAACGCGCCCTGGACGCAGGCCCGCTGCCACTGCCTGATCGCGTCCGACCACGCCGCCTCCGCCGTGGCCAGGAGCCCGGCGGCCTCGCCGTACCAGAACTGGTAGTCCGGGTCCTCGGCCCGCAGCGAGAACGGCGGGAACACGGTCGTCCTGACCCGCATCAGCTCCTCGTAGGCGTCCAGCGCGCCCTTGGCCATGCCCAGCATGACGGTGGCGCTGTCCAGCAGCATGAAGCTGAGCGGGCCGCCGCCGTACTCCGGGTTGCCGTGCAGGGACAGGCCCGGCGTGCCGCCGGCCACCGACGTCTGGCTCAGGTGCAGGGGCAGCGTGTAGTGCCCGGGGATCGAGGCGTGCTCGAAGACGACGCTGTGCGAGCCGCTGCCCTTGAGGCCGAGCTGGTTGCCCCAGTCGTCCAGCCGGCGCCACCGGTCGCGCGGCGCCACGAACAGCATGGGCGCGCCGTCGACCACCACGTGACCCATGAAGTGGGTGGCGTAGGGGGCGCCCGAGCAGTAGTTCCAGGTCCCGTCGAGGATCCACTGGCCGTCCTGGCCGCGCGTCGCGGCGCCGCTGGGCGCCACGGTGGCGGGGCAGACGAAGTCGCCGGTGGCGAACAGCTCGGCCTGCGCCCGCTCGCCGAACAGGGTGGCGACCGCGAGCGCGTGCGCCGTTCCGAGCGAGTACATCCATCCGGTCGAGGGGCATCCCCGCGCGAGCGTCATCGACACGCGCAGGAACGTCTCCACGCCGAACTCGTAGCCGCCGAAGCGGCGCGGCACCAGGATGCGGTAGAAGCCGGCCCGCGCGAAGGCCTCGTGGGTGTCCCGCGCGTAGTAGGTGCGCTGTTCCGTCTCGGCCTGGCGCGCGACCAGGGCGGGCACCATGGCCTCCGCGCGCGCGACGATCTCGTCGGGGGTGAGAGCGGGCTCGGGCGGAGCTCCGGGGGCATGAGTGACGGCTGTCATGCTGCGCGAACCCTTCGTCTCGGGTTTTTCCCCAGCGTCGCCCGCATCCGCCCGCCCCGCATCTCCTGGCGTGCCACGCAATCACGCACGTCAGGAGATGCGCACGTCAACGTCCAAATGGGACGTTCAGGTGGGCAGTTCCTCGACTGACGTCTGGGAGGACATCGTGTTGGTGACCGATGCTCCGGCGCGGGAAGACCTGGTTCACCGCGCCTCGGAGATCGTGCCCGTCCTGCGCGGGCACGCGGCATGGGCGGAGGAGAACCGCAGGCTCCATGAGGAGTCGATAGCAGCAATGGCAGACGCGGGCGTGTTCAGGCTGAGGACGCCACGCCGTTACGGCGGTCACGAGGCGGACACCCGGACGCTGGTCGAGGTGGCCACCGAGCTGGGCAGGGCGGACGGCTCCACCGCCTGGGTCGCCTCCGTCTACTGGATCCCCACCTGGATGGCCTGCCACTTCCCCGAGGCGGTCCAGGACGAGGTGTTCGCCACGCCGGACGTGCGCATCTGCGGCACGCTCAGCCCGACCGCCATGGCCACCCGCACGGACGGCGGCATCGTCGTCAACGGCAAGTGGGGCTTCGTCAGCGGCGCGCACCACAGCCACTGGCAGGAGATCGTGGCCGTCATCGTCAGCGAGGACGCGCCACCCGAGCCGATCATGGCGCTGGTCCCGATGTCGGACCTGATCGTCATCGACGACTGGCACACCTCCGGCCTGCGCGGCACGGGCAGCGTCAGCACCGTGGCGCAGGACCTGTTCGTCCCCGCCGAGCGGGTCATGCCGCTCGGCGCCATCCTGGAGGGCGCGCACGCCGACGGGGCCAACGCCGGCTCGCCGATCTACCGGCAGCCGCTGCTGCCCGTGGCCTCCGCCTCCTCGGTCGGCACCGTGCTCGGCCTGGCCGAGGCCGCCAGGCAGGCGTTCTTCGAGCGGCTGCCCCAGCGGAAGATCACCTACACCGGCTACGAGAGCCAGAGCGCCGCGCCGCTGACCCACCTGCAGGTCGCCGAGTCCACGTTCAAGATCGACCAGGCCGGGTTCCACGCCGGGCGCCTGGCCGCGACCGTCGACGACAAGGGCGAGCGGGGCGCCGCGTGGAGCGTCGAGGAGCGGGTGCGCGCCCGCGCCGACCTGGGCGCCGTGTGCAGGCTCGGCAAGGAGGCCGTGGACATCCTGGCGACCGCGAGCGGCGGCTCGTCCATCTACAGCGACGTCCCGATCCAGCGGATCGCCCGCGACGTCCACGCGGTCAACCAGCACGCGCTCATGCACCCGAACACCAACACCGAGCTGTACGGGCGCATCCTGTGCGGCCTCGAGCCCGACACGCTCTACATCTGAACACGCCTGGAGGAGACACCATGACCACCGCACCCGCACACGCCCCCGACCAGGCCGCCGTGGCCGCGCTGCCGCAGCGTGTGATCGAGGCCTGGGCCGCGCACGACGCCGACGCCTTCGCCGCGGTCTTCACCGAGGACGGCTCGATGATCCTCCCCGGCCAGTACCGCAAGGGACGCGAGGAGATCCGCGCGTTCATGACCGCCGCCTTCGCCGGCCCCTACCAGGGCACCAGGGTCACCGGAACGCCCATCGACGTGCGCTTCTTCAACGACGACTGCGGCGTCCTGATCACCCAGGGCGGCGTGCTCGCCCCCGGGGAGAGCGAGGTCCCGGCCGAGCGCGCCATCCGCGCGTCCTGGCTCGTCGTGCGCCAGGACGGGCAGTGGCGGCTGGCCGCCTACCAGAACAGCCCGCGTGACTGAGATGGCTGGCCACGTCGGGGACCGCGCGGTGGTGCTCGGCGGCGGCATGGCGGGCCTGCTGTCGGCCCGCGTGCTGTCGGAGTTCTACACCGAGGTCCTGGTGATCGACAGGGACACGCTGACAGGGGCGAGCGGCCCGCGCAGGGGCGTCCCCCACGGCTGCCACGCGCACGCCCTGCTGGCCCGCGGCCAGCAGATACTCGACGAGCTGTTCCCCGGCCTCACCCGGCAGCTCATCGACGCGGGCGTGCCCGCGGGCGACATGGCCACCCGGCTGCGCTGGTACTTCAACGGCCGCAGGCTGCGGCAGGCGCCCAGCGGGCTGGTCAGCGTGTCGGCCACGAGACCCGTCCTGGAGGAGCAGGTCAGGCTCAGGGTGGCGGCACTGGACAACGTGCGCTTCCTGGAGCGTACCGACATCCTCGGCCCCACCACCTCGGGCGCCCGCGTCACCGGCGTGCGGGTGCGCAACAGCGAAGGCGACGAGGAGCACCTGGCCTCCGACCTGCTGATCGACGCGACCGGCCGGGGCTCGCGCACGCCCGCGTGGCTGCGGGAGCTCGGCTACGACCGGCCGGAAGAGGACCGGGTGAAGATCGGCCTGGCCTACACCACCCGCCACTTCCGGCTGCGCTGCGACCCGTACGGCGACGACCTGTCGATCAACCCGGTGGCCTCCCCGGCCAACCCGCGCGGCGCCTTCTTCCCCAAGCTGCCCGGCGACGTGAGCATGCTCTCGCTCACCGGCATACTCGGCGACCACCCGCCGGCCGACTACGACGGCTTCCTGGCCTTCGCCAAGTCCCTGCCCGTCCCGGACGTCTACGAGGCGATCCGGGACGCGGAACCGCTGGACGACGGTGTCACCTTCACCTTCCCCGCCAGCGTGCGGCGCCGCTACGAGCGGCTGGCCGGCTTCCCCGACGGCCTGCTGGTGCTCGGCGACGGCGCGTGCAGCTTCAACCCCGTGTACGGCCAGGGCATGACCGTGGCCGCCATGGAGTCCGTCATCCTGCGCCAGCACCTGCGCCAGGGCACCGAGCCCCGGTGGCGCCCGTTCTTCAAGGACATCTCCCGCGTCATCGACGTGCCGTGGGAGATCTCCGCGGGCGCCGACCTGGCCTTCCCCGGCGTGCAGGGGCCGCGCACGCTGAAGGTACGGCTCGCCAACGCCTACATGGGCCGGCTGCACGCCGCGGCGGCCCGCGACGGCGCGGTCACCGCCGCCTTCATGCGGGTGGCCGGGCTCGTCGACCCGCCGCAGGCGCTCATGCGTCCAGGCCTGATGCTGCGGGTCCTGGCCAACGGCAGGCCCGCCACCGGCGAGGAGACCGTCCAGCCGCTCCCGGTGCTGAGAGGCTGACGGGACACACGAGAAGGCGCCGGCGGTTGTGCCGCCGGCGCCTTCCGATGTGTCACGCGAGCGAACGCGCGAACGTCCTGACGTCGCCCACCAGCAGCTCCGGCTGCTCCAGCGCGGCGAAGTGCCCGCCGCGGTCGAACTCGGTCCAGTGCGTGATGGTCGGGATGTCCCGGTCGGCGAGCCTGCGGACGGGGACGAAGATGTCCCGGGGGAAGACCGCCACCCCGACGGGCACGGTGATCGGCGGCGGCCGGTGACCCTCGGCCGCCTGCCGCAGCCCCGCCGCGCCCTCGTAGTAGAACCGGGCCGACGAGCCGGCGGTCGCGGTCAGCCAGTAGATCGACACGTTCGTCAGCATGCGGTCCCTGGCGACGGCGTCCTCGGGCACCTGGCCGGAGTCCGTCCAGTCGCGGAACTTCTCCACGATCCAGGCGAGCTGCCCGACCGGCGAGTCCGTCAGCGCGTAGGCCAGTGTCTGCGGGCGGGTGGACTGCAGCTTCATGTAGCCGGACAGCTCCTGGTCGAAGCGGGCGAGCCCGGCCAGCCGCCCCTGGTCCGACGGCGACAGGCCCGCCAGCTCGGCGGGGTCGCCGGAGGGGAAGGCCATGAGCATGTTGACGTGCGCGCCGATGACGGACTCCGGGGCCAGCCTGGCCAGCTCCAGGGAGATCACCGCGCCGGCGTCGCCGCCCTGCACCAGGTAGCGCTCGTAGCCCAGGCGCCGCATCAGCTCCGCCCAGGCCAGCGCCACCCGGTACGGATGCCACCCGGCCTCCCTGGTGTGACCGGAGAACCCGAAGCCGGGAATGGACGGGATCACCAGGTGGAAGGCGGGGCCCTGGCCGCGCGGATCGGTCAGCGGCCCGATGACGTCCAGGAACTCCGCCACCGAGCCCGGCCAGCCGTGGGTGAGCAGCAGCGGGACGGCGTCCGGCTCCGGCGACCTGACGTGCAGGAAGTGCACGGTGGCGCCGTCGATCTCGTCGACGAACTGGGGATGGCCGTTGAGCTCCGCCTCCGCGGCGCGCCAGTCGAAGTCGTGCCGCCAGTAGGTGGCCAGCTCCTTGAGGTAGGTCAGCGGCACGCCGCGCTCCCAGCCGGTGCCGGGCAGCTCGTCGGGCCAGCGGGTGTCGTCGATCCTGCGATGCAGGTCACGCAGGTCGCCGTCGGGGATCTCGATGCGAAACGGCCTCATGCTTCCGCCCTTTCTCAGAGGGTCTCTGTCTGTCGTAGCCCGGCGAACGAGGACAGGTCGGGCACCGTCCAGCCGTCCAGGTCGTACTCGCTGAGGCACTGCTCGGCGAACGCCGCGTACTCTTCGAGCTGGCCGGAGGCCATCTGCCCGAACAGCAGCTCGATCCTGGTGTTCTCGTGGTTGCCGGCGTAGTTGCGCTCGTACAGCTCGTGCCGGCCGCCGAACTCCGAGCCGACGGCGTCCCACAGCAGCTTCATCACCTTGACCCGCTCCTCGGCCCCGGAACCGTCCGAGCCGCGCAGGTACTTGTCCAGGTAGGGGCGGATGTCGGGGTTCTTGAAGTCGGCCGCGCCCGAGTTGACGTAGATGAGGCCGCTGGCGACGTCCTGCAGGATGATCTCCCTGATCCGCGGGTAGCCGATCTGCGTGAACCAGCGGTAGGCCATGCCGTACTGCGGGTTGGGCAGCAGCGCGCCGTTCTTCCACGGCACGGGGTTGCGGGCGGCGGCGTCCGACAGCGCCCAGAACAGGTTGCGCCAGGCCAGCACCTCGCCGACGCGGCTCTGCACGCCGCGGAAGTCCTTGGTGCCGGTGATCTCCAGGGCGCGCAGCAGCAGGCCCGCCAGGAACTCCAGCTTGACCGCCAGGCGCGTGCAGCCGTGGAAGGTGAAACGCTCGATGAAGCCGGAGCGGCCGGTGAAGAGCTGGACCTTGCCGAGGTCGCCGTAGATGAAGACGTTCTCCCACGGGATGAGCACCTGGTCCAGCACGAGGATGCTGTCGTTCTCGTCCAGCCGGGAGGAGAGCGGGTAGTCGAACGGGCTGCCGGTCAGCGCGGCGGCCGCCGTGTAGGAGGGCCGGCAGATCAGCTTGAGCCCCGGCGCGTCCATCGGGACCGTGGCCACCAGGGCGAACTCGCGCTTCTTGATCGGCAGGCCGTAGTGGGCCAGGAAGTTGTAGTGGGTCAGCGCGGAGCCCGTGGCGACCACCTTGGCGCCGCTGACCACCAAGCCCGCGTCGGTCTCGCGCTCGACGTGCACGTACACGTCGCCGACCTGGTCGGGCGGCAGGTTGCGGTCCACGGGCGGGTGCACGATCGCGTGGTTCCAGTACAGGACCTTCTCCTGCGACTCGCGGTACCACCGGCGGGCGTTGTCGGCGAACGGCGCGTAGAAGTCGGCGTTGGCGCCCAGCGTGCCCAGGAAGGAGGCCTTGTAGTCGGGGCTGCGGCCCATCCAGCCGTAGCTCATCCTGGCCCAGGTCGCGATGGCGCGCTGGTCGGCCACCAGGTCCTCCACGCTGCGGGGCGTGGTGAAGAAGTGGTGGGTGTAGCCTTCGCCGCCGCTGTCGGTGGGGCAGGTGAGCTGGTCCCGGGTCGCCGGGTCGTGCAGGGCGTCGTACAGCCTGGCCGTCATCCGCACCGGGTTGTGGAAGGCCGGATGCTCGGTGACGTCCTTGACCCGGTCACCGTAGAGGTAGATCTCGCGGGCGTCACGCAGGCTCTCGACGTACTCGCTGCCGGTCATCGGGCGCGTCGCGGGCATCGGCATCTCCCTGCTCCAGGCGGCGTTTGCGCCCCTCCAGCCTGGCATCCGGGCCCGGCCCGGCCATCTCACGCCGTGCGCTGTTGCGGCACTCTGGGAGGTGCCGGCCCGCGGGCGCCGGTGTGACGATGGCCGCGTGAGCGAGCAACGGCTGTGGGCGCTGGCCCATCTGGGAACTCCGATGGCCCTCCGGGTGGCCGCGACGCTGAGGATCGCCGACCGGCTGGCCGAGGGGCCGGTCACCGGCAAGGAGCTGGCCGGCGCGGTGGGCGCGGACCCCGGCGCGCTGGAACGGCTCATGCGGTACCTGGCCGCCAGGGGGGTGTTCCGCAGGGACCCCGCGGGGGCCTACACGCTGGCCCCCCTGGGCGAGGAGCTGCGCGAGGACCATCCGGCCGGCATGCGGGCCATGCTCGACCTCGAAGGATGGGAGGGGCGGGCCGAGCTGTCGTTCGCGCACCTGCTGCACAGCGTCCGCACGGGTGAGGCGGCCTTCCCCCGGCAGTTCGGCCGCTCCTTCTGGGACGACCTCGCCGCCGACCCGGCACGCTCGGCCGCCTTCGACGCGCGCATGGCGGCCGAGATGCCCGCCAGGGCGCCGGCCATCGTGGCCGGCTACGACTGGGGCACGCTCGGCCACCTCGTGGACGTCGGCGGCGGCGACGGGTCGCTGCTCATCGCGTTGCTCACCGCCTTCCCCGCCCTTCGCGGCACGGTGCTCGACCAGCCGGAGACCGCGCGTGCCGCGCAGGCGGCGCTGGAGTCGGCCGGCCTGTCGGAGCGCGGCCGCGCCGTGGGAGGCAGCTTCTTCGACCCGCTGCCGCAGGGCGCCGACGGGTACCTGCTGTCGTGGATCCTGCACGACTGGAGCGACGACGACGCCCGCGCCATCCTGGCGCGCTGTGCCGAGGCGGTGCGGCCGGGCGGCTCGGTGTTCGTGGTCGAGGACTTCGGCCCCGACGGGGAGTCCCCGCGTACCGGCATGGACCTGCGCATGCTCGTGTACTACGGCGGCAGGGAGCGCGGCATCGGCGACCTGCGCCCGCTGGCTCACGACGCCGGCTTGGAGATCGCTTCGGTGCATCCCGCGGACACGCTGAAGATCGTGCGCCTGGCGGCCCGCTCATGAGCACGGTCGAGGAGATGAGCACGGTCGAGGAGATGAGCGCGGCGGGGAATGCGGGCGCTGCGGGCGTGGCGGGCACGGCTGGCGTTGCGGACGTGGCGGGCACGGCGGACACGGCTGGCGTTGCCGGCGTGGCAGGCCTGGCGGGCGCTGACGGCGTGACCGGCATGGTGCCGGGTGAGGCGGTGGCGGCGCTGGTGTCGCGCGCGGGCCGCCGGGACCCGTACCCGCTCTACGAGGCGCTGCGCGCCCACGGCCCGGTGATCCCGGTACGGCCGGGCCTCACCGTCGTCGTCGGGTACGCCGAGATCTCCCGCGCGCTGCGGGACAACCGGCTCCGCGTCCAGGACGCGGCCAGCTACGACGTGATCTACCCGCGCTGGCGCTCGCACGCGTCGCTGCGCGGCTACACCGACTCCATGCTCTACCGCAACCCGCCCGACCACGCGCGCATGCGCCGGCTGGTCAGCAGCGGCTTCACGCCCGCGCGCGTGTCGGCCATGCGCGAGTCGGTCGAGCGGATGGTGCACCGCCTGCTGGACAGGCTGGCGGATCTCGGCGCGGGCGGCGCCCCGGTGGACTACGTCGCCGAGTTCGCCTCCAGGCTGCCGATCGCGGTCATCAGCGCGCTGATCGGCGTCGCCGAGGACGACCAGCAGTGGTTCCGCGCGATGGCCTCCGACCTGACGATCGCCCTGGAAGGCATCACCAACGTCGGCAGGCTCGGCGCGGCCGACCAGGCGATGGACGAGCTGGCCGGCTACTTCGGCGACCTCATCGAGCACCGGCGCCGCCATCCCGCCGACGACATGCTGACCGCGCTGGTGCGCGCGCACGACGGCGGCGGCGCCGGGCTCGGCCATGACGAGCTGGTCGGCAACCTGATGCTGCTGCTGACCGCCGGCTTCGAGACCACCAGCTTCCTGCTCGGGCACGGCCTCAGGCTGGTCTTCGAGCACCCGAGCCAGGCCGCGCGCCTGCGCGCCGACCCGGAGCGGGCCACCGCGTACGTCGAGGAGGTCCTGCGCTACGAGACGCCCGTCCAGGCCACCAGCAGGTGGGCGGGGACGGGCATGGAGCTCCTGGGCACGCCGCTGGAGGGCGGGACGAAGGTGGTGCTCATGCTGGGGGCCGGCAACCGGGATCCGCGCCGTTTCCCCGACCCCACCCGCTTCGACCCCGACCGGCCGGACATCCAGCCGCTCAGCTTCGGCGCGGGGCCGCACTTCTGCCTGGGGGCGCCGCTGTCGCGCATGGAGGCCAGGATCGCGCTCCCGCTGCTGCTGCGCAGGTTCCCCGCGCTGGCCGCCGCCGAGCCGCCCGACCACCGGGACCGCTGGGTCGGCCGCGGCCTGCGCCGCTTCCTGATCACCGTCTCCTGATCACCGTCTCCTGAGCCCGCCCCGCAACGCCTCCCGGCCCGCCCCTGCTACGAGGGGCGGGCCGGGAGAACACCGCTCAGGCGAGCGCCACAGCCGCCTTGCGCTGCTGCCAGGCCTCGTGCGCCCCGCGCACCTTCGCCCACAGCGCGGCCCGGTCCTTGGCGTTGACATCCCCCAGGTGCAGCCCGAACACCGAGCTGAGCGCGTCGTACCACTCCGCCTGGGTGGCGAGCTCCACCTCGCTCGTCCCCGCACCGCTCACCCGCCGCAACATGCACCCCACCAGCGCGTCCGCGCCGGTGGCGTCGCGCCGCAGCACGACGGCGGCACGCACCAGCCGCGACTCGGGCGAGGTGCACAGGTACGGATGCCACTCCACGAAGTCCACCGCCGTGGCGGGCTCGGTCTCCATGTCGAGCCCGGCGATCGACCCGCGCGGATCGTGGTCGAACCGCCACCCGCCGGGCTCCACGGCCGACGCCGACAGCCGGAACTCGAACGGCCCCTGCCGGTAGGTGCCCTCGCGCAGCGGCAGCGGCTCCAGCAGCCCGTCGCCCAGCCCGATGTCGACCAGCCAGGACCGTCCTTCCAGCGTGACGCTCAGCGCCAGATGCGGCGCGAAGGAGACGCCGCTCGCCGGGGCCCGCCTGCCGGCCTGCACGCCGGCGCGATGCCAGGTGACCTCGTACCCCAGGGCGGTCAGCAGCGTGGCGAACGCGCCGTTGAGCTGGACGCAGTACCCGCCGCGCCCGCGCAGGATCCTGTCGATCGACTCGCGCGGATCCAGGGTGATCCTCCGGCCGAGCTGGACCTCCAGCGTCTCGTACGGCACCCGTTCGACGTGCGCGCGATGCAGCGCGCGCAACGCGTCGAGCGACGGCTCGCCGGGGTCGCGGATCTCCAGCCGGTCCAGGTACGTGTTCAGGTCACGGTCGTGGGGTCGCCGCATGGCTCCTCCTCCCTCGGTCGAGTTCCTCCATCGTGCGCGGCTGAGGAGCCCGGCCGCATCTCGCGGAATGCTGCCCGTACCGCGCAATACGCAAGATGCGGCGGGCTCCGGGCGTGATCGACGATGACACTGGCCTGAGCCATCCACCGGGAGGAGACGAGCAGATGCGCAACCAGGTGATCGTTCGGGAGCAGATGACCGCCCGGTGGGAGGAGCACCTGCCCGGCCTGCTCGGACAGGTGGGGGTGCCGGCACAGGGCGTGGTGCAGGTGGGCGCGCACCGGGGGCAGGAGGTGTCGGCGTTCACGGCGTGCGGGTTCCGCCGCCTGGTCATGATGGAGCCGAACCTCGATCATCTGTCGGCGCTGCGCGAGCAGTTGCGCGTGCACCATCTGGCCGCGGGGCTGCCGGAGCCCGCGGACGGCCAGCTGCCGCGCGTGGTGGTGGCCGCGGCGGCGGGCCGCAAGCGCGGCCGGGCCACGCTGAACATCACCCCCTATGACAAGCAGTCCAGCATGCTGGAGCCGTTGCAGCCGATGGCCGTCGTGCGCCAGGTGAGCGTGCCGGTCATCCCCGTCAGCGAGGTGCAGCACGGCTGCAACGTGCTGGTGGTGGACGCCCAGGGCGCCGAGCTGGACGTCCTGGAGGGCACCGACCTGGGCAGGCTGCGGCTGGCGGTGATCGAGGGCAGCGTGTCGGCCCGCTACAGCGGCGGCTCGACGCTGGACAGCATCGCCGCCCACATGACCGGGCACGGCTGGCGCGCGGTGGCCTCGTGGGCGCACGAGCGTCCCGACGTCGTGGACGTGGCCTGGCTGGCCCCCGAGCGGCCGGCCTCCGAGCCGGCGCGCGGATGAGCCTGCTGCGGGAGCACGGCGACGGGGTGGCCGTCCTGCGGCTGGACCGGCCGCACGTGCGTAACGCGCTCGGCGCCGAGCTGGTGGAGTCGCTCGGCGCCGCGCTCGCCGACCTGGACGACGACCCCGGCGTGCGCGTGGCCGTGCTGACAGGCACGCCGCCGGGGTTCTGCGCGGGCTCCGACCTGAAGGAGCTGTCCCGCATGAGCGGCGCGGCCATGGTGCGGCACGAGGCCGCCACGGGTCGGCTGGCCAGGGACATCCAGCACCTGGGCATCCCGGTGATCGCCGCGGTCGAGGGCTTCGCCATGGGCGGCGGCTTCCTGCTGGCCACCGGCTGCGACCTCGTCGTCACGGCCGGGGACGCGCGCTGGCACCTGCCCGAGGTCGGCCTCGGCTGGGTGCCGCCGTGGGGCGTCCAGAGCCTGGTCTCCAGGGTGGGGCCCGTGACCGCCAGGCGCCTGGTGTGGGGCGAGCGCCCGCTCACCGGCGGCGAGCTGTACGCGCTGGGCGCCGCCGACGAGCTGACCGCCCCCGGGCAGGCGCTGGCCCGCGCCCTGGAGGTGGCCGCCGGGCTGGCGCGGCTGCCCGCGCACGCGGTCGCCTCGGCCAAGCGCGCGCTGGCCGACGCCGTCGCCGAGCGCGCGGAGACCCTGGACGCGCGTACCGCCTGGATGTTCGGCGCGGACTGCGGCTCCGAGGCCGCCCGGCGCAGCCTGGCACGATTCCGTACACCTGTGTGAGGCACTCCATGATCGGTAAGGTGTGCGACGCGGCGCAGGCGGTGGCGCTCATCGGCGACGGCCAGGCCGTCGCGAGCACCGGAGTCATCGGCTGGCTCACGCCCGACGCCCTACTGGCCGCGCTCGGCGAGCGCTACCGGGCCGGCGGCGCGCCCCGCGACCTGACCTTCTACTTCCCCTGCGCCACCGGTGACGGCGTGGGCATCCGCGGCATGGACCACGTGGCGGTGAAGGGCCTGATGCGCCGCATCGTGTCGGGCTCGTTCATCAACCCGCGCCACCCGGAGACGGGCGCGCGGCCCGCGCTGACGGAGCTGATCCAGAACGACCTCGTCGAGGCCTACACCTGGCCGATGGGCGCCACCATGCACTGGCTGCGCGAGGTGGCCAGGCGCGGCCCCGGCTACCTGACGCGCGTCGGCCTCGGCACGTACGCCGACCCGCGGCACGGCGGCGGCAAGTTCACCCGCCTGGCCGCCGACGACCTGGTCGAGCTCGTGGAGCTGGGCGGCCAGGAGTACCTGTGGTACCCGACCTGGCCGCTGGACGTGGGCCTGATCCGCGCGGGCAGCGCCGACCCGGACGGCAACCTGTCGTTCGAGGACCAGCCGCTGCTGTCCAGCGCGCTGGCGATCGCCCTGGCGGTCAAGGCCTGCGGCGGCACCGTGATCGCGCAGGTGTCGCGGCTGGTGGCGCCGGGGGAGCGGCCGGCGCGCGAGGTACGCGTGCCCGGCTCGCTCGTCGACCGGGTCGTCGTGGTGCCCGACGCGCCCACCGGCACCGGCGTCCGCGACGACCCCGGCTACCTGGGTCACGTGCCCGGCGCGGTCGCGCGCGTGCCCCGGCTGCCGGCCGGGCCCGACAAGGTCATCGCGCGCCGGGTGGCCAGGGAGGTGCGCAAGGGGGAGACCTCGATCTTCGGGTTCGGCGCCTCCTCGGACACCGTGCTCGTCATGGCGGAGGACGGCGCGCTGGACGGCGACGGCCTGAACGACTACCTGTTCACCACCGAGCACGGCTCCTTCGGCGGCATCGTGATGAGCGGCTGGCAGTTCTCCGCGAACTACGCGCCGCGCGCGCTGCTCGACGGGCCCGCCCAGTTCGACTTCATCGACGGGGGCGGCTGCCCGTTCGCCGCGCTGGCCTTCGCGCAGCTCGACGCGCTCGGCCGGGTGAACGTCAGCCGCTTCGGCGCGGCCAACCCCGGCGCCGGCGGCTTCGTGGACATCGCTCACGGCGCCGCCCGCCTGGTCTTCGCCGGCACCATGACCACCGGCGGGCTCAGGGCGGACTGCGCGGGCGGCCGCCTGCGGATCCTGGAGGAGGGCCGGGTGGCCAAGTTCGTGCCCCGGGTGGACCACGTGACGTACCGGCTGCGCGAGGGGGTGGCCGCCGGCCAGTCGGCCCTGGTGGTCACCGAGCGGGCGGTCTTCGACGTCACCGCGGACGGGCTGGTGCTGGCCGAGGTCGCCCCGGGCGTGGACGTCGAGCGCGACGTGCTCGCGCACGTCGGCTTCCCCGTCAGGCGGGCGCGCGACGTCACGCTCATGGACGCCGCCCTGTTCCGTCCGTGAGGCGGGTTCATGGCCGCCGCCCTGTTCCGTCCGTGAGGCGGGTTCATGGCCGCCGGCCGGCCGCGCGCACGAGCTCGCGGATCTCCCCGGCCAGCAGCTCCGCCGCCCGCTCCAGCTGCTCGTCCGACAGGTACGGCGCGGGACCGAGCCGCAGGTGGTCCCCCCGGCTGTCCGCCTGCACGCCGCGCGCCGCGAGACCGGCACGCAGCCGCCCGGCGTACGGCGACCGCAACGCCAGGAACCCGCCGAAGTCCTCGGCCCGCCCCGTCCTGTCCCTGGTCACGAGGTGCTCGGGCACGTCCAGCGCGTCGAACCGGGCGGCCAGCAGCCCCACCTGGCGCAGCGAGACCGCCCGCAGGAACTCCGGCGTCAGCCCGTGCCCGGTGAAGAAGTCGAAGACCCGCGCGGCACGGTAGTGGCTGGTCGGGTCGTAGGTGGCGCCCGCGAACCGCGGCGCGCCCGGAGGGTACACGACCGGGCCGCCAGGAAGCGGCTCGCCCGCCAGCTCGCCGAACTCGGAGAACCACCCGGTGATCACCGGCCGCAGCCGGTCGGCGTGGCCGGGCAGCCGCAGGAAGCAGTTGCCCTCGCCGAGCTGCAGGTACTTGTACCCGCCGCCGACCACCCAGGCCTCCTCGATGCCCGCGGTGCTGAAGGGCACCACGCCGAGCGCGTGGTAGGCGTCCACCAGCAGCTCCGCGCCGTGGCGCAGGCACGTCCCGGCCAGCGCGTCCAGCCCGGGCACGATCCGGGCGTCCTCGAACAGCACCGCGGAGACCAGCACCGCCGCGGTCCCGCCGTCCACCGCGCCGGCCAGCCGCGCGGCGAGCGTGTCCGCGGGCCGCGCGGGCACCACGGTCACCTCCACCCCTTCCTCGGCCAGCCGGGCGAGCTGCCTGCGCAGCGTGTGGAACTCCCCGTCGGAGGTGACCAGCCGGGGGCGGCGCCGCAGGTCGAGCGCGGACAGGAAGCGCAGCACCAGGTCGTGCGTGCTGGCGCCGAGCGCGAGCTGCGCGTGCGGGTCGCCGAGGAAGCGGCGCAGCCCGTCCCTGACCCGGTCGGCCTGCTTGAACGCCAGCGCCCACTTGCCGTCGGCGTCCCTGGCCGCGTCCATGAACGCGTCGATCTGCCCGGCCAGCGCCACGTCCGGCCAGGCCTGGTGGGAGTGGCCGGTGAGCAGCAGCCGCTCGGTGACGCGGAAGCGGGAGTAGTGCGGCGCGAGCCGCGCGGACTGGTCCATCACATCGCGCTCCTGACCGCCCACAGGTCGGGGAAGCAGGGGGCCAGCGAGCTCATGAGGTAGTGGCCGCCGCTGGATCCGCCGGTGCCCGGCCGGGCGCCGATCGTCCGCTCCACCATCTTCAGGTGCCGGTAACGCCACTCCTGGACGCACTCGTCCAGGTCCACCATGCGCTCGCACAGCTGCGCGGCCCCGGTGTCGTCCTGGTAGACGCGCAGCAGCAGCTCCTGCAGGTCCTGCGACGGTCCGAGCTGCTCGGTCACGTCCCTGTACAGCTTGTCCTTGGGCACCTCGTAGCCGCGCAGGTAGAGGTAGGTGAGCAGGGAGTCGTACAGGGACGGCCTGGCCATCGCGGCCGCGATCCTGTCACGTGCCGGGCTGCCTTCCGGCTGGCCGAGCAGGACGCGCTCGTCGCGCCGCCCGAGCACCGCCTCGATCTCCCTGAACTGCGCCGACTGGAAGCCGCTGCTGGTGCCGAGCTTGCCGCGGAACGCGGAGAACTGGCCGGGCGTCATCGTCTCCAGCACGTCCATCTGGGCCGCCGCCAGCTTCAGTATCCGCAGCAGCCGGTGCAGGGTCCGCATGGCGTGCGCGGTGAACCCGCCCGCCAGCTCCAGCTGCAGCTCCGCCATCTCGTGCAACGTCTGTTTGAACCACAGCTCGTACACCTGGTGGATGACGATGAACAACGTCTCGTCATGGCTGTCGGAGACCGGCCGCTGCGCCCCGAGAATTTCGTCGAGCGCCAAGTACGAGGAATACGTGAGAACAGTTTTTTCCGTCATGTGCATAACGGTGCGCCTTCGCGAAAGCCGGCACCATGCCGGTACGCAGCAGCTACCTGCGCGGAATCGACCGCTTCCTGCCATTCACCCGAATTCAGCACGCCACGAGATGCGCCCATGAAGAGCGCGGCGTGACGATAACGCCAGGTCCCATCAGCGAACGGACTGCGAGGAAGCATGCCATGACATCACCGGAAATCATCAGCAACAGCGGTGGCGGCGGGAAACGCGCGCCACGGCTCGACGGCTTGCGCGGATATCTGGCGCTCGGCGTGATCATCGTGCACGTCGCCTTCGCCGCCGGCGTCATCGGCTTCTACGACAAGCCCGCCGACAGCATCTGGGCCGTCCTGGTCCAGGGATTCAACGTGCTGCTGCCGCCCTTCTTCGTGATGTCCGGACTGCTGCTGTACCGGCCGTTCGCCAGAGCGACCATCGTCGGCACGCCCCGCCCGGCCATCGGGGGCTACCTCATCAAGCGCATGCTGCGCATCCTGCCGGCCTACTGGCTGGTGGCCGTGGCGGCGCTGCTGCTGCTCAACGCCAAGAGCGTGGACGGCATCTGGTACGTCCTCAGCCCGCTGCTGCTCATGCACAACTACGTGCCCGGCCCCGAGCTGGGATACGCGGGCCTCGAACCCACCTGGACCGTCCCCGCCGAGGTCACCTTCTACCTGGCGCTCCCGATCCTGGCCTGGATCTTCGACAGGTACGCCAGGAAGGCCGACACCCCCGGCGGCAAGGCCCGCCGCCTGATCGTGCCGCTCGCCGTCTTCGTGCTCGTGGGCCTGGCCTGGACCGTCTACACCCACCTGGAGTTCATGGGCCCGTTCCCGTACGAGTACTTCTGGGTGATCGGCTTCACCGGCTTCCTGGCCATCGGCATGGGGCTGGCGATCCTGGCCGCGTACGCGGAGGCCACCGGCTCCACGCCGCGCCTCTACCGCGCGGCACAGCGCCGCCCGCTGCTGTTCTGGCTCGGCGCGCTGGTGGTGTACGTGATCAACTGCATCAGGCCGTTCGGCAAGCCCGGCATGGCCGACTACGCCACCGTGCCGGAGGCGCTGGCGGAGATGGTGCTGTTCCTCATCTTCGCCCTGCTCATCATCGCGCCCGTCGTCATCCCCGGCGTGCGCTCGGCGTTCATCGACGCCGTGCTCACCAACCGGCCGATGCGCTTCTTCGGGCGCATCTCCTACGGCGTCTACCTGTGGCACTTCGTGCTGCAGTACCTGTGGCTGCAGAACGGCAGCATCTTCGGCGCCGCGCCGCTGCCGATGCCGGCGGTGATGGGCAAGGCCGGCTTCTGGGAGCTGCTCGCCGTCGTGCTGGTCGGCACCGTGCTCATCGCCACGATCAGCTACTACCTGGTCGAGTTGCCCGCGATGCGGCTGCGCGAGCGGCTGGTCTCCTCCGGCCGGCAGCCGGCCGTGCGGGAGGAGAAGCCCAGGGTTCCCGCCTAGAGACGCGGCACACGGAAGTGGCGGCGGGCCCGGCCCGCCGCCACTTCTTCGCGTGTTCAGCCCACCTTGGTCATCGTGGCCTCGTAGCCGCCGCCCGGCCATGCCCACCGGCCCGAGATGGTGGCGCCGTCCGCGCTGAGCGTGCCGGTGAAGCCGGCGGGGGAGCCCTCCTCGCCGAACCAGATGCTGAGGTCGCCGTCCTGGAGCTTCCAGGTGTAGGTGAAGGCGTTGCCCGTGCTGTCGAAGTACCGCGAGCGCAGCGCCTGGCTCTCGGCCTCGTAGCCGATGTACTCCACGCCCTTCATCGTGCCGTGCCCGTGGTCCATCTCGTGGTGCTGGACCAGGAAGAAGCCGCCCTCCATCCACTCGAAGGTCAGCCGCCCGCCCAGGGGGTCGCCGGAGTTGAGGTCCTTGCCGGTCATCTCCCAGGCGCCGACGAGCGGCTCCAGGGCCTTGAGCGCGGGGTCGGGGGTGGGCATCTGGTTCTGCGGGTTGTCGGTGACGGTCTCTGCGACGGTCTCTGTCATGTTTCCTCCAGACATCGGTCTTCTGCCGGACAGGGTGACGCCCGGTACGCCGCGTCGCGTACCGGGCGTCAGGAGCTCACTTGGCGCCGAAGAACGCCTTGACGCGGGACCAGCGGCCCCAGACGACCAGGCCGGCGATGACGAGCAGGACGGCCTCGATGATCGGCGGGCCGCCGAGGACGAACGCGTTCGTGCCGGCCGCGCAGACCAGCAGCCCGACGAGCCCGAGGGCGGCGACGCCGGTCAGGCGCGGGATCAGCAGGCCGATCGCGGCGGCGATCTCGATGACGGCGACCACGTACCTGAACCACTGGCCGGCGCCGATGGCCTCGAACATGCCGACCATCGTGGGGTCGCCGATGAGTTTCAGTACGCCGCCCAGCCCGATCTGGTACGCCAGGAGAACCTGGGCGACCCAGAGGGCGATGTTCTTGCCGCGGCCTGTCTTCTTCTGCGCCGCGGTGATGCTTTCTGTGGTGCTCATCCAGTCCTCCTTGAGAACTAATTGACGATCTCCATCTGGCCCATCATTCCGAGGGCGGAGTGCTCCAGCATGTGGCAGTGGTAGACGTATCGGCCCAGGTGGGAGCCGATATCGACCTGTAGGCGAACGGTCTCGCCCGGCTGGATGAGTACGGTGTCCTTCCAGCCGCCCTCACCCGGCAGCGGCGGCTTGCCGTCCCGGGACAGGAGCAGGAAGTGCGAGAGGTGGGTGTGGAAGTTGTGCGGGACGCCGAACCCGGAGCCGCCGACGTTCGTGTCGCTGTTGGTGACCTCCCAGATCTCGGTGGTGCCCCGCCTGACCTGCATGTCCACCCTGGCCGGGTCGAACACCCGGTCGTTGATCAGCGCCCTGATGTTGACCGGGTCCAGGCTGAGCACGAGCTTGCGGTCCTGGACGGCCGTCGGCATCGGGGACAGCGGGCGGAGCTGCGCGGGCACCCTGCTGCGGTCGGCGGCCTTGCGTACGACGTCGAAGCGCAGCACCGCGCCGGCCACGTCGTTGAGCGTCACGTGGCCGCCCAGCGGGGCCTGGGCGAAGTCGACGACGATGTCGGCGCGCTCGCCCGACGACAGCACCAGCCTGTCCACCGGCACCGGCGCGGGCAGCAGACCGGCGTCGGTGCCGATCTGCGTCATCTGCGCGCCGTCGAGCGTCAGCTCGAAGACGCGGTGGGTGGAGCCGTTGAGCAGGCGTAACCGGTACTTGCGCGCGGCGACCTCGAAGTAGGGCTGCGGCTTGCCGTTGGCCAGCAGCGTGGGGCGGTTGTAGGGGTCGGCGGGGTCGAAGACCAGGTTTCCCGCGTCGTCGAACAGCGCGTCACGCAGCATGATCGGCACGTCGTAGCCGCCTGACGGCAGGCCGAGCCGCCGCTCGTCCTCGTCGTCGATCAGGTAGAACCCGTGCAGGCCGCGGTAGACGTTCTCGGCCTCGAGGTGGTGCGCGTGGTCGTGGTACCAGAGCGTCGCGCCCGGCTGGGCGTTCGGGTACAGGTACGCCCTGCCCGAGCCCGGCGCGATCACGTCCGTCGGGTAGCCGTCGTGCGCGGCGGCCACGCGCCCGCCGTGCAGGTGCACGTTGGTCTCGTGGCCGAGCTTGTTGTCGAAGGTGATCAGCGTCCTGCGGTTGCGCCGGGCGCGGATGGTGGGCCCGCAGAAGGCGCCGCCGTAGGTGAGCACGGGCGTGCTCAGCCCCGGCAGGATCTGGGCCGTCGCCGGCTGGACGGACATCCGGTAGATGTCGGTGTCGGCGGTCTGCACCGACGGGATGCGGGTGGCGGGCACCGGCATCCTGACGGAGAAGGGGGTGACGGCCGGGCCCGACCTGACCGCGGGGACGCGGCCCGCATGGTCGTGCACAGCACCGTGCATGGGGCCGTGCACGTGCTGCGGCTGCGCGTTCCGCGTGTCCCCAGACTGGACGAACGGGGCCAGCGCGACGCCTCCCGTCAGCCCGCCGAGAACGAGTAAGCGCCGTCGGCTCAACATGGCTGAACTCCTATCGCCAGCTCCGAGGGTGGCATCGCACGCCGGAGCGGTCATCTTCCGTATTGCTCACTTGACGGCCAGCCGCCGCGGCGTCAGCCCGCGGGCGCAGTCGTCGTTGTAGGCGTCGAGCAGGCGCTGCGCCTGCACCGTCGCCTCGGCCAGCAGCGCGCCGGGGTCCGCGCCGCGCAGGACGCCGGCCATGGCGCCCGTCATGTGGTCCTGGATCCCGGCGAGGTCGCCCGCGATCGCGCCGAGCGCTGCGGGCGAGCCGTCGGCCGCGCGCAGCTGGTCGGTGGCCGCCCGGTGGATCGGGTGCCGGTCGTACCAGCCCTCCCGCTCCAGCAGCTCGACCGAGGCGCCGGTGACCGGCAGGAACCCGGAGACGCGGTGCCACCCGGCCACGTTGCGGGCGTCGAGCAGGTACTGCAGGAACGCCAGCGCGCCGTCCGCCTTCTCGCGCGGCAGCCCGGCGGCGAGCCAGAACGCCTGCCCGGAGACCAGGTGCCCGGCGCGCGGCGCCCCCTCGTTGTACGGCAGCGGGCAGGCCGCCACCTCGAAGCCCGCCTCGGAGCAGGACTTCGCGACCATCCCGGCGACGACGGAGGAGGCGATGGTGAAGGCCGCCCGCTGCTCGGTGAAGGCGCGCAGCGTGCCGCCCCAGTCCTCCGGCGTCCCCGTGTCCAGGTAGTGACCCCGCTCGCGCAGGCGCTGCCACCAGGTGGCGTAGGCCAGCAGCTCCTCGCAGGCCAGGTCCACCTTCTCCGCCCGCCCCGACCTGCCGTTGTCGTGGTCGGCCAGCAGGCCGCCCTGACCGGCCACGGCCTGCTGGACGAGCCAGCCGTGGTTGGCCCAGGTGGCGGGCGAGCCGGCGGCGGCGCAGGCCGACTCCAGCTCGCCCCAGGTGCGCGGCATCGCGGTGACGCCCGCGGCCTCCAGCATCGCGGTGTTGCCGAGCAGCACCGCCGTGGTGGCGGTCATCGGCGCGGCGACCAGCTCACCCGCGTAGGTGTAGTAGCCGCGCACGGCGGGCTCCAGGCCGGCGAGGACGACGCGCTCGCCGAGGATCTCGCCGCGACCGGCGACGGCCCGCTCGATCGGGACGAACAGCGGCGCGCCCGACGGCCCCCGCGTGTCCAGGGCCAGCCGGGTGGCGGTGGCGTAGTACTCGGCGAGGTCCGGGGGCCGGCCGCGCCCGGCCGCCCTGGCCACCTCAGCGGGCAGCTCGCGGAAGCCGTACCCGGTGACCTCGATCCGGTAGCCCGGATGGGCGGCCTCGAAACCGGCGGCCAGCTTCTTGATCGGATCCAGGTAGCCCGGCAGCGGATGCTCCGCGAGCCAGACGTCGACGACCGTTGTCATCGCCTCAGCATGACCACGCCCCCGCGCCCGCACATCTCGTGACGTGCGCTGTTGCGCGAAGCCACACAGCAATTCAGAGGATGAGTGATCCAACAGGGAGATGTGACCCTGACTCCTGAGTCGCATGGCGGCGAATGGAGGAGCACGGTGATCAGTACCCATGACGAGTTCGATGTTGTCGTGATCGGTGGCGGCCCCGGCGGATCGAGCACGGCCGGACTGCTGGCCAAACGTAACCATCGCGTGCTGGTGCTCGAACGCGAGAAGTTCCCCCGCTACCACATCGGCGAGTCGCTGATCACGGGGTCCATGCCCACGCTGGAGGAGCTGGGCCTGCGCTCGCGGCTCGACCAGATGGGCTTCGTCAAGAAGTACGGCGGCACGCTGCTGTGGGGCAAGAACCAGGGCACCTGGGACTTCCGGTTCGCCGAGGCGGCCAACTATGAGCACACCTACCAGGTGCGGCGGGCCGACTTCGACTCCGTCCTGCTGGCCAGGGCCAGGGAGCTGGGCGCGACGGTGCTGGAGGAGGCCACCGTCAAGCACTTCCTGTTCGAGGGCGACCGCATCTGCGGCGTCACCTACACCGTCAAGGGCGACCAGGAGCCGCGCACCGCGCGCTGCCGCCTGCTGGTGGACGCCTCGGGGCAGCAGCACGTGCTGGCCCGCCACTTCGACCTGGTCGAGTGGCACGACGACCTGCGCAACATCGCCGTCTGGTCCTACTTCCAGGGCTGCAAGCGCTACGGCGGCACCAGGGCGGGCGACACGGTCACCGAGAACAGGCCGAACGGCTGGTTCTGGTTCATCCCGCTGCACGACGGCACGGTGAGCGTCGGCTACGTCACCCCGATCGACGAGTACAAGAAGTCGGGCAAGAGCCTGGAGGAGCTGTTCACCTCGGAACTGGCCGCGGCCGAGGAGGTCAGGGCGCTGACCGAGGGCGCCACCCGGGCGAGCGCCTTCCGCAGCATCCGCGACTGGTCCTACACCTGCAAACGCTTCCACGGGCCCGGCTGGGCCCTGGTGGGCGACGCGGCGGCCTTCATCGACCCGCTGCTGTCCACGGGCGTCGGCCTGGCGCTGCGCGGCTCGCTCGGGCTGGCGGGCGCCCTGGACGCCGCGCTGCGCGACCCGTCCTGCGAGGAGCAGGTGCTGGCGCGCTACGAGAAGGACTACCGCACCTTCCTGAACTCCCTGCTGGCCTTCGTGCGCTTCTTCTACGACCGCACCCGCCACAAGGAGGAGTACTGGGAGAAGGCCCAGGAGCTGCTCGACCCGCGCAGGCTGCGCCCGCGGAAGATCGACTTCGCGACGATGCTGTCCGGCGTCTCGGGCGTCCACGACATCTTCCACACCGACTGACGGAGTGCCTGATGGTGCCGACATCTGTTCATGGACACCTCGCCGAGCAGGCAGCGCGCACGCCGGACGCGATCGCCGTGTCCGACGGCCCCGCCGCCCTGACCTACCGGGAGCTCGACGAGCGGGCCAACCGCCTGGCCCACCGCCTGCGCGGCCTCGGCGTGGGGCCGGAGACGCCGGTCGCGGTCCTGATGGAGCGCTCGGCCGAGCTCGTCGTGGCGCTGCTCGGGATCCTCAAGGCGGGCGGTTGCTACCTGCCCGTGCACAGCGCCTACCCGCCCGACCGGCAGCAGTGGATCATCGACTCGTCGGGCGCCCCCGTGCTGCTCGCCGACCGCGCCAAGGCCGGCGCCGGCCTGCCGTCCGCGCCCGGGACCCTCGTCCTGGACGAGCCCGGCGAGCGGGCCAGGACGGACGCGCAGCCGTCCGCGGCCCTGGCCGACGCCACCCAGCCCGGCAACCTGGCCTACGTCATCTACACCTCCGGCTCGACCGGGCGCCCCAAGGGCGTGGCCGTCACCCACGGGGACGTGCTCGGCCTGGCACTGGACCGGTGCTGGGACACCGGCAACCACCAGAGCGTGCTCATGGTCGCCCCGTACGCCTTCAACGTCTCGACGTACGAGCTGTGGGTGCCGCTGCTGCACGGCGGCCGGATCGTCGTCGCGCCGCCCGGCGAGCTGGACCTGGCCGGCCTGAAGGAGCTGGTGACCCGCGAGGAGATCACCGCCCTGCACCTGACCGCCGGGCTCTTCCGCGTCGTGGCGGAGGAGGGCCCCGGCTGGCTGTCCGGCGTGCGCGAGGTGCTCACCGGCGGCGACGTGATCGTCCCGTCGGCGGTCAGGCAGGTGCACGCCGCCTGCCCGGACACGGTGGTCCGCGCCATGTACGGCGCCACGGAGGTCACCCTGTTCTCGACGACCGCCGAGCTGCGCGCGGGCGCCGCGCCGGTCACGAGCGTGCCGGTCGGCGGGCCGATGGAGGAGGTCAGGCTGTACGTCCTCGACGACCGCCTCAGCCCCGTCCCCGGCGATCTGGAGGGCGAGCTCTACATCGGCGGCAGGGGCGTGGCCCGCGGCTACTTCGGCCGGGCCGACCTGACCGCCGAGCGCTTCGTCGCCGACCCGTTCGCCGGCTCCGGCAAGCGCATGTACCGCACGGGCGACCTGGTCAGGCGGAACGCCGACGGGCAGATCGAGTTCATCGGCCGGGCCGGCGACCAGGTCAAGATCCTGGGCTTCCGCGTGGAGCTGGCCGAGGTGGAGGCCGCGGTCGCGAGCTTCCCCGGCCTGGCCCACGCCGCCGTGGTCGCGCGCGAGCTGCGCGAGGGCGAGAAACGCCTGGTCGCCTACGTCGTGCCGGCCGGCGAGCCGCCCGCCGTGGGCACGCTGCGCGCGCACGTCAAGACGATGCTGCCGGACTACATGGTGCCCGCGGCGTTCGTGCTGCTGGACGCGCTGCCGCTGACCGCCAACGGCAAGGTGGACCGCGCGTCGCTGCCCGACCCCGAGCCGGACACGGAGACCACCTACCGGGCGCCGCTCAACCCCCGCCAGGAGGTCCTGTGCTCGGTGTTCGCCGACGTGTTCGGCGTCGACCGGATCGGGATCGACGACAGCATCTTCGACCTCGACGTGCAGTCGCTGCTGGCGATGCGGCTGGTCAATCGCATCTCCACGACGCTGGACGTCGAGCTCACCATCGGGGACCTGTTCGACGCCCCCACCGTGGCCAGCCTGGACGAATGGCTCGAGTCCGCCGTGACCAGCCAGTGAGAGAGCTGAGATGGACAATCCTTTCGACGACCAGGACACGACCTTCCGCGTGCTGGTCAACCACGAGGGCCAGCACTGCCTGTGGCCGGCGTTCGCCGACGTGCCCGAGGGGTGGCGGAGCGCGTACGGGCCCGCAGGCCGCCCGTCCTGCGTCGAGTACGTCACGGCGCACTGGACCGATCTGCGCCCCCGCAGCCTCGCCGCCCGGATGGAGGCGGGATAGGCCATGACAAAAGACGACCTGCGCCTGGACCACATCGGTTTCTACGTCGCCGACCTGACGGCGGAGGCGGCCCGGCTGAGCCGCGGCTACGGCCTCGCCCCCTACGCCGAGGCCACCGCCTGGGGCTGCCGCTCCGTGGCCGTGGGCGCCGGCCTGGTCAGGTTCGTGCTGACCCAGCCCACCGCCGGTGACCACCCGGGCGCCGCCTACCTCGGCAGGCACGGCGACGGCGTGGCCGACATCGCGCTCGGCGTCGCCGACGCCACCGCCGCCTTCCGCAGCGCGGTCAACCGGGGCGCCCGGCCGGTGTCCCCGCCGTGCGCCCGCGACGGCTTCGTCACCGCCGCCGTCCAGGGCGTCGGCGACGTGGTGCACACGTTCGTGCAGCGCCCTGAGGGCCTGGACGAGCGCGCGCTGCCCGGCTTCGCGCCCACGCCGGCGCCCATGCCCGCAACGGCCGGGGGGCTCGACGCGGGCCTGGCCGAGGTGGACCACCTGGCCGTGTGCGTGCCGTCCGGCGTGCTCGGCGCGACCGTGGACTTCTACCGGCACGTCCTGGACTTCCAGCTCATCTTCGCCGAGCGCATCACCGTCGGCGACCAGGCCATGACGACCGAGGTCGTCAAGAGCGGGTCGGTGACGCTCACGCTCATCGAGCCGGACGTCTCCAAGGAGCCCGGCCACATCGACGAGTTCCTCGCCGCCCACGGCGGCGCGGGCGTGCAGCACCTGGCGATGAGCACCGCCGACATCACCGCCGCCGTGGACACGACCGGGGCCGGGGGAGTGGAGTTCCTGCCCACCCCCGCCACCTACTACGACCTGCTCCCCGACCGGGTGCGGCCCGTCAAGTACCCGCTGGCGGAGCTGCGGGAGCGCAGCATCCTCGTCGACGAGGACCACGACGGCCAGCTCTACCAGATCTTCGCCCGCTCCGCGCACCCGCGCGGCACCTTCTTCTTCGAGCTCATCGAGCGGCTGGGAGCCCGATCCTTCGGCAGCGGCAACATCGCCGCGCTCTACCAGGCCGTGGAGCTCCAGCGCGCCAACCACCGCGACGCCCGTACGGAGGCGGCAGCATGACCACTTCCCTGTCCACCTCGGCACCGCCCACGACCCACCACCCGCTGTCGTTCACCCAGCAGTTCCTGCGCCTGTTCGACCAGGGTGACGGCCAGGGCCCCTTCAGCGCCCGCTACAACATCGTCGTGGGCTGGCGCGTCCGCGGCCGGCTCGACGTCGAGACGCTGCACCAGGCGATCAACGAGGTCGCCGCCAAGCACGACTCGCTCAACGCCACGATCACCCGGGGCGACGGCGTGGCGCACCAGACCATCCAGCCGCCCTCGCCCGCCCGGCTGCTCGTGGTCGACCTGCCGAAGGCGGCGCAGGAGTACCGCGGGCGCAAGGCCGAGGAGCTGCTGACCGAGATCGAGTCCGGCTCCTACAGCCTGCAGGAGCTGCCGCACCTGCGCGCGGTCCTGGGCCGGTTCGACGACGAGGACGCGGTGCTCGCGCTGATCGTGCACCACACCGCGGGCGACGGCTGGTCCATGCAGCTGCTCATCCGCGACATCGTCACCTGCTACGCCCGCAGGCGCGGCCACGACGTGCCCGAGCAGCCGGTGGCGCGGCCGTACCACGAGTACGCCGCCTGGCAGCAGGAGAACGCCGGCTCCGCGGGCGCCGTGGCCGCCCGCGGCTACTGGCGCAAGAAGCTGCGCGGCGCCCGCATGCTGGCGGTCAAGACCGACCACGCCCGGTCGGAGGGGCTGGGCAAGGTCTGCCCGGTCTACCGGTTCACGCTGACCAAGGAGCTGTCGGAGGAGGCGCTGGCGTTCGCCAAGCGCAACCGCAGCTCCCCCTTCATGGTGCTGCTGGCCGCCTACAACGTGCTGCTGAACCGCCTCACCGGCGCCACCGACCTGGTCATCCCGGCCATCACCTCGGGCCGGGGGCAGCCGGAGTTCCAGGAGACCGTCGGGCCGTTCTTCAACTTCCTGCCGCTGCGTACCGACATCACCGGCTGCGAGAGCTTCCGCCAGGTGGTCGACAGGACCAGGAGCACCTGCGTCGAGGCGTACGCGCGGGAGATCCCGTTCCTGCAGATCGCCGCCGAGTCGCCCGAGCTGATGGCCGAGGCGGCGCTGGACGACAGGGCGCTGTGCGCGCTGCAGGTCTGGCAGTTCGCCACCGTCATGGAGGGGGAGCAGATCGGCGACCTGGCGGTCGAGGAGGTGCGCGGGCGGCTGTTCTCCCAGCCCAACGGCACCGACATCCCGGACGGCGCGCTGCTCACCTTCGACATCGACCCCTCGGGCGAGATCTACGGCAACTTCGCCTACAACAGCAACCTGTTCACCGAGAGCTCGATCATGTCGATGGTGGCGGAGTTCTCCGGGATCCTCCGCTACGGCGTCGCCGCGCCCGACTCCCCGATGGAGTGATCGCGATGCGCGTCATGTTCACCGTCTTCCCCGCGCCGGCGCACTTCCTGCCCGTCGTGCCCTACGCGTGGGCGCTGCAGGCGGCCGGGCACCAGGTCTGCGTGGCCGCGCCGCCGGGCATCGCGACGGGGGTGGCCGTGCCCGACTTCCACCGGGCGGTCACCGCCGCCGGGCTGACGGCGGTGTCGTGCGGCGAGCCGGAACGGCTGTCGGTGCACGACCGCGGATACCCGGGCTTCGCCGGCCTCATCCCCACGATCGAGGAGAGCGAGCGGCTGGTGGCCGCGCTCGGGCTGAGCGAGGCGGAACGCGCCCCCTGGGACGTCTTCCACCACTTCGCGCTGCTCACCATGCGCAACTACCACCCGCCCGTGCCGCGGCAGGACATCACGGCCGTCGTCGAGTTCGCCCGCGAATGGCGGCCCGACCTGGTGCTGTGGGACCCGTGGTTCCCCTGCGGCGCCGTGGCGGCCCGCGCCTGCGGCGCCGCCCACGCCCGCATCCTGCACTCGCCCGACTACACCGCCTGGGCCGCCGAGAAGCTCGCGGGCACCGGCGAGCGCAACCCCCTCGTCGGCGTCATCGAGCCGCTGGCGGAGCAGTACGGCCAGCAGGTCGACGAGGAGCTGCTGTTCGGCCACTGGACCGTGGACCCGTTCCCGGCCGGCATGCGCCTGCCCACCGGCGTCGAGCGGCTGCCCGTCAGGTACGTGCCCTACACCGGCGGCGGCCTCATGGAGGGCTGGCTGCGCAGGCCACCGTCCCGGCCCCGGGTCGCGCTGTCGCTCGGCGTGTCCATGCGGACGTTCTTCAAGGGCGACTGGGGCCGCCTGGCCAAGCTGATGGAGGCCGTGGGCGGCCTGGACATCGAGGTGATCGCCACGCTCGACGCCAACCAGCTCCTCGACCTGCGGGAACCACCACCGGACAACGTGCGCGTGGTGGAGTACGTGCCGCTGGACCAGCTGCTGCCGACCTGCTCGGCGATCATCCATCACGGCTCCATCGGCACCTTCGTGGCGGCGTCCGCCGCCGGCGTGCCCCAGCTCATCTGCGACACCGACGAGCCGAGCCGCATCGTCGGCACGCCCGTCGAGGGCGGCATCGACTGGGACCTGAAGTGCCAGAAGCAGCTCACCGCGGGCCGCACGTCCCGGTACGTGACCGAGCGCGGCGCGGGCGTCCGCCTGAACCACCAGACGCAGTCCGCCTCGCAGATCCGCGAGGAGCTGCGGCGCGTGCTCGGCGACCCCTCCTTCCAGAAGGGCGCGCAGGACATCCACGAGGACTGGCTGGCCACGCCCAGCCCCACCGACATCGTCGCCGACCTGGAGCGGTTGACCGCCGCCGCCAGGTGACCGCGACTTCCCCTACCCAGAGGAGACCAACAGTGCGGATCCTGGTCACCGGCGGTGCCGGTTTCATCGGCTCGGAGTTCGTCAGAGCGACGCTGCGCGACGCGCCGGCCACCCGGGTCACCGTCCTGGACAAGCTCACCTACTCCGGCAACCTGGCCAACCTCGACCCCGTCGCCGGCCACCCCGGGCTGCGCTTCGTCCACGGCGACACCGCCGACCCGCTCGTGGTCGACGAGGTGACGGCGGGGCAGGACGCGATCGTCCACTTCGCCGCCGAGACGCACGTCGACAGGTCGATCATCAGCGCCACCGACTTCGTGCGGACCAACGTGCTCGGCACCCAGACGCTGCTGGAGGCGGCGCTGCGCCACGGCGTCGGCCGGTTCGTGCACGTCTCGACCGACGAGGTCTACGGCTCCATCGCGCGGGGCTCGTGGACCGAGGAGTCGCCGCTGGCGCCCAACGTGCCCTACGCGGCGTCCAAGGCGGGCTCCGACCTGCTGGCCCTGGCCTTCCACCGGACGCTCGGCCTGGACGTGGTGGTCACCAGGTGCACCAACAACTACGGCCAGTACCAGTTCCCGGAGAAAGTGATCCCGCTGTTCGTCACCAACCTGCTGGAGGGCCGCCCGGTGCCACTGTACGGCGACGGCGACAACCGGCGCGACTGGCTGCACGTCTCCGACCACTGCAGGGCCATCCGCATGGTGCTCGAACGCGGGCGCGCCGGCGAGGTCTACCACATCGGCGGCGGCTGCGAGCTGACCAACCTGGAGCTGACCGCCCTGCTGCTCGACGCGTGCGGCGCGGACTGGGACCTGGTCCAGCACGTGCCCGACCGCCCCGGCCACGACCTGCGCTACTCCCTGGACATCGCCAAGATCCAGCGGGAGCTGGGCTACGCGCCCGCGGTCGCGTTCGCCGACGGGCTGGCCGCGACCGTCGAGTGGTACAGGAACAACCGGTCCTGGTGGGAGCCGCTGAAGCACCGCGAGCTCGCGGCCGCCATCCGCTGAAGATCACTAGGAGTAGTCATGCAGGACATCGTCCGACGGCTCGACACCTGCCGGGTCTGCGGCGGGGACGACTGGCTGGAGGTCACCTCCTTCGGCTCGGTGCCGCTCGCCAACGGCTTCCTCGACCCCGGCGAGGTGCCCGCGCACGAGCCCGCCTACCCGGTGGACGTGATCGTGTGCCGCGGCTGCAGGCTCATGGCCATCAGGCACGTGATCCGGCCCGACGTGCTGTTCCGCCACTACGTGTACGTCACCTCCGAGTCCGACCAGATGATCGGCCACATGCGCCGCATCGTCGGGTGGTGCGAGAGCCGCGCCGGGCTCGCCCCCGGCGACCTGGTGGTCGAGCTCGGCAGCAACGTCGGCCTCCAGCTCGCGATGTTCCAGGAGCGCGGGCAGCGGGTGATGGGCGTGGACCCGGCCGAGAACCTGGCCGCGATCGCCAACGCCCGCGGCGTCAGGACGCTGCCCGAGTTCTTCGGCGGCGAGCAGGGCAGGCGCGTGGCGGCGGAGCTCGGCCAGGCCAAGCTGGTCCTGGGCCGCCAGTGCTTCGCGCACATCGACGACGTGCACAACGTGCTCGACGGGGCGACGGCGGTGCTGGCGCCGGACGGCGTGCTGGCGATCGAGGTGCCCTACCTGGTGGACCTGCTGCAGGAGAACCAGTTCGACACGATCTACCACGAGCACCTGTCGTACTACTCGGTCCACACGCTGGGACGCCTGTTCGAGTCGCACGGCCTGCGGCTGGTGGACGTCGAGCGCGCCGCCGTGCACGGCGGCTCCGTCGTGGTCTTCGCGGCCAGGGCCGACGCCGAGCGCGCGCCGGCACCGGTCGTGGCGCAGCTCCACTCACTGGAGCGGCAGCTCGGCCTGGAGGACGACGAGGTCTACCTGGACTTCGCCCGCCGCGCGCACGAGGTGATCGGGCAGGTGCGCGACCTGGTGCGCGGCCTGGCCGCCGAGGGCAAGGTCGTCGCCGGGTACGGCGCGCCGTCCAAGGGCACCACGCTGCTGCAGTTCTGCGGCCTCGGGCCCGCCGAGCTGCGCTTCTGCAGCGACACCACCAGCCTCAAACACGGCAAGCTGCTGCCGGGCACCCGCATCCCGGTGCGCTCTCCCGAGCAGGCGCGCGCCGAGGCGCCCGACTACTACCTCCTGCTGGCGTGGAACTACGCCGCGGAGATCCTGTCCAAGGAGGAGGACTTCCTGCGGCGGGGCGGGCGGTTCATCATCCCCATCCCGCAGCCGAGAGTCGTCGCGGCACAGCCCGCCGCCGCAGTGGCCTGAAGGAGCCTCGATGGAATACGGATCCGAACACGCCGAGTACTACGATCTCATCTTCCGCAGCCGCGGCAAGGACTTCGAGAGCGAGGCGCAGGACCTCGCCAAGATCATCCGCTCCCGCACGCCCCGCGCGACGTCCCTGCTGGACGTGGCCTGCGGCACGGGCGCGCACATGGAGACGTTCGTCAAGCTCTTCGACCACGTCGAGGGCCTGGAGCTGTCGCCGGACATGCGGGCGGTGGCCGCGGGGCGGCTGCCCGGCGTCCCCGTGCACCCCGGCGACATGCGCGACTTCGACCTCGGCCGCGTCTTCGACGCCATCACCTGCATGGGCAACGCCGTCGGCGAGCTGGGCTCGCCCGAGGAGCTGCGGGCGGCGGTCGGCACGATGGCAGCCCATCTGGCGCCGGCTGGCGTGCTGGTCGTCGAGCCGTGGTACTTCCCCGACAACTTCCTCGACGGCCACGTCGGCGGGCACCTGCTGGTCGAGGAGGAGCGCGTCGTCTCCAGGATGACGCACTCGCGCCGCGAGGGCGGCAAGAGCCGGCTGGAGGTGCGCTTCAGGATCGCCGACTCCTCGGGGTTCAAGGACTTCTCCGAGGTGCTGTACTCCAGCCTGTTCACCCGCGAGCAGTACACGGCGGCCTTCGAGGCGGCCGGCTGCCGCACCGAGTTCCTGCCGGGGTTCCGGCTCGCCAACGGCCGCCCCAACAGCCCAGGGCTCTTCGTCGGCATGCTCGACGGGGTGGCGTGATGGCGTCCTGGGACTCCCTGGTCGTCGGGCGGCCCAACGTGGGCGAGCGCGAGCGGCTGCTGCGGCGGCTCGAGGGCGTGCTCGACCGGCTCTGGCTGACCAACAACGGCCCGCTGGTGCGCGAGTTCGAGGAACGCATCGCCCGGGTGGCCGGAACCAGGCACGCCGTGGCCACCTGCAACGCCACCACGGGCATCCAGATCGCCGCCAGGGCCGCCGGCATCAGGCCCGGCGACGAGGTCATCGTCCCCTCCTTCACCTGGGTCGCCACGGCGCACGCGCTGGAGTGGATCGGCATCGTGCCGGTCTTCTGCGACGTGGACGAGGCCACCGCCAACGCCGACCCCGAGCACGTCGCGCGGCTGATCGGGCCCAGGACCCGCGGCATCCTGGCCGTGCACGTCTTCGGCCGCCCGTGCGAGGTGGACGCGCTGACGCGGCTCGCGGACGAGCACGGCCTGGTCCTGCTGTTCGACGCCGCGCACGCGCTCGGCTGCACCTACCGGGGCAAGCCGGTCGGCGGGTTCGGCACGGCGGAGATCTTCAGCTTCCACGCCACCAAGTTCGTCAACAGCGTCGAGGGCGGCGTGATCGTCACCGACGACGACGCGTACGCCGCCCGGGTCAGGGCCCTGCGCAACCAGGGCATCGACCCGGCCGGCCGGATCGCCGGGCCCGGCACGGTCGCCAGGATGAACGAGTTCTGCGCGGCCATGGGCCTGACCTCGCTCGACGCGATCGACACGATCGTCGCGGCCAACCGCCGCAACCACGAGCTCTACGAGGAGCACCTGGCCGGCGTGCCGGGGGTGACGGTGCGCGGGCAGGCGCCCGGCGAGCGCGCCAACCACCAGTACCTCGTGATCGAGGTGGAGCAGGCGCGGGCCGGGATCTCCCGCGAGACCGTGCTGGAGGACCTGCTCAGGTACGACGTCCACGCCCGGCGCTACTTCTCGCCGATCTGCCACCAGGTGGAGCCGTACCGGTCCGCGCCCGAGCGGCACGTCCCGCTGCCGCTGCCGCGCGCCGAGGCGCTGGCGAGCAGGGTGCTCTCGCTGCCCACCGGGCCCACCGTGGAGCCGGACGACGTGGCGGCCGTCTGCCGGGCCATCAGGGACTCGATCTCCCGCGCGGGGCGCCGCCTCGTCGCGTGACGGTCAGACCGTGGGCCCGGTGGTCGGCAGCATCAGCGGACCCGCCCGGTTGTTGACCGAGGACAGGTGCTCCAGCACCAGCTTGCCCGTCCTGTCGTCCACGTGCTCGACCAGCTCCATCACCCGGGTCACGGCCCGGTCCGAGGCGGTCGTGTCGCCGATCGACCAGAGCGCGTCGCTCAGCTTGATCAGCGTGCGCGCCTCCAGCAGCGGGATCCGCGTCTGGCGGTACAGCAGGGCGGCCTTGCGCAGGTGCTCGACGCCGTCGCGGGGCCGGTCGGTGGCCAGGGCCAGCTCGCCGAGCCCCGCCAGGGCGTGCGCCTCGGCCAGCTTGTGACGCGACCGCCTGGCCAGCGTCAGCGCCTTGTCCAGCAAGGCGTCGGCGTCGGCCAGGCGGCCGCGCCGCACGTTGGCGACGCCGAGCCCGTGCAGGGCGTACGCCTCGCCGGTGGTGTCGCCGATCTCCTGAACGATGGTGAGCGACTCCTCGAAGGCCCCCGCCGCCAGGCCGAACTCGTTGGCCTGGAGGTGGATGCGCCCCATCCGGTGGAGCACCTGCGAGACGATGCGCCTGCTGCCGCCGTCGCGCCCGCGGACGAGCGCCTCGGCCAGCAGCACCTTGGCCTCGTCGATGTCACCGCACTCGGCCCTGATCGCCGCGAGGTTCTGCAGCGTGATCGCCGCCTCCAGCTGGTCGCCGATGTCGTTGAAGATGGCCAGCGCCTGCTCCAGGTGGTGCATCGCCTCGTGCAGCTGGCCGTCGATCCGCTTGAGGAAGGCCAGGTTGCGGGTGGACCTGGCGACCAGGGGCACGTCGCCGATGCGCTCGAAGATGGCCAGGGCGGCCTCGAAGTCGCGCCTGGCGTCGTCGAAACGCTGCTCGGTCTGGGCCAGCGAGGCCCGCACGATCAGCATCTCCGCCTGGCCGCGCTCGTCGTGGCCCTGGCGGGCGGCGTCCAGGGCGATCTCGTGGGTCTCGCGCCAGTCGTCGAGGTAGCCGCGCAGCTCGAAGAAGGGCTCCGCGTTCCTGGCCATGCGCCAGCACAGCTCGATCAGGCCGGCCTGGGCGGCCTGCCGGATGCCGGAGACGAGCAGGTGGCGCTCGCGCTCGAACCAGGCGATCGGGTTGGAGACCAGCCTTTCCACCAGCGCGTCGGGCAGCCAGGCATCGATCTCGGCCCGCTTCTTGCGCGCCTGGTCGGACGCGCCGTACTCGCGGTCGTGGGCCGCCATCAGCAGGGCGTGCAGTGCGTGCAGCACCCGGGTCAGCGCCGCGCTGCGCTCGGCCGGGTCCTCCTCCGCGGCCAGGCGCTCGCGGGCGTACACCCTGATGAGGTCGTGGAAGCGGTACTGCACCCTGGAGGCGCCGCCGGTGCCGATGACCTCCACGAGGTGGGCGTCGGCCAGGTCGTCGAACAGGTCCTGCGCGGTGGTCAGCGGCTCGGCGAGCACCGCGGCGCCCGCCCAGGCGGAGAAGACGGGCGAGTCGAGCAGGGCCAGCCGCCTGAACAGGCACCGGGCCGGCGCGCTGATGTTCTCGTAGGTCAGCGACAGGCTGGCCCTGATGCCCATGTCGCCGTGGCTGAGCTCGTCGAGCCTGCGGGCCTCGTCCCTCAGGCGGTCCACGAGGTGGTCCACGCCCCAGTGCATCCTGACGGCCAGCCGCGCGCCCGCGATGCGCAGCGCCAGCGGCAGGCAGCAGCAGAGCTCGGCCAGCGCGGCGGCGGACTCGGGCTCGGACAGCACCCGGTCCTCGCCCGCGATGTGCGACAGCAGCTCGACGGCGTGCGAGACGTCGAACTCGGTCACGCTCACCTGGGTCGTGCCGGCCAGGCCGCCGAGGCGGTGCCGGCTGGTCACGATGACCGCCGACGGCGGGTTGCCCGGCATCAGCGGCAGCACCTGGCTCTCCGACTCGGCGTCGTCGAGCACGATCAGCACCTTGCGGTCGGCCAGCAGCATGCGGAACATCTCCGCGCGCTCCACCAGCGTCTCGGGCAGCTCGGAGCCGCGCACGCCGAACGCGCGCAGGAAGCGGTCGAGCACCTGCATGGGGCTCACCGGCCTGGCCAGGGCGCCGTGCAGGTTGGCGAACAGCTGGCCGTCGGGGAAGTGCTCGGCGATGGTGTGCGCCGCGTGGATGGCGATGGTCGTCTTGCCGATGCCCGGACGTCCCGCGATGGCGACGATGGGGACGGCGAAGCGCGCGTCGCCGTCCAGCGGCATGGTCAGCCGCTTGCTGATCTTCTCTATCTGGTCGTGCCTGCCGACGAAGTCGGCGATGTCCGCGGGCAGCATGCGCGGCACCGTGGAGATGGGCGTGGCCGCGACCGGCTCGGCGGCGGGCACCGCCGGCGGGGCGGGCGCGGCGAGGCTGTCGTCGGCGCTGAGGATGGCGGCCTCGAGCTGCTGGAGCCGCTCGTTCGGCTCGATGCCCAGCTCGTCGACCATACTGCGCCTGGCGTCGCGGAAGACCTGGAGCGACTCGGCCTGCCTGCCTGAGCGGTACAGCGCGGTCATGAGCTGGGCGATGAGCCCTTCGCGCAGCGGGTTCTCCTTGACGAGCCGGCTGAGCTCGCCCACCAGCTCCTGGTGGCGGCCCAGGTCCAGCTCCAGTTGCACGCACTCCTCGTTGGCGGTGATCCGCTGCTCGGTGAGCCAGCTCGCCAGCGCCTGCACGTACCTGCTGTCGATGCCGTCGAGAGCGGGCCCGCGCCACAGCGCCAGCGCGCTGCGGTAATGGCTGATCGCCTCTTCGAAGTGCTTCTGCTCGCGCGCCTTGCGCGCCCTGCCGACGAGATTGTCGAAGCGGTGCGCGTCGATGGACTCGGCCGGGGCGCGTAACGTGTATCCCTGCCGCGTCGTGACGATCATTTCGGGATGACCGTCTTTGTTGATCAGCCGGCGCAGCGCGGAAATGCAGATCTGCACCTGCGCGCGCGCGGTCGCAGGCGGCTCGTCGTCGTAGATCGCCTCGACCAGGCGATCAAGCGTGACCGAGCGGTTGGCGTTGAGTAGCAGGACCGCGAGCACGATTTGTTGTCGCGCTCCGCCAGGGCCGAGTTGCCGACCGTTCGCGGATACTTCGAGGGCCCCCAGTACACGAAATTCCACGCATATCTCCTCGAAGAGATTGTCCGCAACGGTTGCCGTTCTGACGTGCGTGGTCCGAAATTCTCACGACAAAAGTAAGACCAGCGGTCCAGCACCCCCCGTACGGCCGCCCGCCAATGGGGCGGCCGAGGCGATCGGGCAGCAACTGCTCGCAGCGTGACACCTGTATGCCTTGGGCGGACCCTGATTTGGTTGTGGAGGATCGTACATCGCTGGGCGATGTGTTACCAGCTACTTGACGGCCTGACGTTCACTCCCACGGGGAGTCGTCCGTCAGCTCCCAGGGGGAGTCGCCGGTCAGTTCCCAGGGCGAGTCGCCGGCGGAGGGGGTCTCCCACGGGGAGTCGCCGGCGGAGGGGGTCTCCCAGGGCGAGTCGGCGGAGGCGGGGGAGGCCAGGCCGGCGATGGAGCCGAAGATCGCGATGATCGAGACGAGAACCAGGGCCGCCGTCCTGCTGATGCGAGTAGCCATTTCGACCTACCTCCGAGTCGTGATCCGCATCGGTCGATGCGTTCGCCGATGACGCTCACGGAGGGCGCAATTCACTTCGCATCGCGCGGCTTTCGGGGTGATATCGGCGCTGGTCGGCGCGGCGCACCATCGCTTTGCGATGGCGATCCATCGGCCCGCCTTCGCGCCGCTATCGCCAGGCGATAGCGGCTCGATAGAACGCGAAAGGAGCCGCGATAGCCGCGCTCTGCATGGTGAACGAGTACCCGCGGGTGACAGGCCCGCGGCAGCTGGTTTCTAGCCCTGATGGGTGTGGTGACATGGGAATCTCGGTGGAGGCGCAGGACGCGGTGTACGGCCGCCCCGCCGCCGGCATGGAGGTGCGCCTCGAACGCATGGCCGACGCCCGATGGGTGCTCGACGGGAAATCCGAGATCGGCCACGAGGGCTATGTCCCGGAATGGCTGGCGCTCGATCTGGGCCGCGGCCTTTACCGCCTCGTGTTCAGCGGAGAGCGCTATTTCGGGGCGCTCGGGCTCAGCTCCGCTTATCCGGAGATAAGCGTGGTCTTCCGCCTGCTGGGTGATCAGGACGCGAGCGTGTACAAGATTCAAGTCTGGCTCTCGCCGTATTCCTATTCGACCAACTTCGGCTCGAGGATCTGATCGACATGAAAGCCACCAGGTACAGCTCGCCCCCGCGGATCCCGCTCGACGGCCGTTCCTGGCCGGACGCCACCCTCAGCGCGCCGCCTCGCTGGCTCTCGACCGATCTGCGTGACGGCAACCAGGCGCTGTCCAGGCCCATGTCGCCCGAGCGCAAGCTGGTCATGTTCGACCTGCTCGTGGGCATGGGCTACAAGGAGATCGAGATCGGCTTCCCCGCGGCGAGCCGGGACGAGCACGACTTCGTGCGCCTGCTCATCGAGCGCGCCCTGATCCCCGACGACGTGGTGATCTCGGTGCTGACGCCCGCGCGGGAGGAGCTCATCGAGGCCACGATGGCGAGCCTGCGCGGCGCCTCCAGGGCCACGCTGCACCTCTACAACGCCACCTCGCCGGCCGTCAGGCGGCTGGTGCTCGGCGTGAACCGCCAGGAGTGCAAGGACCTGGCCGTCCACGGCACCCACCTGGTCATGAAATATGCCGACTCCCTGCTCGACGGGTGCGACCTGCGCTTCCAGTACTCGCCCGAGCACTTCAGCGACACCGAGCTGGACTTCTCCGTGGAGATCTGCGAGGCCGTCATGGACGCCTGGCAGCCGGGCCCCGACCGGCCGATCACCCTCAACTTCCCGACCACCGTCGAGCGCTGGTCGCCGAACCTGTTCGCCGACCAGATCGAGTGGATGGACCGCCACCTGAGCCGCCGCGCCTTCCGCTGCCTGTCGGTGCACCCGCACAACGACAGGGGCACGGGCGTGGCGGCGGCGGAGCTGGCCATGCTGGCGGGCGCCGGGCGCGTCGAGGGCTGCCTGTTCGGCAACGGCGAGCGCGCCGGCAACGTCTGCCTGGTCACCCTGGGGCTGAACCTGGCGGCCCAGGGCATCGACCCCGGCATCGACTTCGGCGACCTGGACGGTGTGCGCCGCATCGTCGAGGAGTGCACCGGCATCGCGATCTCGCCGCGCCACCCCTACGGCGGCGACCTGGTCTACACGGCCTTCTCCGGCGGCCACCAGGACGCGATCAAGAAGGGCTTCGACGCCATGGCCACGCAGGCGGCGGTCGCCGGGCGCGACCGGTCCGAGCTGCCGTGGGCGGTGCCGTACCTGCTGGTGGACCCGCAGGACGTGGGCCGGACCTACGAGGCGGTGGTGCGGGTGACCAGCCAGTCCGGCAAGGGCGGCGCCGCGTACGTGATGAGCTCCCGCTACGGGATGAACCTGCCCCGAGGGCTGCAGGCCGAGTTCGCCGGGCTCGTCCAGTCGCTGGCCGACGACGCCGGTGGCGAGGTGGCGCCGGAACGGATCATGGAGGCGTTCGCCGACGAGTACGTCGTGCCCTGCGTCCCCGCGTTCGAGGCTCCCGGCGCGGTGGCCACCCTGCACATCGACGGCGAGCCCGACGGCGCCGACTGGACCGAGACGGTCGCGTCGCTGCGGTCGGCGCTCGAGCGGCACGGCCTGGTGACGCGGGTGGTGCGGCTCATGGGCGGGGCGTCGGTGCGGCGGGGCGAGGAGATCACCGTGTACGCCGAGTGCGAGCTGGACGGTGACCCGGTCTGGGGGGTGGGGATCGAGCCGGACGTGTGCGCCGCGGCGCTGGCCGCCGTCGGCTCCTCGGTGGCCAGGGCGCGGCGTGACGGGCTGCTCCCCGGTGGCGCGTGCGAGGACGGGCGCGTGGACGGGCATGTGGACGGGAATGTGGACGGGCATGAGGACGGGCGCCGTGGCCGGCGTCTCGGGCCGCCCAGGCTCAGACGCGTGATGGCGAAACGATAGAGATCGGGATCCGGCCATGGCACTGATCGAGCGGCAGGAAGAGCTGTCATGTCTTGAGACGCTCATCGCCGGCGCGGCGCTGGGCGAGGGGAAGATCGCCCTCGTCAGCGGCCCGCCGGCGATGGGCAAGAGCGCGCTGCTGGATGCCCTGGCCGAGCGGGCGATCGACGTGGGCGCCCTGGCGATCACGGCGACCGCGTCCAGGATGGAGCAGGGCCTGCAGCTCGGCGTGCTGCGCCAGCTCATCCAGGACGCGCCGCTGGTGCGGGGGGAGCGCGAGCGCGCCGACCGCCTGATCGAGGAGGGCCGCAGGAGCGCCACCGAGCGCGCCGGCAGCGAGCTGCTCCTGGAGGAGCAGGTGGTGCACGCGCTGATCACGGTGCTGCTGGAGCAGTCGGAGCGCTACCCGCTGGTCATCCTCGTCGACGACGTGCACCACGCCGACCGCGCCTCGCTCATCTGCCTGGCCTACATGGCGCGCAGGGTCAGGGGCTCCAAGGCCGTGACGGTCTTCGCGCACAACGACGGCTTCCCGCACGACGACATGTTCGGCACCGACGTGCTGCGCCTGCCGCACTGCCGGCGGCTGCGGCTGTCGCCGCTGTCGCGCCGCGGCGTGGCCGCGCTGATGGCGGGCCGGGTGGGCCTGGGCGCCGTGGACCGCTTCATCGACGGCTGGTACGCGCTCAGCGGTGGCAACCCCCTGCTGGCCGGCGCGCTGGCCGAGGACTACCGGAGGTTCCTGCGCACCGCCGACGCGCCACCCGCCGAGCTGGTCGTCGGCGAGCAGTTCGACCAGGCCGTGCGCGAGTGCCTGCGGCGCGGCCATCCGCGTACGGCGCAGGTGGCGCAGGGGCTGGCCATCCTCGGCGGGCACGAGGGGCTGGAGGAGCTGCTCGGGCTGCCCGGCTTCGACGTCAGCAGGGAGCTGGCCGCGATGGCGGCGATCGGCCTGCTGGACTCCGGCGCGTTCCGGCACGAGGCCGTCAGGTCGGCCGTCCTGGCCGGCACCGAGCTCGCCCGGCGGCGCGAGCTGTACCGCGGCGCGGCCGAGCTCGCCTACACCAGGGGCCTGCCGCCGTGCGTGGTCGCCGACCTGCTGCTGCACGCCACCGCGATCGACGCCTCCTGGGTGGTGCCCACGCTGGAGGAGGCCGCCATGATCGCCCTGCGCGAGGGCCGGGTCGAGGAGGCCATCTCCTACCTGAAGCTGGCCTGGCGCGAGTGCGCGGACGAGTCCCGCCGCGCCAAGATCATGACGATGCTCGTCCGCGCGCAGTGGCGGCTCAACCCCGCCGCCTCCGCGGGCAACCTCGACCTGCTCACCGAGGCCCTGACCAAGGGCAGCCTGCGCGGCAGCGACGCGATCGTGCTGGCCCGCGCCCTGCTGTGGCACGGGCGCTTCGAGGACGCCCGCGAGGTGCTGGAGCGCCTGACGAGCGAGATGGACGCGGCCGACCACGAGACCCGGGCCGAGCTCCTGGTCACCCAGCTCTGGCTGCGCGCCACCCACCCGCCGCTCGTCGCGCACACGCGCTACCCGCGCAAGGCGGACGTGCTGGCCGGCATGGTGTCGGGGGCCGTCAGCAGGCGGATGGAGTCGACCCTGGCCCTGGCCGAGGTGGTCACCCGCGGCCCGCGCGAGGCCAGCCTGGCAACCGTCGAGCGCATCCTGGAGAACACCCACCTGGACGAGATGTCCATGGACGTGGTGGAGAACTCGCTGCTCGCGCTCACCTACGCCGGCCGCTGCGGGCGCGCGGCCCCGCTGTGCGACCAGTTCAGCGCGGAGGCCTCGGCCAGGCAGGCGCCGAGCAGGCAGGCCAGGCTGGCGGCGATCCGCGCCGAGATCTCGATCCGGCAGGGCGACCTGCCCGCCGCCGAGCGGCACGCCCGCACCGCGCTGGAGACGATCCCGATGAGCAGCTGGGGCGTGGCCATCGGCGGCCCGCTGGCGAGCATGATCAACGCGCTCACGGCGATGGGCCGCCAGGACGCGGTGCGCGAGTACCTCGACCGCCCGGTGCCGAAGGCGATGTTCCAGACCCGGTACGGCCTGCACTACCTGCACGCCCGCGGCCGCTACAACCTGGCCGCCGAGAGCTTCACGCTGGCCATCCACGACTTCCTGCGCTGCGGCGACCTGATGACGGCCTGGGGCCTGGACAACCCGTCCATGATCCCGTGGCGGGCGGACGCGGGCGAGGCGTGCCTGCGCGTGGGCCAGGCGGAGGAGGCCATGCACCTCATCGAGGCTCACCTGGACGCCTGCGATCACGCCGCGCACCGCGCCAGGGGCATCGGCCTGCGCCTGCGGGCCGCGGGCGCCGAGCCGCAGCGCCGCCCCGCGCTGCTCAGGCAGGCCACGGAGTACCTGCAACTGGCCGGCGACAAGTACGAGCTGGCCAGAGCCCTGTCCGACCTGGCGGAGGCCTACGACGCGTTGGGCGACAGCAGGCGCTCCCGCACCATCGCCGGCCGGGCCCTGGCCGCGGCGGAGGAGTGCCACGCCACCCCGATGTTCGCCGCACTGAGCCGGGCGACGGAGTCGGACGACGTGCCGGCGCCGCTGTCCGGCGCCATGATCGGCGCGCTGAGCGGGGCCGAGCGGCGCGTGGCGGCCCTGGCGGCGGCGGGATACACCAACCATGAGATCGCCGACAAGCTGTACATCACCGTCAGCACGGTCGAGCAGCACCTGACGAGGACCTACCGCAAGCTCAACATCACCGGGCGCGCCGACCTCCCCCTGATCCAGGAGTTCGGCAACCAGCCCCGGCCCTGACGGCAGGGTCCTGACGGCAGGGTCCTGACGGCAGGGTCCTGAAGTCAGGTCCCCGACGCCAGGGCCCCCGATGGCAGGGTCCCCGATGGCAGGGCCCTGGCGGCAGGGCATGCGGGAAGTTGCCGCCGCCCGCCCGCGCGGGTGATCGTCGATGGTATGGAGCTGACCGTGGTGCGGGGCATGGCGACCCCCGAGGAGCTGGAGGCGATCGCCGCCGCCATCGCCCGGTGCGTGACGCGGAACGCCCGCGCGGCGCGGGGCGAGGAGGACCGGGACACGCGATGGGCCGCGTCCGGGCGGCCGTCGCGCGGGCCGCTGCCCGCGGGCGGGCGCGACGGCTGGCGGCTGAGCGGCTGGTCAGCCGGGCGCGATCTGTGGTGATCAGCAGTGGCGGGCCGTTGCCCGAGATCACCTTCCGGCTCATCCTGAGAGCGACGATCGGCAACCGCGGAGGTCCGGGATGAGCGAGACGGCGAGGGTCGAGGCACCACCGGCGGGCGCGCAGGCGCCGCGCAGGAGATGGCTGCTGGTCACGATGAGCTGCCTGGCGGGGTTCCTGCTCACCGTCGTGTGGTCGGCGAGCTTCGTCGACACCACCATCGGCGGCACCGTGACCGACACCCTGCTCGGCGAGGGCGCGGGGGAGCGGCCCCTCGCGGGCGTCGCGGCCGGTGTCGTCTTCGCCTTCGTCAGCGGCCTGGCCGGCACGTTCACCGCCTGCAACATCGCGGTCTTCGGCGCGGTGGCGCCGATGGTGTCGGAGGGCGGGCAGACCAGGCGCCTGCTGGCGCCGCTGGGGTGGCTGGGCGCGGGCATGACCGCCGTGTCGGCGCTCTACGGCGCGGTCGTGGGCGCCGTCGGCGTCGCGATGCCGCAGTTCTCCACCGCCCAGAACGTCGCCGGCGCCCTGTCGCCGCGCAGCATCCAGTCGATGGTGGTCTTCGGCGTCATCGGCCTGGCCATGCTCTACCTGGGCCTGGCCGCGATCGGGCTGGTGCCCGACCCGTTCGCCCGCGCGCCGCGCGCCCGCCTGGTGTTCCTGGGCGCGCTGATCGGCGGCTTCCTCATCGGGCGTCCCTTCCCGCTGTTCCGACACCTGTTCAGGCACGCGGCGGAGGGCGGCAACCCCCTGTACGGCGCGGCCGCCTTCACCCTGCAGTCCCTGGGCAACGTCGTGCTCATGGCGGTGCTGTTCCTGATCGTGGCGCGGTTCGGCGGCGGCCTTCGGCGCTGGCTGCAGGCCAGGCCGGGCCGCGTCGCCGCGGTGACCGCGGCCACCCTGATCGTGGCGGGCGTGTTCACCTTCCTGTACTGGGACCTGCGGCTGCTGGCCCGCAGGGAGATCATCCCCTGGTACCCCGTAGCGCCGTGGTCCTAAAGGAGGCGACCATGTCCACGTTGCTCGGCTCGCTGCGCAGGCTCGTCCTGGCCCCTTCCCTGGAAGAGGTGACGTTCGCCCGGCGCGGCTTCCCCGGCGCGACCTCGGCGGCGACGGCCCGCCTGGAGGCCATCCCCCAGGCCGTGGTGTGCGGCTTCGAATGGGGCATCGACGCCCGTGACCAGTGGGAGGTGGAGCGCAGGCTGGCCATGGTGGACCCGGAGCTGCGCGGCTTCGCCTACGAGGGCGCGACCATGGCGTTCACCGTGCGCGACGTCATGCCGGGCGGCGGCGCCCGCCGCACCCGCGACCTGCTGCTCGGCCCCGGCCAGCCGCACATCTTCCTGGCCTACATCGGCATCGGCTTCGCCATGGCACGCCTGCCCAGGCCGCTGTGGAAGAAGGTGCTGCCCGACCTGTCCGGCACGCCGTACCACCCGACGATGAGCTGGCTGGCGGTCGACGGGTACGGCTTCGACCTGGCCTACTTCCACACCCGCACGTGGGTGGAGGGGCAGCGGGTGCCGGAGCCGTACCCGTGGCTGGGCGATCCCGGCTACTTCACGCGCGCGGCCGACCAGGGGATCGGGCGCGCGCTGTGGTTCATCCACGGGGCGCGGGCCGGCGACGTGTCGGCGGCGGTGCGGGCCTTCGCCTCCCACCGGCAGCCCGACCTGTGGAGCGGCGTCGGCCTGGCCGCCACGTTCGCGGGCGGCTGCGACGGCGCGGCGCTGGACGCGCTGGGCGAGGAGGCGGGCGAGCACCGGGCGCACCTGGCCCAGGGATCGGTGTTCGCGGTGAAGGCGCGCCATTACGCGGGTTTCCTGCCGGCGCACAGCGAAGCGGCGGGCGCGGTGCTCACCGGCCTTTCCGTGCCGGACACAGTCGCGCTCGCGGACGACACGGCCGATGACGACTACGAGATCTGGCGCGGCCGCATCCGCGCGCATTTCTCCACGGAAAAAGCCGGCCGCTGACCGCGACATTCCCACCTGGCTCGGTGCGTGGCTCGACGCTGCGCGGAAACGCCCTCTGAGCTGAGCAAATCCGGAGTTGTCCGACTGTTGGACCGGATGGGCTAATTAGTAAGAGTTTATCTGACCACAAGGTTGGAGGGCGATTTTGGCCAGTGTGTTGCGGTCATTGAGGCAGAAAATTCTGACGCCCAACGTCCGGGAGACCACGCTCGAAAGGCGTGGTTTCCCGGTCAAGGACGCGGCGGCCAAAGAATTGCTGGAGACCGTCGGCGAGAGCTTTCTCGCCGGCTACGCCCACGCCGTGGGGGCGGGCAGCCTCGCCGAGGCCGAGCAGCGACTCGAGCAGGTGCCGGCGAGGTTCAAGGGCTTCGCCTACGAGGGCGCGGGCATGGGCCTGGCCGTCCTGGACTGCCTGGCCTTCTCCGACCTGCGCAGGACCCGGCAGTTCCTGAGCGGCGCGGGCGACAGGCACAACTACATGATCTACGTCGGGATCGGGTGGGCCATGGCGCGGCTGCCCCGCTTCCTGTGGCCGTCGAGCCGGCGGCTCGACCCGCTGCTGCTGTGGCTCGTGCACGACGGCTACGGCTTCCACCAGGCCTACTTCCACACCCGGCGGTACGTGTACGAGCAGTACCAGGAGCCGCGCTTCTCCTGGCCGCCCGGGTACGAGAGCTACGCCGCCCGCGCCATCGACCAGGGCATCGGACGTGCGCTGTGGTTCGTCGGCGGCACGGACGTGGACAGGGTCACCTCCCTGATCGAGGGCTTCCCCCGGGAGCGCAGGGCCGACCTGTACAGCGGGACCGGCCTGGCGGCCACCTACGCCGGCGGCGCCGGCGAGTCCGAGCTGCGCGAGCTGCGCCGGCGGGCGGGCGAGCACGCTCCCCAGCTCGCCCAGGGCAGCGCGTTCGCCGCCGAGGCCAGGATCCGCGCCGGCCTGCTGTCCCCGCACAACGAGCTGGCCGCGCACGTGCTGTGCGGGACGAGCGCGCTGCGGGCGGCCACGCTCTGCCGCGAGACCCGGCCCGCCGCGCCGGAACCGGCCGCCGTGCGGGAGTCCGCCGCCGTGCGGGAGCCCGGCGTCGCGCCGGAGCCCGCCGCCGTGCGAGAGGCCGGCGTCGCGCCGGCGCCCGGCGCCCTGCCCGCGTACGAGACGTGGCGCGCGCGCATCGCCGACAGTCTTCACTCCTTTGGAGGTGTTACCCCGTGACAGTGGTGGCCGCATGGCTGCGCAAGCAGCTCGCGGGCGTCATCGCCCTGGTCCTGATGATCGCCGTGTTCCTCGTGGGCCGCCCGACCTTCGCGTCGCAGGCGGACCGGGAGCAACTGGCCGGCGCGTACGGCTTCGCGCCCATGAGCATCGCGATGCCGGGCGGGGCTCCCCAGCAGACGATCCGCAAGGTGAACAAGGCCTACAAGCACATCGACGCGTGGATCTCCTCGGTCGGCGCGGCGATCGCGATGAACGACCTCGACGGCAACGGCCGCGACGACGACCTCGTCATCGTCGACACCCGTACCGACCAGGTGGTCGTCACCCCGGCCCCCGGCCAGGGAACCGCCCGGTACCAGCCGTTCGAGCTCGCCTACGGCTCCCTGCCGATGAACGAGGCCATGGCCCCCATGGGCGCCGTCCCCGCCGACTACAACCAGGACGGCAGGATGGACCTGCTGGTGTACTGGTGGGGCCGCACGCCGACGCTGCACCTGCAGCGCTCGACCGCGACCACGCTCGGCGCGGACGCCTTCCACGCCACCGAGCTCGTGCCCGCGTCCCCGGGCGGCGGCGCCTACCGCGGCGAGCTGTGGAACAGCAACGTGGCCACGGTCGCCGACTTCGACGGCGACGGCAGGCCCGACATCTTCGTCGGCAACTACTTCCCCGACGGCAGCCCCGTGCTCGACAGCGGCAAGGACGGCGGCGTGGAGATGAACGACTCGCTGTCCAACGCGGTCAACGGCGGCAGGAACTACTTCTTCCGGTGGACGGCGGGCACGTCAGGCGACCGGCCCACCGCGAGCTTCACCACGCTCGGCGACGTGCTGCCCAAGGACCTGTCCACGGGCTGGGAGCTCGGCGCGACCTCCGTCGACCTGGACGGCGACACGCTGCCCGAGCTGATGCTGAACAACGACTTCGGCCACGACCACCTGCTCTACAACACCTCCAAGCCCGGCACGATCTCCTTCTCCCGGGTCGAGGCCGTGCGCGGCCCCGGCGTGCCCAAGTCCAAGGTCCTCGGCGACGACTCCTTCAAGGGCATGGGCTCCGACGCCGGCGACTTCAACCACGACGGCATCTTCGACTTCTTCGTCAGCAACATCACCACGCCGTACGGCATCCAGGAGAGCAACTTCCAGTTCATCTCCACGGCGAAGAGCAAGGACGACCTGCGGGCCCAGCTCAAGAGCGGCGCGGCCCCCTGGCAGGACCTCAGCGCCGAGCTGCGTACCGCCTGGTCGGGCTGGGGCTGGGACCCCAAGATCGAGGACTTCGACAACGACGGCGAGCTCGAGATCGTCCAGGCGACCGGCTTCGTCAAGGGCGACGTCAACCGCTGGCCGCCCCTGCAGGAGCTGGCGGCCGCCAACGACCAGATCACCAGCAACCCGAAGTCGTGGCCCAACGTCACCGAGGGCGGCGACATCGCCGGCAGCCAGCACCTGGCGTTCTTCGCGCCCGACGGGAAGGGGCGCTACGCCGACCTGTCGCAGGAGCTCGGGCTGGCCGTGCCGGTGCCCACGCGCGGCATCGCGACCGGTGACGCCAACGGCGACGGCCTGATCGACTTCGCCGTGGCGCGGCAGTTCGACGCGCCGATCTTCTACCAGAACACCAGCACCTCCAAGGGCGCCTTCCTCGGGCTGCGGCTCACCCACGAGGACCCCGCCGTCGGATCTGCCGCCGGATCTGCCGCCGGCTCCCCGGCGATCGGCGCGCAGGCCACCGTCACCACCCAGGACGGGCGCACCCTCGTCGGCCGCGTGGACGGCGGCAGCGGCCACTCCGGCAAGCGCGCGCACGCCATCCACCTCGGCCTGGGCCAGAACGTGACAGGGCCGCTGCAGGTGCGCCTGACCTGGCGCGACCGCACCGGCCAGCCGCGCAGCCAGGACCTCCAGCTCACCCCCGGCTGGCACGCCGTCCAGCTCGGCACGTCCGCGAAGGAGAAGTGACGACATGGCAGACAAGGCGGTCACCAAAAAGCCGGGTCACGATCCGAAGGTCATCACCGCGCTGCGCAGGTTCGCCATCTCCATCACGGTGTTCAACATCCTCGGCTACACCTGGTTCGGCTTCGAGCAGCCGTGGACCTGGCCGTTCGTGGCGCTGGCCACGGGCTACACCGTCGAGATCGTGCTGGAGATCATCGGCGCCCGGGCCGAGGGCAGGGCGCCGCGCTTCCTCGGCAACGGCGCGCGCGGCCTCATGGAGTTCCTCCTGCCCGCGCACATCACCTCGATCGCCCTCAACATGCTGACCTACGTCAACGACCAGGTGCTGGTCATGATGTTCGGCGTCACCGTGGCCGTCGGGGCCAAGTGGGTGCTCAGAGCACCGGTCCGCGGCCGGCTGCGGCACTTCATGAACCCCTCCAACCTCGGCATCGCGGTGATTCTGCTCGTCTTCCCCTGGGCCAGCATCGCGCCGCCGTACCACTTCACCGAGAACGTCTACAACCCGATCGACTGGATCATCCCGGCGATCATCATCGTCGGCGGCACCATGCTCAACGGCAAGCTGACCAACCGCATGTGGCTGATCGGCGCGTGGGTGGGCGGCTTCGCGCTGCAGGCGATCGTGCGCGGGCTGCTCATCGACGACATCTCGATCCTGGGCGGCCTGTCCATGATGACGGGGGTCGCGTTCATCCTCTTCACCAACTACATGATCACCGACCCGGGCACCACGCCGTCCAGGCCGCTGTCCCAGGTGGCCTTCGGCGGCGGCGTCGCCCTCGTGTACGGCCTGCTGATGGGCATGAACATCCCTTACGGGATCTTCTTCGCCACCGCGGCCGTCTGCCTGATCCGCGGCGGCTTCCTCTGGGCGCTGCACATCGTGGACCAGTCCAGGGCGCTGGACGCCGCCAGGGTGACCGCAGCCGCCGAGCAGGCGGTCGCCGCCACAGGGAGAGAGGTCGCGAAGGCATGACGAAGATCGCGATAGTCGGCATGGCCTGCCGCTACCCCGACGCGGCCTCCCCTCGCGAGCTGTGGGAGAACGCCGTCGCCGGGCGCCGGGCCTTCCGCCGGCTGCCCGACACGCGCATGCGGCTGGAGGACTACTGGAACCCCGATCCCGCCGCGCCCGACACCTTCTACGCCAGGACGGCCGCGGTCATCGAGGGGTACACCTTCGACAGGCTGGCGCACCGGATCGCGGGCAGTACGTACCGCTCCACCGACCTGACCCACTGGCTCGCGCTGGACATGGCCGGCCGCGCCCTGGCCGACGCCGGCTTCCCCGAGGGCAGCGGGCTGCCGCGGGCCCGCACGGGCGTCGTCATGGGCAACACGCTGACCGGCGAGTTCACCCGCGCCAACGTCATGCGGCTGCGCTGGCCGTACGTCAGGCGCACGCTCGCCGCCGCGCTCAAGGAGCAGGGCTGGGACGACGACCGGCTGGCCACGTTCCTGGCCGGCTACGAGGAGGTCTACAAGGACCCGTTCCCGCCCGTGGACGAGGACACGCTCGCCGGCGGGCTGGCCAACACCATCGCCGGGCGCATCTGCAACCACTACGACCTGCACGGCGGCGGCTACATCGTGGACGGCGCCTGCTCCTCCTCGCTGCTGTCGGTCGTCACCTCGGCCAAGGCGCTCAGTGACGGCGAGCTCGACGTGGCCGTCGCCGGCGGCGTCGACCTGTCCATCGACCCGTTCGAGGTGATCGGCTTCGCCAAGACCGGCGCGCTGGCCAAGGGCGAGTTCCGGCTCTACGACCGGCACTCCAACGGGTTCTGGCCCGGCGAGGGCTGCGGCATCGTGGTGCTGATGCGCGAGGCCGACGCGCTGGCGGCCGGGCACCGGATCTACGCCACGGTCGCCGGGTGGGGCATCTCCTCCGACGGCAAGGGCGGGATGACGCGCCCCGAGGTCAAGGGGTACCGGCTGGCCCTGGAGCGCGCGTACGAGCGGGCCGGGTTCGGCATCGAGACCGTGTCCCTGTTCGAGGGGCACGGCACGGGGACGGCCATCGGCGACGCGACCGAGCTGACCGCGCTGTCGCAGTCCAGGGCCGCCGCCGACCCGGCGGCGCCGCCGGCCGCCGTCGGCTCGATCAAGGGCATGATCGGCCACGCCAAGGCGGCTGCGGGGGTGGCCGGCCTCATCAAGGCCGCCATGGCCGTGCACGAGCAGGTGCTGCCGCCGACCATCGGCTGCGTCGACCCGCACCCCGTGCTCGCCGAGGAGCCCGCCGCGCTGCGGGTGCTGCGCCAGGCCGAGCCGTGGCCCGACGGCCGCCCGCTGCGCGCCGGCGTCACCGCCATGGGGTTCGGCGGCATCAACACCCACGTCGTGCTGGAGGCCGAGGCGCCCAGGCGGCGGATGTCCAGCAGGACCAGGGCGCTTGCCACCGCCCAGCAGGACGCGGAGCTCTTCCTCTTCGACGCGGCCTCCTGGGAGGAGCTGCGCGGCCACGTGGCCGAGGCGGCCGCGTTCGTGCCCGCCGTGTCCTACGCCCAGCTCGGCGACCTGGCCGAGACGCTGCGCGGCAGGCTGCGCGGCCTGCCGTACCGGGCGGCGGCGGTCGTCGCCTCGCCCGAGGACGCCGAGCGGCAGCTCGGGCGGGTGCTGACGGCGCTCGACTCCGGCGAGAGCGAGCTGTTCACGCCGGACGGCAAGGCGTGGCTGCGCCGCGCCGCGGCCAGGCCCCGCGTGGGCTTCCTCTTCCCCGGCCAGGGCTCGGGACGCGGGACGGGCGGCGGCGCGCTGCGCAGGCGCCTGCCGTGCGTGGACGAGCTCTACCGGACGGCCGCCCTGCCCGCCACCGGCGACATGGTCGCCACCTCGGTCGCCCAGCCGCGCATCGCCACCGGCTCCATGGCCGGCGTCCGCGCGCTGTCCGCGCTCGGCATCGAGGCGGAGGTCGGCGTCGGGCACAGCCTGGGCGAACTGTCGGCCCTGTGCTGGGCCGGCGCGATGGACGAGGGCGCGCTGCTGCGCGTGGCCGGCAAGCGCGGCAAGGCCATGGAGCGGCACAGCGACTCCGGCACCATGGCCGGGCTGCGCGCCGGTCCCGAGGCCGCGCGCCGGCTGATCGGCGACCTGCCCGTGGTGATCGCCGGATACAACTCGCCCGGCCAGACCGTCGTGGCCGGGCCCGTCGACGCGGTCGAGCGGGTCGGGCAGGCCGCCACGCGCGAGGGCCTCACCTGGACCAAGCTCAACGTCTCGCACGCCTTCCACTCGCCGCTGGTGGCACCCGCCGCGCAGGCGCTGGAGCAGGCCCTGGAGGGCGAGCGGTTCACGCCGCCGGCCCGCCGGGTGGTCTCCACGGTCACCGGCGCCGAGCTGAACGGCGACACCGACGTCACCGCGCTGCTGCTGCGCCAGATCACCGCGCCCGTGCTGTTCACCCAGGCCGTACGGGTCGCCGCCGCCGGGCTCGACCTGCTCGTCGAGGTGGGGCCTGGACGGGTGCTCAGCGGGCTGGCCGGAGAGCTCACCGACGTGCCCGCGGTCGCGCTGGACACCGATGGCGAGTCGCTGACGGGGCTGCTCGGCGTGGTCGCCGCCGCCCACGTGAGCGGCGTGCCCGTCGCGCACGAGGAGCTGTTCCACGGCCGCCTCGTCCACCCCCTGGAGATCGGGACGGAGTTCTCGTTCTTCGCCAGCCCCGCGGAGTCCGCGCCGAAAACCGTCGTCAAGGCGGTCGCCCGACCCGTCACCAAGGAGCAGCCCGCGCAGCAGAGCGCGGAGCGGACCGGTGAGTCCACCACGGACCTGCTGCGCCGCCTGGCCGCCGAGCGCGTGGAGCTCCCGCTGGAGATGGTCACCGCGGACAGCAAGCCGCTGGACGGCCTGCACCTGAGCTCGGTCACCGTCATGCACATCCTCGACCAGGCCACCCAGCACCTCGGCATGCCCGCCGTGCACCTGCCCAACGTGGCCACCGCCACCCTGGGCGAGCTCGGCCAGGCGCTGGACCGGCTCGCGGCCGAGCCGCGCGACCAGCGGGCCCGCGGCGTCGCCGCCGCGGCCACGTGGGTGCGGCCGTTCACGGTCGACCTGGACGAGCTGCCGGCGCCCAAGCGGGTGGCCAAGGAGCAGCAGGGCCGGTGGGAGGTGTTCGCGCCCGCGGGCTCCGCGCTCGCGCAGCCGCTGCGGGAGGCGCTCGAACAGGAGAAGGTCGGTTCAGGTGTGCTGGTGTGCCTACCGCCGCACTGCGCGATGGAGGACCTGGAGCAGGCACTGCTCGGCGCCAAGGCCGCGCTCGCGGCGGGCCCCGGCACCCGGTTCGTCCTGGTCCAGCACGGCAGGGGCGCCGCCGGGCTGGCCAAGACGCTCCACCTGGAGGCCGCCGGGCTGCGCACCACCGTCGTGCACGTACCGCAGGCACCCGAGATGATCGGGCAGGTGGTCGCCGAGGTGGCCGCCACCTCGGACTTCTCCGAGGTCTGCTACGACGCCGACGGCGTGCGGCGCGTCCCCACCCTGCGCGCGATGCCCGCCCGCCAGGAGCGCGAGGAGCACCCGCTCTCACCGGACGACGTGCTGCTGGTGACCGGCGGCGGCAAGGGCATCACCGCCGAGTGCGCGATCGCCATGGCAGGCGGTGCGGCAGGCGGTGCGGCAGGCGGTGCGGCAGGCGGTCGGGCGGGTGGCGCCAAGCTGGCCCTGCTCGGCCGCTCCGACCCGGCCCAGGACGAGGAGCTGGCCGCGAACCTGCGCCGCATGGCCGAGTGCGGCCTGACCGTCCACTACGCCAGAGCCGACGCCGCCGACCCCGGCCAGGTGCGGCAGGCCGTCGAGGAGGCCGAGCAGGTGCTCGGCCCGGTGACCGCGATCCTGCACGGCGCCGGCTACAACGCCCCCGCCGGCATCGCCGGCCTCGGCCTGGACGACTTCGCCCGCACGTTCGCCCCCAAGGTGGACGGCCTGCGCAACGTGCTCGCCGCGGTGGACCCCGGCCGGCTGCGCCTGCTGGTCACGCTGGGCAGCATCATCGGCAGGGCGGGCCTGCAGGGCGAGGCGCACTACGCCACGGCCAACGAGTGGCTGGCCGAGCTCACCGCCGAGGCCGGGGCGGCCAACCCGGCCTGCAGGAGCCTGTGCCTGGAATGGTCGGTGTGGTCCGACGTCGGCATGGGCGAGCGGCTGTCGGTCGTGGACCGGCTCACCGAGCAGGGCATCACGCCCATCCCGGTCGAGCAGGGCGTGGAGATCATGCGCAGGCTCGTCACCGACCCCGCCACCGAGGGCGTCGTGGTGATCAGCGGGCGCACCGAGGGCGTCGCCACCGTCAGGCGCGACGAACCCGAGCTGCCGCTGCTGCGCTTCGTCGGCACGCCGCTGATCCGCTACCACGGGGTGGAGCTGGTCAGCGAGGTCGAGCTGAACGCCGGCACCGACCTCTACCTGGCCGACCACCTGCTCGACGGCAACCTCCTGTTCCCCGCCGTGATCGGCATGGAGGCCATGAGCCAGGTGGCGTGCGCCGCCACCGGCCGCCAGGAGGCGCCCGTCATCGAACGGGCCGCCTTCACCCGGCCGATCATCGTGCCGCCCGAGGGGAGCACCACGCTCAGGATCGCCGCCGCCGCCACCGGCGACGACACGGTCGCCGTCACGATCCGCAGCGCGGAGACCGGGTTCGAGGTGGACCACTTCAGCGCCGTGCTCCGCTTCGACGCCGAGCCCTGCCCGGAGGGGCCGCCCGGCCAGATCCCGGACGGGCTGCCCCCGGTGGCGCTCGAACCCGACGCCGACCTGTACGGCCAGGTGCTCTTCCAGGGCAGCCGCTTCCAGCGGCTGCGCCGCTACCACCGGGCCGCGGCCCGCCACGTGGACGCCGACCTCGCGGTGGAGCGGGACGGCTCGTGGTTCGCCGGGTACCTGCCGGGCGAGCTGCTGCTCGGCGACCCCGGCATGCGGGACGCGCTGATGCACGGCAACCAGGTCTGCGTGCCCGACGCCACGCTGCTGCCGACCGCCATCGACCGGGTACGTCCCGGCGGTCGCGCGCTGGACGACCTGGACGAGGTGCGCTACTGCGCCGCCGAGCGGAGCAGGGACGGCGACACCTACGTCTACGACATCGCGGTGCGCACCAAGACCGGCGAGCTCGTCGAGCGCTGGGAGGGGCTGCGCCTGCAGGCCGTACGCAAGCAGGACGGCCGCGGGCCGTGGACGGCGCCGCTGCTCGGCCCGTACGTCGAGCGGCGGCTCGGCGACCTGGTCGGCGCGAGCGTCGCGGTCGTCACGGAACCCGGCGACGAGCTCACCGACCTCGCCCGGCAGCGCCTGCACGCCGCACCCGCCGGCACCACCGAGGTCGCCGGCAGATCGGATGGCAGCGCGCTCGCCGGCACGCCGCATGGCACCACCGCGGTCGCCGGCAGGCCGGATGGCGGCAGTGCGCCCGCCGGCACGCCGCATGCCAACAGCGCGCTCGCCCACGTGCCGGGCCTGACGCTCTGCGTCGCCGCCGCGCAGCCGGTGGCCTGCGCCATCACCCCGGTCGGCACCGGAGCGCAGGAGCACGCGGAGCCGGAGGCCGCGGCGCACGCGGCGCTGGCCGAGCGGATCGCCGCGCAGGCGGGGGAGAGCGGCGACGTCGCCGCCGCCCGCGTCCGCGCCGCGGTGGCCTGCCTGCGCGGTGCCGAGCTCACCGCGGCCCAGCCCGACGGGCCGCCGGAACTGCACGCGGACGCCGGCGACGGCTGGATCGTGCTGGCCGCCGCGGGCACGCGCATCGCGACCCTGGCGACCACCGTACGGGGCCTGAACGACCCCGTCGTGGTCGCCGTTCTCACCGAAGGGCGGTCCTGACGATGGAGAAGTACTTCGAATATCGCCACACGGTGGGTTTCGAGGAGACCAACCTCGTGGGCAACGTCTACTACGTCAACTACCTGCGCTGGCAGGGCAGGTGCAGGGAGATCTTCCTGAAGGAGTGCGCGCCCGAGGTGCTCGCCGACCTCCAGGACGACCTCAAGCTGTTCACCCTCAAGGTCGACTGCGAGTTCTTCGCGGAGATCACGGCCTTCGACGAGCTGTCCATCAGGATGCGCCTGATCGAGCTCGCCCAGACCCAGCTCGAGTTCGGCTTCGACTACGTGCGTGTCGGCCCCGGCGACGGCGAGCTGCTCGTCGCGCGTGGCCGGCAGCGGGTCGCCTGCATGCGGGGGCCGAACACCAGGACCGTCCCGGCCAGGGTCCCGCCCGCCCTGGTCGGCGCGCTCGAACCGTACGCAGCCTAGACGCCGATCCAGGAGGTCAGCGTGCACGTCTCCTCATCAACCGCACTGACGGACACCGCGGCGCTGCGTCACGCGTTCGGCGCCTTCGCCACCGGCGTCACCGTGGTGACGACGGGCGGTCCGGTCCCTCATGCCATGACGGCCAACTCCTTCACCTCGGTCTCGCTCGACCCGCCGCTGCTGCTGGTCTGCGTCGCCAAATCGGCCTCGATGCACCGCTTCCTCGGCGCCAGCTCCTTCTTCGGCGTCTCGGTGCTGGCCGCCCACCAGGAAGACGAGGCCAGGCACTTCGCCAACCGTTACCGCGAGACGGGCGCGGCCCAGTTCGCCGCGGTGGACGTGGTGCCGGGCGAGCTCACGGACGTCCCGCTCATCGCGGACGCCGCCGTGTGCTTCGAGTGCGACCTGTGGCGCGCCTACGACGGCGGCGACCACACGATCTTCCTGGGCAAGGTGCTGTCGATGCGGCAGCGCCCCGGCAGTGACGGGCTGCTGGTGTACCGGGGCAGGTTCGCCTCGCTCGAAGAGGTCGCGGCGTGATGGTCGCCCAACTCCCGCAGGCGGCGCGGGCACGCGTGCGTGCCGCGCCGCCAGGCCCGCCGCTGTGGGCCGGCCCCGCCCTGTTCAGGCAGCTCGTCTCGGACCGGCTCGGGATGTTGTCCGGCGCCGTGTCCCGGTACGGCGACGCCGTGAAGCTCACCATCGGCCCCAAGAGCCTCTACCTGTTCAACCACCCCGACCACGCCAAGCACGTGCTGGCCGACAACAACGCCGGCTACCGCAAGGGCCTCGGCCTGGCCGAGGCCAGGCGGGTCCTCGGCGACGGCCTGCTGACCAGCCACGGCCAGGTGTGGCGCGACCAGCGCAAGTCGATCCAGCCGCTCTTCCAGAACAAGCGGCTGGCCAGGCAGGACACGGTCATCGCCGAGGAGACGGGCAGGCTCGTGGCGCGGCTGCGGGCCCGGGCCGGAGCCGGGCCGGTGGACGTGGCGCACGAGATGACCGCGCTCACGCTCGGCGTGCTCGGCAGGACGCTGCTGGAGGCCGATCTCGGCGCGTACGAGTCCATCGGGCACGCCTTCGAGGGCGTCCAGGACCAGGCGATGTTCGAGATGGTCACGCTCGGCGCGGTGCCGCTGTGGCTGCCGCTCCCGCTCCACCTGCGCTTCCGCCGCTCACGCCGCGCGCTGCACAGGATCGCCGACGCCCTGATCGCCCACCGGATCGAGCATCCGACCGGCGGGGACGACCTGCTGTCCCGCCTGATCGCCTCCGCGGACCCGGCCCCCGAGGCGCCGCCCGCCCGCGACCGCCTGCGCGCCGAGCTGATCACGATCCTGCTGGCCGGGCACGAGACCACGGCCAGCACGCTGTCGTGGGCCTTCCACCTGATCGACCGCCATCCCGGCGTGCGCGAGCGGCTGCGCGAGGAGGCCGTCTCCGTGCTCGGCGACCGGCCGCCGGCCGTCGGCGACCTGCCCAGGCTCACCTACACCACGATGGTGCTGGAGGAGGTCATGCGGCTCTACCCGCCGGTGTGGGCGCTGACCCGCGTGGCGGTGACGGGCGACGAGGTGGGCGGGTACCGGGTGCCCGCCGGGGCCGACGTGCTGATCAGCCCGTACACGCTGCACCGGCATCCGGACTGCTGGCGGGAGCCCGAGCGGTTCGACCCCGAGCGGTTCGCTCCGGAGGCGCGGTCGGACCGGCCCAGGTACGCCTACATCCCGTTCGGCGCCGGGCCGCGGTTCTGCGTCGGGAGTCACCTGGGGATGATGGAGGCCGTCTTCGTGCTGGCCTCGGTGGCGCGCGAGCTGCGCCTGACCGGCCTGCCCGGGCGGCCCGCGGTGCCCGAGGCGATGTTGTCGCTGCGGGTGCGCGGCGGGCTGCCGATGACCGTCGGGATCCTCTGAGAACGGGTGCTGAAAAGGGCCGCGGGCGGTGATCTCCTCACCGCCCGCGGCCCCGCGCGTCAGCGATCGCCTTCACCCGCCGCCCTCCTGGTTCCACGCGGACAGCACGTCGCGCAGCGCGAGCAGGTGGGGCGGGTCGAAGCTGCTCATGGGCCGGAGCGTGATGTCGGCCCGGTGGGTGTCGCCGTGCTCGCCGACCGCGATCGGCCCGCGGCGCGCCACGCACAGCGAGCCCTCGGCGCCGGGCGGCCGGTTGACGGCGTCGTCGCAGCCCTCGGCCACCGACTGCGCCAGCAGGTACCAGTGGCCCGCCGGCACGTCGTCCATGACGAAGGGGCCGGGACGGCTGAGCACGGTGTAGCTGGCCGGCTTGCCCTCCAGGAGCTGCCCCACGAACATCCCCGCGAAGACCGGCCTGTCGGGCAGCGGCGAGGTGACCGTGCCGTGGACGGTGGCGGTGCCGCCGCCGCGCGACCGGCTCGCCCCGCCCACCAGGCTCCTCCCCGAGACGCTCAGGACCTGGCGGTACCGGCTGGGTGACAGGCCGACACTCCGCGTGAACCGGCTGCTGAACGTGCCGACGCTGGAGTAGCCGACCTGGTGGCTGATGTAGGCGATGTTCAGCGAGGTCGAGGCGAGCAGCCGCTTGGCCTCCCGCAGCCGCACCGCCGACAGGAACCGGCCGGGCGACAGCCCCGTGACCCGCTGGAAGACCCGCGAGAAGTGGAACTTGCTGAACATCGCGGTGTGCGCCATGTCGTCGATGGTGATCTGCTCACCGAAGTTCTGCTGGATGTCCTCGATCACTCGCATGACCGCTCGTTCAATGACGTCGTCCATGTGGCCTCCCGCTTCCGGATCGGCCGGTGAGGCGTGCTTTCCGGAAACGCGTCGATAAATGCCTTTCGGAGGTACACGCGCTGAGCCCGCGGCAATGCTGCATGGTTCGCGAAATTATTTCGGGGAAAATCGCTGGGTCATTGTCCGGTATCTCGCGGTGGTTTTTCCTTGCAAAACCCTGTTGATTGTTGTCAACTTGGCGGAGAAGGCCGGAGCGCGCGGGAGGGCCGCGGTGGCGGCCCGGCAAGGTGCCCATCATCCGAGCGTATGAGCGCCCTCTGCGGGAAGATGCGGCCACGGCGTGAAATTAGGGGTCGAGCGGTCGCAATTAGGGGTGCCCGCCCGAATAAGGGCGCGAGGCGCGCGGATAGGGGTTGTGCCGCACAGTACGCCGATCGATTCTCTGGATATCACCGACGGGAAAAACCGGGGGAGCGATTATGGCTGAAGGGCGGGGCGAACAAGAATTCACGCGCTTCGTCCAGCAGACCAGGCCCACGCTGAGACGCATCGCCTTCGCGCTGTCCGACGACTGGCACGAGGCGGACGACCTGGTCCAGCGGACACTCATGACGATCTTCCTGCGCTGGCGGGAGCTCGACCGGCGGGACAGGATGGCGCCCTACGCGCGCCGCGTCATGACGCGGCTGCTCATCAGCGACCGCAGGTCGTCGCGGTGGACCAGGGAGGTCCTGTTCGGCGTGCCGCCGGAGGCCGGCGCCGCCCACGACCCGTACATCCCCGTGAGCCAGCGCATGGTGCTGAGGGACGCGCTGGCCAGGCTCGGCCCCCGGCAGCGCGCCACGATCTTCCTCCGCTTCTGGGAGGACCGCAGCGTGGAGGAGACCGCGCAGGTCCTGGGCAACGAGTCATCCACGGTACGCAGCCAGACCGTCCGCGCGCTGAACACCCTGAGGGACGCGCTGGACGCCTCATCCACCTAAGGAAGGCCCATGAGCGCACAGCTCCCCGCGGACCACGAGACGACGGTCGTCACCACGCTCGAGGCGTTCGCCGACACGATCATCCCCGGCGCCAAGCGTTCCGGCCAGGACAGGGCGGTGGCCGGCGCCAGCCCCACCGGCGGCGCGGTGGCCGCGGGCGCGATGGAGCTGATCCGCTGGGACGCCACCGGCATCAGCCAGAGCCTCGACGACTACGCCCGCGCGCTGAACGACCACGCCCGCGAGCACGCCGGGCAGCACGGGCTCGGCCTCGACGGGGACGTCCCGCCGTTCGTGGCGCTCAGCTTCGAGCAGCGCACCGACCTGGTCCGCGTCCTCACCGCGCCCGGCCACCCCGACAAGTCGCTGTGGGTGCTGCTGTCCCTGTTCTGCTACATGGCCTACGACTCGGCGGCGCACACCAGCACCGCCGCCGCGCTCGCCGCCGGGCATCCCGGCCTGACCTCCATGCGCCTGGCCCGGCCGGGCGCCGACGGCCTGTGGCGCTTCTCCTCCTGGTCGTACGGCAGGCAGCTCGCCGACCTGCACCCCCGCACCACCGACACAGGGAGTCCCGAATGAACAGCGTCGAGCGCACCGACGTGCTCGTGGTCGGCACCGGCTTCGGCGGCGCGATCACCGCCTACCACCTGGCCGCGGGCGGCGCCCGCGTGGTCATGCTGGAGCGCGGCCCGTGGCTGACCGCCGACGAGTACGACCACGACTTCAAGCTCGGCTCGTCCTACACGCGCATCTTCGACTTCACGGTCGGCGACGGGATGAGCGTGCTCGGCGGCAACTGCGTGGGCGGCGGCAGCGTCGTCTACTTCGCCGCGATGCCGAGGGCGCCGCGCTTCGTGTTCGAGCGCCGCGGCAGCGTCAACCGGCGCATGTGGCCGTCGTCCATCGACCGGGACACGCTCGACCCCTGGTACGACCGCGTGGCGGAGTCGATCGCGATCACCCGGCAGGGCTGGGAGGACGTGTCGTACTCCGGCGGGCTCTGGGCCGCCGCCTGCCGCCACGCCGGCCGCACCGCCAACCCCGTGCCCGCCGCCGTGGACACCGCCGCCTGCACCAACTGCAACTGGATGATGGCCGGCTGCCGCTTCGACGCCAAGCAGTCGCTGCTGCTGAACTACCTGCCGGCCGCGCTCGCGCACGGGGCGCGGATCAGGCCGCTGCACGAGGTGCAGAGCATCGCCAAGAGCCCCGACGGCGGCTACCGCGTGCACTACCAGCTCGTCGACGCCGAGGACTACCGGATCACGGCCGGCGAGGGCAGCATCGACGCCAAGGTGGTCGTGCTGGCGGCGGGCGCCGCGGCCACGCCGGTCATCCTGCAGCGCAGCGCCGCCGCGCTCGGCCCGATGCCGCACGCCGTGGGCCGCTACTTCTCCGGCAACGGCGAGCGGCTCAACACCGCCGTGCTGAACGAGGAGCGCGTCCGCGAGGTGCTCGGGCTGGAGCTCGACCCGGCGGCGTTCCAGATCGGCAAGGGCCCCACGGTGGCCAACTGGGACCGGCTGGACGGCTCGCTGCCCGAGTACACCCGCTTCTCGCTGGAGCAGCTCTACTTCCCGCCGGGGCTCGGCACGATCCTCGCGATGCCCGGCGGCCGGGACCCGCGCTGGTTCGGCCTCAGCAAGAAGGAGATGCTGAGCCACTGGCAGAAGTGGCTGATCATCTTCCAGATGATCGAGGACGACAACGAGGGCGTGTTCGGCCCGCCGCCGGCGCGCGGCAACGCCGACAGGCTCTCGCAGCAGATGCTCGGCCTCGGCACGCTCAGCTACAAGCCGACGCTCAACACGCAGGCCGCGTGGGCGATGGCCGACGCCGAGTGCAAGGACATCCTGGAGCGCGACGGCCTGGCCACCGTGACGCCGTGGACGAACGACCTGGTCGGCGCGTACACGGTGCACCCGCTGGCCTCCTGCCGCATCGGCGACGACCCGCGCACCTCCGCCCTCGACGACCGGCACGAGCTGCGCGGCCACCCGGGGATCTTCGTCACCGACGGCTCCGCCGTGCCGGCCGCGCTGACGGTGAACCCGGCCATGACCATCTCCGCGCTCGCCGAGCGCGCGGTGCCCGCGATCGTCCGCGCGGCCCGGGAACGCGGGGTCGAGGTCGCGTACGGCGCGCCGGCACCCGACGGCTCCACCAGCGGCCGTCGTGGCACCGCGCCGCTGGTGCCCGCCCTGGGAGGGTGACGTGGGCAGGATGCTCGCCCTGGTGACGGCGCGCGGCGTGCTCGCTCAGGTGCGCCACGTGTCCCCCGTGCCGCCGCGCGCGGCACGCGGCCTGGTGGCGCGGGTGTACGCGCAGCTCGTACGGGACTTCGGCATGGCCGCCCCGCCGGTGCTGCTGCATTCACCCGCGCCCGAGGCGCTGGCGGCGTGCTGGATGATGCTGCGCGAGTCCCTGCTGTGCGGGGACGCGGCGGCGCGGGTCGTCAAGGAGGTCGTGGCGAGCGAGGTCTCGGCCGCCAACGCCTGCCCGTACTGCGTGGACGTGCACCACGCCACGCTGCGCGGCCTGCGGGGACACGACGACCCCCGGCTCGCGGCGGTGGCGGCGTGGGCCCGGGCCACGGGCGAGCGGCGATCGGTGGCGGAGCAGCCGCCGGCGTCGCGGGCCGGCCCGCTCGCTGCGGGGCAGCAGCCGTCCTGCGAGCCCGTCGCGGTGGGGCAGCGGCTGCCGGCGTTGCAGCCACGGCTGCTCGCGGAGAGGGAGTGGCCGCCACCGGGGGCCGGGCTCACGGCGGTGGGAGAGCGGTCAGCGGCGCTGGAGGCCGAGCTCATCGCGGTGGCGGTCACCTTCCACTACCTCAACAGGATGGTGACGGTGTTCCTCGGGGACTCGCCGCTGCCTCCGGAGGTGCCCCGCCGCGCGCGCGGGCCCGCCCTGTGGGCCTTCGGCCGGCTCATGCGCCCGGCCGCGCGCAGGACGGTGCCGGCCGGCGCGTCGCTGCCGCTGCTGCCCGCCGCCCCCCTGCCGCCGGACCTGGCGTGGGCGGGCAGCGGCCCGCTGGCCGACGCGTTCGCCAGGGCGTCGGCCGCCATCGAGGCGTGCGGGCTGCGCTCGGTGCCCGGCCCGGTACGCGACCTGGTGACGGAACGGCTGGCGGCCTGGACGGGCGGCCCACCCCCGGTACCTCCCGGCCGCGCCCGGGCTCAAGAGGCGGGGCCGCCGAGCCGGGCCTGGGTCACCGAGGCGACGGCTGCCCTGCCGGGCGGCCTGCGCCCGGCCGCGACGCTGGCCCTGCTGACCGCGCTGGCCCCGTACCAGGTGGACGACGGCGTCGTCGAGGCCTGCCGGAGGGCCGGCCAGGACGACCGCTCGCTCATCGAGCTCACCGCGTGGGCGAGCCTGTCAGCCGCGCGCCGCGTCGGCGGCCGGCAGCCCGCGCCTTCTCCAGTCAACGGTTCATCGGTGGAAAGGACAAACCCGTGAGCGAACTCCACGCCGTGCTCGGCGACCTGGCCTCGGACGGCGACCAGCTCGACAGCCTGGTGGCGGGCCTCGAACCCGCCCAGTGGCAGCTACCCACGCCCGCTCCAGGGTGGACGATCGCCGACCAGATCGCGCACCTGACGTTCGTGTTCCGGCTGGCGGCCACGGCGGCCACGGACGCCGAGGCGTTCCAGGCCATGACCAAGGACGCGCAGCACAACTTCGACGGCGCGGTGAACGCCGCGCTCAAGGCCTTCGCCGACGACACGCCCGGCACCCTGCTGGCCAAGTGGCGCGCGCAGCGCGCGGCCGCGGTCACCGGGCTGGGCGCGGTGCCGCCGGACCTGACCGTGCCGTGGCTGGTCAACCCGCTCCCGCCGATCGTGCTCGCCTGCGCGGGCATCATGGAGCAGTTCGCGCACGGGCAGGACATCGCCGACGCGCTCGGCGTGTCGCTCCGGCGCGGCGCCAGCCTCCAGCACCTGGTGGTGTTCGCCGTGCTCACCAAGGACTTCGGCTACCTGTCGCGCGGCCTGACCCCGCCGGCCACCGAGTTCCGCTTCGAGATCACCGGCCCCGCCGGCGAGCTGTGGGCCTACGGGCCGGAGGACGCGGACCAGCGTGTCAGCGGGCTCGCCGAGGACTTCTGCCTGCTGGTGACCAGGCGCAGGCACCGCGCCGACGTCGCGGTCACCGCGGTGGGCGAGGAGGCCGACCGGTGGCTGGACATCGCCCAGGCCTACCGCGGTCCCGCGGGCGCCGGGCGCCGTCCCGGCCAGTTCCCGCGCCGGAACGCGGCCTGAGAGCGTTCCCTGTTCCGGCACGTCGTGGGCTCGGGGCCTGCGGCGGGCGCGGGTCAGGCGGCGAGGGCGCGGCGGTCGACCTTGCCGTTGGCCGTCTGCGGCAGGCTGGGGACGAGGGTGATCTCCCTGGGGAACTTGTGCGGCGCCAGCCTGCCCCGCACGTACGCCTTCAGCTCCTCCGCGGAGACCGGCGAGGTGGCGACCACGTAGGCACGCGGCCTGCTCAGGCCGCCTGCCTGCTCGCCGACCACCACGCACTCGCGCACCGCGTGATGCGTCAGCAGGCAGTTCTCGATCTCCGCCGGCGCGATCCACACCCCGCCCACCTTCAGCATGTCGTCGGCCCTGCCGTGGAAGCGGTAGAACCCGTCGGCGTCCCTGCTGACCAGGTCGCCGGACAGGACGGTGCGCTCGCCCACGAACGTGCGCGCCGACTTGACCGGCTCCTGCCAGTACTCCGCCGCCACCGTGTCACCGGTGATCTCCAACCGGCCGACCTGCCCGTCGCCGACCTCAGCGCCGTGCTCGTCCACCACCCTGGCGCGGTAACCGGGCACCAGCTCGCCCAGCGTGCCGGGACGCACCCGCCCCGGCCGGTTCGACAGGTAGATGTGGTACGCCTCCGACGAGCCGATCCCGTCGACCACCTCGACGCCGAAGGTGTCGAGCCAGCGCCGGTGCAGCTCGGGAGGCAGCGGCTCGCCCGCGGACGTGCACAGCCGCAGGCAGCTCAGGTCCTGCCTGGCGGCATCGGGGTGGGCGAGCATCGCGCTCATCATGGTGGGGACGTTCACGAGGATCGTCGGGCGGTGCTCGGCGATCAGCTCGAAGATGGTCTCGGCCCTGCTCCGCTCGGGGAAGACCACGCCGGCCGCGCCGGCGCCGAAGGGGAACAGCGCGGCCAGGTCCCGGGCGTAGCCGAAGAACAGCTTCGGCACCGGCAGCACGACGTCGTCCTCCCGGATGCCGAGCACGCCGCGCGCGTACCACTCGAAGCTGCGGTGCGGGCTGCGCGCCGGCAGCACGCACGCGCGCGGCGCTCCCGTGCTGCCGGTGGTGAACTTCCAGATCGCCGGGTCCTCCGGCGCCACGCGCACGGGGTCGAGCCTGTCGGACTGGGCGCCGACGAGCGTGTCGAAGTGGTGCTCGCCGGCGCGCAGCCCGCCACGCGGGTATCCCGTCACCAGCAGGTCGCTCGCCCCCGCGGCGCGCAGGTTCTCCAGGACGGCGGGGTCGGCCAGGATGACCTTGGGCCTGGTGTAGCCGACGAAGTAGCGGTAGTCCTTGGGCCGCAGGTAGGTGTAGACCTCGGCGGTGATCGCGCCGATCTGCTGCGCGCCGTACCAGGTGGCGACGAACTCCGGGCCGTCGCCGGCCGCGATGAGGACGCGGTCGCCGCGGCGCACCCCGAGCGCGCGCAGCGCGTTGCCGGCCTGGCCGGCCAGGGCCCGCAGCTCCCCGTAGCTGATCGGGCCGGCACGGGTGATGAGCGCGGTGGCGTCCGCCCGGCCTCCGCCGAGGAACCGCGTGGTGATGTTGAAGGATTCCATGCCTCCACGGTGCACGCGGGCGCCCGCGCAACGACAGCGGCGGACCGGGCAGCAAGCTGGGCGTGGCTGGCAGGTTGCTGTCAGCGGCCGGGCTTCTCTGCGATTGCTCGATGCGGGGCGGCACGTTGACTGCCGTGGCGGGCGCCACCTGTACTGAAGGCACGCAGGCATCCCTTGTTCCCGGCTGAGGAGTGGCAATGGCGTCCATGTCCGCAGGCTCGTGGTCGACCGCCGGCGTGGGCGAGGTGGTCGACTGCCTGGGCGGCGCCGTTCACCTGGCCTACGCGGAGGCGGCCGGCGAGGGCACCGGTGAGGTGGCGGTGATCGTGGCCGGCTTCTCCGGGCACGAGACGCGCACGCGGGCCCGCGCACGGGCCAGGGCCGCGGCGGTGCGCGCGCTGCGCGAGCTGGCCGAGCGGCCGGACCGGGGCACGCGGGCACGCTCCGGCAAGGAGCTGCGGCTGGACGACTTCGTCGACGGCCCGCCCGAGGGCGCGGGCGTCATGGTGCCGGGCGTGGGCCTGCTGAGCGGCAACCGCTACCTGCTGCCCGCCGAGGTGGTGTGGCTGGAGCGGCAGGAGTGCCGGGTCGAGCCGGCCACGAGCGGGGTGGTGGACCACGGCGTGGCCGAGGCGATCGCGGAGATCTTCGCCCACGACGTGGTCGCGCGGTGGTGGGCCGACCCGCGCCGGCCGCTGCTGCGGGTCTCGGAGCAGCTCGACCGGCTGCTGCCACCAGGGGTGATGGCGGCGGCCACCGGGCTGGGGCTGCGGGTGTCGGCGTTCGTGCTGTCGGCGCAGGACGCCAGCGTCGCCCTGGTGACCGTCGGCGGGGACGCGGGCGCGCTGGCCGTCGCCGCCGACCGTACGGTGAAGTCGGCGGTGAGCGAGGCGTTCCTGGCGGCCATGGCGTCCAGGGCGCAGCCGTGGCACACGCTCCCCCTGCCCGACTCGATGCGGCGCTTCGCGGTGTGGCACCGCGAGGGGGACTACGCGGCCTACCTGGAGAGTATGGCCGTCGAGGCCGACACGTCGCTGGTGCACGAGCTCGGCGGGCTGCGCCCGGCGAGCTGGCCGGAGATCGCGGGCCACCGGTTCGGCCACGAGCCCGTCGCGGTGGAGCCGGAGCCGGCCGGGCAGGTGGTCAAGGTGGTGTGCCCTGGCGCGGCCTGCTACCGCGCCACCCGGTCGGCGACCGTGCTGCCCTGCCCGATTCCCTGACACCGCACGCTGCGAGGGGACGCGGCGCGTCCCCGGCTCCGATGATGGAGTCAGGAGCTCCATGTGCAGGCAGGAGGCGCGCGATGGATCTCTCGGTCATCGGCATCACCCCGCAGGCGGAACAGGTCTACCGCTTCTTCCTCAAGCACAAGGGCGAGGGCGTCGGCTCCGTGCCCGAGGCGCTCGGCATGGACCCCGACACGGTCGAGGAGGCCGTGGACCTGCTCGGCAGGCTGTCCATGCTCGATCTCACCGACCGCTACCGCGTCACCGCCACCGATCCGCGCGTCGCCATCGAGCGCCTGGTGGAGCAGCGCCTGGAGGAGCTGAACGCGGAGATCCGCCGGGTGTTCAGCGCCCGCGACGCCATCTCCTCCTTCCAGGAGGACAAGCGGGAGGGCGACAAGGTCGCCTCGATCCTCGACATCGAGCGGGTCGAGGACGGGGCACGCGTCCGCCAGCGCCTCGACGACCTGGCGTTCTTCTGCTACAAGGAGACGCTCTGCCTGCACCCCGGCGGCCCGTTCACCGAAGTGATGATCGAGTCCGCGCTGCCGCTCGACCAGCGGTCGCTGCGCCGCGGCCTGGCGCTCAAGCAGATCTTCCACCCCAAGGCGGTCGAGGACCCGCGCATGCTGTCCTACCTGCGCGAGCTGGTCAACCTCGGCGCCGAGATCCGCGTCACCGACCAGCACATGGACCGCATGCTGATGTACGACCGCAGCGTGGCCGTCGTGCCCATCGACCCCTCGCACCACTCCGCGGGAGCGCTCCTGGTGCGCGAGCCGGGGCTGATCTCGCAGCTCTGCATCTACTTCGAGGGCCTGTGGAAGGGCGCCGTGGACCTGCGCCACCACCTCGACCCGCCCGAGGAGGAGCCGGCGCTGTCCCAGATGGAGCAGCGGATCCTCACCGTGATGGCGACGGCCGACAAGGACGAGATCGCCGCCCGCGAGCTCGACATCTCCGTACGCACCTACCGCCGCTACGTCGCCGACCTCATGGCCAGGCTCGGCGCGAACAACCGCTTCCAGGCGGCGCTGCGGGCCAAGGAGGAGAACTGGATCTGACGGTGCGGTCCGGCACACGAAGAGGTGACACCAGGCGCGCTCCGATCTTTCACTGAAGGAATCGGAGACGCCTGTTAGGAGAAGACGATGAGCATCTCTGAGCTGGACATCACCGCAGAAGAACTCGAACGGGCCGTACGGCCGGCGCCCCCCTCGATGGACCGGCTCCGCGACGACCTGGGCAGGCTGCGCCAGGACATCGCCGACGGCGACCACCGGGGAGTGCAGCGGCAGCGCGCCCTGGGCAAGCGCACCGCGCGCGAGCGGCTGGACCTCCTGCTGGACGAGGGCTCGTTCGTCGAGCTCGACATGATGCGCAGGCACCGCGCGCAGGGGCTCGGCATGGAGCGGCAGCGGCCGCACACCGACGGGGTCGTCACCGGCTCGGGCACGATCGACGGCCGCCGCGTGTTCGTCTACGCGCAGGACTTCACCATCTACGGCGGCTCGCTCGGCGAGGCGCACGCCCTGAAGATCCAGAAGGTGATGGAGCTGGCGCTGTCCACGGGCGCGCCGTTCATCGGGCTGAACGACAGCGGCGGCGCCAGGATCCAGGAAGGCGTCATGTCGCTGAACGGCTACGGCGGCATCTTCCAGCGCTACGTGCAGGCGTCCGGCGTGATCCCGCAGATCAGCGTGGTGCTCGGCCCGTGCGCCGGTGGCGCGGCCTACTCCACGGCGCTGGCCGACTTCACGTTCATGGCCGGCGACACCGCGCAGCTCTACCTGACCGGGCCCGACGTGGTCGAGGCGGTCACGGGCGAGCGGGTGACGCACGCCGAGCTCGGCGGCGCCCAGGTGCACGGCAGCCGCTCGGGCGTGGCCACGTTCGTCCACGACGACGAGGAGGAGTGCCTGGCCTCGGTGCGTGACCTGCTGTCGATGCTGCCGAGCAACAACCTGGGCAGGCCGCCCGCGGCGCCGCCCTGCGGCGCGACCACCGACCTGCGCCCCAGGCTTGCCGAGATCGTCCCCGCTGAGCAGAACAAGTTGTACGACATGCGTGAGGTGCTGGCGGAGCTGGTGGACGACGGGGAGTTCCTGGAGACGCACCGGAACTGGGCGGGCAACGTGATCTGCGCCTTGGCCAGGATCGACGGTGAGGTGGTCGGCGTGGTGGCCAACCAGCCGACCGTGCTGGCCGGCGTGCTTGACGCGAAGGCCGCCCAGAAGGCGGCGCGCTTTGTGAGATTCTGTGATGCCTTCTCCATCCCGCTGGTGACGCTCGTGGACGTGCCCGGCTTCCTGCCCGGCAAGGACCAGGAGTACGAGGGCGTCATCAGGCACGGCGCCAAGCTGCTGTACGCCTACTGCGAGGCGACGGTGCCGCGTATCTCGGTCATCGTCAGGAAGGCGTACGGCGGCGCCTACATCGTCATGGACTCCCGCTCCATCGGCACCGACCTGTCGCTGGCCTGGCCGACCAACGAGGTGGCCGTGATGGGTGCCGAGGGCGCCGTCAACATCATCCATCGCAGGCAGCTCGCCGCGGCCGCCGACCCCGTCACCGAGCGCGCCGAGCTCCTCGAACGCTACAAGCGCGAGCTCATCCACCCGACCTACACCGCCGAGCGCGGGCTCGTCGACGACGTGATCGACCCCGTGGAGACCAGGGCCGTGATCGCCCGCGGCCTGGCCATGCTCCGCGACAAGCGCAAGCACAGCGCGCCGCGCAAGCACGGCAACGTCCCGCTCTGACCATCCCGTCCTTCCCCGGCCCCGCCCACCGGCGGGGCTGACGAGCCGCGCTCCAGCCCGGCCCCGGCGTGCCCGAGGCCGGGCTTTTCGCGTGCTCGCCGGCCTCCGTGACCGGCTGCCCAAGCCCTCATGAGGGCCCCTCCTCACAGCCCTCCCTGAGGACCCCTCATGAGGGCCGCTCCTGACGGGCCGCTCCGGGCCTCCTGACAGCATGCGGTGCCCGGCATGCAGCTTCCTGCCTCCCCTACGCCTCGATCGGCCGCCTCCGCGACCGCACAGTAGAGCTGTGAAGACATGGCTCAGAGCAGGGAGGCACGACATGAAGCGCACTTTCCTCCGCAGACGGAGGTGCATGCCGCCATGGTGATCCAGTTGACGATGCGCCAGGCGCACGGCCTGCCGCTGCCGGCCTCGCCGGTGGACGGCATTCGCATCATGGCGCTGTTGCCCGCCGGATGGCACAAGGACCTCGCGCAGGCCACCGGTGCCATCGTCATCCGCGTACGCCCCGACGAGCCGCTCACGAGCGCGCAGGTGGGCGATCGGGTGCGGGAGATCCTCGCCAGCCCGGAAGTGAACCGGTGGGAACTGGTGGGCTGCCACCGCCTTGTCACGCGTAACGCCAGGGAGGACGACAGATGATTGCTTCGGTGCTGACACAGGGACAGTGCCAGATCTGGTGGGCGGGTCCGGACGACCGGACCGAGGAGAGCATGGCCGTGGTGCTGAGCGAGCGCGAGCTGGGCAGGGCCGCCAGGTTCCGCCGCGCGGCCGACCGCCGCCGTTTCGTCACGGGAGCGTGGCTGCTGCGGACGGCGAGCGCCACCCAGCTCGGCACCAGCCCGCAGGAGGTGGCGGTCGACCGTTCATGCCCGGACTGCGACCGCTATCACGGCAAGCCGGAGCTCAAGGGCGACGGCGCCCACCTGCACGTGTCGATCTCGCACTCCGGTGACAGGGTCGTGGTGGCGCTGACCGAGGAGGGCCCGCTGGGCGTGGACGTGGAGGCCGTTCCCGCCGAGCCCGTGGACGACCTGGCGCGCTGCGCGCTCACGGCGTGGGAGCAGGCCCAGCTCGAGTCGCTGCCGCGGCACGAGCGCTACGAGGCCTTCGTCAGGCTCTGGGTGCGCAAGGAGGCGGCGCTCAAGGCGACCGGGCACGGCCTGCGGGTCTCGCCCAAGGACGTGGAGGTCAGCGGCCCCTTCGCCGAGCCGGCGCTGCTGAGCTGGCCGCTCGACATCCCGCCCGCGCACGTGCGCTTCCGCTCGCTGCATCCCGGAGAGGGGTACGTCGCCACGGTGGCGGTCATCACCGAGGAGAGCGCCATCACCGTCGCCGAGAGGCGGGCGCTGCCGGGGCGGACGACGCGCGTGGCGGACGACGCCCTGCTCGTGGCGGCCTGAAGGCGCGGGGCCCCGCCATCTCCGGCTGTCACGGACCGTGTGGCAGCCGGAGGGCGGGGCCCCGCCGTGTCCCGCCTGTCACGAGCGCGTGGCAGGCGGCGCCGGGTCAGGGGCAGGGGTGCGGCGGGGCCGCCTGCCGTACAGGGACCACAGGATGGCCGCCGCGGCGGCCAGCAGCAGCGCGCGGAACATCCACTCGCCGGAGCCGCCGGGCCCGTACACGCGGGCGGGCGCGCCCACGTCGACGGCGGGGACGGGCAGGCCGGCCCGGTGCGTGGTGCGGTCGCTGCCGTACAGCTCGACGCCGCGCAGCAGGACCGTCCCGTCGTGGGAGCCGAAGTCGCCGGTCCACACGCACGACTCGTGACCGGGGTGCTGGACGCAGCTCAGCGCGCGCGGCACGAAACGGCCGGGCTCGCCGTCCGCGAACGCGGCGCGCAGGACCGTGCCGGCGTTCTGCGCCCCCAGGAAGACCAGCAGGCCCGCGAAGAGCGTGAGGGTCACGGTGAAGGCGGACGGGCGCGCGCGCCTGGTCGTCACCGGCGTCGGCGTCGGCGGCGTCGTCATCGGCGTCGTCATCGGCTCGTCACCAGCTCGGCGCCACCGCGCACGTGCACCGCATGCCGGCGCCCTCGGACACGCGGGGACGCCGGTGCAGGAGCACCGCCACCACCATCGGGGCGAACACCAGCGCGTTGTAGAACAGGTGCAGCTCCATGCGCGGCACGAGGAGCTGGACGAGGCTCGTCGGCGCGGGACGGCCCAGCAGGTTCGCGCCCGCCAGCGCCTGGACGAGCAGGAGCAGATGCTCCAGGTGATGCCACACCTGGATGCCGAGGGAGACGTTCCACCACGTGCGGGACCTGCCGACGAACCCGCCCCGCAGCAGGACCAGGCCGATCAGCATGAGCAACGCGTAGCCGTAGTGCATCCACTCGGAGGAGACGAGCCACGGGAACGGCACGCCCAGCAGGCCACGCGCCTCCTTCAGCGGCCAGCCCAGCGCGTACACCTGGACGGCCTGCGCGATGTGCTCGCCCCAGTGGGCGACCACGACGACCATGAACGCTCCGAGCGCGGCCTTGTGATGCCGCGCGTTGAGACCGGCGGGCACCGCTTCAGTGCGCATGCGCGTACCTCGATTCTGACCTGGGGATCTTCACCCCAGCCTGAATCGAGGCACGGGAGGCGGCATCTCAGAGCGTGCGCAATTGGGTCAGGAGCTGCTTGGTGGTCATCGTGACGCCGCAGGAACCGGCCACGAAGCGGAGCGTCTGCAGGTGCTCGGCCGCGGTGCGGTCCGCGATGGCGTCGGCCACGATGTAGGGCTGGACGTCGTGGGTGAAGGCGTCGAGCGCCGTCGCCAGCACGCCGGCGTGGGCGTACACGCCCGCGATGATGAGCTGGTCGCGGCCGGACTCGCGCAGCCGCCACAGCAGCGTGGAGTCGTGGAAGGCGCTGTAGCGCTTCTTGGCGATGAGCCAGTCGTGCGACCTCGGTGCCACGCACTCGGGGAAGCGCCGCTGCGCGGGATCCAGCCTGAGCCCGCGCTCCTCCTGGAAGTCCTTGAGCAATCCTTGCTGCTGCTCGGTCATGAGGCCGGGCTGCGCCGCGTACGCCACGGGCATGCGCAACCGCGTGCACCGCTCGCGCAGCTCCGCCACGTTCCTCAGCAGGTCGCGCAGCGGGGCCTCGCCGTGCGGGAAGGCGTCCAGCACGGTGTTGCGCATGTCGAGCAACAGGAGGACGGCACGCCGCGGATCGGGCGTCCACGGCGGGGTGTTGTCGGGCAGCTCGCCCGTGTCCGGCATCGGATAAGGCTCGAATTCCGCAACAATCGTCATTTCAGATCACCCGTCGAATCTCGACTTTCTTTCATGATCGCCCTCAGGTGAATGCCGCGGAAAGGTGGTACGGCGGCAGGAAGCTGCCTTCCTGTCGCCGTTTCTTGCCAGCCTAGAAAGGCAGCTTCCTGCCGGCGGGTGTGCGCAGGTCGAGCTGGGTGGGCGCAGGCTTCTTGGTGGGCTTGGAAACGCGAATACGTCGCATGATGAACTCCGTTCGGATTCCCTGCCAGCGACGGTAACCGCCCGCGCGAACGCGGTGTTCTCATGTCTTGCCCAGCGCGGAAGAGCGCACTTTCGGAGATGTACGCGCGGCGGGGGAGTGCGAGCCTCGTTGACGACGGGCACGCAGGGCGCCGGCGACGGTGGCGACGCGATCCCAGCGGCCGACGAGGAGGCGCGATGCTGAATCTCCCGACGCCCAGCGGAGCGGAGCTCGTCGCCCGCGCGGCGGATCTGGCGCGGGCCCTGCGCGGCAAGGCGGCGTGGGCCGAGCGCAACGGCACGCTGCACGCCGAGACCGTCGAGGCCATGACGCTGGCGGGCGTGTACCGGCTGTGCGTGCCCGCGCGCTTCGGCGGCTACGAGGCGGACGCGGCCACCGTGGCCGCGGTCGGGGCCGAGCTGGCCAGGGCCGACGGCGCCGCCTCCTGGGCCGCCGCGGCCTCGTGGAGCGCGGCGTGGGCCTGCGCGATGTTCCCCGGCCAGGCGCAGGAGGACGTGTTCCACGACGCGGACGTGCGCATGTGCGGCACCCTGCGCCCCACCGCGATGGCCTTCGAGACCGGTGACGGCATCGAGATCAACGGCAGGTGGGGACAGATCGCCGGTGCGGCGCACAGCCAGTGGCAGCTCATCGCCGCGATGCGGGTGGGCGCCGACGGCAGGCCCACGCACGTCCTGGCCCTGGCGCGGACGTCCGACCTGCGGCTCGTGGACGGGTGGGACGCCCCGGGCCTGCGCGGCTGCGGCGGCGCCGGCACCGTCGCGGACCACCTGTTCGTCCCCGCCCACCGCGTGCTGCCGCTGCGCGACGCCCTGCGGGGTGCCGCGCCGCGCGCCCCGCTGGTGCCCTTCGCCTCCGTCTGCGCGGCCGGCGCGGCAGTCGGCCTCGCGCGCGCCGCCGGCGAGGCGTTCTCCGAGCGCGTCACGTACGGCCGGCTGGCCGACACCGACTACGAGAGCCGGGCCGCCGCCCCCATGACCCACCTGCAGGTCGCGGACGCCACCATGAAGATCGACGAGGCGGAGTTCCACACGCGCCGCCTGGCCGGGCTCATCGACGGCAAGGCGGCGCGGGCGGAGGCGTGGAGCCTGGCCGAGCGCGCCCGGGCGCGGGGGGAGGCGGGAGAGGTGTGCAGGCTCGCCAGGCGGGCGGCCGACACACTGGCCGCGGCGGGCGACGAGACGTCGATCCGTGACGACGAGCCCCTCCACCGCATCGCCCGCGACCTGGCCACCATGTCCCTGCACAGCCTGACCCATCCCGCGACCGGTGCCGAACTGTACGGCCGGACCCTGTGCGGCCTCCCCCCTCACACGCTCTACGTCTGACAGCGTCCCGGGGCACCGCGGCGACCACCGCGAGTGCCCGACACGGGCCTGTCGCAAGCGGGCGGGCCCGCCCTCTTCCGGCCGGGTCCTGTGCCGGTCGGTTCTACACCGGGCCAGGGTCCTGCGCCGGTCCGTTCCACGCCGGGCCGGGCCAGGACCCACGTTGGGCGCGTTCCTGGGTCAGCCGGTCGCGGCCGTCTCGCGCCTGCCGTGCGGGTCGCCCGCCGTGCCGGGCCATGACCTGACGATGCGGGAGCGGCCCGCGTTGCCGGCCCCGAGCACGTCGGTCAGGGCACGCAGGCGTGCGGGGTCACCCGAGCGCAGCGCGGCCACCACGGAGCTGAGGTCATCGGCGACGGCTTCCAGCACGTCGGCGACGGGTTCGGCGTTGTGCTCCAGGATGTCGCGCCACAGCCCGGAAGGCCCGCCCGCCACGCGCGTGACGTCCAGGAGCCCGCGCCCGGCGAGGATCAGCGCCGCCTCCCCCGAGCCGGCGAAGCGCGCCGCCAGCGACGACGACACCACGTGCGGGGCGTGCGACACCGCGGCGGCGGCCCGGTCGTGCGCCTCCGCCTCCATCGGCACCACCCGCGCACCGCACGTGCTCACCAGCGTGGTCACGGCCCGTACGGCCTGCGGCGACAGCGCCGGATGGTGACACACCGCCCACGCCCGCCCCTCGAACAGGTCGGCACTCGCCGCGGCGGGCCCGGACGACTCGCGCCCGGCCATCGGATGCCCGGGAACGAAGGACGCCAGATCGCACCCGGCGGCCTCGGCCCCCGCGAGCAGCCGCGCCTTGACGCTGGCCACGTCCGTGTAAAGCACGCCGAGCCCACGCTCCTGCGCCCACCGCAACACCGGCACGACGGTGGAGGGCGGCGTGGCGATCACCACCACATCGGCGGGTCCCTGCCCCCAGGGCGCTTCCCCGCTCAACGGCCCGCCCGCATCCAACGGCCCGCCCGTACTCAACGCCGCCTCCCCGGCCAACGGCCCGCCCACGCTCAACAGCCCGCCCGCGCGCAGCGGCGCTTCTCCGGCCAACGGCCCGCCCACGCCCAACGCCGCCTCCCCGGCCAACGGCACACCCGCGCCTCTGCGTGCGGCAGTCTCCACCGCTCGCGGGTCCCGGTCGGCGAGCGCCACGCGCACACCGGCCCGCCGCAGGGCGAGCCCCACGGACGTGCCGATCAACCCGCACCCGATCACCGTGACCTTGCGGACCGCCCACCCGGGCGTCGTTGAGGTGCCAGATCCTGACATGGCAGCGCCTTCCCTGGGCCTTCCCTGACGTGGCTTCACGTTCCCGACCATGGTGCGCGACTCCCACGCCGGCGGGCAGCGCCCCGCCGGGTCCCCTTGCTGCACAGGGACGGCACCTTCCTGCCATGCCGGGCCAGGGCCGCGGCCCCCGGCCCGGCCTACGCTCGCGGCATGTCCTTCCACGAGCTGCTGACCAGAGCCGTCAGGGCCCCCGACCGCGTCATCCGCTTCGGCCCGCACCCCGACCAGGTCATCGACGTCTACCTCCCGCCGCGGGAGACCTCACCGGCGGTGGTCCTGCTGCACGGCGGCTTCTGGCTGTCCCGGTACGACAGGTCGCACACGCGCCCCATGGCGGCCGCGCTGGCCGACCTGGGGCACCCCGTGTACGTGCCGGAGTACCGCAGGCTCGGCCAGGCAGGCGGCGGCTACCCGGGCACCTTCGACGACGTGGCCGCCGCGGTCGATCTCGTCATCGCCGAACGGCGCGAGCGCGGCGGGATCGTCGTGGCCGGTCACTCGGCGGGTGGCCAGCTGGCCCTGTGGTCGGCCGCGCGCCACCGCCTGCCCGCGTCCTGCCCCTGGCACGGCGAGCCCGCCATCGACGCGGTGGTGGCGCTGGCGGCGCTGTCGGACCTGGGGGAGGCGTTCACCGCCGGCCTCGGCGACGGGGCGGCGGCGCGTCTGGTGGACGGCCGCGCCGAGCTCCTCGACCTGACCGACCCCGTACGGCTGCTGCCGCCGGCCCCCGCGACCCGGCTCGCGCTCGTGCACGGCGTCCGGGACCGGCTGGTGCCCGTGGACATGAGCCGCAGGTTCGCCGCGCGGACGGGCGCCGCGCTCACCGAGATCCAGGACGCCGGGCACTTCGCCCTCATCGACCCGCTCTCCGCCGCCTGGCCCGCGGTGACCCGCGCCCTGTCACCGGCCCTGTCACTGGCCCGGCCACTGGCCGCCTGGCAGGAAGCGGCCAGCGTCCTGCACCTTGCTGGCCGCGCACGACAGGCCTCAGCGGAGGTGACCACCGCACACTGAAAGAGCCGAACATCGACGAGTCCGAAAGGGACAAAATGACGAACGTTGCTTTTTTGGATAAGCCCAATACCGTGAATTGGCCACCGCGCTGGCGGGAATTCGTCAACCACGCGGGCGGCGGCTCCGCGCACATCACGTTACGTTCGGACGAGCCGGGAATCCGCGGCCTGTTCCGCTACCGTCCGGAGGCGGCGCAGCCGCTGACCCTGCTCTCCGAAGTGCTCCTCTGCGGCGACGGCCCGCTGACGCGGGGCGAGCGCGAGCTGATCGCGGCGTACGTGTCGTCGCTCAACCGCTGCCGGTTCTGCTACCACACGCATGCCGCCTTCGCCGCCGTCCGCGTCCCGGGCGGCATGGACCTGGTCGACCAGGTACGCGCCGACCTCGACAACGCCCCCGTCCCGGGCAAGCTCAAGGCGCTGCTGGCGATCGCGGCGGCCGTGCAGCGCAGCGGCCAGGACGTCACGGCCGAGCACGTGGACACCGCCAGGCGGGAAGGGGCCACGGACGAGGAGATCCACGACACGGTGCTGATCGCCGCCGCGTTCTGCATGTACAACCGCTACGTGGACGGCCTGGCCACGCTGGCCTGTGACGACCCCGAGCACTACGCCGAGCGGGCCCGGCTCACCGGCGGGTACGTGGCCACGTGGAACGACGCGCTGGAGGAGGCCTGCTGAGCCGCGAAGAGGGCTGCGAAGACGACCGCACGGAGACGGGCCACAGACACGGCCGCCGGGACGGTCACGGAGGCGGTCGCGGAGTCAGCCACAGAATCGGCCACAGAGAGGGCCGTGGGGAAGGCCATGGGGAAGGCCATGGGAAGGCCATGGAAAGGGCCGTGGGGGGGGGGCCCCCCGCCCCCCCCCCCCCCCCCCCCCCCGGAAAAAACAAGCACAGAGATGTGGAGGGTGCGGGAGAAACGCACCCCCGCGAAAAAAAACCCCCCCCCC
>NZ_JBFALF010000010.1:0-309373 GCF_040656115.1 Nonomuraea sp. NPDC050202 | reverse complement strand
ACGGCGGTCTTGCCGACGCCGGGCTCGCCGATGAGAACGGGGTTGTTCTTGGTCCTGCGGGACAGGACCTGCATGACCCGCTCGATCTCCTTCTCCCGGCCGATCACCGGATCCAGCTTGCCCTCGCGGGCTGCCTGGGTCAGGTTACGGCCGAACTGGTCGAGCACCACGGCGGTCGGCCGGACCTGCTCCTCAAGGGCCAGGGGCGGGGCCTGCTGGCCGTCCCCGCGCCCGGAGAGCGACTGCAGGACCCAGCTCCGCACTCGCCGGGGATCGGCCTCGAGCTTCATCAGCACCTGAGCGGCCACGCCCTCACCCTCGCGGATGAGCCCGAGCAGGAGGTGCTCGGTGCCGATGTAGTCGTGCCCCAGCTGCAAAGCCTCACGAACCGACAGCTCCAGGACCCTCTTGGCCCGCGCGGTGAACGGGATGTGCCCCGACTCGGCCGGCCGGCCCTGCCCTATGATCTCCTCGATCTGCAGGCGGACCCCGTCGATGCTGACCCCCAGGCTTTTCAGGGCCTGGGCGGCCACCCCCTTGCCCTCATGGATCAGGCCGAGCAGAAGGTGCTCCGTGCCGATGAAATTGTGGTTGAGCGTCCTGGCCTCCTCCTGCGCCAGCACGACGGCACGCCTCGCTTGGTCGGTGAACTTCTCGAACATCTCAAGCCTCCTGGCGGAGCGGAAATGCCGGATGAGCAGCGGGGCGCACGGGCTCGGTGCGGAGCCGTACTCGATCAGCGGGTGTCGGTGCCGGCCATGATGTCCCCGGGTAGATCCCACGCGTTCCACGGAACGGGCGGTGTGATCACCGCGCGACATCGTCCTGCGTACTGAATCGGCGACTACTGCCCTTCGCAGGGGGCTGCGTGGGCGAACTCGTCGGGCTCAAGCGGATATCCCGGCTAACTTCCACCTTAGTACTCTTCGCGGTGATTGCTCCTGATTGCGCCACCGGCCGAACGAGCTGGAGTGACATCCCGCCGGGAGGCCGGTGCGAGATCCGCGTCGAAGTACGGGCTCAGCAGCGGGCCCAGCGTGGCCGCCATCAGCCGGTCGCCCGGCTCGATGGCCCGTCGCGCGCCGTCGAACGGCACCCCCAGCGTGCTGACCGCGCTCGTGCCCCGCGACCTGACGACGATCTTCAGCATGTCGTCGATGCCGTTGCGGCGCAGGAACGTGTCGGCGAAGTCCCGCTCCGGGCCGGTCGCCCGCAGGCGGAGCTGCCCGAGGGTCGCCATGCCGTGGCGGGTCAGGCAGGAGACCCCGTCGCGCGAGGCGAACGGATTGTTCCAGCGCCAGCGCTCGACGTACTCCTCCACGAAGTCGGGCCGGAACGTGGTGAGGTACTGCTCCTCGCCGCCGTTTCCCAGCGCCAGGTACGCGGGGTTCTCGGCCACGAACGCGTCGACCCACCCGAGGTGGACGGCCAGGGCCTCGGCCAGCACCGGATAGAGCGTCCCCCGCCGGGCCGCGGCCACCTGCTCCAGCACCTTGATGAGCTTTCGGTATTCCAGCTGTTCCACGGATCCGCCATCGCACTCGTTCGTCGTTTCGGGCGCGGCCGGCCTGGTGGGCTGCGGCGTTCTCGCCTTCTCCAGGATTCCGTAACGGGCAGCCGGTCATCCATGACTTGACCAAGGAATCCGCTTCAACGGTCCATGTCCGGGACGCTCTCCGGGCGCCGATGGCGGCGAATCCGGCAAACACCCCACTCGGCGGCCACCGCTCCTGGTCAGGACCCTCTCCTCGCGGGCGGTGGGGTGCGAGGCGGACCGGCGACGGCGGCCCGGCGGTGTAGGTCTAAGATCGTTGGGCCCCGTCCCGAGGAGGAGTGACCACATGGACCGCCGACGTTTCCTGGCCCTGGCAGGCGCCGCCGGCCTCGGTGCCGCGACCGGACACGTCGCCCCCGCCCACGCCGCGAGCTACCCCCACTACGACGGCGGCATCCCCGACGAGGCGCGCACCAAGCTGGGCGAGCTGGCCGCGTACGGTGTCACAGCGCTCGCCTTCACTCCCTCCGGCGGCTGGGTCGTCGTCACCCAGGACGGCCGCTACTTCGCCCGCGGCATCCCCGACGCCTGCTTCACCGAGATCGGCAGGCTCAGCGCCTCCGGCAGGAAGATCCACTGCGTGGCCTTCCCGCCGGAGGGTGGCGACCGATGGGTGATCACCACCGACCGGGGCGTGACGGCGCGCGGCATCCCCGAGGCGTGCAAGCTGCGCATCGACGCGTTCTACCAGGCCGGGCAGCAGGTCGTCGACGTCGCCTTCCCGCCGGCCGGCGGCGACCGCTGGGTGGTGACCGCCTCCGCCGGCTACCACGCCAAGGGCGTGGACGACGAGTGCTACCAGATGATGCGCAACCTCACGCAGGGCGGGCGCCGCATCACCCGCGTCGCCTTCCCCCGCGCCGGCGGCTGGACGGTCGTGGCCCAGGACGAGTTCCACGCCCGCGGCATCCCCGACGCCTGCTTCGACCGCATGAACACCCTGGCGTCCGGCGGCTGGCAGGTGCACAACGTGGCCTTCTCGCCGGCCGGCGGCTGGGCGCTCGCCTCGCGCGGCAAGGTCCCCGCGCTGCCCGCCGACAAGGTGCGCCAGGTCGAGAACGCGGTCGGCGGCTCGACGATCTGGCAGCGGATGAACGCCTACCGGACGCCCGGGGTCGCTGTCGCGGTGGTCGTCGGCAACAAGATCGCCTGGTCGACCGGTTACGGCCTGCTGGAGGCAGGCGGCGCCGCGGCGGCCCACCCCGAGACCGCGTTCCAGGCCGCCTCCATCAGCAAGGCCGTCACCGCGATCGGCGTCCTGCGCCTGCTGCAGACCCGCAAGATCGCGCTCGGCGCCGACATCCGCCCCTACCTCGGCTGGACGCTGCCCCGCCGTTCCTGCGTGACCTCCACGGCGGTGCCCACGATCGACCGGATGCTGACCCACCGCGCCGGCGTGATCGGCCGCGGCTCCACCACCCCGGCGAGCGCCTGCACCGGGTTCGACGCGGGCGGCGGCGGCTTCCCCGGCTACGGCCCGGACGCGACCGTCCCCACGCTGCTGGAGGTCATGAACGGCGCGGGCAACACCCCGAAGATCGAGCTGACCACCGCGCCGGGCGCCGGGTACCACTACTCGGGAGCCGGGTTCGTGCTCCTGCAGCGGATGGTGGAGCAGCAGACCGGCATGACGCTGGCCGGGTACATGCAGCAGGAGGTGTTCGCGCCGCTCGCCATGACCACCAGCTCCTACGCCCTCGCCCCCGCCTTCGAGCTGGCCGCCGGCCACACCGCCACCGGCGCGGTGATCCCCGGCAGGCGCAACCGCTACCCCGAGTCGGCCGCCGCCGGCCTCTACACCAACGTGCTCGACCTGTGCCGCCTGGTGTCCTACGTCAACCGGGCCTACACCGCCTCCGGCGACATCGCCGGCCCGCTCACCAGGGCCTCGGTCCGTACGCTGCTCAGCCAGGGCCCCCAGCCCGGCATGGGCCGTGGCCTGTTCCTCGCCGGCGCGGGCACCGACGGCTTCTCCTACAGCCACGACGGCTCCAACTACGGCTTCAGGTCCGTGTTCACCGGCTACCCGAAGCTCGGCGCGGGTTTCGCCGTCCTGGCCAACGGCAGCAGCACGAGCCTGGTCACCGAGATCGCCGCCGCCGTCAGGAAGGTGTACGGCTGGCCCTGACCGGCACCCGGCACGGCACCTCAGACATCCGTGATGTGCACCCGCTCGCCCTGCTGTCCGTAGATGGCGATGGTCTCCGCCGGCATGTCGTCCCGGGCGTTGCCGATCCAGTGCGCGGTGTTGGTGTCGAACTCCGCCGCCTCGCCCGCCGTCAGCACCGTCCGGGTGTCGGTGAGCACGAGCTGGACCGCCCCGCGCAGCACGTAGAACCACTCCCGGCCGGGGTGCCTGTGGAACTTCGGCGGCGGGAGCTGCGAGACGGGGGGATAGATCACCTTGTACGCCTGCACGCCGCCCGTCTTGATGCCCAGCGGCACGAACGTCAGCCCGTGCTTGTGGAAGGGCCGCAGGTGAACCCGCGGATCGCCGGTGGCGGGGGCGGCGACGAGCTCGTCGATCGGCACCGCGTAGGCGCGGGCGAGCGGCAGGAGCTGTTCGAGGGTGGGGCGGATGTGCCCGCGTTCGAGCCGGGAGAGGGTGCTCGGCGTGAGCCCCGTGCGTTCCGCCAGGTCGGCGAGGGTGATGCCGAGAGCCTTGCGGAAGTGCCGCAGCCTCGGGCCGACGTTCTGCAGGACCGCTTCGTCTTCCGTCACCGCTGACACCTTCACTCCGATCCATGCGCGGACAGCTTTTGCAATCCTGCAAAAAAGTATGCGGAACTGCAAGGCCGCAGCTCAAGCTGGTGGCATGACACTGACTCGAAGCCGGCGGCGCCTGCTCCTCGGAGCCGCGGCGCTGACCCTCTCGCTCGCCGCGGGCAGCACTGCCGGGTGGAACATGCCCGACGGGGCGCCTCCCGCCGCGGCCTCGGCCTCGACGGCCGGACCGGCGACGTCGTACGACGCGGCGACCAAGCACGACGCGGCGTTCAACGCGACGTTCGAGCACAGGTTCGCGCAGGTCCGCGGCGTGCGCATGCATTACGTCACGGGCGGCAGGGGCCCGGCGCTGGTGCTGCTGCACGGCTGGCCGCAGACCTGGTACGAATGGCGGAAGGTGATGCCGGCCCTGGCCGAGCGTCACACCGTCTACGCCGTCGATCTGCCCGGCCTCGGCGACAGCGCGGGCAGCCCGGCGAGCTTCGACAAGAAGACCCTGGCCCGTTACGTCCACGGCCTGCTGCGTGACCGGATCGGGCTCGACAGCTTCGACCTGGTCGCGCACGACCTCGGCGGCGGGGTCGGGTTCCAGTACGTCTCCCAGTTCCCCGAGCGGGTGAGGTCGTACGTGCACATGGACTACCCGCTCCCCGGGCCGAAGCTGCCCGTCGCGCAGTACCGGACCTTCTCCTGGCACATGGCCTTCAACAGCCAGCAGGCGGTACCCGAGCGACTCGTCGACAACCCGGGCGACGTGCGCGAGTACCTCACGGCGTTCTACCCGCAGGTCGCCTACGGCGGAACGGCGTTCGGCGGCACGAGGACCCGGTCCCCCTTCACCGACGCGGAAGTCGACGAGTTCGTCCGCACCTACAGCCGCCAGGACGTCCTGCGCGCGGGATTCGAGCTCTACCGGACCCTGGACGAGGACGAGCGTGACAACGTCGCGGCCGCCCGCGTGGACACCCCCACGCTGCTCCTCACGGCCACCGGCTCCCTCGCCGCCACCCGGCCGACCGTGGCGCCGCTGCTGCGCAACATCACGCGCGCGGTCGAGATCCCCGAGTCGGGGCACTGGCTCGCGGAGGAGAACCCTGGGGCCGTGGCGCGGGAGATCCTCGCGTTCACGGCCAGGTGACGTCGCGACGATCGGTTGGTGTCGCGGGGTTCAGACCCGGACCACGGCGGTGCGGGCGTGCCCGCGGCTGCCGCCGAGCTCCACCTTGATCGCGCGCTTGGCCCTGCGCACGCCGCGGTCGCCCTCCTTGACCGATCTCACCGGCCAGGGCAGCGTGATCTTCACCTCGTCGGCGGTCCTGGACGGGTCCGCGACCGCGAGCCGTACCACCTCGTGGTCGCGGCGGACCAGCAGCGTGCACGGGCCGTCGGCGGCGAGCGGCCCGTGCGCGGTCTCGACGGTCCCGGCACGCCAGAAGACGGCGGCCAGCAGGTCGCCGCGGGAGACGGCCTGCACCGATCCGGAGTTGGCGAGGATCCTGAGCTGCAGGCCGTAGGCCGCGGTCCGCGCGGCGCAGGCGCCGGGCAGCACGGCGTAGGCGTAGCGCGCCTTGCGCGGATCGACGCCGTGGTCGATGACGATCGTCGTGTAGTGCCTGGTGACCGGGGTCCTGTCGCCGCCGGTGGTGGCGCCCTTGTCGATGTCCCGCCAGCGGCCGGTGCGCTTCTCGCGGATCACCTTGGCGCCGGCGCTGTCGCCGTCGAGCAGCGCGTAGCCGGCCACCCCGGGCAGGTGGATCCAGCCGTCGCCCCGTGCCAGCGGCGGATGGCCGTCGTGGGTGTTGCGGTTCTCCACGATGGTCTCGACGCGGCGGCCGTCGGAGGCGGAGATGCCGGCGCCGAGGGCGATCACCACGTCGTCGAGCAGGAACCACGCCTTCTTGGCCCGCAGGGACGAGCCGCCGGCGACCAGCTTCATGGCGGCCACGCCGTACTCGCCGTCCAGGGCCACGCCGCCCGCCCACGGGGTGGGCGGCAGGCGGCGATGCCCGTGCTGGAGATCGGCCCGTTCGCGGGTGTCGACCGTCGTGCCCGGCAGCCGGTACGGGTCGATCGTCGGCCACAGCTCGTCGTTCCAGTGGGTGAGGTCGCCGGTGTAGAGGTAGGTCATGCCGTCGCCGGTGTGCCAGCCGTGCAGGTTCTCCCGGTTCATGGCCTCGGCCGCGCCGATGCGCCGCGAGCTCATCGCGATCGCGAAGGCCCAGCCGGGGCGGCGGTGCACGACCCGGTCCATGTCGGCGAAGACGTACGTGCCCGTCGTGCGCGGGCCGACCGGGACCGACGGGTCGTCCAGCAGCGCCTTCGCCTTCGCGATGCTCGACAGCGGGGCGATCGTGTCGTACGGGATGGCCTGGTTGCGGGTGAGCCACCCCTTCACCAGCGGACGCCAGCGCCGGGCATGGCGCTCGGGCGCCGCGTCCAGCAAGGTGAGGATGGCCTCGACCGTCTTCTGCCCCGAGTGGTAGTCGCGGTGGCCCTGGCGCGAGATGGACCGGCCGCGCACGCAGTCCATCATCAGCCCGTCGAAGACGAACGGCACGAAGGAGCGATCCACGATGTCGTAGACCTTCTCGATGCCGGAGATCTCCCACGGTGACCGCGCGAGCATGACGATCAGCTTGGCCACGCTCTCCAGGTAGTCCACGCCGTAGGCGCCGGTGTAGGGGTACACGTCGTGCTGGATGAAGGAGCCGTCACGGTAGAAGCCGTCGCCCGGGCCCCTGGTCGGCCGCAGCAGGTCGGAGACCGCGTCCCTGGCCCGCCTGACCAGGCGGGCGTCGTGCGTGAGCAGCCCGCGCATGGCCACCGCCATGGCCTTGCCCGCGCGGTTGGCGCCGGTCTCGACCACGCCGGGATGGCTGACGCGGCGCTCCGGGTCGGGGCACCAGCGGCGTAACGGGCGCAGCCAGCGCTTGAGGCGGTCCTCAGGCAGGCCGTCGTACAGCAGGGCGCAGGTGTCGGTCAGCGAGCGGGGGACGCCGATCTCCCACCAGTACCAGTTGCTGCCGCGCGGGTCGAGGCTCTCGTGGTAGGCGTGCTCGTACAGGAAGTCCAGCGCCCTGACCGCGGTCTCGGCGACCTGATCGTCCCCGTGCATGGCGGTGCCCGGCGTCGCCCAGCCCAGCGCCAGCGTGCGCATGCGGTTGTAGGCGCGGTTGAAGTTGCCCGTACGGGGGTCGTCGAGCGGCAGGTCGGGCCAGAGGCTGGGGCGGCGGCCGGAGGAGAAGCGCAGCTTGCGCAGCACCGCGTTGGCCGAGCCCTCGACTGCCTGCGTCTTGTCGGCGTAGGCGGTGTTGTACTCGCCGCCGGCCAGCAAGCCCACCCACCGCTCCCGCGCGGCGTCGAACGCGGCGGCGCCGGCCGCTCCTCCGGTCGCTCCGCTGGTCGCCGCCACCCTGGCCGCTCCGCCCCCGAGGGTGGTCCCGGACGCCTCGGCCGGCCTGTCCCACAGGGCGAGGCCGGCCGCGGCGGCGGCGCCCAGCAGGGCGGAACGTCGGCTAAGGGGGTGGATCACCATGCGTATTAGGATATGGACACCCGATATTCGCGCATCCCCGCGTTCAGTTCGGCGTTCGGCTACTTCGCCGCCCTCGAGCAGTGGTACCTCGACGGCGGTAACCGCCCCATCGCCGACTACGTCGAGGAGGCCCTGCGTCCTCTGCGCGGCATCTGGGGCACGGAGCCGGCCTGAGCCAGGATCGCCCCGGACCGGCGAGGAGCTTGGGGCGGGTTGGTTCCGTGGTGGGCTGTGATCACCGCAGGTCGGCGAGAAGAGCGTCGAGAGCCGCGCGGAGGGCGTCGGAGTTGGCCTGGTCGAACCAGGTGGTGCGGATGCGCTGGTTGAGCCCGTTCGGGGTCTCGTGGTCGGCCGCGAGCCGGTCCAGGGAGCGGGACTCGTCGCTCAGGCTCCTGCCGACGCCCTGGAACAGGCCGCGGACGTAGCGGTCCGCCGCCTCGGCGGCCATGCCGTGCCCGGTGGCCCAGGACGTCAGGGTGGCGAGGTACCAGTAGTGGGAGGTCAGCGTCGCGGTCAGCGCCGAGAAGACGTTGAAGGCGGCCTCGTCGGCGACCGGGAGGACACCGCCCAGCGGCTCGAAGAGCGCGTCCACCACGGGATGCGACGGGCAGGTCACCGTGACGGAGCGGCGCTCGCGGATGGCGGGCAGGGGGATGGCCCGTACCAGCGGTGCGCCGGTGGCCAGCGTGCGGCGCAGGTCTTCGTTGGCGACGCCGCCCATCACGTTGACGACGGTCTTGTCGTCGTCCACCCGCAGGCCGGTCAGCGCCTCGTGCCGGTCCTGGGGGCGTACGGCGATGATCATCACCTCGGAGCGGGCCACCACGTCCTGGTTGTCCGCGCACACCTGGACGCTCTCGTAGCGCTCGGACAGCTCCGCGGCCGTGCGAGCCCCGCGGGGGGAGAGGAACACCTCGGGCGCCCCGTCGTCCCCCTCGCACAGCCCGGTCACGATCGCCCGGCCGATCTCGCCGACCCCCACGATGCCGATGCGCACTGTCGCTACCTCCTGGTGATGTGCCACCGCGAGGATATCGGCGAGCTCCGCTCAGGTCCGGGAGGGGACCTCGCCCTTCTTCCGCGGCCGGTGCCCGGTCACCTCGTGCCCCGCGTCGGGACGCAGCCGCACCATCAACAGGGCGCCGGCCAGCGCGACCGCGCCGGACAGCGCGAACGCGAGGGCGAAGTCGCCCTGGGTGAGCGGGGTCGCGGCCGGGCCGTGCGCGACCTGCAGGGCGATCGCGGCGGCGGCCACGCCCAGGGCCATGGAGATCTGCTGCATCATGCTGAAGAACGTCGAGGCCGAGGCCCGGTCGGCGGGGCCGATGTCCGCGAACGACAGCGTGTTGATACCGGTGAACTCGATCGACCGGGTCACCCCGGCGGCGAAGGCCACCACGGCGACCACGGCGAACCCCGTACGGGCATCCAGCAGCCCGAGCGCCCCGATCGACAGCGCCACCGCCACGCCGTTGCCGATCAGCACCGTACGGAACCCGAGCCGCCGCAGCAGCGGCGTGGTGATCGTCTTGACGACCAGGTTGCCCAGGAAGTACACCAGCACGATCTGGCCGGCCTCCAGCGGCGTCAGCCGCCACGCCTCCTGCAGCATGAGCGGGAGCAGGAACGGGGTCGCGCTGATCGCCAGCCGGATGAGGTTCCCGGCGTGCAGGGTGGAGGCCGCGAACGTGGGCACCCGCAGCGGCGCCAGGTCGATCAGCGGATGGGCGGCCCGGCGGAACCACCGGACGGCGGCCACGCCCACCAGCGAGCCGACGGCGAGCAGGGCGAGATCCAGGCCCACCGCCGACGGCTGCGCCAGCTCCGACAGGCCGTAGATCGTCAGGCTCAGCGCCGTGATGATCAGGACCGTTCCGGTGCGGTCCAGCGGTCTGGGATCGGGCTCGCGCAGGCCGGGGACATAGGCCAGCACCAGCGCGGTGCCGATCAGGGCGAGCGGCGCGTTGAGCAGGAAGATCCACTGCCAGCCGTACCAGGTGGTCAGGGCTCCGCCGACGACCGGGGCGATGACCGGCGCGATCAGGGCCGGCCAGGTGATCAGCGCCGTGGCCCGCAGCAGGTCCTCCTTGCCGGCGTTCCTGAGCACGATGATGCGGCCGACCGGCATCATCAGGGCGCCGCCGACGCCTTGGACGACGCGGGCGAGGACGAACTGCCACAGTTCCGTACAGGCCGCGCAGCCGACGGAGGCCAGGCCGAACACCACGATCGCGGTCGCGAACACCCGCTTGGCGCCGTACCGGTCCGACAGCCAGCCGCCGAGCGGGATGAAGGCCGCGCCCGCGACGACGTAGGCGGTGATGCCGATGTTCACGCTGACGGCGTCCACGCTGAACGTCTGCGCCATCTGGGGGAGCGAGGTGTTGATGATCGTGGTGTCGAGGTTCTGCATGAACCACGCCACGGCCACGATCAGGGCGACCCGCCGGGGAGCTCTCTGAAGCGGATCGCGGGGGACGTGCGGCATGTTCTCTCCGGGGGGTGCCGGACGCGCTGGGCCTCAGGCCGGTCCGAGGCCGGGCGACCGGCTCAGGTGCTCGGTGAACATGGTCACACACCGGCGCCGGGCCGCCTCGCGGTGGGGCCGGGGTCGCCGCGAAAGGCCGCGATAAGGTACGCGAGTGAGTCGCGAGCACGAGCGGAACGCGGGTGAGCGGGGGGCGACCGGCGCGCAGGCGGCGGAACGCCGTGCCAACACCGCCACCCCGTCCACCGACGCCGCCCGCCCCAGCGACCCGGCCCCGTCCAGCGACCCGGCCCCGTCCAGCGACCCGGCCCCGTCCAGCGACCCGGCCCCGTCCAGCGACCCGGCCCCGTCCAGCGACCCTGCCTCGCTCAACGACGCCGCCTCGCCCAGCGACGGTGGCGCGTCTCGCCGGCGCGGTGCCAAGCTGGAGGACGCGCTCCTCGACGCCGCCTGGGACGTCCTGCTCGAGCACGGATACCACGGCTTCACCTACGAGGCGGTCGCCGCCCGCGCCGGCACGAGCCGTCCCGTGCTCTACCGCCGCTGGCCTCACCGCGACGACCTGCTGCTGGCCACGCTCACCAGGTACTGGCGCCCGATCGCGGTGCCCGACACCGGCAGCCTCCGCGACGACGCGATCGGCTTTCTGCGCAACGCCGACGCCGACCGCGCGGGCATGATCACGCTGATGAGTGTGCAGCTCGTGGACTACTTCCAGGACACCGGCACGAGCCTAGGCGAGCTCCGCGACACCCTCCTGCCGCCGGGCCACCCGACCGCCTTCGGGACGATCGTGGCCCGCGCGGTCGAACGCGGCGAGCTGCCCGACGTGCCGCGCCCGCCCCGCGTGGTGAACCTGCCGCTGGACCTGCTGCGGCACGACCTGTTCATGACGATGCGCCCGGTGCCGGACGAGGCGATCGTCGAGATCGTGGACGAGGTGTGGCTGCCGCTGCTGGGAGTCCCTTCGGCTTCCTGAACGGCAGCCGCCCGGATCGCGGGCGACGAGCGGGACGACCGGCCCGGACATGGCGAAGGCCCTGCCGTCCGACGGGACGGCAGGGCCTTCGACGTGTGCGTACCGGTGTGCGTGTCGCCTCTCGGCGAAAGGCACAACGCGGCTCCAGCCGGACGGTAGTCCGCGAAGGCGAAAGGTGAGGCCCGGGGACACTGGGCACACCGGTCACGACATATGTAACCACCGCGGGGCCGCCGATGTTCCCGGCATGCCACTCGGCGTCCCGTCATGGTCGCTCGCACCTGGGACCCACGGCCGCGGCCACGGGCGTCGAGTCCTGATGCGGCAGCCCACCTTCGCGCGCCGGGCCGCGCAGTCCGTCACGGCGTTCGCGGCGGCGCGGGCGGATGGCTCGGAGGAGGCGGCCGAGCAGGCCTGGGTCGATGCGTACCTGCGCCTGGAGGTCGCTCTGGACCTGCACTGACGTCATTCCGGGCGCGGGGTCCAGATGCGGCTGCGCAGGTCCGTCCCGCGGATCACCTGGATGCGCCAGGGGTCCAGGCGCAGGACGTGGAGCTTGGGGTCGTCCGGCGACCGCCAGAAGTTGCCGAGGTCGTAGCCGGCCCCGCGCGGGCTGGTGGCGCGGTAGAGGTCCCAGACGTGCCGCTTGACGGCCGGCTCCTCGGCCTAGGTGGCCTCGGCCTCGATGGCGACCGAGTTGTTGCCCGGCTTCCAGTACGAGAAGGAGGTGTGCGGGTTGCGGGCCAGGTGGGCGGCCTTGACGGGCGTTGCGTAGGTGGCCAGCCAGCCGCGCGGGCGGCCGTCCACGCTCTCCCAGACGGGGATGAGGATGCGGGTGCGGGGGCGGTTCCGCGCGTCGACGGTGACCATGGTGGCGTACACGGTGGTGCCGACGAACGCGTTGAACTCGCTCTCGATCTCGGCGAAGGACGTGACCGTGGCGGTCATCCTGGTTGCTCCCTTATACGTGGTTCTCTTTGGTAACAAAGGAGTCTTGCGTCACCATGGGGGGCCATGGAAGACGGCACTTCAAAGGCACCGGGTTACTGCACGGGAACCGAGGACGACGAGGCCAGGCAGTGGGACGTGCGAGCGGACTGCGACGTGCGGCACATCCTCGACCGCGTCGCCGACAAGTGGTCGCTGCTGGTGATCGCGCTGCTGGAGCGGCGCACGATGCGGTTCACCGAGCTGCGCCGGGCCGTGGACGGCGTGAGCCAGCGGATGCTGACGGTCACGCTGCGGCAGCTCGAGCGGGACGGGCTGGTGAGACGGACGGTCTATCCGGTGGTGCCGCCCCGGGTGGAGTACGAGCTGACCGCGCTCGGCGTCTCGCTGCACGAAGTGATCAGGTCGCTGGTGATCTGGACGGAGGAGCACCAGCAGGAGATCTCCGACGCCCGCTCGGTCTACGATGAGCGGGCCGAGGAGCAGGAGCGGGAGCTCCAGGCCGTCACTCGGTGACGCTGTGAAGGCCCCGGAGAGGCACGGGCTGCTGGGGCCTTGCTGTCAGTCAGCGCCGGCCGAGGGCGGACCGGCGGGCTGAGCGTCGGCAGAACCCGAGCCGGTGGGCTCGGCGCCGGTCGAGGGCAAGCCGGTGGGCTCAGCGTCGGTAGAACCCGAGCCGGTGGGCTCGGCGCCGGCAGAACCCGAGCCGGTGAGCTCAGTGCCGGCCGAGGCCGAGTCGGTGGGCGATACGGGCCATGAGCTGGGACATCTTCGACGGGAACGCGTCAGGCTCGGGAACGGTGACCGGCCGGACGCGGCCGTTGTGGATGGCGCCGATCTTCCAGCCGGCCTCCGTGCGCACCACGACGATGGTCTGCCGCGACAGCCGCCGCTTGGGGAGCGTGGATCGCCACGGCATCAGGACGGAGGCCGTGCCGTACACGACGGCCACGTCCGGCGTGAGGTAGCGGACCGACTCCAGGTCGCCGATCAGAGCAGAGCCGGCCAGCACGCCGCGGAAGAGCTTGTCGTGGTTGCGCTGGTGCTGCGCCCGGCCGCGGGCGATGGTGCCGTCGTAGGAGACGTAGTCGGAGTCGTCGGTGAACAGAGCCCCGAACGCCTCGGCGTCGTTCGCCGTCCAGGCCGCCATGAAGTCGGCGAACAGCGTCTCGATCTGAGCGGTGTCAGCGGTCTGCGTCAGGGTGGTCGAGCGCATGGCGGTGCCTCCGAAGATGGTATCGTCGTTTCGAGCAACGAAATGTACGATAACAGAAAGGTTCGAATGTCGAAAAGTGGTGTCATCGGAGAGATCGCCATGGAGCTCCGGCAGTTGCAGCAGAGCTTCGACGCCTTCGACGAGGCGGCCGCCGCCAGGCTCGGCCTCAACCGCACCGACCTGCGCTGCCTTGACGTGGTGCTGGGCGAAGGGCCGGTGGCCGCGGGCCGGATCAGTGCCGCGCTGAAGCTGAGCCCGGCGGCCACCACCACGGTCATCGATCGGCTGGAGCGGGCGGGCATGGTGTCCCGTTCCCCCGATCCGGGCAACCGCCGCCGGGTCCTGGTCGCCGCGACCGACGCCGCCCGCTCGGCCGAGGCCGAGATCTTCGTCCCCGTCGGCCGGGCGGGCGCCGAGGCGCTGCGGGTGTACGGGGCGGACGCGCTGGCGGTCATCCTCGACTTCCTGCGTACGGCCCGCAGGGTCCAGGAGGAGCAGGCCGCCCGCGTCAGGACCCTCCTTGAGTCGAGGGGTTGAAAACGTCGTCTCTTATGGAGACAATGTTTTCGGCGCCTCGAAGGGTGAGGTGCCGGGCGTGGTACTACTGGAGATCCGCGAAGGAGGCCGGAAGGACGAGCTGGTGCGCCCATGACCGAGCGCTATCTCGGTGTCCTCGGTGTGGCCGAGGCCCTGGGAGTGAGCCGGCACGCGGTGCACAAGTGGCGCACGCGTTACCCCGGCGGCTCCGAGCATCCGTTCCCCGAGCCGGACGTCGAGGTGGACGGGGCTCCCGGCTGGCGGCCCGATCGGGTGCAGGAGATCGCGCGATGGCGTGCGGGCCTGCCGGGGCGCGGGGCCGGCGGCGGTCGTCCCACCGCCGCGCGCCAGGAGTACCTCAAGGTGGCGATGGCACGCGGCCTCGACCGGGACGAGGCGCTGCGCGCGCTGGCCACGTTCCAGGCGGAGTTCCCCGAGATGAGCGAGGCCGAGCTGTACGCCTGGCTCATCGAGAAGTTCCGCCGCTGACGCCCGCTTTCTTCGCATCACGAACAGAAGGCGATGACGCATGCTCGACAACGGTCCAGAGGCAGGCCCAGAAGTGGGCTCGGGCGCGGGCCCAGAGGTGGGCCCAGGGATGAGCCTTGAGGTGGGCGGGGAGACGGCGCCGGGGTTCGAGGCGGTGCGCGAGGCGTTCGCGGCCAACCTGGCCTCCGGGGCGGAGGTCGGCGCGGCGGTCAGCGTCTACCTGCGCGGACGGAAGGTCGTCGATCTGTGGGGCGGGCTCGCCGACCCGGGAACGGGCCGCCCGTGGGAGCGCGACACCTTGCAGGTCGTCTACTCCACCACCAAGGCGGTGACGGCGGCGTGCGCGTTGCTGCTGGCCCAGCGGGGCGAACTCGACCTCGACGCTCCCGTGGCCCGCTACTGGCCCGAGTTCGCGGCCAACGGCAAGGAACGGATCCCGGTGCGGTGGCTGCTCACCCACCAGGCCGGCCTGCCCGCCCTCGACCACCCGGTCACCCCGGCCGAGGCGATCGCCTGGGATCCCGTGGTGGACGCGCTGGCGGCCCAGCGGCCGTTCTGGGAACCGGGCGCGGAGCACGGTTACCACGCGCAAACCTACGGATGGCTCGTCGGCGAGGTGGTCCGCCGGGTCTGCGGCCGCAGCCTCGGCACGTTCCTCGCCGAGGAGATCGCCCGGCCGCTCGGCCTGGACCTGTGGATCGGCCTGCCCGAGCGGGAGCACCACCGGGTCAGCCGCATCGTCACCGACCCGGGCGGCTTCGACCCCTCCGCCATCGACCTGGCCGCCGTCCCCGAGCCGATGCGGGACGTGATGGCCGCCTACGCCGACCCGGCCTCGCTGACCGTGCGCGCGATGACGGTCGTCCAGCCCGGGCTGGACCACAACGACCCCAGGGCACAGGCCGCCGAGATGCCCGCCACCAACGGCATCTGCACGGCGCGCGCCCTGGCCGCCTTCTACGCCGCCCTCATCGGGGAGGTGAACGGGCACCGCGTCCTCACCCCCGCCACGCTGGCCGCCGCGACCGCGGAACAGGTCGCGGGCCTCGACCGCATCCTGCGCGTGCCCGTCCGCATCGGCACCGGTTTCGGCCTGCCCACCCCGGACGCGTTCTGGTACTCGCCCACGGCCTTCGGGTTCGGCGGTCTCGGCGGCTCCCTCGGCTTCGCCGACCCGCAGAGCGGGCTCGCGTTCGGCTACGTGATGAACCGCATCCGGGACGGCGTACCGGACACGCGGGCGGCACGCCTGCTCGAGGCCGTCAAGGGGGCGGCGCAGGCGCACGCCTGAAGCGCTGTCAAGGAGGCGGTGCCGGCGCGCGCCTGGCGTCCCCGTCTCCTCGGCCGCCCGTCACCAGCTCCACATCCCGATCCGCGTCGGCACCCCGGGAGAGGCGTGCAGGACGGGCTGCCCCTCAGGGGCGGGGAGCCCCGCGGCCTGCACCAGGCTCTGGTCGATGCCGTTCAGGTGGGCGTGGTGCAGCGGCCACGGCGGATGCTCCACCCGGGCGGCGGCGAGCCGGCCGGCCACGAGGGTGAACAGCCGGAACCGGGCGGTCAGGAAGTGCGCCAGCTCGTCGCGCTCGCGCTCCACCAGCGGCACGCCGATCTCCGCGTCCACGTCACACCGCGCGCCGACCGGCCCGGGCAGGCGCCGGCGGCACCTGTACCGGGTACGGCCGTTCTCGGCGTCGACCGACATGTCGGACCAGAAGTAGGGCAGCCAGTAACCCCCTCGCCCGCCGATCGCGGCGGGCAGGAGCCCCGCATCGAGGGAGAAGAACCAGATCCCGGTACGGCCGCGGGCATCGCGCACGTACGTCCGCACGTTCGTCTCCGGGAACGTGGACAGCCACGGCAGCGCCGGAACGCCCGGCACCCGCACGTCCCGCATGAGGAAGCAGGTGAGCCCGACCCACGCCGCCCCGTCGAAGGTCTCGACCCGGAGCTGGGCCGGGAGCAGCGCCTGCACCTGCTCAGGCCGGTAGCGCCAATGGACGAAGGTCATGCGCGACCACCGGTGGTACATCACGGGCAAGGCGACACGGGGTGACGGTGGAGCTCGCATCCCGCACCCCTGCCCGCCGGCGACGCGGGCAATCAGGGAGTTTGTCCGTGTCCGTCAGTCGTGGCAGGCCAAGTGCGGCCGATCCCTTCCTGGAGTCGTTCGCGTGACCCCGGTCAGGCGCTCTCGCCCTGGATCGCGTACAGGTGCCGGGCATGGCCCGCCGAGTGGTGCAGCCGGTCCAGCAGGATGCCTTCGCGCAGCGCCCAGGGGCAGATGCGCACCACCGCCAGGTTCAGGGCCGCCATGGTGGCATCGGCGACGATGGCGCCGGCGAGGATCTGGCGGGCGCGGGCGGCCGAGACGCCCGGGAGCTGCGCGCGCTCCGCGGGCGTCCTGGCGGCCAGGAGCTCGATGGCCCCGCCCAGGTCGACACGGTGGAGCTCGCGGACGACATGGGGCCCCGCCTTCGCCTTCGGCGCCCCGCACAGGCGGGCGAGCTGGGCGAACGTCCTGGACGTCGCGACCGCGGTGGCCTGGCCGATGCGGTGCCTGGCGGAGATGTCGCCGACATCCCTGGCGAGCACCGCTTCCACGTGCGCGCGCAGCCGCTTGCGGTGCTTCCGCTTCACCCGCTCGGGGTCCGGCAGGTGGTGGCGGGTCAGCCGCCCGGCGCCCAGAGGGAGGGAGAGCGCCAGGTCAGGGGTCTCGCCGCTGCCGTAGGCGAGCTCCATGGAGCCGCCGCCGATGTCGGCCAGCAGGATCGGCCCCGCCGACCAGCCGAACCAGTGCCTGGCCGCCAGGAAGGTCAGCCTGGCCTCCTGCTCGGCGTCCAGATAGCCGACGCGGACCCCCGAGGTGGCCCGGATCTCCGTCAGGATCGCGTCGCGGTTGGCGGCGTCCCGGACGGCCGAGGTGGCGTACGGCACCAGCTCGTGCACCCGGTGCTGGGCCGCGACGGCGGCCGCCTCCCTGACGGCCTCGGTCAGCCGGTCGATCCCCGCCCGCCCGATGATCCCGTCCCGGCTGATCGCCTCGGCCAGGCGGATCTGGCGTTTCAGCGTGGCCACCGGTTGCGGCGGATAACCCGCTGTGAGGTCGGCGATACGTAAATAGGCGGCATTGGAGCCGATGTCGAGAACGCCGAGTCGCATGGTCAGGCGAATACCCGGCAATGACGCGGACAATCTTCGCGAGCCCGTCCGGAACGAATTTCTCCGGTTAACGAGCGTGTTCACTCGCGGCCGTCAATGGGATTGTCCGGTGGGGCCCTCGGCGGGTTTCGGCACGTTATTGCCGGTGTTAAGAGTGCGCAGTAAAGCAGCGCCCCGCCTCGGCTGGCATCACGCCGCCGCGGCCATTCCCGCTGTGGCGCCACGCCCGCCCGGCAGTTACGCCCGCCCGGCAGTTACGCCCGCCCGGCAGTTACGCCCGCCGGTAGTTACGCCGACTGCTCCTGGGGGCCGCGTTTCCTGGCCATGGCGGCGCGCCCGAGGGGGATCAGGCTCGGGTTGACGCTCTGCAGCACCGCGTCCTCGGTGATCAGCACGCGGGTCACGTCGGTGCGGCTGGGCACGTCGTACATCACCGGCAGCAGCACCTCCTCCATGATGGCCCGCAGCCCGCGCGCTCCGGTGCCGCGCAGCAGCGCCAGCTCCGCGATCGCCTCCAGCGCGTCGCGGGTGAACTCGAGGTCCACTCCGTCCAGCTCCAACAGCCGCGCGTACTGCTTGACGAGCGCGTTCCTGGGCTCGGTCAGGATCTGGACGAGGGCCGCGCGATCGAGGTCGTGCACCGTCGTGATGACCGGCAGGCGCCCGACGAACTCCGGGATCATCCCGTACTTGACCAGGTCCTCCGGCATGAGCGCCGCCAGCGAGCCGCCGCCTGGCTGCTCGCCCGCCGGGCGCAGCACCGAGCCGAAGCCCGTCCTCCTGTGCCCGGCGCGCTGCTCGACGAGCTGCTCCAGGCCCGCGAAGGCGCCCCCGCAGATGAACAGGACGTTGGTGGTGTCGATCCGGATGAACTCCTGCTGCGGATGCTTGCGCCCGCCCTGCGGCGGCACCGACGCGGTGGTGCCCTCCAGGATCCGCAGCAGCGCCTGCTGGACGCCCTCGCCCGACACGTCCCTGGTGATCGAGGGGTTCTCGCTCTTGCGGGCGATCTTGTCGATCTCGTCGATGTAGACGATGCCGGTCTCGGCCTTGCGTACGTCGTGGCCGGCGGCCTGGATGAGCTTGAGCAGGATGTTCTCGACGTCCTCGCCGACGTAGCCGGCCTCGGTGAGCGCCGTCGCGTCGGCGATCGCGAACGGCAGGTCGAGCAGCTTGGCGAGGGTCTGCGCCAGGAGCGTCTTGCCCGATCCCGACGGCCCGAGCAGCAGGATGTTGGACTTCGCGAGCTCGACGTCGTCGCCGCGCGAGCCGGTGTTGCCGGAGAAGATGCGCTTGTAGTGGTTGTAGACGGTGACCGAGAGCGTCTTCTTGGCCTTCTCCTGGCCGACGACGTGCGCGTCGAGGAACGCGTAGATCTCGTGCGGCTTGGGCAGATCGTCGCGCCTGACCTCGGAGGTATCCTCGGTTTCCTCCTCGATGATCTCGTTGCAGATCTCGATGCACTCTTGGCAGATGTAGACGCCGGGGCCGGCGATGAGCCTTCTGACCTGCCGCTGGCTCTTGTCGCAGAACGAGCACTTGAGCTGATCCGCACGATCACCGAGGCGCGCCATTTCCATCGCTCCTTCGCCGGGGCCTTTTTGCCCGGCCAGAACACCACCCACCGTGACGGGTTCGGGGGGCAGAGAGACATTCGCAGGTCAAGGTGTGGTGATGGTGGACATCCGCTTGCCTTGACCTTCCGCTCGGGGCGAGGATCCCGGGCGGACGAACGAGGATTTCTGCGTTTTTCGCTCCACAGCGTACACGTCCGGGGCGCGCCCGCGACAGGCTGCGCGGGCGGACGATCACGGTGCCGGACGGGCCCGCCGTAAATGGCCGGCCGGGACCCGGGAATTTCGGCTCGGAAAGAGTTGACGCCGGCGGGTGCGCTTTATGCCCCGGCCGATCGGGAGGTCGAATTCGGCCATTCAGCCGGGTGCGCGAGTGGATTCCCCGCGCCCGCTGTGCCGCGCCCGCTGTGCCGCGCTCGCCGTGCCGCACTCGGCGCCGGGCCGGGGCGGTCGCAGGGTGTCTGTCCCCCGTGAGAGCTACCCGCGACTGTCCACCGGGCGGTGACGCTTCCAGGCCGCCGGATCCCTAGCGTTCTCGGCGTGACCGCGGCGCACCGGCCGCGGGAGGTCGCAAGGGGAGTCGTCATGCGTCTGTTGAAGCAACTCGTGCCCGCGGCGCTGGTCGCCGCCGCCGGTGGCGCGGCCGTGCAGGCGGTGGGGGGAGATCCGTACCTCACCCTGGTCCTCGGCGTCGCGACGGCCGCGCTCGCGCTGTTCGTGTACGCCCGGACCGTGCGCTGGTCCGAGGGCCGCGCGCCGGACGAGGTGGCCGTGGCGGGCGCCGTCGCCGCCACCGGCCGCGGGATGCTGATCGGTGCCGGGATGTTCGCGGCCGTCATCTTGAACATCGCCTTCGTGGGGGGCTACCGGGTCGACGGCATGGGGTCGGTGACGGGCGCGGTGGCGATGGTCGGGTTCATGGCCGCCGCCGCCGTGACGGAGGAGGTCCTCTTCCGCGGCATCCTGTTCAGGATCGTCGAGGAGCGCATCGGCACGTTGCTCGCGCTGGTGCTGACGGGGGTGCTGTTCGGCCTGATGCACCTGTTCAACGCGCACGCCACCCTGTGGGGCGCGATCGCCATCGCGATCGAGGCCGGCGGCATGCTCGCCGCCGCGTACGCCGCCACCCGCACCCTGTGGCTGCCGATCGGCCTGCACTTCGGCTGGAACTTCGCCGCGGCCGGCATCTTCGCCACCGAGGTCTCGGGCAGCGGCGCGTCGGAGGGGCTGCTGAACGGTGTGACGTCGGGCCCGGCCCTGCTCACCGGTGGCGAGTTCGGGCCGGAGGCGAGCCCGTACGCGGTGGTGTTCGGCCTGCTGCTGACGGCCGTGTTCCTGTGGCTGGCCCGCCGGCGCGGCAATCTGGTCCCGCTCCGGCGCCGCGCGACCGCTACGCTCTCCCGGTGACCGGCCTCAGGCGAGTTGCGGAGCGGCGTGCCCGCTACGCCCTCCCGACGATCGACCTCCGGCGAGTCACGGAGCTGTGGCAGCGGTGCGACGTCACGGTCCGGGACCTGCCGTTCGGGCTGCTGCTGGCCGCCGTGTCGCTGCTCCCGGCGCTCCACGGCAAGGGGACGCAGGTCGGCGACCTGCCGGCCCGCCCCTTCGACGAGCTGGCGATCCTGGCGATCGCCCTGCAGACCCTCCCGCTCGCGGTGCGCCGGCGGTGGCCGGCCGTCTGCCTCGTCCTGGTGTCGCTCGGCTTCGTCCTCGACCAGATCCGCGCGTACCACGTGCTGGCGAGCAACGCGATGCCCATCGCGCTCATCAGCGCGGGCGCCCATCTGGAGCGCGGCCGGCGCGTCACCGTGGCCGTGCTCTCCGCGGCGTACGTGCCGCTGGCGGTCGTGCTCAACCGGCTGGGCGCGACCGAGCGGCCGGAAGGGTACGTGGTGTTCTACCTGGCGTTGGCCCTCGCCTGGGGCATCGGCGTCTGGCTGCGCTCCAGCCGGGCCGCCGAGGCCGAACGCCGCCGCCACCTCGCCGAGGCCACCCGCGCCGCCGAGCGCACCCGCATCGCCCGCGAGCTGCACGACGTCGTGACCCACCACGTGACGGCGATGGTCGTCCAGGCCGAGGCCGCCCGCTACCTGACCGCCGCGCCGGACCGCCTCGACGCGGCCCTGAGCGCCGTCACCGACACCGGCCGCCGGGCCATCACCGACCTGCGGCACATGCTGGACCTGCTCAACCCCGGCCACGACACCGACGGCAGGACTCCGTCCGCCGGCGACCTGCACGCGCTCGTGGAGCGGACACGCCAGGCCGGGCAGCCGGTGGAGCTCGCCGAGGAGGGCGACCGCGCCGAAACGGCGGGCAGCGCCGAGTTCGTCACCTATAGGGTCGTGCAGGAAGCCCTGACGAATGCCCTCAAACACGCCCACGGCAGCCGCACCGTGGTTCACGTGCGCTACGGCCGGAAGGAGATCAGCGTGGCGGTCAGCACCGACGGCCCGGGATCCCGGGCCGCCTCTCCCGGAGGGAGCGGGCGAGGCCTGGCCGGGCTCCGCGAGCGGGTCGAGGCCCTCGGCGGCGAGTTCAGCGCCGACCGGCAGGAGGGCGGCGGCTTCCTCGTGAAGGCCCGCGTCCCCGCGGGGAGCCCGGCGTGACCGCGCCGGTCCGGGTCCTGGTCTGCGACGACCAGGCGCTGATCCGCACCGGTTTCGCCACCATCATCGACGCCCAGCCCGACCTGGAGGTGGTGGGCGAGTGCGGCGACGGCCGCGCCGCGGTCGACCTCGCCGGCCGGCTGAGCCCCGACATCGTGGTCATGGACGTGCGCATGCCGGTGCTCGACGGCATCGAGGCGACCCGCCTGCTGGCCGGCGCCGGGGTGGCGGACCCCGTCAAGGTGCTCGTGGTGACCACGTTCAACCTGGACGAGTACGTCTACGAGGCGCTGCGCGCGGGGGCCAGCGGATTCCTGCTCAAGGACGCCCCGCCGGGGCAGCTCCTGCACGGCATCCGCACCGTCGCGGCCGGCGCCGCGCTGCTGGCGCCGGAGGTGACCCGGCAGCTCGTCGGCAGGTACGCCTCCCGGATCCGTCCCGCCGAGCACAACTCCGACGACGTCGCGCTGACCCCGCGCGAGCTGGAGGTGCTGCGCCTCATCGCCGACGGTCTGTCCAACAGCGAGATCGCCGCCACGCTGGTGATCAGCCAGGAGACCGTCAAGACGTACGTGTCGCGCATCCTCACCAAGCTCGACCTGCGTGACCGCGTGCAGGCGGTGGTCTACGCCTACCGCAACGGCCTGGTGACCTGAGTCCTGGTCAGGCGCGCGGGGCGGCCGGCGCGGGCAGGCCCGCCTCGAACAGGCGGGCGTCCACCTCGTTGAGCGCCAGGCGCAGCGCGCCCAGGGCGACGCTCTCGGCGCCCAGCGTGGAGGCGCGGATCTCGGGGACGCGCAGGCAGGTGCGGCCGAGCTCGCGGGCGAGCTGGTCGAGGATGAGGTCGGCGGAGCGGGAGAAGCCGCCGCCGAGGACGACGACCTGCGGGTCGAGGGTGAGCACCAGGGCGGCGGTGCCGACGGCGAGGTCGCGGGTGTAACGGCGGACGGCGGTCCTGGCCGCCTTGTCGCCGGAGCGGGCGGCGTTGAACACCCAGGCGGCCGCGTCGTCGGTGTCGATGCCCGCGGGCAGGCTCGGGCAGCTCTCCAGGTGAGAGGGCGCGGTGAGCCAGCGGACGGCGCGCAGCGCGCCGATCTCGCCCGCGGCGCCGCCGTAGCCGCGCCGCAGCGTGCCGTCGATGATCAGGCCGGCGCCGGTGCGCATGCCCGCCAGCAGGTAGACGATGTCGTCGGCGTCGCGGGCCGCCCCCTGCCAGCGCTCGGCGAGCGCGGCCAGCTTGCAGTCGTTCTCCACCTGGACGGGGCAGGAGAACCGCGCGGCCAGATGCTCGGCCGGGCTCACGCTCTCCCACCCGGGCAGCGGCGTGAACAGGGCGGTACGGCCGCTGGCGTCGACCGGCCCCGTCACCCCGACGCTGATCGCCCAGATCTCGTCGGGGCGCAGGCCGGCCGCGGCCAGGCACTCGTCGACGGCCGCGTCGACGACGGCCAGCCGCGCCGCCGGGTCGGCGTCGGGGCCGACCGGCAGCCGGCTGGTCGCCGCGACCGTGCCGTCGAGGTCGGCGAGCATCGCCAGCACCTTGTGGGCGCCGACGTCCACGCCGACCACGTGACCGGTGCCGGCGTTGAACCGGTAGCGTCGGGCGGGGCGCCCGACGATGCTGCTGCCGTCGGGCTCGACGACGGTGAGCCACCCGTCGGCGACCAGGCCCTGCACGATGACGTCCGTGCCCGGCCGGGACAGCCCGGTGCGGGTGGCCAGCTCCGTGACGGTGGACGGCGGGTTGCCCCGCAGCGCCCTGACGATGCTGAGCGCGTTGAGCTCTCGCATCCGGTTCACGTCCGTCCCGGTCGTGACCTGCTCGGTCACCGTCGCCCCCTAGATCCCCTGACTAACGATGCGCTCTTGACAAAAGGGTAATGCGACCTCAGGAGATCGGATACCACTGCCCGTCAGGGGCGACGGCCGGGCCGAAGTCCACCTCCCTGCCGTCGACGGCGAACACGTACCGGCCCTTGCGCACGACGGCCGGGCTGGCCGACAGGTACGCCGTCATGTCCGCCAGCTCCTCCTCCCGCAGCCACGCGGGCGGGTCGGACACCGCCCGGAAGCCGCACACCGTGGCCAGGTCGCGCAGCCAGCCGAGCTGCTGCTCGCTGAGCAGGTTGAGGCGGCTGCGGAAGTACACCACGTCCGGGTCCACCTCGGCCAGCGGCGCGTGCCACAGCCGGTGCAGCGTGTTGACCACGGCGTTGCGCGCCATCGCGTCGGACGGGTCGTCGCTGGCGTAGTTCTGCCACATCGGCGCCACGTCGGGGCCGCTGCGCAACCCGTCGAGCAGGCCGAGCGAGGGCAGCAGGATCGCGCCGCTGCCCAGCAGGTACACCTCCGGTCCCGCCGTCCGCCTGATCAGCTCCAGCGCCTCCCGGTAGGCGCGCTCGCGGCCGAGCCCGCCCTGCCGCACGCCGGGGGCGGCGCCCGCGTTGATGAAGTCGAGCTTGAGGTAGCGGAAACCCCACTCGTGCACGACCCGCCGGATGAGCCGCTCCACGTGCTCGAGCGCCTCGGGCTTGGACAGGTCCAGCGCCCAGTAGCCGGTGCCCCAGTTGTATCCGGCGATCACGGGCTCGCCCCGCTCGTCGCGCAGCAGCAGCTCGGGCCGCTCGCGCGCGGTGCGCGAGCCCGGCAGCACGATGAACGGGGCCAGCCACAGCCCCGGCGTCATCCCGGCGCCGGCGATCCGGTCGGCCAGGGCGCGCATCCCGGATGGGAACCCGGAGTTCGGCTCCCAGTCGCCGACCATCTCCTCCCAGCCGTCGTCGACCTGCAGCACGTCGAACGGCAGCCCGTTCAGCGCGTCGATGTCCTTGGCCAGGATCGACTCGGTGATGCCCTCGTAGTAGGCGTACCAGCTGCACCAGACGTTGCCCGCGCGGTGCCCGCCGGTGCCCAGGCGGGCGGCCAGCGCGCGGGTGTAGGCGCCGAAGACCTCCTCCTCTTCGCCGTAGGCGAGGAACCACGGCGCCCCGTCCTCCTCGTACCAGCCGGCGAGCGTGTCGCGGTCGGCCGTCAGGCGTGGGGTGCCGATGCCGAGCGCGCCGAGCAGCAGGACCCGCCCGTCGTCGCCCTGCAGGGCGGCTACGGCCGAGGAGTGGTGGCGGGCCGGGTCGTCCCAGACGGGGTCGTCGGCGGTGGTGCGGCGCCGCGGGTCGGCGATGCGCAGCGGCGGCTCGGACAGCCGCCGCCACCCGCACGGGCTCCACGAGTTCTGCCCGTGCCGGTAGAACAGCGCGTCGCCGAGGCCGTGCAGCACGGCCACCCGGCCCGGCGGCAGCACGAGCCCGCCGTCGATCTTCTCCAGTGGCTCGGAGCCGGTCGGCTCAAGGGCTACGGTACGGCCTGCCAGCTCGACGAGCAGCGGCATGATGCTCCTTTTCTCGGTGTACGTCGCTTCGATCAGGTGAACAGCGCGTTGACCTGGTCGTTGGCCTTCTTCAGCCCCTCGGCGGTGCCGATCTGGCCGAGGACGATCGAGTGGATGGCGTCCTGCACGATCTGGCTGATCTCGTTGCCGTGGTCGGTGATGGGCAGCAGGAACGTGCCGCCCTGCGTCTTGGTCGGGTCGAGGTACGCCTTCACGTCACGCCCCTTGGCCTCGTGGGCGGCCGCGGCCTTCTCGCTGGCCGTCTTGACTGCGGGGAAGACGACGGCGTTGTACGCGACGATGTTCTGGCAGTCGGCCGAGCCGAGGTACTTCACCCACTTCCACGCCTCCTCCTTGTGCTCCGTGCCGGCGAAGATCGCGTCGGACAGGCCGTTGATGGCGGTCTTGCGCACGCCGGCCGGGCCGAGGGGCATCGGCGCGAGGGCGAACTTCTGCTCGGCGTCGGGGCCGAGGAAGGTGTTGATCGTCCACGAACCGGCGAAGGACATCGCGCCCTTGCCGGCGTTGAGCACCGCGTCCCTGCCCAGGGTGGACTGCTTGTCGAACTTCGGCGCGTACCCCTTGTCGATGAGCTGCTTGTACCAGTCGATGACCTGGGCGAGCTTGGGGTCGTCGTACTTGTACTGCGTGCCCCAGGGGTTCTTGTCGAGGTAGGTCCAGCCGTTGGCCACGGCCAGGTCGCCCCAGCCGTTCTGGCCCTGGGAGCCGTCGCCCCACTCGGGCAGGAAGCCGTACACCTTGACCTTGGTCTTGTCGAAGGCCGGGTCGAGGCCGTTGCGGCCGCTCTCGTCCACCGTGAGCTTGGCGACGACCTGCTGGAGCGTGCCACCGTCGGTGGGGTTCCAGGTGAGCTCGGCCATCTCGTCCGGCTTGACCTTCTGCTCCTCCAGCATCGTGCTGTTGTAGACGAGCGCGACGGTGTCCCAGTCCTTGGGCAGGCCGTACCGCTTGCCGTCCTTGACCCACAGGTCGGCCAGGCCCTCCTGGTACCGGGTCAGGTCGACCTTGTCGCGGGTCACGAACGGCTGGATGTCCAGGATCTGGCCGCTGCTGACGAACTGCGGGTAGTAGGAGCCGTGGTCGGTCCACACGTCCGGGGCCTGGCCGGCGGCGAGCTGGGTGGTGAGGTTCTGCCAGTACTGCGCCCACGCCGTCTGGGTGATCTTGACGGAGATGTTCGGGTTGGCCTTCTGGAAGGCGTCGGCGCAGGCCTGGTACGCCGGGAGCTGCTTGTCGTCCCAGAGCCAGTAGTCGATCGTGACCTTGCCGCCGGCCGCGCCGCTCTGCGGGTCGCCGTCGCCGCCGGAGCCGCAGGCGGCGAGCGTGCCGGCCAGTGCCAGCGACAGCAGCGCCATGCCTGCCCGCTTGGTGGTGTTCATGATGCCTCTTTCGGGGGGTTACTTGATTCCGGAGAAGTTGAGCGACTGGACCAGCCGCCGGCCGAGGAGAATCAGCAGGATCAGGACCGGCAGCACCGAGAGGGTCGAGCCGGCCATGAGACCGGTCCAGTCGGGGCGGGTGTTGGGCGACTGCTGCAGGAAGACGCCGAGCGCGACGGTCAGGACGCGGGTCTCCTCCTCACGCCCGACCAGCAGCGGCCACAGGTAGTCCTTCCACGCCCACACCGTGGTGGTGAGCCCGATGGTGATCAGCGGCCCGCGGCTCATCGGCAGCACGATGCGCCAGAAGATGCCCCACGCGCCGTTGCCGTCGAGCCGGGCCGCCTCCTCCACGTCGCGCGGGATGGACAGGAAGAACTGCCGCAGGAAGAAGACCGCGAACGGGGTCATCAGGATCGACGGCGCCACCATGCCGGCGAACGTGTTCACCCAGTCGAGGTTCTTCACCAGCACGAAGTTGGGCAGCAGCGTGAAGATCGGCGGCACCATGAGCGCCGCGATCATGACGCCGAAGACCAGCTCGCGGCCGGGGAAGCGGAGCCGGGCGAACGCGTACCCGGCCATCGCGCAGAAGAACGTCTGCAGCGTCGCGATCAGGCCGCTGTAGACGACGGAGTTGAGCAGGTAGCGGGCGAAGTCGATCTGCGCGCCGGATCCGCCCGCCGCGCGCGCCTCCTCCTGGCTGGTGAGCCCGAGGATGCGCTGGAAGTTCACCAGGGTCGGGTTGCTGGGGAACAGGGCGCCGCTGTCGGCGTAGAGGTCGGCGGCGGGGGTGAGCGCCGTGCGGACCATCCAGTAGAAGGGGAAGATCGTGAGCACCAGGGCCACGACCAGGACGGCCCAGGCGGGCAGCCGGCCGAGAGTGGAGATGCGCCGCATCGTGTTGCCTCCTCAGGCCAGGTCCGAGCGGGACGCCCGCAGCAGCCGCAACTGCACGACCGTGAGCACGCCGAGGATGAGCGCGAGCAGCAGCGCCGCCGCCGAGGCGTAACCCATGTGGAAGTACTGGAAGGCCTGCTGGTAGATGAAGTAGTAGATGACCCTGATCGCGCTGGTCGCCCCGCGGCCGCCCGCGGCCACGGCGACCGTGTCGAAGATCTGGAACGATCCGATCAGCGAGACCACCAGCACCAGGGCGAGGACGGGCCGCAACATCGGCAGCGTGACCGAGCGGAACATGCGCAGCTCGCCGGCGCCGTCGAGGGCGGCGCTCTCGTACAGGTGCGGCGGGATCTGCAGCATGCCGGCGTAGAGCAGCAGCGCGGTGTAGCCGGTGTAGGCCCAGGTGTTGACCATGCCGATCGTCGGCATGGCCCAGTCGGGCGAGACGAAGAAGCCGACGGTGTCGAAGCCGAGCGCCTTGAGCAGGTGGTTGACGAAGCCGAGGTCGGCGTCGAGCAGCCAGATCCACAGCAGGGCGACGGTGACGTTCGGCACCAGCCACGGCAGCAGCAACATCGCGCGCAGCGCCACCGACCGGGTGAGGCGGTGCATGAGCGCGGCCAGGAGCAGCCCGAGCAGCATCTGCGAGCCGATGTTGATCACGACGTAGTAGACGGTGACCCCGAGCGAGTGCCAGAACTGCGGGTCGCGCACGAGCTGTGCGTAGTTCTCGCCGCCGACGAACGCGGGATCGTTGAGCAGGTTGTAGTCCGTCAGCGAGTACCAGACGCCGCGCACGGTCGGGTAGCCGTAGAAGATCACGAAGCCGGCGAGGGCGGGGATCAGGAAGAGCCAGGCCGCCCGGCGGTCGTCACGCGGCCGGGGCCGTCTTCGCCGGGGGGCGCCGGTGTCGTCCGGCGGCTCGGCGGCCTGCGACCGTTCCTCGGTCCGCATCGTTCTCATCATCGTCCTCGGCGCTTGGTGAAATTGCCCTCTTGTCACGGAGTGACTCCCGAATAATGATGTGGGGCATCGGAAGTTTGTCAATAGCTCATCATATCTTGGCGAGCTGCGGCAACGTCTCCGAGTTCCTTCGTCCCACGTCAACCCTCACGTGGCGGGTCCGCGGCGACCCGCCTGCAGCCACGTATCCCGGAGGTTTCTCACCCATGCCTGTCCCCGTACGACCGTCGAGGCGGCTTCGCCAGGCCCTGTTAGCCGCCCTGGCCGCCGTCGCGCTGGCCCTGTTCCCGGCCGCCCAGGCGTGGGCGCTCGCGCCGGTCCCCGGCGGGGTCCCGCCCCGGCCGCAGGCCCCCGCGTCGCCCGACCCGTCGCTCCAGGCACACCCGCTGACGGCCGCGCCCGCGCCGCTGGACAACCCGCTCAAGGGCTTCGCCCGCTTCTACTGGCCGGGCAGCGACCAGAACACCGGCTACCCGCACTCCCTCACGTGGAGCTACTTCGGCCTGTCAGAGGTGATGACCGACCCGGCCGACTGCTCGAAGATCAACTGGTCCCTGCTCGACAGCGCGCTGAACGAGATCGCCTCGTACGGCAACCAGGCCGCCGTGCGCTTCTACCTGGAGTATCCCGGCGGCAGCGGCAGCCACCCGGCCAACGCCATCCCGCGCTGCTTCGACGGTCACGTCACGTACCGGACCAACACCTACTGGAGCACCACCAGCCCCGACTACGACAACCCGTACCTGCTCGACGCGCTCGGCGACTTCATCGCGGCCTTCGGCGCCCGCTACGACGGCGACCCGCGCATCGGGTTCATCCACCTGGGCCTCATCGGGCTCTGGGGCGAGTGGCACACCTGGCCGTACGACACCGACACCGGCGGCGACTCGTACCCGAACTTCATGCCGACCGACGCGCACGCCGCGCAGATCCTGCGGGCCTACGACGACGCCTTCGACAAGACCAAGCTGGAGCTGCGCTACCCCGACTCGGCGGCGGGCGCGGCGACGAACCTCGACATCGGCTACCACGACGACTCCTTCTGCTACCGGGAAGGCTCGCCGCTGGCCGGCGTCACGCTGCCGCAGTCGCTCGGCGGCGCCGGCTGGGCCCAGCTCCAGCGGGCGCTCAACGTGGGCGCCGAGAACAAGTGGATCACCGCGTCGATGGGCGGCGAGGTCAGGCCCGAGATCCAGACGTCGGCGTTCGCGTCCTGGCCCGGCGGCTCCGGCCAGGTCGACAACATGAAGGCGTGCATCGAGCTGGAGCACACCACCTGGAAGATCAACGAGCAGAGCATGAACTACCCGGCCGGCGACCCGAACGTCGCGGCCGCCGTCCGGCTCATGGGCTACAACCTCACCGTCGACAACGCCTACTTCAAGAACACCGCGAGCGGCACCACGAACGTCGGCGTGCGGATCAGCAACAACGGCGTGGCCCCGTTCTACTACCCGTGGACGCTCACCCTCGGGCTGAAGAACAGCGCCGGGACCGTGGTCAAGACGTTCGACACGCCGTGGGACCTGCGCACGGTCATGCCGCTCAAGATCCGCGCGTTCCCCGACTGGGGCGCCGGCTCCGACCCGGCCTACCTGGACTACGGCTACCCGCAGTACTTCCAGACCGGCGTGAACCTCTCCGGCGTACCCAGCGGGAGCTACCAGTGGGTCCTGCGGGTGAAGAACCCGCTGGAAGCCGTCTCGGCGAACGCCAAGAAGCTCCGCTTCGCCAACGCCACCCAGGGCGCGGACGGCTGGCTCGGCCTCGGCCCGGTCACCGTCGGCTCCGGCGGCGGCACCGACACCACCGCGCCCACCGCGCCCGCCGGGCTGACCTCCCCGTCCCGCACCACCGGCTCGGTCGCCCTGTCCTGGACGGCGTCCACGGACAACGTCGGCGTGGCCGGATACCGCGTCTACCGCGGCTCCACCGAGGCCGGCACCTCGGCGACGACCTCGTTCACCGACACCGGGCTGAGCCCCGCGACCTCCTACACCTACACCGTCAAGGCGTACGACGCGGCGGGCAACACCTCGGCCGCGTCGGCGCCCGTCACCGTCACCACCCTCCCGTCGCCGACCGCGGGCCTGGTGCTCGACGACTTCGACGGCAACCCGGCCTACCCGTCGGCCGCGCGCAACGACCTGGGCAAGTGGACCGGCGGCAACTGCTTCCTCAACGGCGGCGGCTCGGGCGCCGTGTCCGGCGGGGCGCTCGGCCTGCGCTACGACAACTGCGGCTGGTTCGGCAGCGACGTCAACACCAGCCTGTCCGCGTACACCCATCTCGTCATCCGGATCAAGGGAGCGGCAGGAGGCGAGCAGAGCCACTTCCACCTCGGCCTCGGCGGCGTGACCAAGGCTTTCGGCGACTTCACCCTCGACGGTGGCGGCCACCCGGCCATCACCACCGCGTACCAGGACATCAAGCTCCCGATGGCGGCCAACGGCATCAACCGCTCGTCACCCGGGCAGCTCGCGATGAGCTTCTGGCACGGCGGCAACAGCACCATCACCATCGACTCCATCTCGTTCCAGTGACACCCGGGGGCCGGGGCGCAACCCGGCCCCCTCACCGGTAGGCAGGTTGCTCGAACCCCCGTGCCCCCCTTGAATGGGGACTTATGTTCCTCCGCAGCCCCAAGCCCTTCAGCCGGCGCCCCACCGAACTCCTGATCGGTATCGGGTTCTTCGTGGCGGTCGCCGCGTGCGCGATCACCGCCCTGCTGGTTCCCGACACCCAGGTCGAGGCGCGGTTCGCCGTCATGGGGGTGGCCGCGTGCCTGTACGCGGTGGTCGCGGCCGACCTGTGGGCCGCTGTGGTGACGGGGGTCCTGACCTGGACGCTGGCCACCGGCTTCCTCACCCATCCAGTCGGCGAGCTCAACGTGACCGGGGGCTCCGACGGGGTCCGGCTGCTCGCCATCATGGGCATCTCCCTGGCCGGCGGGCTCTACGGCGTCTACCGCCGCCGCGCGGACCTGGGACGGTGACCGGGCCGGCAGTCATCGGGCCGGCAGTCATCGGGCCGGCCGTGGTCGGGCCGGCCATCACCGGGTCGGTCGTCACCAGCTCAGCGGTCGCCGGGCCGTCGGTCATCGGGTCGGCCGTCAGCTGAAAGCGCCGGCGGCGGCGTGCTCCTGTACCAGCCGCTCCTGCTCCCCGGTCCAGCCGGCCGCCTCGCGCAGGGCGGCGAACTCCCGCGTCAGCGAGGTGGCGGACGTGGTGCGCGCGTCCGTACCGACGGTGACGGCGAGGCCCGCCGCCAGCAGCCGGGTGGCGGGATGGACGGCCAGGCTGGGGACGGCGCCGGTCTGCACGTTGCTGACCGGGCACGTCTCCAGCGTGATCCGGTCACGGCGCAGGCGTTCGAGCAGCGCGCCGTCCTCGGCACAGCGCACGCCGTGGCCGATCCGGCGGGCGCCGAGCACCTCGATCGCCTCCCACACGCTCTCGGCCCCCGCCGCCTCGCCCGCGTGCACGGTGCACGGCAGCCCCGCCCGGTGCGCCAGGTCGAAGGCGGGCCGGTGCGGCGCGCCGGGATACAGCCGCTCGTCGCCGGCCAGGTCGAGCCCGCTGACCACGTCGCGGCGCCGTACGGCGAGGTCGGCGACGGCGAGGCTCTCCTCCGGGCTCTGGTGGCGCAGGCAGCACAGCAGCAGCGCCGTCCGCACGCCTGTCGCGGCGCGTCCCTCCGCCAGCCCCGCGGCGACCGCCGACACCGCTTCGTCCGGCGTCATGCCCAGCCGTCCGTGCTGCTGCGGCGCGAACCTCGCCTCGCCGTGGACGACGCCGTCGGCGCCCCAGTCCTCGACCAGCTCGCGCGCTGCCCGGCGCAACGCCTCGGGGGTCTGCAGGACTCGCAGCGGCAGGTCGAGGTAGGTGAGGTACCGGGTCAGGCTGCCGCAGACGGGAGGCGCGGTGACCAGCTCCGCCACCGGACGGTCCACGGCGATGCCCTGCTCGCGGGCCAGCTCGGCGATCGTGGCGGGGCGTACGGAGCCGTCGAGGTGGCAGTGCAGGTCGTGGCGGCCGGTCATGCGGGTCCTTCCGTCAGCGGCGCGGGAGTGCAGGCGTCCAGCGGCGCGGGGGTGCAGGTGTCCAGGGGCGCGGGGGTGCAGGCGTCCGGGGGTGTGGTGGTGAGGGCGTCGAAGAGCAGCCGTTTGAAGCCCGGCTCGTCGACCCGGCGGATCAGGGTCAGGTTGGGCGGGGGCGCCGCGCGCCGGCGGTCGATGACGAGCTGGCCGCGGGTCTCGTCGCCGACCGCCACGTCCACGTGGGCCTGCTCGCTGCCGAGGACCAGCTCGGGGCGCAGGGCCACCGCCATCGCGACGGGGTCGGGGAGGTCGTAGCCGGCCAGACCCGTGACGTCGCGGGCCCAGTCGGCGACCGTCCGGTTGATCCGGTGGGCGAAGGCGGCCAGGGGAGTGCCGAGGCCTTCCAGGCGGCGCTGGTCGTCGGGGGTCATGACGGCGTACTTGCGCGAGACGTCCCAGCCGATCCAGGTGACCCGTTCGGGCGTGGCCGCCCGCAGCACTATGCGTGCGGCCTCGGGGTCGGCCCAGACGTTGAACTCCGCGGTGGGGGAGATGTTGCCGCGCAGGTCCGCCGCGCCCGCCATGCAGTAGACGTGGCGGAACCGGGTCAGCAGGTCGCGGTCGCGGAGCAGGGCGGCGGCGAGGTTGGTGAGCGGGCCCAGGGTGACGAGCGTCAGCTCGCCGGGGTGGCGGTGGGGGAGGGACAGCAGGACGTCCACCGCATGGCCGTCCGCGGGGCCGCGCGCCGGATCGGGCAGGCCGGTGTCGCCCATGCCGTCGCGCCCGTGAACGTGCTGGGCGGTGGACGGCGGGCGCGTCAACGGCCGGTCGCAGCCAGGGTGGACGGGGACATCGGCGCGCCCGGCCAGCCCCAGCGTGATCAGGGCGTTGCGGGTGGCCGTGGCCAGCGGCACGTTGCCCGCCACGGTGGTCACAGCGCGGACATCACCACCGACCGCGGGGGCGTTGTCGCCACCGGCCCCGGGCACGTTGTCGCCACCGGCCGTGGGCAGGTCACCGTCGCCGGCTGCGGGCACGCCGCTGCCGCCGGTCGTGAGTACGTCGCCGACGGCGACCGCCAGCAGTAGGGCCACCGCGTCGTCCGAGCCGGTGTCGGTGTCGATGAGGAGGGGAAGTCCCGGCACGCGCTACCTCGTCTAATCGATTAGATCACGGATGCAGTATCTAATCGAATAGATGCGAGAATGTAAAGCCCATGAGCAGGCAGATCACCGTGGCCGACGTGGCCCGCCGGGCCGGCACCTCGACGGCGGTCGTCAGCTACGTCATGAACAACGGCCCCCGCCCGGTCGCCGCAGCGACCCGCGAACGCGTGCTGGCCGCGGCCGAAGAGCTCGGCTACCGCCCCAACCGCATCGCCCGCGCGCTGCGCTCACGCACCACCGGCGTGGTGGGCCTGGTGCTGGCGGACGCGCTCAACCCGTACTTCGGCGCACTGGCCGGGCACGTCGAGCAGGCGCTCGCGGGGCACGGCCGGCTCATGCTCATCGGCAACGCGGGCTACTCGGCCGAGCGCCAGCGGCATCTCGTCGAACGTTTCCTCGACGCCCGGGTCGACGGCCTGGTGATCGCCTCCGCCGACGCGGGCGACGACGTGGCCATGCACGCCCGGGCGGCCGGCGTGCCCGCCGTCTACCTGCACAACGGGCCGGCCACGGGTGACACGCCCCTGGTCACGGCCGACAACGGGCAAGCGGTCCGGGAAGCGGTCGCCCACCTGCGTGAACACGGTCACCAAGACATCGCCTTCCTGGCGGGCCCGCAGGACACCGGCCCGGTGGGCCGGCGGCGGGAGGTCTGGCAGGCGGCCACCGGAGGGCGGGGCGTGCTGCTGCGCTCCGGCTACGCCCGTGCCGAGGCCGATGCGCTGATCCGGCAGCTGGCGGCGACGGGCGAGGTGCCGAGAGCGGTGATCGCGGCCACGGACGAGCAGGCCATCGGGCTGCTGTCCGGGGCCTGCGCCACCGGCCTGCCCGTCCCCGGAGGGATGGCCGTCATCAGCCTGGACGGCACCCCCGACAGCGCCTACACCGCACCGTCGCTGACCGCCACCGGGCAGCCTCTCGCAGCGATGGCGCGGCAGGCCGTCGACCTGTTGCTCGACAGCGCGTCTCCGCCGTACTCGCCGAGCGCGGCCCTGGTCAGGAGGCGTAGCTGCGGTTGTGAGGACGGCTGATCGGCGAGCTTCCCGTCCACGTCCTTCACGAGAAGCCGTCCGCCCGGGCCTTCATGAGAAGCTGCCCGCCCACGTTCATGAGACGGTTCCGCCCAGGTCGTGAGAAGCTTCCCGGCCAGGTCGGGACGGAGGGGGCCTGCGTCCGAAGGTGCGATCGATGGCGATGCGGGTGAGCCAGCTCAGGCCGGCGGTGAAGAGCGGAGGCCACACGATCGGGCCGAAGGAGTAGCCGACCAGCACCACCAGCGGGATCCACACCCGGTGCACGGCTTGGTGGAGCGGGCCCGGCAGGCGGGCTCCGGCGAGCCGGGCCGCGTCGGGAAGGACGAAGAAGGCCAGCGCGGCCGACGTGGTGGGCAGCCCGTACTTGGCGCTCTCGAAGACCGCGAAGGCGGCCAGGAACAGCGCGAGCGCTCCCCAGGCGAGCCTTCGCGGCCAGGTCACCGCCGCGCGTGTGCTCTCGATCGTCACGCCGCCAAGCGTACAGAAGAAATACGAGTCATACATCGCCTTTTCGCGGCTGAATGCGGTGTGAAACAACCCCGGCGTACGCTGTCAAGGCAGTCAAGATCCTGTGCAAACCGCCTGCTGGGCAGGGCCTCCGGCAGGCGCGTTCCACTTGCACCACCGGACTCGGAAAGGCAGTGGCGATGCGACTGACCAGGATCGTTGTCGCGGGTATGGCAGTGGCGCTGGCGCTCGGCGCGTGCGGTGGCGGTGGGGGCGGGGGACAGAGGGGCGCGTCCTCCGGCGGGCTGGAGAAGAGCGAGCTGCTGATCGGCGTGGTGCCGGTCGCGTCGGCCGCGTCGCTGTTCATCGCCGAGAAGCGCGGCTTCTTCAAGGAGGAGGGGCTGACCGTCAAGACCGAGATCATCCAGGCGCCCACCGCCGTCATGCCGAAGATCGTCAACGGCAGCATGGACGCGTTCCTGACGAGCTACGTCTCGCTCATGACGATCAACGACTCGGGTGCCGCCAAGCTCAAGCTGTTCCAGCACACGATGGGAGGCGCTCCGGGATTCTGCGCGGTGGTCGTGGCCGAGGGGTCGCCGATCAGGACCGTGGCCGACCTGAAGGGCAAGACCATCGCGGTCAACGTCCTCAAGACGCTCGGGCACACGGTGGTCAACGCCCACCTGCAGCAGGCCGGGCTCAAGCCGGACGACGTCAAGTTCGTCGCCGTGCCCTTCGCCGACCAGCTCGGCGCGCTGTCCTCGGGGAAGGTGGACGCGGCCTGGCTGGCGGAGCCGTTCCTGAGCGCGGCCAGGAAGGACGGCGCCGTCCAGATCGTCGACACCATCGGCGGGCCCACGGCGGGCGTGCCGATCGACGGGTGGGGCGTCACGGAGCAGTGGCTGGCCAGGTACCCGAAGACGGCCGCAGCCCTGCACCGGGCGCTGGCCAAGGGGCAGCAGATCGCCGGGGCCGACCGCAAGGCCATCGACGAGGTCGTGCCGACGTACACGCAGATCCCTGGGGACGTGGCGGCGGCCATGCGGGTCGGCGAGTTCACGATGGAGGCCGACAGGGCCGGCGTGCAGAAGCTGGCCGACCTCATGCACGGCTTCGGGTTCCTCAAGGCCAGGCCGGACGTGGGGCAGATCTTCGCGTCGACGGGCGGCTGACCGAAAGATTGCCGCTCCAGGTCACACGGCGCCTCGGCTGCGCCGGGCCGGAGACGGTCTCACGGCACCTCAGCCCTGCTGGGACAGGGTGTCGGTGACGAGCCGGCTCACCTTGCCCACCGCCTGCACGCCCGCGCCCATCGAGCCGTGCCGGTGGGAGATGACGGCGATCAGGTACGTGTGCCCCCGCGTCCGTACCCGCCCGATGCTGTTGACCGTCCACCGCCCGCCGTGCCGGGGACGCGGCAGCCAGCCGTTCTTGAGCGCGACGTCCGCCCCCTGGCGCCCGGCCGCGCTCACACCCCACGCCTGCCCGGGTGTCACACCTCCCATGAGACCCAGCACGTACCGGCGGTTCTTCGCGGACAGCGGGCTCCGCGGCGAGGTGAGCGCGGCCAGCAGCCGGACCTGGTCGGCGGCGCTGGTGGTGGTCGAGCCCCACGCCCCGCTCGGGTCGGGCCTCGTCTCGCGCAGGCCGAACCGCCGGTTCGCGGCGGCCAGCCCGGACGCGCCGCCGATCGCCGACCACAGCGCCGAGGCGGCGGCGTTGTCGCTGACCCGGATGGCCCGTGCGGCGGCCCGCTGCTCCCCGGCGGTCAGGCCGCGCCGCTGGCGCTGGGCCTTGAGCAGCAGCGCCATCACGATGTCCACCTTGACGATGCTGGCCGTGGCCGTCCTGAGCCCGGGGTTGTAGGAGTAGGACAGGCCGGTCGACAGGTCCCGCACCGACACCGCCACCTGGCCGGGGACGGCGCCGAGGTACTGGTCGATCGCCCGGGTCAGCGGCTTGCTGAACGAGGAGCTCTTCGGGCGGCCCAGCGGCTCGGCCAGACCGGCGACGGTCCCGCGCAGTACGGACGTCCCGCGCAGGACGGACGGGTGCGCGGCGACGCCCGGCCCCAGCGCCAGGAACGTGGCCCACGTCCGGTAGGTGTCGAGCCCGCGCCGCAGCGTGAGGGTGTAGCGGCCGGGCCTGCCGTCCGCCGCGCACGTGGCAGGCCCGCAGGCAGGGGTGCCGGGTAAGGCCGCCGCTTGGATCGTTCCAATGCCCGTTCCGACGCCCGTTCCGGTGACCGCCAGCGCCAAGGCGGCCGTGGCGAGCACGCGCGCCCTTCCCCGCTTCGGGGTGAGCACGCGCGCCTTCCCTCGGTTCGGGCCGAGCACGTGCGCTTTCCCCCGGTTCGTAGTGAAGTTCATCCATCGCCCTTGCGCGCACCGCCCCCGGCGCGTCCCCCGGGTGGTGGATCCCGGCCACCCCGCGCACCGGGACCACCACCTGATATGTGTGCGGCGTCAGCCGTTTGTCCCTCCTTCGTCCGGTACGGCCTTCCGGATGACGGAGGCGGCGAACCGCACGGGCAGGGCGACGGGGCCGCGGGTGATGCCGGCGGGCAGCCAGCGCACCCCCGCCGACGGGTCGGCCCAGGCCAGCCCGGGCAGCCGGGCCAGCAGCACGCGCAGCCCGACGGCGGCCTCGACGCGCGCCAGCGGGGCGCCCAGGCAGTAGTGGATGCCGTGACCGAAGGCCAGGTGCCGCGGCTCGGGGCGGGTCACGTCGAGGCGGGCGGCCTCGTCCGGCGGGAGGGCGTCGCGGCCGGCCGAGGTGAGGGCGACCGCGACGGCCTGACCGGCGCGGATGTGCTGCCCGCCGAGGGTGAGGTCCTCGGTGGCGAAGCGGGCGGGCGTGGTCTCGACGGGAGCGTCGAAGCGCAGGAACTCCTCCACCGCCGCCGGGACGAGATCCGGCCGCGCCCTGAGCCGCGCGGCCTGCTCCGGGTGGTCGAGGAGGGCGGCCAGGGCGTTGCCCAGCAGGTTCACGGTGGTCTCGTGGCCGGCCACGACCAGCAGGACGGCGGTGCCGAGCAGCTCTGTGTCGGACAGGCGGCCGTGGTCGTCGTCATGCACGCGGATGAGCTGGGAGAGCAGGTCCCCGGCGGGGGCGCGGCGCTTGTCGTCGAGGAGGCCGCGCAGGTAGGAGTTGAGCGCCAGCAGGGCGGCCCGCTGCCTCTCCGAGGGGTTGCTCATGCCCTCGCGGGTCCAGCGTTGCAGGTCGGCGCGGCGCTCCTCGGGGACGCCGAGCAGCTCGCAGATGACCGCCATGGGCAGCGGCCTGGTGAACGAGGCGACCAGGTCGGCCTGGCCGGCGGGGGCGAAAGCGTCCACGAGCTGATGGGAGAGCTGCTCGATGCGCGGGGCGAGCCGTTCGGCGGCGCCCGCGGTGAACGCCTTGGAGGCCAGGCGGCGCAGCCTGGTGTGCTCGGGGGGATCGGCGGTCAGCATGTTGCCGCCGAAGCCGGAGCCGGCGAGCATGATGTGCTGCCCGGCGGCGCGCAGCCGCTGGGCGAACGGCTCGGGGTCCTTGCTCAGCTTCGGGTGAGCCAGCGCCTCCCGGCCCAGCTCGTACCCGACGACCAGCCAGACGGTCGAGCCGTCGGCGGAGCGCACGCGGTGGATCGGGCCCCGTTCCCGCAGCTCGGCGTAGCGGGCGTGGGCGTCGGCCTTGAAGTCGGGAGTCCCGACCAGGATGGCGTCATCGCGGGTGGTCATGACCTGAATGCTCCGCCCGATGACATATCGGGCGCCAGTGCTTCTTGACCTGGACCCTGGTCCAGGTGGCAACGTCGTCCTCGGCAGCGTCCATGGCACGAGGGAGCCTGACATGACATTTCGGCAGCTTGGACGGAGCGGCATCCAGGTGAGCGCCATCGGGTTCGGCGCCTGGGCCATCGGCGGGCCGTTCACGTCCGGCGGCAAGCCCGCGGGATGGGGGGAGGTGGACGACGAGGAGTCCGTCGCGGCGGTGCGCCGCGCGCTCGACCTCGGGATCACCTTCTTCGACACCGCCGACGTCTACGGCACCGGCCACAGCGAGCGCGTCCTCAGCAGGGCGCTGGCGGGACGGCGGGACGAGGTGGTCATCGCCACCAAGTTCGGCAACGTCTTCGACGCGGGCGCCCGCACCGTCACCGGCCGCGACCTCTCACCCGGCTACATCCGTCAGGCCTGCCGGGCGTCGCTGGACCGGCTGGGCACCGACCGCATCGACCTCTACCAGCTGCACATCGGCGACGCGCCGCTGGAGCAGGTGGACGACCTGGTCGCCACGCTGGAGGAGCTCGTCGACGACGGGCTGATCCGCGCCTACGGGTGGAGCACCGACGACCCCGAACGGGCGGCGGCCTTCGCCAAGGGCCCGCACTGCGCGGCGGTGCAGCACGAGCTCAGCGTCCTGCGTGACGCCCCGGCGATGCTGGCCGTGTGCGAGACGCACGAGCTCGCGTCCGTCAACCGGGGGCCGCTGGCGATGGGGCTGCTGTCCGGCAAGTACGGCCCGCAGTCCCGGCTGCCGATGAACGACGTGCGCGGGGACTCGCCGGCGTGGATGACGCTCTTCCGCGACGGCCGGCCCGCCCCGGAGTTCCTCGCCATGATGGAGGCGATCCGCGACATCCTGACCTCCGGCGGCCGTACCCTCGCGCAGGGCGCGCTGGGCTGGCTGCTGGGCCGCAGCGACCGTACGGTGCCGATCCCCGGGATCAGGACGGTGGCCCAGGCCGAGGAGAACGCGGGCGCGCTCCGGCACGGGCCGCTGAGCGCGGCGGAGCTGGCCCGGATCGGCGAGCTGCTGCAACGACCGGCCTGAACCGGCGGCCCCCTCGACGCCGGCGGACGGGTGCGCCCGCTTCAGCGGTGGAGGGCGAGTGCGCGCTTCAGCGTTCGGAGGGCCGGGGCGTCCGCTTCAGCGTTGGAGGGCGATCTGGCGGACGCACTCGTCGGCGATGCGGCGGGCGAAGCCGGCCGGGTCCTCGTGGGCGGGCACGTGCTCGGGCACGACGGCGTGCACGATGCCCGCGGCGAGCAGGTCGGCGGCGCGTACCCGCTGCAGCCTGGCCACTGCGGGCGCCTGGTCGGGGCCGCCGTGCAGGATCGCGCTCGCGCCCTCCGGCGGGAGCGGTGACAACCACGCGTTGCTCGCCGCGATCACCCGGCGGGACGGCAGCAGCGCCAGCGCGCCGCCGCCGGTGCCCTCGCCCAGCAGCACCGAGACGGTGGGGACGGTGAGCTCCACCATCTCGGCCAGGCAGCGGGCGATCTCGCCGGCCAGCGCGCCCTCCTCGGCCGCCGCCGAGAGGTCCGCCCCCGGGGTGTCGATGACGCAGATCAGCGGCAGGCGCAGCTCCTGGGCGATGCGCATGCCGCGGCGGGCGCCGCGCAGCGCGGCCGGGCCCAGGGGGCGGTGCTGGGACTGGGTGCGGCGGTCCTGCCCGACGAGGACGCAGGCGGTGCCGGAGAACGAGGTGAGCGCCAGCAGGAGCGCGTCGTCGGTCTCGCCGAGCTGGGTGCCGTGCAGCGGCAGGACGTCGTCGGCGGCGTGCCGGAGCAGCTCCCGCACGCCGGGCCGGTCGGGGCGACGCGTGAGGGCGATCGAGGACCACGCGTCACCTCCGGCGACCGGAGCCTCCCCATCCGGAAGGGGCGCGGCCGGGCGGGAAGTGTCGGGGAGGGGCGCGTTCGAGTGAAGGGTGCCGGGGAGGGGTGCGGCCGGGCGGGGGGTGCCGGAGAGGAGGGCGAGGGCGCGGGCGGCGAGGTCGGCCAGCTCGCCCGTCGGGACCACCGCGTCCAGGATGCCCTTGTCGACCAGGTTCTCGGCCACCTGGACCCCCTCCGGGAACGGCTCGCCGCGCAGGGTCCGGTAGACGAGCGGCCCGAGGAAGCCGATGAGCGCCCCCGGCTCGGCGACCGCGACGTGCCCGAGCGATCCCCAGGAGGCGAACACGCCGCCGGTCGTGGGATGGCGCAGGTAGACGAGGTACGGCAGCCCGGCGGCCTTGTGCGCGACGACGGCCCGGCTGATCTCGACCATCCGGACGAACGCCGGCGTGCCTTCCTGCATGCGGGTCCCGCCCGAGGCCGGCGCGGCGATCAGCGGCAGCCGCTCGCGCGTGGCCCGCCGGACGGCGGCGACGATGCGCTCCGCCGTGGCCACGCCGATGGAGCCGCCGAGGAAGCCGAACTCGCTGACGACGAGCGCCGCCGCGTGCCCGCGGATCGACGCCTGCCCGGTGAGCACCGCCTCGTCGGTGCCGGCCCGCTCCTCCGCGCGCCGGAGCACGGCGAGATAGCCGGGTTCGTACGCGGCCCGCTCGATCGGCTCGTCCCAGGAGCGGAAGCTGCCGGGATCGACCGTGGCCTCGATCAGGGCGCGGGCGGACGGCCTGCTCATGCGGGGCGCAGCCGGGCGTCGTTGCCGACGATCGGGTTGCGCAGCGTGCCGAGGCGCTCGACCTCGACCTCGACCACGTCGCCCGGCTGCAGCAGCCACGGGGGAGTGCGGGCGTAGCCGACCCCGGCGGGCGTGCCGGTGGCGAGCAGGTCGCCGGGGCGCAGGGTGAACGTGCGCGAGATGAGCGAGAGCGTGTCGCCGACGGTGTAGACCATCTCGTCGGTGCTGCCGTCCTGCACGACCTCGCCGTTGACCCGGGTGCGCACGCGCAGGCCGTCGCGCAGGTCGCCGACCTCGGCCGCGGGCACCATGGGGCCGAGCGGGCCGGAGCTGTCGCCGTTCTTGCCGAGGATCCACTGGCTGGTCAGCTTCTGCGCCCTGCGCGAGGTGAGGTCGTTGAAGGCCGAGTAGCCGACGACGGCGGCCAGCGCCTGCTCGGGGCCGGCGTCCACCAGCGGCGCGCCGACGTACGCGACGACCTCGCCCTCCCAGTCGAGGCCGTCCTCGTTCGCCGGGACCGGCACCGGGGCGCCGTCCACGGTCAGCGACTGCGTCCACCGGGCGAACAGCGTCGGGTGCGGCGGCAGGTCCTTGCCGGCGAAGGAGCCTTCTTCGACGTGCTTGAGGTAGTTCAGCCCGATGCAGATCACCCGGGCGCCGGGCAGCACCGGCGGCACGAACGTGACCTCCGGGGCCGGAACCGTCTCACCGGCCGGCTCCCTGGACAGGAAGCCCTGCGCGTCGGCCCAGAACCGCTCCAGCGGCGCCAGCACCGCGACCTCGGTGCCGTCGGCCGACAACGACGCCACCTCGACCGGGCCGCCGTTCCGGCAGATCCCCACGATCCTCATCGGTCACCTCTCCTGGGACGGAAGGTACGAACCCTTCTAAAGGTTCGAAGGTTTGTGCTTAGATAAGGACTATGCCGCAGAGTTCCTCCCCCGGACAAGCCCTGACCGGCCTGGGACAGGGCGCGCGTACGCGTGCCGAGCAACTGGCCGCCCTGCTCGACGACCGGATCCGCACGCGCGGGCTGGCCCCGGGAGAGCCGGTCGGGACGCTGGAGTCGCTGCGCGCGGAGACCGGCCTCGCCTACGCCACGGTCAGCGAGGCCGTCCGGCTGCTGCGCGACCGGGGCGTGCTGGAGATCCGGCCGGGGCGCGGCGGCGGGCTGTTCGTCGCCGAGCGCGGGCCGGTGGTACGGCTGCGGCACACGCTGTTGAGCGTCGAGGAGGAGCCCGGTACGGTCGCCGACGCCATCGAGCTGCGCGACCACCTGGAGGAGCTGATCGACGTCGGCGCCGCCCGGCACCGCACCGACCAGGACGTCGCCGACCTGCGCGGCCTGCTCCGGCAGCTCCGCGCCGCGCCCGACTGGAACGGCTTCATGCGCGCCAACTGGGCGCTGCACGAGCGGATCGCCGCGATCAGCCCCAACGCGATGGCGCGGGCGGTCTACACCGGGACCCTCGGCCACCTGGGCGCCGCGTCCTCCCGCTTCGACGACGACCCGGCCGCCGCCGCCGGCTACCGCGCCGAGCGTTACCAGGTCCACGCCGACCTGGTCGAGGCGATCGCCGGCGGCGACGAGGCCGCGGTCCGCGCCGCCGTCGCCCGGCACAACACCACCACGTAAGAAGGGGCCACTCATGCCCGGTGAGTACCGCCAGTACCTGTTCCCGCACGATCACCCGAGGCTGGCCGAGGTGCGGGGCCTCGACCCGTACGCCTACCGCGAGTTCGCCAGGAAGCCGGGCACGTTCACCGGCGGCCTGGTCGAGGGCTGGACGCCGCTCTACAGGAACGACTTCCACGGCGTCACCGAGGACGGCGTCCTGCGCGCGGGCCTCTACCCGCTCAAGCCCGCGGAGCCGGGGGAGGAGGCGCCGGTCGAGGCCATGGTGAGCGCCGCGAACGACCTGCTCGCCGCCCTGGACGGCGAGGGGCGCGAGCGGATCTCGTACGCCGTGGACGCCGTGGAGTGGCAGACCTGGGCCAACCCGGAGTTCATGCAGTTCGACACCGGCCTGCGGCTGGACCTGCAGCCGGAGGCCGTGCGCGAGCGGGCGCTGGCCCTGGTGCGCGCCTCGCTCTCGCCGGAGGGTTTCCGGCTGGCGCACGCGATGATGCTGGTCAACGGCTTCCTCGGCGAGGTCGTCGGCCTGGAGACCATACTCAACGAGTACAGCTACAACCTCGCCCTCTACGGCACCCCCGACCTGCGGGCCCCGTGGGGATGGCAGCTCTACGGCCACCACTGCGCGCTCAACTGCCTGGTCGTCGAGGGGCGCATGGCGCTGTCGCCGGTGTTCCTCGGCGCCGAGCCCGACGAGATCGACGCCGGCCCGCACGCCGGCCTCCACGACCTGTTCGCCGACCGGGTGGAACTCGGGCTGCGGCTGATGGCCGCCCTGCCGGAGGAGCGGCGGAGGCAGGCCGTCGTGTACGAGCGGATGGTCGATCCGGCGATGCCGGAGGGCCGGGTGCATCCGGGCGACGAGCGGCACCTGGCCGGGGCGTTCCAGGACAACCGGATCATCCCGGTCGAGGGTGTGCGCCTCACCGACGTGCCGGCCGAGGCGCGGGAGCACGCGCTGGCCATCGCCGGGTCGTTCGTCCGGCTGCTGCCGGAAGGGCCGCGCGCCGCCCGGATGCGGGAGATCGCCGAGCACCTCGACGAGACCTGGTTCTGCTGGATCGGCGGGCACCAGCCCGGCGACGTCTTCTACTACCGGCTGCAGTCGCCGGTGCTCATCGCCGAGCTCGACCACCACTGCGGGGTTTTCCTCGACTACGACACGCCCAAGCCGTTCCACGTCCACACCGTGCTGCGCACCCCGCACGGCAACGACTACGGCCGCGCGTGGGTCCGTCAGTGGCAGGAGCGGGCCTGATGAGCGCGGAGGCGAGGCACCACATCGCCAACGTGCTGCACACCTACACCGACATCGCCGACCGCAAGGACGTCGAGGCCGCGGTGGCGCTGCTCGGCTCCGCCCGCGTCACGTTCCCCGCGGGCGGCTTCGACAGGCCGGGCCGGGCGGCGGAGTTCTTCACCGGCCTGTGGGCCTCGCCGCTGCCGCACCGGCACGACGTCTCCAACCTCGTCGTGACCCCCGGCGGCCTGCCACGAACGTGGACGGCCCGCGCCCACTACACCCGCTGGGTGTTCGACCCCGCGCCGGTGCTGCACACGCTCGGCGAGTACACGATGGTGGTCCAAGAGGAAGACTGGCTGGTCACAGAGCTGACAGTGACCAGGACGTGGACCACAATCTAGGACCGTGACGGACATCGGCCGGGCCACCATCGTCCTCGACGCGATCGCCGAGAGCGCGGGGCCCCTGACGCTGACCGAGCTGTCCGCGCGCACGCGGCTGCCCCGCTCCACCGTGCACCGGGTGATCCAGGCGCTGGAAGGCGAGCTGTACGTCGTGCGGGTGCCCGAGCGCCCCGGCTACGTGCTGGGCCCTGGCCTGCTGAAGTTCGGCATGAACGCGCACCTGCGGCTGCTGGCGGCCAACCGCGCCCGGCTGGCCTCGCTGGCCAGGGAGGTCAGCGAGAACGTGGAGCTGGCCATCTTCAGCGGCCGCGAGGTGGTCGTGGTGGACCAGATCGCCTCGCCGGAGCGGCTGAAGGGCGTGACCAAGGTCGGCAGGAGCTTCTCGCTGCACGCGAGCTGCATCGGCATGGCGCTGCTCGCGCAGCTCCCCGACGCGCGGGTCGCCGAGCTGCTGCCCGGCCGGCTCGAACGTTTCACCCCGAACACCGTCACCGACCACGGCGCGTTGATGGCCGAGCTCGCCGGGATCCGGCGCTCGCACGTGGCCGTGGATGTCGAGGAGCACGACGTCGGGATCTGCGCGGTCGCCACCGGCATGTCAGGCCCGACGGGCGCGCTGCAGGCGGTGGCGGTGGTCATGCCGACCCGCCGGTTCAGGGCCAAGGCCGCGCTCGCGGTCGAGAGCCTGCGGCTGGTCAACCGGCTGGTGGACGCCGACCTGGCGATCGAGCAGCACGGGCTGGGCTGACCGATCGCCGTCGCCCGTGCTCACCGGCCCGCCGCAGTGGCGGGCTCGGCGGCGGGCTCGGCGGCGGGCGCTGCGGTGGGGGCTGCGGTGGGGGCTGCGGTGGGCGCTGCGACGGGCTAGGTGGCGGGCTCTGTGGCGGGTTCGGTGGCCGGCCGGCGGAAGGTGGTGTGGCTGGAGGCGCGGTCGGCGACGAAGAGCGAGAACACGGCCACGAGGCAGACCGCCGCCGCGACCCCGTACGCGGTGAACAGACCGTGCGCCCCGCCCGAGGCGATCGCCGCGCCGCCGAGCGTCGGCCCGAGGAAGGCGCCGACGAAGGAGGTGCCGTTGGACCAGCCGAGCGCGGCGGCACGGACCGGCAGCGGGTAGATGTCCGCGGCCGTCGTGTGCACCAGGTTCATCGTGGAGTGCCCGCCGATCCCCATGAGCGCGACGCAGACCACGGTCACCGGCACGGAGACGGGCAGCACCAGCATGCCCGCCATGCCGAGCAGCGTGCACGCGCTCGTGACGACCGCCAGCCGCGCCGAGCCGTGCCGGTCGGCCGCCCATCCGGAGGCGAAGGAGCCGAGCACGGCGGCGCCGGTGAGGGTGAAGGAGAGCAGCAGCGCCGCGCTGAGCGAGTAGCCCAGGGAGACCATGGACTGGGTCGCCCAGACGTTCAGGCCCTGCCAGGCGACCATGTTGGCGATCGCGCACACGGCCACGACCAGCGCCACGACCGCGCCCCGGCCACCGAACAGCGTGACCAGCTTCTGCCGTCCGGTCCACTCGCGGCCGGCGACCTCCTGCGGGGTGTCGGCCGGGACGGCCATCGCGACCACCGCCGCGAGGATGGCCAGCGCGGTCCCGGCGCCGACGAAGAACATCGGGCGCCAGCCGAACGCCGGCAGGATCGGGATGGCCAGCAGCGAGGCGACCACCCCGCCGAGCGGGATGCCCGCCATCGTGATCGTCACGACGATCGAGGCCCGCCGCGCGGAGGCGCTGTTGCGGGCCACCGTCATCGCGGTGGTGAGGGCGCCGCCCACCCCGAAGCCGGTCAGGAAGCGGGCCACGGCGAGCATGGACGCGCTGACGGACGCCCCCGTGAGCACCGCACCGAGCGCGAACAGGCCGATCGCCAGGATGAGCACGCGCTTGCGCCCGGCCCGCTCGGCCACCACGGGGGCGAGCAGGGCGCCGAGGATCGCCCCGATGTAGACCAGGCCGCCGATGAACCCGGTCTGTTCGTCGGTGACCCCGAGCGAGGCGTCCTCCAGCAGCAGCGGGACGACGGAGCCGAAGACGATGAGGTTGAAGCCCTCGATCACCGTGATGATCATGCAGAGCGCGATGACCGCGGGGTGCGATCGCGTCTCCGCGGGATGCTGGGACGGGGTCAGGTGCATGGCCTGCTCCAGAGGGTCGGCGCCCAGGTGGCGCGGTGGTTGCCGTACAGGGTGGGGACACCGTGTGACCTGGGGAACAGCACTGTCCCGGTTTCCGGGACAGTGCGGTGACCGGCCTCACTTCCCGCGCCCCCGCTGTCCCGGAAACCGGGACGCGGCCGGTGACACCGGACGCCCTCCGCCCCGACCCTCGACGATGTCCGCCGACGGCCAGCGAACGCAGAACGGAACCCGCCGTGCACAAGCCCACCGACGCCCCGCCCTCCCTGACGGCCGACGTGCTGATCGTCGGTTTCGGCCCCGTGGGCAAGCTGCTCGCCATCCAGCTCGGCCGCCGCGGCCACGCCGTCGTCGTCGTGGACCGCCAGCGGGCCGGCTACCCGCTGCCCCGCGCGGTGACCCACTGCTCGGACTTCGCCCGGATCCTCCAGTCGGCCGGGCTCGCCCCGGACACGATCCCGGGGATCACCCAGCCGTACGACGACATGTACGTCTGGCGCAACGGCGAGGGCCGCACGCTGGTCGAGGTCGACTGGAGCGGCCACGGGGAGTCGGGCTGGTACAACACGTACTTCTTCCACCAGCCCTCCCTGGAGGCGGCGCTCGACGAGATCGCCGCAGGGCTGCCCACGGTGCGCGTGATGCGCGGCTGGGAGGCCACCGGCCTGGCCCAGGAGCCCGGCACGGCCACCGTCGCCCTGCGCGGCGGCGCCGGGGAGCGGCTCGACGTCACCGCCCGGTGGGTGGTGGGCGCCGACGGCGCCAACAGCCAGGTCCGCCGCTGGGCGGGCATCGACTGGCACGACGAGGGCTACTTCCACGACTGGCTCGTCGTGGACGTGCGGCCCAGCCCGCGGATGGCGTTCCCGCACGTGGCGGCGCAGAGCTGCGACGTGCGCCGGCCCGCCACGATGGTCCCCGGCGGCCCCGGCCGGCGGCGCTGGGAGTTCATGCGGCTGCCCCACGAGAGCAAGCAGGAGCTCAACCGTACGGAGAAGGCGTGGGAGCTGCTCGCGCCGTACGGGATCACCCCGGACAGCGCCGAGCTGGAACGGCACAGCGTCTACACCTTCCAGGCCGGGTGGGCCACCCGCTGGCGCGCCGGGCGGGTGCTGCTGGCCGGGGACGCGGCCCACCTGATGCCGCCGTTCGCGGGCCAGGGGCTCGGCGCCGGCGTGCGCGACGTGATGAACCTCGGCTGGAAGCTCGACGCGGTGCTGCGCGGCCTGGCCGCCGAGCGGCTGCTCGACACCTACGACGCCGAGCGCCTGCCGCACGTGGTGGCCTTCGTCCGCTTCTCCATGGAGCTGGGCAAGGTCATCTGCATCTCCGACCCCGGCGAGGCGGCCGCCCGCGACGCCCGGATGATCGCCGACTGGGCCGCCGGGATGAAGCCGCCCGCCCCGCCCCGCCCGCGCCTCGGCCCCGGCGTGCACACCGGCCCCGCGGGCGGGCACCTCGCGCGGCAGGGCCGCGTACGGGTCCCCGGCGGCGCTCCGGCGCTGTTCGACGACGTGTTCGGCGGGCCGGGCGCGCTGATCGCCCGATCGTCGCTCTCGCTGACCGGCCTGCCGGGCCAGGCGCTGAAGGAGCTGGGCATCGACCTGGTGGCGCTGTCGGGGCCCGGCACGGCGGGGGTGACGGTCGTCGAGGACCTCGACGGCGTGTACGCCACCTGGCTCGACGCGCTCGCCGCGGACGCCGTCCTGGTCCGGCCGGACTTCCACCTCTACGGCGCGGGGAACGAGGCCGCCGCGCTCGCCGCCGGTCTTCTCAACAGCCTCGACGCCGCCGCGCCCGTCGCCACCGCCTGAGATCGGAGCTGCCATGTCCGGACCGCTCGACGGCCTGCTCGTCGTCGACCTGACCCGCGCCCTCGCCGGGCCGCACGCCGCGATGATGCTGGCCGACCTGGGCGCCCGCGTCATCAAGGTGGAGAACCCCGCGGGCGGGGACGACACCCGCGGCTGGGGCCCGCCCTTCGTGCAGCCGGAGAGCGGTGACCGCGAGTCGACGTACTTCCTGTCGGCCAACCGCAACAAGGAGTCGATCGCCCTCGACCTCAAGGACGAGGCCGACCGCGAGGTGCTCACGCGCCTGCTGCGCCGCGCCGACGTGCTGATGGAGAACTTCCGCCCCGGCACGCTGGACCGGCTCGGCCTCGGCACCGGCGTCCTGACCGGGCTGAACCCGCGGCTCGTCACGCTGTCGATCAGCGGCTTCGGCCACGACGGGCCGGAGGGCGGCCGGGCGGGCTACGACCAGATCGCCCAGGGCGAGGCCGGGCTGATGTCCCTGACCGGCTCGGGCCCCGGCGACCCGCAACGCGTCGGCGTCCCGATCGCGGACCTGCTGGCCGGCATCCACGGCGCGTACGGCGTGCTGGCCGCGCTGCTCGACCGGCAGCGCACGGGCCGCGGCCAGGTGGTACGCACCTCGTTGCTCGCCTCGGTCGTCGGCGTGCACGCCTTCCAGGGCACGGCCTGGACCGTCGCCGGCCAGGCCGGCCGCGCCCAGGGCAACCACCACCCGTCGATCGCGCCGTACGGGCTGTTCCGCTGCCGGGACGGCGCCGTGCAGCTCTCGTGCGGCAGCGAGTCGTTGTGGCGCCGGCTGTGCGCCGAGTTCGGCCTGGACCCCGAGGCGCCGGGGCTGGCCACCAACGGCGAGCGGGTGGCCGGCCGGCAGCGCGTGATCGAGCTGATCGAGGCCGCGTTCGCCGCCCACCCGGCCGAGGAGTTGCTGGCCCGGCTGGCAGCGGCCGGCATCCCGGCCGGCAGGGTGCGCACGGTGGACGAGGTCTACGCGTGGGAGCAGACCCTGTCCCAGGGGCTGCTCGTGGACGTCGAGCACGCCACCCTCGGCCACCTGCGCCTGCCGGGCCCGCCGCTGCGCTTCTTCACCGCGGGCCCGGACGGCGAGCGCGAGACCACCCGCCGCGACCACACCGCCCCGCCGGTGCTCGATGCCGACGGGCCGGCCATCCGCGCGGAGGCGGTCTCGGGGGTCAGAGCGCGGCGTCGCGATCCAGCGGGAAGATCGGCCGCTTCAGGTTGCGGTACGGCAGCCGGTGCAGGTCCTGGTCCACACCCCCCGGCGTGAGCGCCAGCATCCAGTCGGCCGCCGCCTCGAACAGCTCCGGCTCCAGGTACCCGATCTTGACCGCGACCACGTCCACCCCGGCCACGTCCACCCCGAGCCGCCGGTACGACTCCAGCAGCCGGTACTGCATCCGGCGCGAGGTCAGGAAGACGCTCAGCCCGCCGATGCGCACGCTGACCACCCGCCCGCCGTCGGGGTCGTCGGCCACGGCCTCCAGCGTGCCCTCCAGCGGCAGCGGCCCCGGCGGGCGGGTGTCCACGCGGCCACCGGCGCGTACGCTGACGGGCGAGCCGACCGGGAGGTGCGCGATGGCCGCCACCGCCTCCGGGTCGAACAGGGAGGCGTAGACGGCGCGCACCGAGCCGTCGCGGATCCCGGGCCTGGCCAGCATCCGCTCCAGGGCGTAGGTGACGTCGTCGGCGCCGCCCGCGCCCGGGTTGTCGCCGGAGTCGCTGATGAAGTACGGCCGGGCCGAGCCCTCCTTGAGCGCCGCGTCCAGGCACTCGTCCATGGAGCCCGTGGGGGCGACGAAGGCGAAGTCGTCGCGGGCGTCCCAGAACGCCTGCCCCAGCTCGCGGGCCGCCCGCTCGGTGGCGGCGGCGTCGGTGCCGGTGGCGACGACCGCGCCGGTGCAGCGCGGCTCGTCGGCCCAGGCGAAGCCGATCCAGACGGCCGCGTCGATCACGCCGGGCCTGGCCTCGATGTCCGGGATGCGGGCGTACAGGCCGCGGGCGGGCTCGACGCGGGTGCTGGTCATCTCGCCGGGCAGCAGGATCGGCACGTGCACCAGCGCCTTGTGGGGGCGTCCGCCTCGGCGGAGCGCCTCGACGAGGTTGCGGGCGGCGCGCTCGCGGGTCTCCCAGACGTCCACGTGGGGTGCGGTGCGGTAGCAGGTCAGCAGGTCGCAGCCGGCGAACAGGGTGTGCGAGACGTTGCCGTGCAGGTCCATCGCCGCCGACACCAGCGGCTCGGGGCCGATCACGGAGCGGACGGCGGTGATCAGGTCGCCCTCGGCGTCCTGGCGGCCGACGACGCTCATCGCGCCGTGGATGTCCAGCAGCACGCCGTCGAAGGCGCCGTCGGACAGGCCCTGGACGATCTCGGCCCGCCAGGCGTCGTACGCGGCGGCCTCGACCGCCCCGCCGGGCAGGGCGCGGGCGTGCACGATCGGCACCCATTCCACCTCGGCCGCCCACGGCTCGCCGAGCCAGCCGTACCGGCCGAGCAGGGCCTGGCCGCGGGTGACCTCGAAGTCGGCGGTGCCGCTGAGGTGCGGCGAGAAGGTGCTGGACTCGATGTGGATGCCGCAGATGGCGATGCGCAAGGACACGTTTACCGCTGTGCTTTCTAGGAGGGACGGATGTCGGCCGTCTCCCGCAGGAGCCGGCCCAGCCCGATGAGGGCCGCGTCGGGGCCGGCGATGCTCGCCTCGATGGACAACGACTGGGTCAGCGGCGGCAGGCACCGCTCGTAGAGCATGCCTTTGACGGCCGCCACGTAGACGTCGAGGCTCGACAGCGCGCCGCCGATGACGACGCTGTCGGGGTTGAGGAAGTTGACCAGCCCCGACAGCGCGACGCCGAGCAGCCTGCCGCCCTGGCGTACCAGGGTCACCACGGCCGGGTCGGCGTTGATGGTGGCGGCGATGACGTCGCGGATGTCGGCCACGGGCAGGCCGCGCCCGGCCAGCTCGCGGGCGAGCGCGGCGCCGCTGGCGACGGTCTCCAGGCAGCCGCTGCCGCCGCAGGAGCACTCGCGCTCGCCGCTGTCGGCCACCCGCACGTGGGTCAGGTCCCCGCTCAGGCCGCGCCCGCCCCGGTAGATCCGGGCGCCGCTGACCAGGCAGCCGCCGATGCCGCTGCCGGCCTTGACGTAGATCATGTCGCCGGTGTCGCGGCGGGTGACGTACTCGCCGATCGCGGCGGCCTTGGCGTCGTTGTCGACGACGGCGGTCACCTGGAAGCGGTCACGCAGGTCGCTCTGGACGTCGTAGCCGCTCCAGCCCGGCATGCGGGCGGGGCCGACGAGCCGCCCGTGCGGGAAGTCCACCGGGCCCGGCAGCGCCATGCCGACGGCCAGCAGCCGCCGTCCGGGTGCGTGGGCGGTCCTGATGCCGTCGAAGGCTCCCGCGATCTGCTCGAAGATCGCCTCGGGGCCCGCTCCTATGTCGACGGGGAACTCCTCGGCCGTCAGCAGCGCTCCGGAGGGCGAGCACAGGCCGACGCGGGCGTGGCGGGCGCCCAGCTCGGCGACGGCGAAGACGCCGCCGTCCTCGCGCAGGCGCAGGATCCTGGGCCGGCGCCCGCCGGTGGAGGCGCCCACGCCCTCCTCCAGGATCGTGCCGTCCTCCAGCAGGCGCCGCACCACGCTGGAGACCGTGGAGGGAGCCACCTGCAGGATCTCCACCAGATCCGCGCGTGAGACGGCCTTACCGCTGGCCAGCAGGCTCAAGGCCTGCTCACGCAGATTGGCGGGCTCCTCCGGCATGCCTCTCCTCTCCCTGGAAGGAAGACCATCATCGAGCAAGAAGACGATCACCGATAGATGCCTTCGCCGCGGACTCTACATCGAATTAAGTGTCGTGAACAAAGTAGATTTTTCGCATTGACTTACTACTTGTACCTCTATACATTCTCCCGCTGAACGGCCCCTCCGAGGGCACGCCCACGTCTCGACGAGGAGAATCATGGGGACGAGAACCCGCATCGTGTGCGGCGTGGTGGCCATCGGGCTGGCTCTGACCGCCTGCAGCGCAGGCGCCGGCGGCAGTGCGCAGCAGAGCGGCGGCGGCGCGCAGGGCACGGACACCGTGACCGTGGCCTTCCGCACGCCCAACTGGATCCTGCCGATCTCGGCACCGGGCTTCACCCAGGGCGAGAACGAGATCTTCTCCACCGCTCTGTACCGCAAGCTGTACAGCTACAAGCTCGACGGATCCAGCCCCGACAACGTCGACCCCGAGCGCTCGCTCGCCGAGCCGCCCGCCGTCAGCGACGGCGGCAAGACGCTGACCATCACGCTCAAGGACAACACCTGGTCCGACGGCAAGCCGATCACCACCAAGGACGTGCAGTTCTGGTGGGACCTCGTCACCGCGAACAAGGACAAGTGGGCGTCCTACAAGCCCGGCGGCTTCCCCGACAACATCGACAGCTTCAAGGTCAAGGACGACAAGACCTTCTCCCTGACCACGAAGAAGGCGTACAACGCGGCCTGGTTCGTCGGCAACCAGCTCAACCGGATCGTCCCGCTGCCCCAGCACGCCTGGGACAAGGGCGATGCCAAGAAGACCTTCGAGGAGCTGACCGCCGCCTCGAAGGACCCCAAGTCGTACGCGACCAACCCGCTGTGGAAGACCAACAGCGGCCCGTGGAAGCTGCAGAGCTACGTGCCCAGCGGCGAGGTCGTCCTGGCCAAGCAGGACACCTACTCCGGCACCGACAAGCCGAAGCTGAACAAGATCGTGCTGCGGCCGTTCACCGGCGACGACGCCGAGTTCAACGTGCTGCGCGCCGGGCAGATCGACTACGGCTACATCCCGCCGGCCAACCTGTCGCAGAAGGCCTACCTGGAGTCGAAGGGTTACAAGGTCGCCCCCTGGTACGGGTGGTCGATCACCTACCTCCAGCTCAACTTCAACAACCCCAGGACCGGGGTGCTGTTCAAGCAGCCGTACCTGCGCCAGGCGCTGCAGATGCTCATCGACCAGCCCACGATCAGCAAGGTCATCTGGTCCGGCATGGCCGCGCCCACCTGCGGCCCGGTTCCCGCCAAGCAGGGCTCGCCCGCCGGCCAGGGCTGCGCCTACCCGTTCGACCCGGCCAAGGCCAAGCAGCTGCTGGAGAGCCACGGCTGGAAGGTCACGCCCGACGGGCAGACCACCTGCGCCGACCCCGCCCTGTGCGGCGAGGGCATCGCCAAGGACACCCCGCTGAGCTTCACCGTCACCAGCCAGTCCGGCTTCGCCGCGACCACCAAGATGTTCGCCGAGATCAAGTCGACGATGGCCAAGGTCGGCGTGCAGCTCACCATCAAGGAGGTGCCCGACTCCGTCGCGGTCACCCCGGCCTGCAAGGCGGAGGAGTCCAAGTGCGACTGGGACATGTCGTTCTTCGGCTCGCAGGGCAGCTGGTACTACCCGGCCTTCGCCTCCGGCGAGCGCCTGTTCCAGACCGACGCCCCCGTCAACCTCGGCAGCTACAGCAACCCCGAGGCCGACGAGCTGATCGAGAAGGCGCAGTTCTCCGCCGACGCCGGCGCCCTGCAGGAGTACAACGACTTCCTGGCCAAGGACCTGCCGGTGCTGTGGATGCCGAACCCCGTCTACCAGATCTCGGCGTACAAGTCGGGGCTGCAGGGCGTCGAGCCGCAGGACCCGATGAACCTGATGTACTTCCAAGACTGGTCCTGGAAGAGCTGACCGTTGACCCGGTACCTCCTCACGCGCCTCGGCCAGGCCCTGGTCATCGTGATCCTGGTGACGCTGATCACGTTCGTGATCCTGCACCTGCTGCCGGGAGGAGCGGCCAGGGCCATCCTGGGCAAGGAAGCGACGCTGCAGCAGATCGCCGCCTTCAACCACGAGATGGGGTACGACCGGCCGCTGTGGCAGCAGTACGCGATGTACCTGCAGCGGCTGGTCCAGGGCGACCTCGGCTACTCCTTCCAGCTCAACCAGTCGGTGGCCGAGGCCATCAGCCAGCGGGTGCCCAAGACCATGCTGCTGTCGCTGGCCTCGACGCTGCTGGCGGTCGTGGTGGCCGTCCCGCTGGGCGTGGTGCAGGCGGTGCGGCGTAACCGCTGGCCCGACTACACCATCAACGGGCTGTCGCTGCTGGCGTACGCCACGCCCATCTTCTTCATGGGTCTCATGATGATCATTCTGTTCTCGCAGGTGTGGCCGGTGCTGCCGCCCGAGGCCCCGCAGGGCTTCACGCTGGCGGAGGTGCTGGCCGACCCGGCCGGGCTGGTGCTGCCCACGCTCACGCTGGCGATCCTCACCGTCGCGGTCTACTCCCGCTACATCCGCTCGTCCATGGTCGACAACCTGAACGAGAACTACGTCCGCACAGCACGCAGCAAGGGCCTGTCGGAGGGCCGGGTGATCGTCGGGCACACGCTGCGCAACGGCCTGTTCCCCGTCATCACCCTGCTCGGCATGTACCTGCCCGCGCTGTTCAGCGGCGCCCTGGTGGTCGAGCGGCTGTTCAACTACCCGGGCATGGGGCTGCTGTTCTGGCAGGCGGCGCTCAAGCGGGACTATCCGATCCTGCTCGGCGTCACGCTGCTGATCTCGGTGGCCACCGTGCTCGGCGCGCTGGTCGCCGACGTGCTCTACGCCGCGGTCGATCCACGCGTACGACTCAAGGCAGGCCGCTCATGACCACTCAGGAAGAGGCACAGCCCGTCCGCGGGATGTGGCGGCAGGGTGTGGAGGTCTTCTGCGAGAACCGGCTCGCCCTGGTGGGCGTGGGCCTGTTCGTGCTGCTGGCGGCCTTCTCCTTCCTCGGGCCGCTGTTCTACCAGACCGACCAGGTGCACACCGACCTGACCAAGGTCTACCTGCCCCCGGGCACGGACGGGCACCCGCTCGGCACCGACGGCGTCGGCTACGACCAGCTCGGGCGGCTGATGCTCGGCGGGCAGACGTCCATCGTGGTGGGCCTGGCCGCCGGCCTGCTGGCCACGGTCGTGGGCACCGTCTGGGGCGCCATCGCCGGGTTCGCGGGGAGCTGGGTCGACGCGGTCATGATGCGGGTGGTCGACGCGATGATGTCGATCCCGGCGCTGTTCCTGTTCATGCTCATGGCCTCGATCGTGACGCCCACGGTGCCGATGCTGATCGTCATCATCGGCGCCTTCGCCTGGCTCGGCCCCGCCCGGCTGGTCCGCGGCGAGGCCCTGACGCTGCGCACCCGCGAGTACGTCATGGCGATGCGCGGCATGGGCGGCACCGGCGGGCGCGCGGTGCGCCGGCACATCATCCCCAACGCCATCGGCACCGTGATCGTCAACGCCACGTTCCAGGTCGCCGACGCGATCCTGTACGTGGCCTACCTGTCGTTCCTCGGCCTGGGAGTGCCGCCACCCGCGGCGAACTGGGGCGGCATGCTGTCCGACGGCCTGTCGGACACCTTCAGCGGCAATTGGTGGCTGCTGTACCCGCCGGGCATCGCCATCATCCTCATCGTGCTCGCCTTCAACTTCATCGGCGACGGGCTGAGGGACGTCTTCGAGGTCCGCCTCCGGCGGCGCTAGCAGGAGGTTTCGTACATGGAGGTTCCCAGCGAGCCGCTGCTGCGGCTGCGCGACCTCAGCACCGACATCGCGCTGCGGCGCGGCACGGTGCACGCGCTCGACCAGGTCAACCTCGAGGTCAACCAGGGCGAGACGCTCGGCATCGTGGGGGAGTCGGGCAGCGGCAAGACCATGACCGTGCTGTCGGTCATGGGGCTGCTGCCCTCCGGCGGCGGCGTGGTCGGCGGGGAGATCCTCTTCGACGGCCGCGACCTGCGCAAGATGGAGGCGGCCGAGCTGCGCCGGGTGCGCGGCGTCGAGATGGGCATGGTCTTCCAGGACCCGCTCACCTCGCTCAACCCCACCATGCGCATCGGCGCCCAGGTCGCCGAGCCCCTGCGCGTGCATCAGGGGATGAGCAAGGCGGAGGCCCGCGAGCGGGCCGTCGAGATCCTGCGCCGGGTCGGCATGCCCCGCCCCGACAAGATCGTCGACGACTACCCGCACCAGCTCTCCGGCGGCATGCGCCAGCGCGTCGTCATCGCCATGGCGCTCATCCGCTCCCCGCGCCTGCTCATCGCCGACGAGCCCACCACGGCCCTGGACGTCACCACCCAGCGCCAGATCCTCGAGCTCATCGACGACCTGCGCGAGGAGTTCAAGATGGCGGTCATCCTGGTCACCCACGACCTCGGGGTGATCGCCGGCCGCGCCGACAGGGTCGCCGTCATGTACGCCGGACGCGTGGTCGAGACCGCCACGACCGCCGAGCTGTTCCGCGCGCCGCGCCACCGCTACACCGAGGCGCTGATGCGCGCCCTGCCCGAGTCAGCCGCCGACGGCCGCCTCTACAGCATCCCCGGCCTGCCGCCGGACCTGTCACGGCCGCTGACCGGCTGCCGCTTCGCGCCCCGCTGCCACTTCGCCACCGACGAGTGCCGCACCACCGACGTCACCCTCACCGGGGACGGGCACGCGTTCGCCTGCCTGCACCCGGTCACCGAGCCCGTCGCCATCACGGCGTCGGCCGGCCACGACCGGGCCGCCTCCGGCGCCGCCGCCGAGCCGATCCTGACCGTGCGGGACCTGGTCAAGGAGTACGACGCCGGCGGCGCGGGCCTGCGCAGGACCGCCGGGCGCGTCAGCGCCGTGGCCGGGGTGTCCTTCGAGGTCAAGCCCGGCGAGACGCTCGGCATCGTGGGCGAGTCCGGATGCGGCAAGTCCACCGTCGGCCGCCTCGTCGCCGGCCTCGAAGCCCCCACGGGCGGCCGGATCGTCGTGGACGGCACCGACATCGCCACCCTGGACCGGCGCGCCCGCCACCGCATGCACCGCAAGGTGCAGCTCATGTTCCAGGACAGCTACGCGGCCATGAACCCGCGCATGCGCATCGACTCCATCCTCACCGAGCCGCTGGAGATCCAGCAGGTGGGCGACGCCGCCGCCCGCCGCGCCCGGGTGAGCGAGCTGCTCGACCAGGTCGGGCTGCCACGGCGGGCGCTGGAGCGCTACCCGCACGAGTTCTCCGGCGGGCAGTTGCAGCGCATCGGGCTGGCCAGGTCGCTGGCGCTGCGGCCCCGGCTGATCGTGGCCGACGAGCCGGTCAGCGCGCTGGACGTGTCGGTGCAGGCGCAGGTGCTCAACCTCATGCGGGACCTGCAGGGCGAGCTCGGCCTGTCGTACGTGTTCATCAGCCACGACCTGTCCGTGGTGGACTACATGGCCGACCGCATCGGCGTGATGTACCTCGGCAAGCTGGTGGAGGTGGGCCCCGCCCACCAGGTGGTGCGCGCGCCGCGCCACCCGTACACGCAGGCGCTGCTGGACGCCGTGCCCTCGCCCGACCCCGGCCACGCGCCCAGCCCGGACACGACCATCCGGGGCGAGCTGCCGAGCGCGCTCAACCCGCCGACCGGCTGCCGCTTCCGCACCCGCTGCCCGCTGGCGCAGGACGTCTGCGCCACCGAGCCCGTCCTGGAGGGCGGCGCCCACCAGGTCGCCTGCCACTTCCCGCTCCGCCTCGAAGCGGACGGCACCGGAGCGCGGCAGGGCTAGCGCCGGACGCGGTAGAGCAGGTGGAGGACCCGGTCGCCCTGGATGACCACGTGCGGGTCCTCCAGCAGGTGCTGGGCGTCGACCGAGCCGAAGTAGCGCTTGCCCGAGCCGAAGACCACCGGCACGACGTCCATCGCCACCTCGTCCACCAGCCCGAGGGCGAAGGCCTGGCCGCCGGCCTCGCCCGCCGCGACGGCGACGTCACGCTCGCCCGCCAGCTCCCTGGCCAGCGCGACCGCCCGCGTCACGTCGTCCACGAAGTGGTACGACGCCTCGGGGTGCCACCCCTCGGGCTTGGGCCGGTGCGAGAGCACGACCACGTGGTCGCCGGTGGGCGGCCTGCCCTCCCACCCGTTGGTCATGTCGAACAGGTGCCGCCCGATGACCATCGACCCGATGCGGGCCCAGACCGGGTTGACGTAGTCGGCCGAGACCTGCGAGACCTTGCCGATGCCGCCGAGGTCGGCGGTGCCGTTGCCGTACCAGTCGAACAGCGGGCCGACCTGGTCGTGCGCGTCGGCGATGAAGCCGTCGACCGAAACGACGTTGTGCATGATCACGGTGCTCATAGCATCTCCAGAGCGTTGTCGAAGGTGGTTTCACCCATGCGTCGACCGCGCGCCGCCGGAATCGACATCGCCCCGGAGAATTTTTCCCGCCGCTACCGGGCCGTGGCGCGCGCGGCGTTCTCGATGACCCTGGCCACGATCTTCGGGTGGGAGACGGCCACGGAGTGGGAGGCGCGCACCTCGGTGACGCGGGCGCCGGCGCGCTCGGCCATGAACCGCTGCGCGGCGGCCGGGATGTTGAGGTCCTGGGTGGTGACGATGTCCCAGCTCGGCTTGTCCTGCCAGGCGGCGACCTCGGCCTTCTCCTCCAGGGCCGACTGCGCGATGGGCCGCTGGGTGGCGGCCATGAGCGCGGCCGGGCCGGCCGGCACGTCGGCGGCGAACTGGTGGCGGAACTTGTCGGCCTTGATGTAGAGGTCGGTGCCGGTGCCGCCGCCGGGCAGGGTGAACGGCGCGGGGTCGAGGGCGTCGGGGAGCGTGGAGCCGGGGAACTTGTTCGTCAGCTCCAGCGCCGTCTCTCCCGGGGCAGGCAGGAAGGCGGCGACGTACACCAGGGCCTTGACCTCGGGGTCGTTCGCGCCGGCGATGCTGATGACCGAGCCGCCGTAGGAGTGCCCGACCAGGATCTTGGGGCCCTTGACGTGGTCGAGGACGCTGCGCAGCGCGGCCGCGTCGTTCGCCGGGCCACGCAGCGGGTTGGCCGCGGCGACGACGGGATAGCCGTCGCGGCGCAGCTCCTCGATCACCCCGTTCCAGCTGGAGGCGTCGGCGAAGGCGCCGTGCTCCAGCACGACGGTCGGCTTGGGCCGCCCGGCCGTGGTGGCGCCCGCGGGCCCGGTGACCGCCAGCGCGCCGATCGCGACACCCGCCGACAGGGCGCCCAGCAGGAGCCGCCGCTTGATGCTGACCATGAGACTTCCTTCCGAAGAGGTGGATGCAAGGGGGGCGTCCTCACTCTGGGCCGCGGACGGGTTCGGCCACATCAGTCACTTGACGGTCATTCGGTGGCCGTCCGGCGGCGGGAGGCGCGTCCGGGGCGGCCTTGAGGCGCCCTCGCGCGGCGTGGCGCACGCGACCGGATCGCCGGTTCTGGCCGTCATGTGACTGATGTGCCGCCCCCGCCGGGCGGACGAGAGTAGGCACCGCACCAGGGACCGGCCGGACCTGCTGCTCAGCGACACGCGTCATCCAGCGATGGGAAACTCATGAAAAGACTCCTGGCCGTCCTGGCGGCCGGTGTGCCGCTGGCGGCGGCGATCTGCCTGCCGACCAGCGCCGCGGCGGCCACGACCGCCGCGGCGTTCAGCTGCTCGCCGTCCATCTCCGTGAAGGCGCCGGCGGGCACCACGGTGGAATCGGTGACGGCGCAGCGCCGCGAGGCGGGCACCGTGACCGTCCCGCCGGTGACGCCGCTGCCCGGCACCGAGGTCACCGGCGTGCCGGCCCACTGCGCGGTCACGGTCACGCTCGCCCACCCGGGCGTGGGCGACCACGCCAAGGTGCAGGTCTGGCTCCCCGAGACGGGCTGGAACGGCCGGTTCCAGGCGGTGGGCGGCAGCGCCTTCGCCGCCGGCGACTACGGCGCCGCGCTGGCCGGCGCGGTCAAGACCGGGTACGCCGCCGCCACCACCGACGCGGGCGTCAGCACCTACATCGACACCGCCTGGGCCCTGAACAGCGCGGGCGAGGTGAACAAGGACCTGCTGAAGAACTTCGCCGACCGCTCCCAGCACGAGATGACGGTCGTCGCCAAGCAGGTCGTCGCCGAGGTGTACGGCAAGCCGGCCTCCTACTCGTACTGGAACGGCTGCTCGACCGGAGGCCGCCAGGGCTACATGGAGGCCCAGCGCCACCCCGGCGACTACGACGGCATCCTCGCCACCGCTCCGGCCATCAACTGGGACGAGTTCGAGGTCGCCACCCTGTGGCCGCAGGTGGTGATGAACGAGGAGAACGCCTTCCCCGCCCCCTGCGAGCTCGCCGCCTTCAACCAGGCCGCCGTCAAGGCGTGCGACCCGCTCGACGGCGTCCGTGACGGGGTCATCGGCGAACCCGCCACGTGCGACTTCGACCCGCGCAAGCTCGTCGGCGAGACGGTCGAGTGCGAGGGGAAGCAGGAGACCATCACCGCGGCCGACGCCACCGTGGTCCGCAAGATCTGGGACGGCCCGCGCACGCCGTCGGGCAAGAAGTTGTGGGCCGGCATCCCGGTCGGCGCCGGCTTCGACCTCGCCGGCACCCGGCTCGGCCCGAACGGCGACCGGGTGGGCGCGCCGTTCCCGGTCCCGGCCGCCTGGGTCGCGACCTGGCTGAAGCGCCGGCCGGCCTTCGACCTGTCGACGATCACCTACGCCGGTTTCGCCAAGCTGTTCGCGCAGTCCCAGGCCGAGTACGACCAGGTCATCGGCACCGACGACCCCGACCTGTCGGCGTTCCGCAAGGCCGGCGGCAAGCTCCTCACCTGGCACGGCCAGGCCGACCAGCTCATCCCCACCCAGGGCACCGTGAACTACCGCGAGCGGGTGGAGCGCGCCATGGGCGGCTCGCACCGCGTCGACGGCTTCTACCGGCTGTTCCTCGCGCCGGGCGTCGACCACTGCGGCAACGTCACCAGCACCGGCCCCGTGCCCACCGACGCCCTGGGCGCCCTGACGGCCTGGGTCGAGCAGGGCAAGGCCCCGCAGACGCTGAGCGCCGCCATCAAGGACGCCTCCGGCAAGACGGTCACGCGCGAGCTGTGCCTCTACCCGTCCGTCTCCCGCTACACCGGCCACGGTGACCCGGCCGACGCGGCGAGCTACCGGTGCGCGAAGCCCCGGCACTGACCGGTCCACGTCCCGGGGCGCCCAGGCGCGGCCCCGGGACGTGGCCCTCCCGTCACGGCAGCGGTTCACGTCGCGGCCCCGGGGCGTGGCCCTGCCGTCACGGCAGCGGTCCACGTCGCGCGGCTTCGGGGCGTGGCCCTGCCGTCAGCAGCGGTCCACGTCCGCGAAGGCCGCGGGCGCTGCCCGCGCAGGAGGCCCGTCCGCATGATTCTTGAGCCACGTCCAGCGCTTCCGGAGGCTCCGTGAACCCCACTCCCGTCGTCTTCATCCACGGCGCGTGGCTGCACGCGCTGTCCTGGAAGCCGTGGGGCGAGCGCTTCTCCAGCCTCGGCTTCGCCGTCTCCGCGCCGCTCCGGCCGGGGGAGCCCGCCACGGTGGCGGAGGCCCGCCGGCAGCCGGAAAGCTCCCGCGAGCTGGGGCTCGACGCCCTCACCGAGCACTACGCGGGCATCGTACGCTCCTTCGACACCCCGCCCGTGATCGTCGGCCACTCGGTGGGCGGGCTGATCGCGCAGCACCTCCTCGGCACGAACCTCGGCCGCGCCGCGGTCGCCATCGCCCCCGTCCCCGTGAACCAGGTCGCCCGCGAGCCGTGGCCGGCGTCACTCGACGCGGCGCTGTTCCGCCGGCTGTTCGCCAACGCGGTCACGCAGGAGGAATCGGCGCGCCTCTTCGATCGGCACGCCGTCCCCGCGCCGCCCCGGCTGCTGGCCGAGCTGGGCGGCGACGGCACGCATCCCCGCGCCGACGTGGACACCGGCAACACCGCCCGCGGCCCGTTGCTGCTGATCTCCGGGCAGGAGGACCGGCTGGTGCCCGACTCCGCCACCCGCGCGGTGTACAAGCTGTACGGCGACTCGACGGCGGTGACCGGCCTCAAGCAGTTCCCCGACCGCGGCCACTCGCTGGTCCTCGACAGCGGATGGCGGGCGGTCGCGGACTACGTCCTCCTCTGGCTCGCCGAACGAGGCATCCGTGCCTGACGGGCGTCACCGGGGGAGCTTGCCCAGGGCGTCGCGCAGCGCGGCCCGGGACGTGATCCCCAGCTTCGGGAAGACCCGGTAGAGATGCGAGCTGACGGTGCGCGGCGACAGGTGCATGCGCTCGCCGATCTCCTTGTTCGTCAGCCCGCCGGCGGCCAGCTCCGCGATCCGGCGTTCCTGCCAGGTCAGCTCGACCAGGTGCGACGGCGCGGCGCCGGCGGGCGCCCCCGAGGCCCGCAGCTCGGCCTGCGCCCGCTCCGCCCAGCCGGCGGCGCCGAGCCGGTCGAACGACTCGGTGGCGCGCACCAGCAGCGGCCGTGCGGCCTTGGGCCCCTGGGTGTGCCGGAGCCGGATGGCGTGGGCCAGGCGGATGCGGGCCAGCTCGAACGGGAAGGCGGTGGCTCCCGGCTCGGCCTCGGCGCGTGCGTACATGTCCGCCGCCTCCTTCTCGTCGCCGGTCGTCATCGACATCGCGCCGTAGGTGATCATGGCCAGCCGGGGGGAGAGGGCGGGCAGGCCGGCGTCCAGCGCGGCCCGGGCGTGCCGGTGGGCCTGCTCCAGCCGTCCCGTGTGCACGGCGGCTTCGACCAGGTCGAGCAGCGTGCGCGAGGCCTGGTGCGCGTAGGGTTCGAAGGATCCGGGCGGCGTGATGCCGATGGCGTGCAGGTAGGCGGCCTCGTAGTCGCCCTCGCTGAGGGCCGCGGCCGTGCCGATGGCGTCGGCGATCTGCGTCAGGAACCCGATGCCGCGCGGGCGGGCCCAGGCGTCCACGACCGCCTGCGACTCGCGGGCCTGCTCGGTCCGGCCGCGTACGGCGGCGAGAAGCCCCAGGTAGGCGTGGGTGTGGTGGGTGAACAGCGCGTTCCCGTGCGAGGTGGTCAGCCGCAGGGCGCGCCGGCCCGTCCGCTCGGCGTCGTCCCACTCGCCGGTGGCGAGCTGGTCGAGCATGATCAGGTGCAGCATGGTCATGCCGTTGGCCACGGCGCCGGTCTCCACCTCGCGGTCCACCGCGCGCCGCAGGTGGGGGCGGTACCTGTTCAGCGTGTCGACGTGGTAGGCGGCCACGGCCAGGCGGGAGACGTCCCACGGCTCCAGGGCCGACACGTCGGCGAACGCCCGCTCGACCCGCTCGGGCACGCCCCTGCCGTGGCGGACGACGTCGCTCCACGCGTCGCGGTAGACGGCCGAGCGCGGGTGGACGCGGTCGCCCAGCGAGCGCAGCAGTTGCTCGGTGCGGTGCCACGAGACGGCGTCGCCGGCGTACAGGCTGGTGGCGAGTAACAGGTCCACGAGCCGGGTGAGCACCTCCGGGCTGTCGTCCCGCAGGTTCTCGATGGCCGCCGCGACGCGGTGATGCGCGGAGCGTACGTCGCCGTCCTCGTACAGGGCCACGTACGCAGCGGTGATGGCGGTGGCGGGGGACCCGGCCGGACCTGGTGCCGGGTCCGCGCGGACCAGCCGCTGCGCCTGGTCCAGGAGCGCGGCGTGCCCGGCGATGAACGCGGCGTCGCCGAGCCGCCTGGACCGGTCGGCCGGGGTCTGGCTCAGCTCGGCCGCGCGGGTCAGCCAGGCCACGGCCGCGACCGCGCCGCCGCGCCGGGTCGCCGACTCGGCCGCGGCCTCCAGCGCGGCAGCCACCTCCTCGTCGGGGTCCACGATCGCGGCCGCCAGGTGGCGGGCGCGCCGCTCGACGTCGCCCTCGTGCAGCCGGGCGAGGTCCGCGTGCGCCGCGCGGCGCTGGTTCGGCGTCGCGAGCTGGACGACGGTGGAGCGGACCAGCGGGTGGCGGAAGACGAGCTCGCCGGTGGCGGGGTCGGTGTCCAACAAGCCGGCCGCCACCGCCTCGCCGGTGTCGCGCATGCGGTAGCGCCTGCCGGGGGCGCGGTTCCCGCCCTGGCCCGCGCCGACGCCGTCGAGGGCGCCGCGCAGCAGCTCCTCGCGTACGGGGTCGGCGAGGCGCTCGATGCGCATGCCGTACACGTGCTGGAGGCGGCGTGACAGGGGGACGGCGCCGAATTCGAGCAGTTCCTCGCCCCCCACGTGCGGCGGGAGCTCCACGAGGGCCAGCGGGTTGCCCATGGCGTGCTCCAGGACCAGGCGCCTGGTCCGCGGGCCGAGCCCGGGATGGCGCAGGTCCAGCAGCCGCCCGGCGGCCTCGTCGGGGAGGGGCGCCAGCGCGAGCTCGGGGAGCGCGGCCGTGTCGAACCGCGAGCCGACGTCCGACCGTACGGCGATCAGCATCTTCACCGAGCTGCCCGCGAGCCGCCGCCCCACGAACCCGCACACCTCGATGCTGGAGGCGTCCAGCCACTGGCCGTCGTCGAGCAACAGCAGCAGCGGGCTGCCCGACGCCGCCAGGGACAGCAGGTCGAGAACGGCGATGCCGAGGGACATGACCGACGGCGTCCGGCCCTCGCGCAGCCCGAAGGCGACGTCGAAGGCGGCGCGGTGCCCGTCGTCGAGCCCGGACAGGTGGGGGAGCAGGGGGTAGAGCAGCTGGTGGAGGCCGGCGTAGGGCAGCTCCGACTCCGCCTCGACCCCGGCGGCCCTGATCACGTCGTGCCCGGGGGCGGCGAGGGCGGCGGCGTGGCCGAGCAGGGCGCTCTTCCCGACGCCGGTCTCGCCCCTGAGGACGAGCGCCTGCCCCTGGGTGGCCGCCAGGAACGCGGCCAGCTCCTCCCGCTCGCCGTCACGCCCCACGATCGCCGCCCCGGCCATCGCGGACCCGGCTGTGGTGGAGCCCGTCATCGCGGACCCCGTGATCGCGGGCCTGGTGTCCAGGAGCCCGACATCCCCGATGCCGTCATCGCCGATCCCCCCGAAACGGTCATGACAGCAGGTCCGCCAGGCGGTCGATCTGCGCGATGTCGTCGGACCAGCAGCTCAGCATGACCTCGTGCGCGCCGAGCTCCCGGTACGCGGCCACGGCGTCCCGGATCTCGGGGGCCGTGGTCGCCATCGCCCGTACCGACTGGGCGGCGAGCTCCGGCGCGAGCACCACCTCCGGCTGAACCCGGATCCGCTCGGTCGCCGCCGTCGTCGCGGCCGGCATCACCATGGGCTGGGAATTGTCGTACAGGATCCGGTCCGGCACGCCGATCCTGCCGTACGGGCCCGCGTCCGCCCGCCGGGCCCACGCCACCAGGGCGGCCGGATCGGTGAAGGGCACCGCTAGTCCGAGATTCATGCCCACCTCAGCCTTCCGCCGTGTTCGCCGCGCCCGCCGTGTTCGCTGTGCCTTCCAGGACCGCGAGGGCGGCGTGCGCCTGCTCACGCTTCACGGGCACGAACTGCCGCGCGGGCTCGGGCAGGCCGGCCAGGACGAGCGCGACCTCCTCCTGCGTACCGACCTGGTCGAGGAATCCGACGATCAGGTGCGCGGCCTCGGTCGGCGACGTGGCCACCACCTCGCGCGAGAACGCCGTCCACGCCTCGGGCGAGACGTGCGTGCGCAGCGCGGGGAGCAGCAGCGGCTCCTCGTGATCGAGATGCCGGTGCACCAGGAACCGGACGGCCTCGGCCGCCCGCTGGAACCCGGGGCGGTCGCCGTCCTCGCCGATCGGCACGTCCGCGAGGGCGTCGAGCGCGACGTCGAGCGCGTCGTGCTCCTCGCTCAGCACGCCGAACCGCGCCGCCACCTCCGGCGCCACCGCCGCGATCATCGGCCAGAGCAGGCGGTCCTCGGTCTCGTGGTGGTGCCGCAGGCTCTTGACGAGGAACTCGCGCAGCTCGGCCAGCGCCGCGAGGGGGACGGAGCGCCGGGCGGCGGCCTCGCACAGCAGCGTCGTGGCGCGCCGGTGGAACGCGTGGATGAGGCGGGTCTCGACGACGGCCGCGGCCTCGGTGTTGGTGGACATGTCATGGCAGCGTAGGAGCGGCGGGCGAAGACTCCGTTGACGAACGGTCGGCGTGCGGGGCGGATGTGCCGTCTGCGATGTATACGTCCTGTTGCAGCGTGGCGGGCCCGTTCGGGTATGGTCCCCCAGGACTCGCGCAGCCGAGGTTAGGAGTCGCACCACCATGCCGCTTTTCGGGCGGGAGGCCGAGCTGAAGGCCCTGGCCGGGCTCATCGACGACGTCCGGGACAGTGGCCTCCGGGGCCGTGACGGCGTGCGGGATCGCGACGGCGTGCGGGATCGTGACGGCGTGCGGGATCGTGACGGCGTGCGGGATCGTGACGGCGTGCGGGATCGTGACGGCGTGCGGGATCGCGGCGGTCTCCGGGGGCGCGGTGGCGTCCTCATCCGGGGCGAGGCAGGCATCGGCAAGTCCGCCTTGGTGGCGGCCGCGGCGTCGGCGGCGTCGGCCGCCGGCCTGCGCGTGCTCACGACGACCGGCGTGGCGGCCGAGCAGAACCTCCCCTACGCCGGGTTGCACCAGTTGCTGTACCCGGTCCGCGCGGGCGTGGACGCGCTGCCCGCCCGCCAGCGCGCCGCCCTGCGCAGCGCACTGGGCCTCGGCGATCCGGCCGAACCCGACACCTATCCCGGCGGTCCGGCTGCACCCGACACCCATCCCGGCGGTCCGGCTGCACCCGACACCCATCCCGGCGATCCGGCCGAACCCAGCACCCATCTCGGCGGCACGACTGGACTGAACCCCCAGCCCGGCGGTGGGGTCGGATCGGACGCGCGCCCCGGCGGTGGCGCTGGGCCGGGTGCCGGCCCTGACGACGGTCCCGGAGGGGGTGCGCACCTCGGCGGTGCGGCCGGAGCCGGCGTCTACCTCGTGGGGCTGGCCACGCTGACCCTGCTGGCCGAGGTGGCCGCCGCCCGGCCGCTGCTGGTCGTCGCCGAGGACGCGCACTGGCTGGATCGCGCCAGCGCCGACGTCCTCGCCTTCGTGGCGCGCCGGATCGGGTCCGAGCCCATCGTGATGGTCGCGACCCTGCGGGAGGGGGAGCCCTCGCCGCTGCGGGAGGCGGGGCTGCCGGCGATGACCGTCGGCAGGCTCTCCGGAGAGGCCGCCGCCGAGCTGCTCGACTCGACCGCCCCCGGCCTCGCCCCGGCGCTCAGGGAGCGGATCCTGGAGCAGGCCGCCGGGAACCCGCTGGCGCTGATCGAGCTGCCCGCGGCCACGGCGGACCAGGGCGGCGGCCTCGACTCGCCGGCACCGCTGGGCGAGCGCCTAGAGCGCGCGTTCACCGCCCGGGTCGCCGCCCTGCCGATGCCGACGCGCACCGCCCTGCTGGTCGCGGCGCTCAACGAGAGCGAGTCGGCAGCGGAGACGCTCGCAGCCACGCGCCTGCTCCTGCGCTCGGGAACGATGGGGGACACCGGCCCGACCGAGGACACTGGCCCAATCGTGGGCACGCAGCCGCAGCCGCAGCCGCAGCCGCGGGCGCGGGCGCGGGCGGGGGCGGGGGCGGGGGCGGGGGCCGGTCCGGTCTCCGGGGAGGAGGCCGGGCTGGAGGCCGGGCTGGAGGTTTTCGGGCCGGCCGTCGAGGCCCGGCTGGTCGAGATCGCCGCCGGCGCGGTCAGGTTCCGCCATCCGCTGATGCGATCGGCCATCCCCGCGTCCGCGACGCTCGCCGAGCGCGGGCGGGCCCACCTGGCCCTGGCCGAGACGCTCCGCGAGCACCCCGACCGGCGGGCCTGGCACCGGGCCGCCGCGACGGCCGGGCCCGACGAGGAGGTGGCGGCCGAGCTGGATCGGGCCGCCGCCCAGGCGCTGCGCCGGGGCGCGGTGGCCGCCGCGGTGGCGGCGCTGGAGCAGGCGGCCCGGCTGAGCGAGGAGCGCGAGGGCAAGGCGCTCAGGCTGCTGCGCGCGGCCGAGCTCGCGGTCGAGTCCGGCAGCCGCGCCACGGCCGAGCGCCTGGTGCGCGACGCGCGAGAGCTGGACCTGTCCCCGCGCCGGCGCGCCACCGCCGCCTGGCTGCTCAGCGGCTTCGAGGACGGGGTGCGCGAGGACGTCTCCCGGGTGCCCGAGCTGGCCGGGCTGGCCGCGTCGATTGCCGCGGAAGGGCACGTCGAGCCGGCCGCCCGGATCCTGTGGGGCGCAGCCATGCGCTGCTTCTGGTCCGAGCCGGGCCAGGACGCCCGCCGCCTGGTGCTGCGCGTGGCCGACGGGCTGCCGCTGCCCGCCGGCGATCCGCGCATGGTCGCGATCGCCGCGTACGCGGCGCCGTTCGAGCGGGGCGCCACCGTGCTCGGCGGGCTGCGCGAGCTGGCCGGAGCCGCCGGCGCCGATCCCGAGGTGGACCGTTACCTCGGCAGCGCGGCCCTCCAGATCGGGGCGTTCGACCTGGCAGGCCGCCTTTCCTCGGTGGCCGCGCCAGGACTGCGCGCCCAGGGCAGGCTGGGGCTGCTCCCCAGGGCGCTGGCCGTCCAGGCGTGGAGCCTGACCAGGCTCGGCGACCTGGCCACGGCCGTCCCCGCCGCCGAGGAGGCCGCCAGGCTCGCCGAGGAGACCGGCCAGCCGTTCATGTACGGGCTGGCGACGGCCGTCCAAGCCGAGATCGCCGCGCTGCGGGGCGAGAACGAGCAGGCCCGTGCCCTGGCCGACGAGGCCGAGCGGGTCGCGCTGCCCGCCGGCGCCCGGCCGGTGCTGGCCACCGTGCAGCTCGCCCGCGGCCTCGCGGCCATGAGCGAGGGGCGCTTCGACGACGCGTTCGCCGACCTGAGCCGGATCCTCGACCCCACCGACCCCGCCTACCAGTTCGCCCTGCGCGCCTACTTCCTGGCCGAGCTCACCGAAGCCGCGCTGCGGGCCGGGCGGGCCGCCGCCATGCGGGACGTGCTGCGCGGCCTGGAGCCGCTGGCCGCGTCGGCTCCATCACCCGCGCTGCACATCGGGTTGCGGTACGCGCGCGCCGTGCTCGCCCCGAACGAGGAGGCCGAGGAGCTGTACGCGGCCGCGTTGCGGGCGGACCTGTCCGGGTGGCCCGCCGAGCGGGCGCGGCTGCACCTGGCGTTCGGCGAGTGGCTGCGCCGCCGGCGCCGGGCCGTGGAGTCCCGCATGCACCTGCGTACGGCCAGGGAGGCCTTCGACGCGCTCGGCATGGCCGCCTGGGGCGAGCGGGCACGGCGGGAGCTGCGCGGCGCGGGCGAGTCGAGCCCGACCCGGGACCCGGACGCGTGGGACCGGCTCACCCCGCACGAGCTGAGCATCGCCCAGCTGGCCGCCGAGGGGCTGACGAACCGGGAGATCGGGCAGCGGCTCTACCTGTCCCACCGCACTGTCGGCACCCACCTGCACCGGATCTTCCCCAAGCTCGGGGTGAGCTCCCGGGCCGATCTCGCGCGGATGCTCAGGACCTACCGTCCGGACGAATGAAGCGCAGTAAGAAGCAGTGGGGCGGGGGTTCGCCGGTCAGACCAGTGAGGCGCCGGCCGACATGCTGATGCGGGCGGACATCCTGCGCAGTCCGGGGCCCGGGTCAAGGCCGAGGTCGTCGGCCAGCAACCGGGCGATGCGGCGGTAGGCCGCCAGCGCGTCCGCCGGGCGGCCGTCGCGGTCGAGCGCCCACATCAGCAGCTCCCACAACCGCTCGCGGTAGGGCTCCGCCGCCGTGGCGAGCGTCAGCTCGGCGATCGCCGCGCCGCCGTCGCCCCGCTCGATGTCGAGCGCCCAGCGCTCCTCCATGGCGGAGGCGCGCAACTGCTCCAGCCAGGTACGCCGGCCCTCGAAGAAGGCCCCGCCCAGCCCGTCGAACGCCGGCCCGCGCCACAGCGCCAGCGCGCCGCGCAGCAGCCGGGAGGCCTCCGCGACGTTGCCCCGCTCCCGGGCCCGGCGCGCGGCGGCGGTGGTCTGGCGGAACACCGTCACGTCCACCGCGCAGGGGTCCACGACGAGCTGGTAGCCGCCGCCCGCCGACCTGATCTCCGCCTCGGTGCCCAGCCCGGCGCCCCCGCCGTCGGCCAGCACCCGGCGCAGGCGCGAGACGTACGTGCGGGTGCTCACGACGGCGCTGCGCGGCGCCCGGCCGGCCCACAACGCGCTGACGATCTCGTCGATCGAGACCTGGCGGCCCTCGCCGAGCAGCAGCAGGGCGAGCACCCCGCGCTGTTGCGGGGACCCCGCGTCCAGCTCCTCCCCGCCGCTCCAGACGCTGATCGGGCCCAGCAGCCCGAAACTCACTCCGCCCATCGAGGTTCCCCCACCTCTTGCCTCGCGTGCATCGTCGCCGATGCCCCGGAGGGCATCTCTGACAGACCCTACTGACGCCGCGTCGTGGTTTTGGCATATTGCCGGGCTTGTCCGCAGTCTGTAAGGTCTCGGTCGCGGGCCGGGTCCTGCGGGACGTACACGTGACGTACACAGACGGAGTCATCTGACGCTCGCGGCGCGGATCCTGCCGAACCTACCTTCGGGGACATGCTTCCGCCTCCCTGCAGGTTCACCATCCTCGGACCTCCCGGCCTCGCCTGCGGTGACACCCGCCTGGACCTCGGCACGCCCCAGCAGCAGGCCGTCCTGATGCTGCTGCTGGCCAACAGCGGCAGCTTCGTACGGATCGGCGAGGTGATCGACGGCCTGTGGGGCGAGCACGCGCCGGCCACCGGCGAGGCCGTCGTCAGGACGTATATCTCCCGCATCAGGCGGCTGCTGTCCGCGCACGGGCTGGACGCGGTGATCAGCTCCAGGTCCGGCGGTTACATGCTCGACCCCGAGCTATTCGCGGTGGACGCCATCGAGTTCGCCGACCTGCTCGAAGCGGCCAGGCTGGAGCGCGAGGGCGGGCAGGTCCCGGCGGCCGTGAAGCTGCTGGAGCAGGCGCTGGCCCTCTGGACGGGCACGGCGCTGGCCGGGGTTCCCGGCGACGCGGCCGAACGCGAGCGGTTCCGGCTGGAGCGGCTGCGGCTGGTCGCCGTCCAGGAGCTGCTGCGGTTGCGGCTGGAGCGCGGCGAGCACGCCGAGGTGGCGGCCGAGGTGCCGCTGCTCATCGAGCGGAACCGGCTCGAAGAGCCGCTGTACGAGATCTACCTGCTCGCCCTGTACCGCGGCGGTCGCCGGGCGGAGGCGCTCGAGGTCTACCGGATGGTCTACGACCTGCTGGGCAAGGAGCTGGGCGTCAGCCCGGGGCCCCGGCTGCGTGCCGTCCACGACAGGATCCTGCGCGCCGAGGCGGACCCGGGCGACGAGCCCGCGCCCGCGCCGTTCCCCTCCCCGGCGTCGTCCGTGTCACCCGCGCCACCCGTGCTGTGGGTGGCGCGGCCCGGTCCGCGGGGGCCGTCCGCGGGGCCCGCCGCGGCGCGGTTCGTCGGCCGTGCCACCGAACGCGCCGCCTTCCTGGACCTGCTGGCGCAGGGCCGCCCCGGGGTGCTCTTCGTCCGCGGGCCGGCCGGCATCGGCAAGTCGGCGCTGCTGCACCAGCTGGCCGAGGACGCCACCGCCGAGGGCCGCCAGGTACGGCACCTGCACCCGAGCGCCGAGGGCCGGCCGGTAAGCCTGAACGCCACGGCCGAGGGCCGGCCGGTAAGCCTGAACGCCTCCGCCGAGGGCCGGCCGATACGTCCCTCGGGCCCGTCCGCCGGACCCCGCGAGCGCCTCGAACGGTTCGCGGAGGAGCTCGCCGGGGCCGCGGGCCCGGTCCTGCTCATCGACGCCTTCGAGGAGCTGGCCGGGCTCGAGGCGTGGCTGCGCGACGACTACCTCAGGCGCCTGCCCGCGGACACGGCCGTCGTGGTGGCGGGCAGGAGCGGGCCGAGCGCCGCCTGGCTCACGGATCCGGCCTGGTCGGGAGCGATCGTGATCAGGCATCTCGAAGCCCTCACCGCCGCGGAGTCGGCCGCGCTGCTCGAAGCCCGCGGCGTCGAGCCCGGCCTGCGCGGGTCCATCGCGGACTTCGCCGCCGGCCACCCCTTCGCCCTGTCGCTGGCCGCCGAGGTCGGCAGGAGCATGTCGGCCACGGGACAGCCGTCGCGCCGCGAGGCGGCCCGGCACGTGGTCGACGGCGTGCTCGCGCTGCTGGCCGGCGACGTGCCATCGGACCTGCACCGGTGGGCGCTGCACGTGTGCGCGCACGCCCGCCACACCACGGAGGACCTGCTCGCCGTGGTGCTGCCGGGCGGCCGGGCGGCGGAGCTGTTCGACTGGCTCAGGGCGCAGCCGTACGTCGAGACCGCCGCCCGCGGCCTGGAGGTGGGCGGCGTGCTGCGCGAGGCCCTCGACCACCACCTGCGCTGGCGCGACCCCGCCGGCTACGAGCGGATGCACCGCGCGATCCGCCACCACGTCATGGACGAGCTGCTGCGCGGCGCCCGCGACCCGCACGCGAGCGTGGCGGTGATGCGCACCATCAGCCGGCTGCGCCGGCGCGGCGGAGTCCTGGGCCGGTACGTGTCGCAGGTGGGCGAGGAGGACGTGCGCGCGTGCGCGGTGACCCCGGACGACCACGACGAGGTCGTCGCCATGGCGCGCGAGTCGCAGGGCGAGGTCACGGCCGCGTCCGTCCGGTTCTGGCTGGACCGCAGGCCGGAGGCGTTCACCCTGCTCCGCTCCCGCGGGAGCGGCCGGCTGCGGGCCTTCATGAGCTGGCTGACGCTGCGCCGCCCCGAGCAGGAGGAGCTGGACGCCGACCCCGTCGTCGGGGAGATCTGGCACGACGTGAGCCGGCGCACGGCGCTGCCCCCGGACGGGCACGTCGGGATCGCCCGGCATCTGATCTGCCCCGCCTACGAGGCCAAGCCGTCCCCCATCACGGACGTGTTCCAGGCGTGGATGCTGCGCCGCTGGCTGCACGAGCCGGGGCTGGCGGCCTCGTACCTGATCGTCGCGAACGGGCCGCTGTGGCGGCCGTTGATGGAGTACCTGGGCCAGTACGAGCTGACGCACGCGGGCGCGGGCCACCCGTACGCGATCTTCGGCCACGACTGGCTGGCCGACCCGCCGGAGGTGTGGCGTGACCACCATCTGGACGAGGAGCTGTGGGCGGAGCGAGGCCTGTTCCTGCGCCAGGAGGTGTCCCGTGCGGAGCAAGGCTGACGGAAGTATTACCGGAACCGGTCCTTCCTCGCGGGAGCATGCCGCGGCTGCTCGAATCGCAGGCGTGACCGATCAACGACACCCGAAGGAGAGCGGCCCGCCGATCGCGCGCCGGACGATGCTCTCGATGCTCGGCGCGGGCGCCGCCGCCCTCGCCGCCGCCCCTCTCGTGCAGAACGGCTGGGAACGGCTCGCCGCGACCGACCCGACCGGGCTGCTGCCCGGCCCGGGCGGGTTCCGCTACTTCAGCGTGGCGGGCTCGGTGCCGGAGAAGACCGCGGCCGACTACCGGCTGCGGATCGGCGGCCTCGTCGAGCGGCCCATCACGTACACGCTGGACGAGCTGCGCGCCATGCCGCAGACCCGGGTCGTCGGCGACGTCGAGTGCACGGACGGCTGGCGGGTGCCGCGCACCCCGTTCACCGGCGTGTCGCTCGCGCACCTGCTCGACCTGGCGGGCGTGCGCCCGGAAGGCACGGCGCTCCGCTTCACCTGCTTCGACGGCGTCTACACCGAGAGCCTCACGCTCGACCAGGCGCGCCGCTCCGACGTGGTGGTGGCCCTGGACATGCAGGACAAGCCGCTCACCCACGAGCGCGGTGGCCCGGTGCGGCTGTACGTCGCCCCGATGTACTTCTACAAGTCCGCCAAGTGGCTGTCCGGCATCTCCGTCACCGAGAAGGTCGTCCCGGGATATTGGGAGGAGTACGGCTATGACGTCGACGGCTGGCTCGACCGGAGCGCCTGACGGGCCGCGGCGTTCCGGCTCGGCCGAAGCGTCCGGGCGGGTGGGGCGTTCCGGCTCGGCCGGAGCGTCCGGGCGGCTGCGGCGCTTCACCCGCGCCGAGCGCCTGGTCCACCGCGCCACGGCCGCGCTCATGCTGCTGTGCGCGGGGTCGGCGGCGTTCCTCTACTTCGCGCCGCTGGCCCAGCTCGTCGGCCGCCGCCATCTGCTGGTCGTCGTGCACGAGTGGTCGGGGCTGCTGCTGCCCGCGCCGTTCCTGCTCGGGCTGGCCGCCCGGTCGTTCCGCGCGGACCTGCGCCGGCTCAACCGGCTGGCCCCGTACGACCGGCAGTGGCTGCGCGCGGCCCGTAGGGGCACGCCGGGTCCGCGCCCGGCCGGCAAGTTCAACGCGGGGCAGAAGATCTGGGCGGGCTGGATCGCCGGGGCCGTGCCGGTGATGGCGTTCACGGGGCTGCTGATGTGGTTCACCGGGGCGCTGCCGTGGATCTCCCGGACGAGCGCGATCTTCGTGCACGACGTGACGGCGCTGGCGATCGCCGTCGTCGTGCTCGGCCACATGCGGCTGGCCTACCGGGACCCGGAGGCGCGGCGCGGGATGCGCTCGGGGTCGGTGACGTGGGGATGGGCCAGGAAGCACCATCCCCAGTGGGCCGAGGAGGAGGCGGCGCGTGTCAGGCGATGAGCTCGGCGGCGCGCTCCGCGATGCCGTACACGGCGGCGGCGGGGTCGCCGGACACGATCGACGGCATGACCGAGGCGTCGGCCACGCGCAGGCCGTCGAGGCCGAGGACGCGCAGCTCCTCGTCCACCACGGTGCCGATCGCGCAGGTGCCGGCGTGGTGACCGGAGGCGTCGGGGCCCGCGCGCAGGTACGCCCGCAGGGCCCTGGTGTCGCGCACGTCGGGGCCGGGCAGCACCTCGCCGCCGCGCCAGCCGTCCAGGGCGCGTGCCCCGCCGATCTCCCTGGCGGCCCGCAGGCCGGCGACCATCGTGGCCAGGTCGCGCGGGTCGGAGTAGGGGCGGGGGTCGACGGCGGGCGGGCTGGTGGGCGAGCAGGAGGCCAGGCGTACGGTGCCGCGGCTGCGCGGGCGCACCAGGGACACGCGGATCGTGTAACCCTGGCGCGGGCCGCCGAGCGCGGGGGAGTGGCGCGGCACGTCCAGGAAGGTGATCTGCAGGTCGGGCCCGTCCGGCGCGTGCGGGCCGCGCAGCAGGCCGAGCGCCTGCCCGTGGCCGTTCCTGGGGGCGAGCAGGGAGCGGGCGGGGGTGTAGACCAGCCCGGCTGTGACGTGGTCCTGCAGGTCCGAGCCGACCCCGGGCAGGTCGTGCGCGACGGCGACGCCCGTCTCGCGCAGGTGCCTGGACGGCCCGATGCCGGACAGCATCAGCAGGTGCGGCGTCCCGATGGCGCCGGCCGCGAGCACCACCTCCCTGGCGGCCCGCGCCGTGACCTGCTCGCCGTCCACGGCCCAGACGACGCCCGCGCACCGGCCGCGCTCGATCAGGAGGCGGTGGACGAGCGCGCCCGGCACCACGCGGAGGTTGGCGCGGCCGGCGGCCGGAGCCAGGTAGGCGGCGGCGCCGTCGGTGAGGCGCAGGTCCGGCCGGCCGAAGCCCTCCTCCAGGCCGGAGGAGACGTCGGCGGCCCTGGGGTGCCCGGCCTCCTCGGCGGCCGCCACGCAGGCCGCGATCACGGGGCTCGGCTCGGCGGCGAGGGCGACGCTCAGCGGGCCGCTCCGGCCGCGCCATCTGGGGTCGCGTCCCGGTGCGCGCTCGCTGCGCTTGAGGTAGGGCAGGAGGTCGTCGAAGCTCCATCCCCGCGCCGCCCAGGCGTCGTAGCCGGAGCGGTGCCCGCGGGTGAAGGGGCGGGGCGCGGGCGCGCCGGTGTCGCCCGCGGCCAGGAGCAGCACGCTCACGTCCGGGTCCTGGGAGAGCCGGGCCGCCAGCACGCCGGCCGCGGCGCCCGCGCCCACCACCACGTAGTCGTACTCCACAGCCGCCCGCCTTCCATTCGTCACCTGTTCAGATGGTGACGAGAAGGTGCGTCACCTGTCAAACGAGTGACGTGGAATGACCAGTTTCCGGCGGGTGCTAGGGTGAAGTGCGCACATTCGTGACAGCTAGGAGACCAGACATGGCAGGCGACGACGACATCTCCGGGTGATACCGGAGGTTGACCCCGGCCCCGGCCGACGCGCGAAGACCGTCGCCGGTGTGGCCCAGGTCGTCGTTCCCTCGTTCCTGTTTCCCCGCCGGGCCTTCTTCTCGCATGCCCGGGTCACCTTTCAGAGGTATGTCACATGTCTGACGCATTCGTCATCTGCTCCGGGCTGTCCTTCTCCTGGCCCGACGACACTCCCGTCTTCACCGGCCTGTCCTTCAGCGTGGGCGGCGGCCGTACCGGTCTGGTCGCGCCGAACGGCGCCGGCAAGAGCACGCTGCTCAAGCTGATCGCCGGCGAGCTGCGGCCGTCGAGCGGCGACGTGTCGGTCAAGGGCGTGCTCGGCTACCTGCCGCAGAGCCTGCCCCTCACCCAGGACCTGACCGTGGCCGAGGTGCTGGGCATCGCCCCGGTGATCGCCGCGCTCGACGCCATCGAGTCCGGCGACGCCGCCGAGGAGCACTTCACCACCATCGGCACCGACTGGGACATCGAGGAGCGCACCCGCGCCCAGCTCGACCGGCTCGGCCTGGCAGGGCTCGCCTTCGACCGCACGCTCGGCACGCTGAGCGGCGGCCAGGTCGTCTCGCTCGGCCTGGCCGCGCAGCTGCTCAAGCGGCCCGACGTGCTGGTGCTGGACGAGCCGACCAACAACCTCGACCTGGCGGCCCGGCGCCGCCTGCACGACCTGCTCGGCGACTGGAACGGTTGCCTGCTGGTGGTCAGCCACGACCGCGCCCTGCTCGACCGGATGGACCGCATCGCCGAGCTCGACCGCGGCGAGCTGCGCTTCTACGGCGGCGGCTACACCGCCTACGAGGAGGCCGTGCGCGTCGAGCAGGAGGCCGCGGAACGTGACGTGCGCAGCGCCGAGCAGGAGCTCAAGCGCGAGAAGCGGGAGATGCAGCAGGCCCGCGAGCGGGCCGATCGCCGGGCGAGCAACGCGGCCCGCAACCTGAAGAACGCCGGCCTGCCGCGCATCTTCGCCGGCAACATGAAGCGCGGCGCGCAGGAGTCGGCCGGCCGGGCCGGGCAGCTGCACGCCTCCCGGGTCAGCGACGCCAAAGCGCGGCTCGACGAGGCCGGGCGGGCGCTGCGCGACGATCAGAAGATCGCGCTGGAGCTGCCCGGCACGCACGTGCCGGCCGGGCGCACGGTCTTCCACGGTGAGCGCCTGCAGGCGCGCGGCCTGTTCGCCGGGCCGGGCGTGGACCTGACCGTGCGCGGGCCCGAGCGCATCGCGCTGACCGGCCCCAACGGCGCCGGCAAGTCCACCCTGCTGCGGCTGATCAGCGGCGACCTGGAGCCGGACGGCGGCACCACCCGCCGGGCCGACGGCCGGGTGGCCTACCTGTCGCAGCGGCTGGACCTGCTCGACCTGGACCGCACCGTGGCCGAGAACCTGGCGCAGGCGGCTCCCGGCATGGCCTCGGCCGAGCGGATGAACCTGCTGGCCCGCTTCCTGTTCCGGGGACCGCGGGCGCACCTGCCCGTGGGCGTGCTGTCCGGCGGGGAGCGCCTGCGGGCGACGCTGGCGTGCGTGTTGTGCGCCGAGCCCGCGCCCCAGTTGCTGCTGCTGGACGAGCCGACCAACAACCTCGACCTGGTCAGCGTGGCCCAGCTGGAGAGCGCGCTGGCGGCGTACGAGGGGGCGTTCGTGGTGGTCAGCCACGACGAACGGTTCCTGGCGGAGATCGGGGTCGAGCGGTGGCTGGAGCTGTCAGACGGCCGTCTGCTGGAGACCGGTCCGTCACCGGCTTGACAGGTGACGTCTTGGGTTGCCAATATCGTCACCAGTTAAGCCGGTGACGCGAAAGGTGCTTCCCGGCGTACCCGCTCAGAAGGGATACAGCCATGGCTGTCAGCTACACCGGGGTCGTCACCGTCACGGGAGAGGGCAGGAACGGCGGGCGCGTCCAGGCCGATGACGGCATGCTCGACACCACGCTCGCCATCCCGAAGGAGTTCGGGGGCGCGGGCGGGGCCACCAACCCCGAGCAGCTCTTCGCCGCGGGCTGGGGCGCCTGCTTCCTCGGCGCGGTCAGGAGGGCGGCGGCCCAGCGCAAGGTCACGCTGAAGAGCACCGCCATCACGGTCGAGGCGACCCTGAACCACGGCGACGACGGCGAGTTCGGCCTGAGCGCCGTGCTCAACCTGGAGCTCGGCGGCGTGGACCAGCAGACGGCCGAGGAGCTGGGCGCGGCGGCCCACCAGCTCTGCCCGTACTCCAAGGCGACCCGCGGCAACATCCCGGTCACCATCAACGCGAAGGCCGTCTGACACGCGCCGGCCGCGGCGGAGTGAAGCTCCGCCGCGGCCGGTGTGCGTGTTCTCAGAGCCGCAGACCCACCAGCAGCGGGTCGTGGTCGGAGGAGCGGAAGGGGTCGGGCGCGTACAGGTAGGGCGGGTTGTACTCGGTGTTGTAGTCCATGAACCGGCCCTCGTCGGAGTTGACGTGCCAGATGGTCGCGCCCGTCACCAGCTTGCGGGCGCCCTTGTCGGCCAGCACGTGGTCGAGCTCGCCGGACAGGCCCTCGAAGACGTAGCTGTAACGCTCGTCCTCCTCCACGTACTTCTTGCTCAGGCTGGTCAGCCCGGCGTTCTCGAAGGTGTGGATCGGGTCCTCCTCGCCGTAGGCGTTGATGTCGCCGAGGACGAGCGCGTTCTTCAGCTTCAGCTCGCCGATCAGGGACAGCACGGCCTGGGCCTGCTTGACGCGCTTGGCGTTGTAGCAGCTCTGCCCGTCACCCTGGTCGGCGTCCGCGCCGGTGGCCGGGCCGTCCGCGTCGGTGCAGCCCTTGGACTTGAAGTGGTTCACCAGCACGGTGAACGTCCTGCCGTGCCCCCTGGCCTTGCCGAACGTCTGCACCAGCGGCGGCCGGTTGAAGATCGGGTCGGCGGAGGAGCGCGCCGGGCCGATCGGGGTGACCTTGGCCGGCTGGTAGATCAGCGCGGTCTGGATGAGGTCGGTGCCCGGATTGGGGTGCGAGATCGCCTGGTACGTGCCCGCGCCGGCCTTGGCGTTGAGCGCGTCCACCAGGGCGTTGAGCGCCACGTCGCCGTTGCGCTCGACCTCCATCAGCCCGGCCACGGCGGGGTCGAGCGTGGTGATGTTGGCGACCAGCTTGGCGAGCTGGCGGTCCCGCTCCTCGGCGGTGGTGGCGCCGCGCGAGCCGAGCGTGGTGAACCAGTTGAGCGTGTTGAGGCTGGCCACCCGGACGTCGCCGCCGACCCGCTCGGGGCGGGCGGGGCGCGGGTTCTTCGCGCGGAAGACCACGGGCTCGGTCGGCTGGACGCGGTAGACGTCGAAGCCGTAGGTGAGGATGCCGGTCAGGTCCCGCACCTCGTCACCGAGGCGGACGGTGTTCGAGCCCTGGGTGTGGTACGGCAGCGTGGCCGGGTTCTGCGCGTTCGAGCCGTCGTCGAGCAGGATCCTGCGCCGCGCGTCCCTGCCGGGGTCCACGCCGTCGCGGTCGGTCGGCTGGTACAGCCGCTCGTCCTCGGCGAGGAGGAGCTCGCCGAACCGGGCCAGGTTGTAGGTCTCGGAGATCGCGAGGTCGTCGTCGAAGGTGACGAGCATGCCCTCGTAACGCTCGAAGGTGAGGTCCTTCCTGAGCGGCAGGTCGAGCTCGGTGCGCCTGACCGTGCCGGTGCCGCAGACGTTCACCGCGGTGGCCGGCGAGATCTCGGTCAGGCCGTTGTACTCGATCGCCTTGCCGGAGACGAGCACCCTGTCACCGGCCTTGACCGGCGAGGAGGAGTACACGAACAGGCCCTCGGAGGTCGCCGGGTCGGCGTCCGGCCGGGCGGACTGGAGGTAGAAGCCGCCGAGGCCGCCGGCGCCCTGGAAGGAGCCGGTCACGACGCCCTCGACCCGGACGTTCTGGCCGGCGACCGGGCTGGCGTCGCCGCTGCCCTGCACCTGGGAGATCTGGTGTGTGGCCGGGGTGTCGCAGCTCTCGGTCGGTGTCGGGGTCGGCGTGGGCGTCGGGGTCGGCTCGCCGTCGCCGCAGGGGGCCGGGGTGGTGGCGCTGTTGCGCGGCGCCGGGGCCGCGGTCTCGAAGTCGGCGCCGTTGTCGTCGGTGTCGGCGCAGCCGCCGCTCTTGCGGAACCCGCCGGTGGCGTTGGTGAGCGCGGGGGCGGCGGTGCCCTCGGAGAAGTTCGCGGTGCCGTACCCGACGAGGTCGGCGAGCTGCCCGAGCTGGTCCTCGGAGCAGGGGGTGGAGGAACCGTTGCAGGCCAGGCCCTCGGCCGAGCGGACCAGCGCCACCTTGCCCGCGGTGCCGCTCATGTTGATCGAGCCGGCGCTGTCGGGCCGGGGCAGCGCGCCGCTGGGCGTGGTGCCCGCGGCGAGCTGGACGAGGTGGTACTGGCCGGGCGCCAGGGTGCCGGACAGGGCGGCCCTGTTGGCGGCGAAGTTCCCGGTGCCGCCGGCGCTGGTGTACTGCACGGACCAGCCGTCCAGCGACACGGGGGTGGCGCCGCGGTTGAACAGCTCGACGAAGTCGTTGGAGAAGGGGGCGCCGGAGTTGCCGCCCCCGCCGTAGACCTGGCTGATGACCACGGTGCCTGGCGCCGCGGCGGCCACGGAGGGTGAGGACAGGGCGGCGATCGAGCCGGCGGCGACGCCGGCCGCGACGAGGATCGCCGGGACCCGGGACTTAACACGCATGCCGGGGAGCGTAAACCGACATACGGTGAAAAACCCTGTATTAGGCGTGGACGTGCCGTGAAATCTTGAACATTGACACTTCGTGTCCATTCAGGGGCGCGGATGTGTCGGCTTCGCACGATGCGAAGCCGACGCGAGCCTCCCCCCAGGGTTGTCAGGGTGACAGCACGAAGCCCTCGTACCCCTTGGCCGCGACCTCCTCGCAGATGACGCGGTAGGTGCCGACGCCGCCGGGATAGGGCAGGAAGACCCGGGGCTTGCCGGGGATGTTCGCGCCCAAGTACCAGGAGTCGGCCCGCGGGAAGAGCGTCTGCGCCGCCACCTCGCCGACGTGCCGCGTCCAGGCTTCCTCGGCGCCGGGATCGGCCTCGATGACGGTCGCGCCCGTCCCGGCCAGGTGCTGCAGGCAGCCGGCGATCCAGTCCACGTGCTGCTCGATGGAGACGAACATGTTGCTGAGCACCGACGGGCTGCCCGGCCCCGTGATGGTGAACAGGTTGGGGAACCCGGCGGTCATCAGGCCCAGATACGTGCGGGGCCCGGCCGCCCACTTCTCGCGCAGCGCCGTGCCGCCCGTCCCCGTGATGTCGATGGCGAGCAGCGGGCCGGTCAGCGCGTCGTAGCCGGTGGCGTAGACGATGGTGTCCACCTCGTACGTCGCCTCGGCGGTGCGCAGCCCGGTCTGCGTGATCTCCTCGATCGGGGTCGTCCGGACGTCCACGAGCCGCACGTTCGGCCGGTTGAAGGTGGCGTAGTAGTCGGAGTCGAAGCACGGGCGCTTGGTGCCGATCGGGTGGTCGCGGGGCGACAGCAGCTCGGCCACCCGCGGGTCCTCGACGGTCTGGCGGATCTTCTCCCGGACGAACTCGGCCACGAGCTCGTTCGCCCGCGGGTCCACCGCCGTGTCACCGAAGGCGCCGAGGAAGCCCGGCCCGCCGTGAGCCCAGCGCGCCTCCAGCTCCGCCAGCCGCTCCTGCTCCGACGCCGCCAGCGCCGAGCCGGTGTTGAACGACGCCGCGATGCCGAACAGGGAGTCGCGCATCGAGCGGCGGATCTCGGCGTAGTTGTCCTTCACCCAGCGGGCGTACCCGGGATCGAGCGGCCGGTTCCACGCCGGGATGGCGAAGTTGGGCGTCCGCTGGAAGACCGTCACCTGCGCGGCCCGCTCGGCGAGGACCGGGATGATCTGGATGCCGGACGAACCCGTGCCGATGACCGCGACCCGCTTGCCCGCGAGGTCCACCTCCTCGTGCGGCCAGCGCCCGGTGTGGTGACTGTCGCCGCGGAAGGAGCCGGCGCCGGGGATGTCGGGGACGCGGGCGTCCGAGAGGCAGCCCACGGCCGTGATGAGGAAGCGGCCCGTCACCCGGTCACCGCGGTCGGTCTCCACCCGCCAGCGCGACGCGGCCTCGTCGTAGGCGGCGCGGGTGACCCGCGTCCGGAACCGCATGTCGCGGCGCAGGTCGAACCGGTCGGCGACGTGCTCGGCGTAGCGCAGGATCTCGGGCTGGGACGGGTACCGCTCGGTCCAGTCCCACTCCTGCCGCAGCTCCTCGGAGAAGGAGTAGCAGTACTCCACGCTCTCCACGTCGCAGCGGGCGCCCGGATACCGGTTCCAGTACCAGGTGCCGCCGACGCCGTCGCCGGCCTCGTACACCCGGGCGGTCAGGCCCAGGCCGCGCAGCCGGTGCAGCATGTACATGCCGGAGAACCCGGCGCCGATCACGACGGCGTCGAAGGACGCGCCGGTCTCGGGCGCGGGGCCGGATGCGGTCACGGGGGCGATGGAGGCTTCGGCCATGGCGGTCTCTCCTGTCGGCGCGGTCCGTGACCGTAACGCTGACATGACCGCGCCCGGCGGCCAAGAGCGCGTGCGCGGGTGCCGCCGCTGGGGAGGGCGGCGAGAACCGCCCGTCACCCCGGCGTGCCGCGATGGGCCTACCATTTCGCTGGTGACCAGCTACGACGATCATGACGCGTTCGAGTACGTGGACTTCTCGGCCCTGCCGCAGCGCCAGCAGCGGATCCTGGCCATGATCCGGGACTGGGTGGCCCGGTACGGGTACCCGCCGAGCACCCGCGAGCTCGGCCGCGCCGTCGGGCTGAGGTCGGCCTCGTCGGTGTCGAAGCACCTGAAGAGCCTGGAGGAGAGGGGCCTCCTGCGCCGGAGCACGGCCGTGACCAGGTCGATCGACGTGCGCCCGTTCCTGCGGGCCGCGGCGCCGGAGCCGGCCGGTGACCTGGTGAGCGTGCCCGTGGTCGGCGACATCGCCGCGGGCACCCCGATCCTCGCGGACGAGCACCTGGACGAGGCGCTGACCCTGCCCCGCGACCTGACCGGGCGAGGCACCGTGTTCGCCCTCCGGGTGCGGGGCGACTCGATGATCGACGCCGCGATCTGCGACGGCGACATCGTCGTGGTCCGGCAACAGCCCGAGGCGCACTCCGGCCAGATCGTCGCCGCGATGATCGACGGCGAGGCCACCGTGAAGGTGTACCGCCAGCGCGGCGGGCACGTCTTCCTCGAACCGCGCAACCCCGCCTACGACGTCATCGACGGCGACGAGGCCGCGGTGCTGGGCATCGTGGTCTCGGTCCTGCGCAGCGTCTGAGGCCGGGCGCGCGTGCGGCGCCCGGGGGCGCGTGACCGTTCGCCGTGCGCGGCGGCGGGCGAGGGCGGCGGGCGAGGACAGCGGGCGAGAACGGTAGGCCAGGACGGTAGGCCAGGCCGGCGGGCGAGGACGGGCTACGGGTTCAGGCGCGAGCCACCGTCGTGGACGTGCCGTTGGGGAAGGTGACGACGACCGCCTCGCCGGAGACGTCCACCGTGACGGCGTCGCGCAGCGCGCCGGGGTGCACCTCGTCGCCCGACAGCACCACCAGGGAGACGTGCAGGCCGGGCGCGTCGGAGTGCAGGCAGGGGACGGCCGAGTGCGGGCCGAAGGCGTTCGACTCGACCTCCCGCGACACGCTCGCCCGCGCCCACCCGTACAGCCCGATCACCGCGGAGGTCAGGCCGTCGGCGCGGCGGGCCAGCGCCCAGCCGTCGCCGGTGACCGAGGCGGGCGGGCCGGCGTCGGAGAGGGCGTACCCGCCTTCGCGCACCGCGCTGCCCGCCCCGCCCGCGATCTCGTGAACGCGCACCTCCCAGGGGCCGCACACGGCGGAGGTGGTCGTGATCACGGCCCCCGTCCCGGTCTCGTACGAGGAGGAGGCGGTGGCGTCGTGGCAGGACAGCGGCCGGATGGCGGCCCGGCGCGACGGGACCCCGTCCGGCGCGATCAGGGCGAGGTGGTTGTCGAGGTCGCGGGACCAGGCGTGCTCGGCGGCCTCGGGCCCGGTGCGCGTGGAGTAGGCGAGCTTGGCGTAGTGCGGGTCGTCGGGCGGGGCGCCGTGGTCGCTGCCGTGGTTGAGCAGCCGGACGATCCCGTCGTGGCGGGTGCCGTGCAGGAGCAGCCCGGTGGCCGGGACGGCGGCGGTCACGTCGTGCTCGTCGATGGGCAGCGACTGCTCGCGCTCGGTCCACACCGGGTGATCGGGCGGCAGCAGCAGCCCGATGAAGGCCTTCGAGGCCCAGTACGGCGACGCGGGCCCCGAGTAGGCCTGCGTCGTGGGCAGGAACGGCTCGTACCAGCCGAGGGAGAGCAGCCCGTCGGGCGAGGGCACGCCGCGCTCGGCGAAGTGACGCACGACGGAGGAGGCCAGCTTGCGGGTCTGGCCGGGGGTGAGCGGGGTGGCGCCGGCGAGCGCGCCCAGCCAGACGGGCGCGACGGCGGCGAAGCGGTAGGTGAGCGAGCGGCCCTGGTGGACCGGCGCGCCGTCGGAGCCGAAGAAGTGCTGGTACGTCCCCAGGAACTCGCGCAGCCGCCCCGCGTACAGCGCGGCCCGCTCGGCGTGCCCCGACATGCGGGTCCACAGCAGCGGGTACAGGTGCAGCGCCCACCCGCAGTAGTAGTCGAAGTTCCTGGACCCGCCGTCGGTGTACCAGCCGTCGCCGACGTACCAGTCCTCGATCCGCTCCAGCCCCCGCTCGATCTCCCCCTGCTCGTACGGCCCGCCGACGGACTTCAGGAACTCCTCCGTCACGGTCTGGAACAACATCCAGTTGTTGTCCCAGGTCCGCTTGCCGACGAAGCCGCCGAGCCACTCGACCACCCGCTCCCGCACGCCGTCGTCGAGCCGGTCCCACAACCACGGCCGGGTCTCGTGGAGGCCGATCGCGATCGAGGCGGCCTCTACCATCTGCTGCGAGCAGTCGGTCAGCACCGGCCAGGACTCGCCGCTCGACGGGTCGGTGCCGGCGGCGAGCCCTCTGGCGTACCGCTCGACCAGGTGCGGCACGTCCCCGCCCGCGCCCGCGATCCGGAACGCCGCCGCCAGGAACGTGCGCGCGAACCCCTCCAGACCGTCCAGCACCACACCCGACCAGCTCGCCCTGCCGGGCAGCCGGAACTGCGCCTGCCCCGGCGAGGCGTACGGCGTGACGGCCTCCAGCAGGTGGTCGGCCAGGGCCTCCCAGTGGGCGCGGGTCCAGCCGGTGCGCGGGGAGAGCACGCGGTCGGACGGCGGGAGCGGAAGGTAAGGAGGGATCATGTTCAGCCTTTCCGGCCCGTCGAGAGTACGGCGGTGTGCGTGCGGCCGGCCGAGCCGGCCAGGTTCACCGTGACCCGGGGCCGGTCGCCCGTCGTCACGGAGACCGTATCGTCGGCCTCGATCAGGCGGTGCGCCGGGTGCGGGAGCGTGATCGTGGTGGTGGCGACCGTGCGGCTCGGGTCGGAGACCGCCACCGTGATCCGCCCGGCCGCACGCCGGATCAGGACCGCGCAGGGCGCCGACGCCGAAACACCGCCCGCTTCCGGCGCGCGGCCCACCTCCCCGGGCGTCCAGAAGATCGCCGCGAGCAGCTCGCCGCCGCCGGCCGAGCGGCCCCGCGCGCGGACCGCCTGCGCGTCGCCGGTGTTGGCGAGGATCTCGACGCCGTCGAAGTCCCTGGTCCGCTCGCGGGTGGCGGCCGGGAGCAGGATGTAGGCGTAGGTCGCGTCCGTGGGGTCGGGCCCGTGGTCGAACCAGAGGGTGGTGTAGTCGCGGGTCACGGGATCGGCGGTGCCCCTGGTGCTGGGGCCGTCGTTGATCTCCAGCCAGGTGCCGGTGCGGCGCTCCTGGAGCGTGCGCGGGGCGGGGCCGGTGGGGAAGACGTATCCGGCGACGCCGTCGAGGTGGGCCCAGCCGTCGCCGGTGGTCAGGGTGGCCGCGGTGGCGCGGTTCTCGACCACCGTCTCGATCGGGCGGCCGTCGCTGCTGGTGATGCCGGCGCCCAGGCAGACCACCGCGTCGTCCAGGCACACCCAGCTTTTCCTGGCCGTCAGCGAGGTGCCGGCCGCCATCAGGTCGAGCCCCGCCACCCCGTACCCGCCGGCGGTGGCGCCGCCCGCCCAGGCGTTGGCCGGCCGGAACGTGCCCGTGCCGCCGACGGAGACGGCGGGGTCGCGGTGGCGGGTGTCCACGGTGGTGCCGGCCAGCCGGTAGGAGTCGACCGTCGGCCAGTAGCCGGCGCTGTAGTGGTCGAGGTCGAGGTGGAGGTAGGTGGCGCCGTCGCCCTGGTACCAGGCCCGGTAGTTCTCGCCGTTGCCGCACTCGTACATCGCGATCCGCCGCGACGACAGGCTGATGGCGAACGACCAGGAGGGGCGGCGGTGCACGATCCGGTCCATGGCGGCGAACACGCGGTGGCCGCGCGGGCGCGGCGCCGCGGCCACCGCGGCGTCGCCCAGCAGCGCGGCGGCCCTGGCGGTGGCGGCGACGTTCGCGGCGTCGAGGAAGCGGCCCCGCCGGATCCACCCCTTGGCGAGCTGCCTGAACCGGGTGGCATAGGGCTCGCCGGCGCCCGCGGCCAGTTGCAGGATCGCGTCGACGGTGTCGCGGCCGGCGTCGTCGTCGCGGTTGAACTGCCGCGACACGGCCCGGCCGCGGACGCTGTCCATCATCAGCCCGTCGTGGATCCACGGCGCGTAGGCGTTCTCCACCGCGTCGAGCACGACGCGCACCGCCGGATCGGTGACCTCCCAGGCGCTGCCGCCGAGCAGCCCCAGGATCGTGGCGAGTGACTGGAGCAGCACCACCCCGTACGACCCGGTGTAGGCGACCACGCCGTGCTGGATGAACGACCCGTCGGCGTAGAAGCCGTCGCCCGAGGTGACGTGCCCGAACAGGGTGTGCTTGCCGGCGTCGCGCGTGTCGGACAGGCCGTCGCGGGCGAGCGCGAGCTTGCCGGCGTCCGCGCCGACGATGCCGCGCAGGGCCACGATGAGCGCCTTGTCGGCCCGGTTGGCGCCGGTCTCGGCGAAGTCGGTGAGGTTGGTCCTGCGGTCGGGGTTGGGGCAGAAGCGGTCCACGGCGCGGATCCAGGCGGCCCGCTGGCCGGCGCTGATGGCGTCGTGCATGATCACGGCGGTGTCCATCAGGGCGCGGGGCGCGCCGATCTCCCAGTGCCACCAGTTGCCGGTCTCGCGCCTGGCCTCGTTGTAGGCGCGCTCGTAGAGGAAGTCGAGGCCGCCGAGGATCTCCCGGGCCGCGGCCTCGTCCCCGTGCGTGGAGGTGCCCGGGCTCGCCCAGGCGGTGGCGAGCGTGCGCAGGCGCTGGTAGCTGCCCGCGATGTCACCCGACACGCCGGTGAGGGGGAGGTCAGGCCAGAGGAAGGTGCGGCCGGCCGACACGTCCATGGCCGCCCGGTGCGCCCGCGCGGCGGCGTCCAGCCGGGCCACGGGTGCGGCGAAGACGGGGTCGTCCGGGTCGATGCCACCGCCCGTGAACAGGGCGGCGGCCTTGGCGCGCAGCTCGGAGAAGGCATCCTGCCCGGACCGGGAGCCGAGGAGCGGTACGGCGGCCAGGCCGCCGAGGAAGGCGCGGCGGCTGGTCATCGTTCGACCAGCGCGGTCAGATCGGTGGCGGGGGCGGGCAGCCCGAGCGCCGCCACCTGCGCCAGGTACTCGTCCGTCAGCGGGGCGCCCCACCGCCGCCAGAAGGCGGACAGGTCGGCGCGGGCGATGCGGGAGGTGTAGAGCGCGAGGTGACCCCAGCGCTTGGCCGACTCCGTGTAGTCGGAGGCGGGCCGCTCGGCGCGCACCAGGCGGTGCAGCCGCGGGTAGAAGTCCTCGCCGAAGGCCAGTTCGAGCTGGCGGAAGGGGACGAGCTTCTCGTACGCCCCCAGCTTGAGGTAGTCGGCGGCGGGCAGCTTGGCCAGGGCCGTGGCGTAGACGCCGTTCACGACCAGGTTGGACGGCTGGCCGAGCGTGCGCTGGGCGGCCAGCGAGTAGATGTTGACCGTGACCTCGGTGAGGTCGTTCGGCTTGTAGGCCATCTGCTGGTGCTGGTGGCCGAGCTCGTGGTAGACGCCCCAGCCCCTGGTGCGCAGGCCGGTCACGGTGATCAGGCGGTCCAGGTAGGTGCGCGGGTAGGCGGTCCACCCGTGCGTGGCGTACGCTCCGGCGCCGGCGGGCATCCGGGGGGCCTCGACGAGGTGGAACGGCAGCGGGGAACGCTCCGCCTGGGAGAGCCCGGAGATCGCGGCGTGCGAGGCGATGATCGTTTCGAGGAGCCGTAGCAGGGCGGCGTGGTCCTGGTCGCGCCAGGCGAGCATGCCGTCCCGGGTGACGGAGACGATGGCGCGCTCGGACACCAGCTCGACCTGGGGCGCGTCGGTGAGCGCGTCGAGCTGCGCCTGGAAGCTCTCCTCGCTGGTCTCGCCCAGCCTGAACGTGGGGACGCGCACCCCGCCCGAGCGGAACCTGACCCGGGCGCGCTGCCCGTCACCGGTGAGCGACAGGTAGACCAGGCCGCCGCCCGGGTCCGTGACGGTGTTGACGCCGGCGGCCAGCGGGTAGGCGCGCGGGTTCTTGTACGTGACGTCGGCGTGCGTGTCGGGGGCGCCGACGTGCAGCGTGGGCAGGAGCCCGTCGGGGGCCGCCACCTCGACGGTCAGCGGGGTGCCGGCGGGCAGGTGCACGCCGGTGGGGTGGAAGTCGGTGGTCCTGAGTGCCTGCTGGAGCCGGAGGCGCTCGCTCTCGGCGCCCGGCCTGGCCCTGAGCGTGACGGTGTGGTGCGCCTCGGCGGCGAGGGCCGGCCGGGCGAGCAGGAGGGCCGCGCCCGTGCCGCCCGCGACCAGGAAGGATCTGCGACTGAGGGGGGTCATGGCAGGGAGTTTGTAAGCGCTTTCTACTACGGTCAAGGGCTTACCGGATCTTTCTACGGCTTTCTATCCCAGTTCTACGGGCGGTTTCCCCGCATTCTGGGGTAAGCGCTTGCTACTTGGGCGGCGCGACCGAGGATCTGACCACGATGTTCGTGCCGACCACGGCCGCGGTCTGCACCGGCGACAGGTAGGCGTCGTCCTCCACCACGTCCAGGCCGATGCGCACCGCCTGGCGGCCCATCTCCTCCAGCGGGATGCGCACCGTGGTGAGCTGCGGCCGCAGCTCCTGCGCGATGGGCACGTCGTCGTAGCCCACCACGGAGATCGCCTCGGGCACGGGCACGCCGGCCAGCTCCAGCCCCTGCATCACGCCGGCCGCGACGGTGTCGTTGGCGCAGAACACGGCGGTGAAGTCGAGCTTGTCGGCCAGCAGGGCCCTGATCCTGTCGTAGCCGAACCTGCGGTTGAGCTGCCCGGTGTGGATCAGGCCCTTGTCGTGGGGCAGGCCGCGGAAGCGCAGCGCGCGCCGGTGGCCGGCCAGCCGGGCCACGGTGGTCGACAGGTTCGGCGGGCCGCCCAGGAAGACGATCCGCCGGTGCCCCTGGGTGATCAGGTAGTCGGTGATGGCGAAGGCGCCGCCCTCGTTGTCGTACTCCACGATCCTGGTCGGCACGTCCTCGCCGAGCGAGGGGCGCCCGCACAGCACGAGCGTGGAGCCGCTGGCGTGCAGCGCGCGGGCCCTGCGGGCGACCTGCGCGGCGTAGGAGCGGTCCTCGTAGGCCCCGCCCACCAGGATCACCGCGTCGGCGCGCTGCTCGTGCAGGAGGTCGATCAGCGCCAGCTCCTGCTCGTGGCTGCCCTGGGTGCAGCAGACCATGCACAGCCGGCCGTGCCTGGTCGCCTCGCGCTCGACGCCGCGGGCGATGTAGGCGTAGAAGGGGTCCACCAGGTCGTTGATGATGATGCCGACGGTCCTGTTGGTGGCTCCCGCCAGGGCTCTGGCATGCGCGTTGGCGACGTATCCAAGCTCGGCGATGGCCTGCTCGACCCGCTGCCTGGTCGCGGCCGAGACGGGGTAGTTGCCGTTGATCACCCGGGAGACGGTGGCGCTGGAGACGCCGGCGCGCGCCGCCACGTCCGCCATGGTCGCCAGGCTCTGCTCGGTCACGTGCCCTCCTTTCCGTGGCTGACGATCATGCCATCCGGTCGAGCTCGTCGCGATGGATCTCGTGGAGCAGCGGCTCTCCGGCGGTGTACCGGGCGATCTCCGCGAGCGTCGACTCGGCCAGCCGCGCGAGCTCGTTGCCCTGGGCACCGGCCAGGTGCGGGGTCACGAACGCGTTGGGCAGGTCGAACAGCGGGTGACCGGCCGGCAGCGGCTCCGGGTCGCTGACGTCCAGTATCGCGTCCAGCCGGCCGCTGCGTACCTCCTTGACGAGCGCCTCGGTGTCGATCAGCCCGCCGCGGGCGGTGTTGACGACCACCGCGCCGTCCCTGAGCATCGACAGCCGCCTGGCGTCGAGCATCCGGTACGTCTCGCGGGTCTCCGGCGCGTGCAGGCTGACCACGTGCGAGCGCCTGACCAGCGTGTCGAGATCGACGGCGGCGCCGCCGAGCGCGGCGATCCCGGCGGGCTCGGCGTACGGGTCGTACACCAGCACCTCGGCGTCGAGCCCGCGCAGCAGCTCCATGACCCTGCGCCCGATCCGCGACAGCCCGATCAGCCCGACCGTGATGTCGCGGGTGCCGAGCCAGGCCAGGCCGGTGAAGTCGCGCCGGGCGCCCGTCTCGCGGTAGCGGTGGGCGAGGGTGAAGGCACGCTTGGCGCCGAAGACGATGGCGGCGTAGGCGAACTCGGCCACGGGCACCGCGTTGGCGTCGGCGGCGCTGGTCACGCGTACGCCGCGGTCGAGCACCGCGGGGTCGAGGAAGGTCTTCACCGTGCCCGCCGCGTGCGCGATGAGGCGCAGGCCGGGGGCCCGGTTGAGCAGGTCGGCGCCGATCCTCGGGCAGCCCCATCCGGTGACGAGGACCTCGGCGCGGGCCATCGCGCGCAGCGCGCCGGCCGAGCTGACCTCGTGCAGCACCCGGTCGTCCACCTCGGCCAGGTCGGCGAGCCTGCGCAGCGTGGCGTGCCCGAACACCTCCTCTCGCACTCCGGGCGCCATCGCGAGGACGGCGCGCGGTCTCAGCCGGGCTTGCGGAGGTTTCACCGGCATCCTCTCTGATAGTAAGCGCATTCTATGCATCGAGGTGGCACGTTAGGACTCCACCTGCGAAAAGGTCAAGCAGAGTAGGGGAAATGAGCGGACTTTCCGGGAGAGGGCTTGACGGAAACGAAAGCGCTTACTAACTTCCTCGCCAACTGGAAGGACCCAGCGCATGACCGCTACCCTCGACGCTCCCTCGACCGCGGCCGCCTCCGAGCGGCGACAGCCGCCACGCAAGCTGCCGCTGTGGCGCCGCGTCTGGCGCGACCGGGTGATGCTCCTGCTGGCGCTGCCCGGGCTGCTCTATTTCCTGGTCTTCCACTACGGGCCGCTGTTCGGCTACGTGGTCGCGTTCAAGGACTATCAGCCCTACATCGGGTTCGTGGACAGCCCCTGGGTGGGGTTGCAGAACTTCGTCAGCGTCTTCGGAGACCCGGGCGTCTGGAACGCCCTGGGCAACACGCTCAAGATCACCATCACCCAGCTCGTGCTGTTCTTCCCCGCGCCCATCGCGCTCGCGCTGCTGCTCAACAGCGTGCTCAACGACAAGGTGCGCAGGTTCGTGCAGAGCGTGGTCTACCTCCCGCACTTCATCGGCTGGGTGATCATCGTCTCGGTGTTCCAGCAAATACTCGGCGGCGCCGGCGCGCTGCCGAGCTTCCTGGAGAGCATCGGGCTGCCGCGCTACGACATGATGACCGACCCCGACGTCTTCCCGCTGCTGGTGACGTTGCAGGTCATCTGGAAGGACGCGGGCTGGGCCACGATCATCTTCCTGGCCGCGCTGCTCTCCATCGACCAGGGCCTGTACGAGGCCGCGGCCATGGACGGGGCGGGCAGGTGGCGCCGCTTGTGGCACGTCACGCTGCCCGGCATCACCCCGATCATCATCCTGCTGCTCATCCTCAACCTCGGCAGCATCCTGTCGGTCGGCTTCGAGCAGATCCTGCTCCAGCGCGACAACGTCGGCCCCGAGGCGGGGGAGGTGCTGGACACCTTCGTCTACTTCAACGGCGTCAAGGACGGCCAGTGGGGCGCCGCCGCCGCGGTCGGCCTGGTCAAGACCATCGTCGGCACCGCGCTGGTGCTCGGCGCGAACAAGGTGGCCCATCTGTTCGGCCACGAGGGGGTGTACCGCGGTGCCGACAAGTAGCCGTCCCGCCTGGATGGAGCGGCCGTCCACGGTGGGCCTGGTCCTCAAGGGCGTGATCCTCACCGCCGTCGTCCTGCTGGTCGCCTACCCGTTCGTCGGCGTGATCGGCACCAGCCTGTCGACGGAGAGCGACATCGCCAGGAGCGGCGGGTTCGTGCTCTTCCCCGGCTCGCCCAGCCTGTCGGCCTACACGACCATCTTCAACGGCGGCACCGTCACCAGGGCGCTGCTCGTCAGCGTGCTGGTCACGGTCGTCGGCACGTGCGCCAGCATGCTGGCGACCATCGGCATGGCGTACGGGCTGAGCCGCCGCGAGGTGACCGGCGCCCGCTGGATCCTGCTGATCGCCCTGCTGACCATGCTCTTCAACCCCGGGCTGATCGCCAACTTCCTGCTGGTCAAGCAGATCGGCCTGATCGACACCTTCGGCGCGCTGATCCTGCCCAGCCTGGTCAGCGCGTTCAACCTGGTCGTGCTCCGCTCGTTCTTCATGGGCCTGCCCCGCGAGCTGCTGGAGAGCGCGCGCATCGACGGGGCGGGCGACTTCGGCATCCTCGTCAGGATCGTGCTCCCGCTGTCGAAGGCGGTGCTCGCGGTCATCTCGCTCTTCTACGCCGTCGGCTACTGGAACGCCTTCTTCAACGCCCTGCTCTACCTCAACGACTCGGACAAGTTCCCGCTCCCGCTGATCCTGCGCACCTTCGTGCTGCAGGGCAGGACGCTGGAGACCCTGGCCGCCGCCGAGGCGCCCGCCCCGGTGCAGGCGATCCAGATGGCCGTGCTCGTGGTGGCGATCGTGCCGATCCTGCTCGTCTACCCCTTCCTCCAGCGCTACTTCACCAAGGGTGTGCTCACCGGCGCCATCAAGGGCTGAACCCCCCGAACCCCAAGGAAGATCCCTCATGAGAGAACCTGTCTCCCGCCGCGGCTTCCTGCGCCTCGGCGCCGCCGCGGCCGCCTCCACCGTGCTGGCGGGCTGCGGCGGCGGCTCGGCCGCCCCCGCCGCCAAGGCCCAGGGACTGAGCATCAAGCTGCCCGCGTACGCGCCGCTGTCCGGCGCGCTCAAGCCCGACCTGCCCGGCAACGCCACCGGCGTGCCCGAGGGGTACTTCACCTACCCCAAGGAGCTGTTCAAGGCGGTGGCCAAGCCGCCCATGTCGGGCGGCACCGTGAGCATCGCGGTGCAGACCTTCTCGCCGCCCCCGCCCGGACGTGCCGACAACCCCGCCTGGCAGGAGGTCGAGAAGCGGCTCGGCGGCACCGCCGACATGCAGCCGGTCACCGCCGACGACTGGCCGACGAAGTTCAACACCATGGTCGCCGGCGGCACGCTGCCCGACCTGTTCACCTACGTCTCCACGCAGGGCGTCAACAACCTGCCCGCGTTCGTCGCCAGCCAGTGCACCGACCTGACGCCGCTGCTCGGCGGCGACGCCGTCAAGGAGTACCCGAACCTGGCGGCGATCCCGCAGGTGTTCTGGAAGCAGGGCATCGTCGGCGGCAAGCTGTACGGCATCCCCGTGCCGCGCAACCTGGTCGGCGGCCTCGGCTTCTACCGCGCCGACATGTTCGCCGAGGCAGGCGTGGACGACCTGGCGCAGGTCACCGACCTGGACCGGCTGTTCGAGCTGCTCAAGGAGGTCACCAGGCCCAAGGACAACCAGTACGGGCTGGTCACCCACACCGGCGGCGTCTACGGCCTGTCGATCTTCGCCCAGCTCTTCGGCACGCCAAACCTCTGGCGGCTGGAGAACGGCAAGCTCGTGCACCAGATCGAGACCGAGGAGTACAAGGCCGCCGTCGAGTACGTGCGCAAGCTGCGCGAGGCAGGCGTCATCTACCCCGGCTCGGAAGGCTTCGACACCCTCAAGCGCAAGAACGAGTTCAACGCGGGCCGCGCCGCGCTCGTCTACGACGGCCTGCCCGCCTACCTCGGCCCCACCGGCTACCTGCAGACCTCCAGGAAGATCGACCCGAAGGCCGACCCCAGGCCGATGGTCCCGATCGGCCAGGCCGCCAAGGCGCACCTCAACAACATCGTCGTCTCGATCACCATGATGAAGAAGAGCGACGAGGCCCGCGCCAAGGAGCTGCTGCGCGTGGCCGACTTCTTCGCCTCGCCGTTCGGCAGCGAGGAGTACACGCTGTTCAACTACGGAGTCGAGGGCACCGACCACACGCGCGACGGCAAGGGCAACCCCGTGCTGACCGAGCAGGGCAGCAGGGACACCACGGTGCCGTGGAAGATGGTCGCCGCGCCGACCCAGCCCCTGTTCGACTCCTCCTCGTCCGACGCCGTGAAGATCATGCACGACGCGATCGGCAAGATGATCGCCGTCGGCGTCGAGGACCCCACGGTGGGGGCGTACTCGCCCGCCAACGAGAACAGCTACGAGTCGCTCTACACGATGCGCAACGACCGCGTCACCTCCATCGTGGCCGGCCGCGCCCCCGTCAGCGACCTCGACCAGCTGATCAAGGACTGGCGCGCCAAGGGCGGGGACAAGGCCCGCGCCGAGTTCGAAGAAGCGCTCGAGCAGACACCGAAGGCAGGCTGACCGTGAGACGCACACTCCTGTTACTCGCCGCCGCCGCGCTGCTCAGCACGGCCGCCGCCGTGCCCGCCCAGCCTTCGCCCGGCTCGCCCGGGCTGGGCGACCCGCTCTTCCCGACCCTCGGCAACGGCGGCTACGACGTCCGCCACTACGACGTCTCCTTCGACTTCACGCCGGTCACCTACGACTTCTCCGGCACGGTCGCGTTCACCGCGAAGGCCACCCAGGCGCTGTCGTCCTTCAACCTCGACACCGACGGCCACACCGTCGACGCGGTCACCGTCAACGGCGAACCCGCCGCCTGGTCGCTCTCCCTCGGCCAGAGCGGGCAGGAGCTGACCGTCACGCCGGCCACGCCGCTGCGCGAGCACGTGCCGTTCACGGCCGAGGTGCGCTTCCACGGCAACGGCAAGGCGCCGCGCGCCGGCCTGACGGGATGGAACTTCGGCCCCGACGGCGGGTTCGCCGCCGCCGCGCAGTCCAGCAGGGCCGACACGTTCTTCCCGGTCAACGACCACCCGTCGGACAAGGCCACCTGGACCTTCCGCGTCACCGCGCCCGAAGGGTACGTCGCCACCGCCAACGGCGAGCTCGCCGGCAGGCGGGGGAACGTGTGGCGGTTCGAGGAGCGCGAGCCGATGGCGTCCGAGCTGATCGGCCTCGCTGTGGTGAAGGGCACCTACCTGTACGGCAAGGGCCCCCACGGCCTGCCGCTGCGCCACGTCGTCCCCCAGGGCCAGGAGGACCGCTACGGCCCCGTCGCCGCCGAGACCGGCGACCAGATCGCCTGGGCCGAGGCGAGGTTCGGCCGCTTCCCGTTCTCCACCTACGGCATCCACATCTACCCCGGGTACCGCAACGCGCTGGAGAACCAGACGCTGTCGCTCTTCGGCACCGGCTGGTTCGACCAGCCCACCTACTCCAACACCATGGTGCACGAGCTGGTCCACCAGTGGTTCGGCGACTCGGTCACGCCTGCCACCTGGCAGGACGCCTGGCTGAACGAGGGCCCCGCCGTGTACTACGCGGCCTTGTGGGCCGAGGAGCACGGCGGCCAGTCCATGCCGGAGCGGATGCGGACCGTGTACGCCAAGCTCGACGCGGTGCGTGCCAAGGACGGCCCGCCCGGCAGGCCCAAGGCGCTGGGCGGCTACAACATCTACGACGGCGGCGCCCTCGTGCTGTACGCGCTGCGCACCGAGGTCGGCGACGCCGCGTTCGACCTGATCATGCGCAGGTGGGTGCAGCGCCACAAGGACGGCAACGCCTCCACCGAGGACTTCATCGCCCACGCCGCCGCCACGACGCACCGCCCCGACCTGGACGGATTCCTGCGCGACTGGCTCTACGGCACGCACAACCCGCCGCTGGAGGGCATGTGAACGGCACGATCGCCCTCGTCCTGCTGCTGACCATGACCCCGGCGGCGGCGCCGGGCCCCAAGGTCTACTACGCGGCCCCCGACGGCGGTTCCCCCGCCTGCAGCCAGGCCCGCCCCTGCTCGCTGGAAGCCGCCAGGGACAAGGTCAGGCAGGCCGTCGAGGGCGGCATGAGCCGCGACATCGAGGTGCGCCTGACCGGTGGCCTCTACCGGATGGCCGAGCCGCTCCTGCTGGACCAGCGCGACTCCGGCCCGGACGGGCACACCGTGACCTGGACCGCGGCGCCCGGCTCCCGGCCGGTCCTGTCCGGCGGGGTGCGGGTCACCGGCTGGACGCGCCAGGGCGGGTTCATGGTGGCGCGGGCGCCCGAGGGCGTGACCCCGCGCCAGCTCTTCGTCGGCGGCGTCCGCGCGATCCGGGCCCGCGGCGCCGCGTGCCCGGCAGCCGTCTGCGACGCGACGAGGACCGGCATGACAGGCGCCGTCCAGAGCGGCGTGTCCGGCTGGAGCGCCCCCGCGAACGCCGAGGCGGTCATCAAGGTCAGGTGGCGCAACTACCGCTGCCGGATCGACCGCGTGGACGGCGACACGATCACCTTCGCGCAACCGTGCTGGACGAACTCGGCGAGCGGTACCGGCCGCACCGGCCCCGCCTGGGACACCACGACGGTCGACTCCTCCCGCTACAGCGGCGTGGCCTTCTTCGAGAACGCCCGCGAGCTGCTCGACGAGCCGGGCGAGTTCGTCCACGACCGTGCGGACGGGACCATCACGTACCTGCCCAGGCCGGGGGAGAACCTCGACGACGTGATCGTCCCGGCCGGCGAGACGCTCCTGCGGATCGACGGCGCGAGCCGGATCAGGATCGCCGGCCTGTCCTTCCAGCACGCCGCCTACCACCAGCCCGGCACCGACGAGGGATACGCGGGCACCCAGGCGGGGCTCACCCTGACCGGAGCCACCGGCCCCGAGGACCATGCCGGCCGGTACTACACCAAGCCCGCCGCAGCGGTGGTCGTGAACGGCGGCAGGAACGTGGAGATCACCGGCGCCGCTTTCGCGCACCTCGGCGGCGCGGGCGTGATCCTTCAGTCCGGCACCAAGGACTCGGCGGTGACCGGTTCGACGTTCACGGACCTGTCCTCCGGCGCGGTCTACGTCGGCGACACCGAGCCCAACCCGCCGGCCGAGCTGCGCGGCGAGCGCAACACCGTGGCCCGCAACACCATCACGCTCGCCGGCAGGGAGTTCACCGACGCGGTCGGCATCTGGGCCGGCTACGAGACGGGCCTGCGCGTGGACCACAACACGCTGGAGCGGCTGCCGTACTCCGGCATCTCCGTCGGCTGGGGCTGGAACCAGCCCGTCGCCCAGCGCCCCGACATGCGCGACAACCAGGTGACCGGCAACCGGATCGTGGACGTCATGATGGTCGCCGAGCAGCAGCACGACGGCGGCGCCATCTACACGCAGGGCCCGCAGCCGGGCACGGTGATCTCCGGCAACTACATCAACCGCTCCGCCTACGGCAACACCGAGCGCGACGGCAACGGCGTCTACCTGGACGAGCAGAGCTCGTACATCAGGGTCGAGGGCAACGTGATCACCCGGGTCGGCTACAAGTGGATCTCCAACTGGGCCGGCTACGGGATCGAGAACCTCGCCACGGGCAACTGGACCGACACCACCGCGCCCGCGCTGTCGGGGCGGGGCTCGCAGCAGGTGGACAACGTCACGGCGCTGGAGCTGCTGCCCGAGGCCGCGCTGCGCGTCGCCGGGGCGGCCGGCGCCCAGCCCGGCCAGGTCGAGCAGCTCGAACCCGACCTCGCCAGGGCGGGCAGCGCGACCCAGTCCGCCACCGAGGGGACGGCGGTCGCCGCCAACGCCATCGACGGCTCCACCGTCACCGACAGCAGGACCACCTCGGCGCCCGGCTCGTGGTGGCAGGTCGACCTCGGGCAGGTGCGCACGATCGGCGCCGTCGAGCTCTGGAACGACGCGAGCATGACCACGGCCGACGTGCGGGTGCTGGTGTCGCGCACGCCGGACTTCGCCGACGCGACCGTGGTGCCGCTGCCCGGCAAGGTGCTGCGCCCGTCGCTGGTCACGGTGGACGCCGAGGGGCGGTACGTGCGCGTTCAGCGGACCGGTACGGGACGGATCGGGCTCTCGGGAGTCGCGGTCCAGGAGAGGGACAGGGCATGAGCTGGTTCACCGAGGCCCGATTCGGGCTGTTCATCCACTGGGGGATCTACGCCGCCGCCGCGCGGCACGAATGGGTGCGCTCGTACGAGCGGCTGACCGAGGAGCAGTACCGCCGCTACTTCGACCACTTCGACCCCGACCTCTACGACCCGGCGGCGTGGGCGGACGAGGCGGTCAACGCGGGGATGAAGTACGCCGTGGTGACGAGCAAGCACCACGACGGGTTCTGCCTGTGGGACTCGGACCTGACCGGCTACAAGGCGCGGCGCGACCTGCTCGCCCCGATGCTCGACGCCTTCAGGGAGCGGGGCCTGCGTACCGGCCTGTACTACTCGCTGCTCGACTGGCACCACCCGGACTTCCCCAACGACCTCTACCACCCGCAGCGGGACGAAGATCTCGGCGACCGTGACATCCGGAAATATACGGACTATATGCACGGTCAGGTCCGCGAGCTGCTCACCCGGTACGGCGACATCGACACGATGTGGTTCGACTTCTCCTACGAGGGACGCGGCTTCGGCGCCAAGGGCCCGCAGGAGTGGCGCTCCGAAGAGCTGGAGCGGCTGGTCCGCGAGCTCAGGCCAGGCATCCTGATCAACAACCGGCTCGGGCTCGGCACCGGCGACTTCACCACCCCGGAGCAGGTCATGCCGCCCGGCGGCGTGCCCGGCCACACCCCGTGGGAGTCCTGCCAGACGCTCAACGGAAGCTGGGGCTACCACCGCGACAACCAGGACTGGAAGCCGGTGGACCTGCTGGTGAAGATGCTCGTCGACACCGTCTCCAAGGGCGGCAACATGCTGCTCAACGTGGGCCCGAACGCGCGCGGCGAGTTCGAGCCCCGGGCCGTCGAGCGGCTGCGCGGCATCGGGCAGTGGATGCGCCTGCACGCCCGCTCGATCCACGGCGCCGGCGCCTCGGCGTTCGAGCCGCCACAGGACTGCCGCTACACCCAGCGTGGCGACCGCCTCTACCTGCACCTGCTGTCCTGGCCGATGAAGTACGTGCACCTCGCCGGGCTCGGCGACCGGGTCAGGTACGCCCAGTTCCTGCACGACGCCTCGGAGGTGCCGCTGGTCACGATCGACCCGAAGGAGCCCTTCCACCACTACCTGCGCGGCCTGCCGGAGGACACGCTCACGCTGCAGCTGCCCATCACCCGCCCGGACGTCACGGTGCCGGTGATCGAGCTCTTCCTGGCCTGAGCGGCACTCGCGGGGCCCTGCCCGACCTGCCGGGCAGGCCCCGCGGCTCAGCGCCAGGAGGTGCGGAACGTGGTCAGGACGGCGGCATGGTCGGAGCTCCATGATGCCCGGCGCCGTCACCGGGTCCGGCTGCGCCAGCCGGTGGGCGTCGCGCAGCCCCGCCCGCGACGGCGGACCGAGAAAACGGTTTACTGCTCGGCGAGCGAGCCGCAGGTGAAACCCTTCTCGCGCTCCGGGTCGAGCTGGATCGAGGCCAGGTTCGTCGTCTCCATCGGGCGGCGGAAGGTCTCGTACTTGTCGCAGTCGTAGAAGACGTAGGTGCCGTCACTCTCGCCGAGCAGCATCATCCACCGGCCGTCGTAGAGCGGCTTGTCGTCCTCGGCGTTCTTGATGATCGCCCACTGGTCCTGGAAGCCGACGTAGCCGAGCAGCTCGTTGGCCTGGCCGGTCTCCTGGACCTCCAGCGCGCCCTGCACCATCGCCAGGATCAGCAGGAAGCCCAGGCCGACCCCGGTCAGGGCGCCGAGCAGGACCTTCGTCGCGGCGCGCCCGACCGGCTTGCGGCGCAGCAGCCGGAACGGCACCAGGAACGTCAGCACGCCGAGCCCCACGGCGACGGCCACCATGAAGAACAGGTCGAGGTCGCCGAAGAGGGTGAACAACCCCCAGTACGTCGCGCCGCACCACAACGCGGCGAGCAGCGCGGCCGCCCACGGCCGCCGTCGGACGGCCTCGATCAGCCTGCCGAGCGCGCCCCGGGTCAGCCTGTCGGCCACCCAGAAGAGGCCGACGACGAGACCGAGGGTGGGGATGAGGATGAGCAGCATCAGGATCAGCGTGCCCATGAGCCGGCCCAGCAGGACGGACTGGTCGATGCCCGCCTGCTGGGGGCTGATGCCGAAGACGTCGTACATCGCTTCGACGCCGAGGTAGAGCACCGCATAGAGCGTCACGCCGATGGGAACGATGACGGAGCCGATGCGTTCGAGGAGGTAGAGGACTCCGCCGTTGCCCTCTTCCGCGGAGGGGGCGTCGCTCGCGGGGAGCGTATCTGCAGCGGCGCGTTCTACCGCGACCTGGTCAGTGGACATGGCGCACGATGGTAGGGCCCGCATGTCGACAGATCGTTGACGGATGCTTAACGCCCGGGTGATCCGATGTGTAGGGTCGGCGGTGCTCCACCGAGTGTCCACGCAGAGACATCGGATGGAAAGTCTTGTTGCGTACGGGTTTCGGTGCTATCTCCTTGGATCAAGACTCCTGTGATCGGAGGATTCCGTGCCGCACCCCCCACGACGACGATTCAGCAGCGCCCTGATCGCCGCCTTCACTCTCACCGCCGGCCTGTCTGTCCCGCTGAGCGCGTCCGCCGGCGCCACCCAGACACCCGATGACTTGACCCTCTGGTACGACGAACCCGCCACCGACTGGGAGACCCAGGCCCTGCCCATCGGCAACGGCCCCCTGGGCGCGATGGTCTTCGGCGGGGTGGCGTCCGAGCAGCTCCAGTTCAACGAGAAGACGTTATGGACGGGCGGCCCCGGCGTCTCCGGCTACGACTTCGGCAACTGGAAGACCCCGCGGCCGGACGCCGTCGCCGAGGTCCAGCGGCAGATCGACCGCGACGGCAGGATGGCGCCCGAGGCCGTGGCCGCCAAGCTGGGCCAGCCCAAGACGGGCTTCGGGGCGTACCAGACGTTCGGCGACCTGTTCCTCGACTTCGGCCACGCGAACCCCGCCGACTACCGGCGCGAGCTGAGCCTGCGCGAGGCCGTCGCCCGGGTCGGCTACACCGCCGGCGGCGTGCGTCACTCGCGCGAGTTCTTCGCCAGCAACCCCGGCAACGTCATCGTCGGCCGGATCTCCGCCGACCAGGGCGGCAAGGTGTCGTTCACGCTGCGCCACACCTCGCCCCGCGACGACAAGACCGTCACGGCCTCCGGCGGCCGGCTCACCATCCGCGGCGCGTTGCGCGACAACGGCATGAAGTTCGAGGCGCAGATCCAGGTGGTCACCGAGGGCGGCACCCGTACCGACGCCGGCGACAGGATCACCGTCACCGGCGCGGACAGCGCCGTGCTCGTGCTGTCGGCCGGCACCGACTACGCCGGCGCCTACCCCGCCTACCGGGGCGAGGACCCGCACGCCAAGGTCACCGCCGCGGTGGACGCCGCCGCCGCCCAGAGCTACGACGACCTCAGGCGCGCGCACGTCGCCGACTACCGCAAGCTGTTCGACCGGGTGAGACTGGACCTCGGCCGGCGGGCCCCGGCCATCCCCACCGACCGGTTGCGCAGGAACTACACCGGCGGCGCCTCGCCCGACGACCGCGCGCTGGAGGCGATGTTCTTCGCCTACGGCCGCTACCTGCTGATCTCCTCCTCCCGCGAGAACGACCTGCTCCCGGCCAACCTCCAGGGCGTGTGGAACAACGTCACCAACCCGCCCTGGTCGGCCGACTACCACGTCAACATCAACCTGCAGATGAACTACTGGCTCGCCGAGCAGACCAACCTGCACGAGACCACGAAACCGTACGACCGCTACATCACTTCGCTGGTGGCGCCCGGCCGCAAGACCGCCCAGGACCTGTTCGGCGCCCGCGGCTGGGTGGTCAACAACGAGACGAACCCGTTCGGCTTCACCGGCGTGCACGACTGGGCCACCGCCTTCTGGTTCCCCGAGGCGGCCGCGTGGACCACCCAGCACCTGTACGACACCTACCGCTTCACCGGCGACCTCGGCTACCTGCGCGAGACCGCGTACCCGGTGATCAAGGGGGCGGCGGAGTTCTGGCTGGACTTCCTGCACACCGACCCGCGTGACGGCAAGCTGGTCGTCTCACCCAGCTACTCGCCCGAGCACGGCGACTTCTCGGCGGGCGCCTCGATGTCGCAGCAGATCGTCCGCGAGGTGTTCACCAACGCCCTGGCCGCGGCCGAGCGGCTCGGCGTGGACGCGGGCTTCCGTGCCGAGGTGAGCGCGGCCCTGGCCAAGCTCGACCCGGGCCTGCGCATCGGCTCCTGGGGCCAGCTCCAGGAGTGGAAGAGCGACTGGGACTCCCGGACCGACACCCACCGGCACGTCTCCCACCTGTACGCCCTGCACCCCGGCAACCAGATCACGCCCGGCACGCCCGAGGCCGAGGCGGCGAAGGTGTCGCTGACCGCGCGCGGCGACGGCGGCACCGGCTGGTCCAAGGCCTGGAAGATCAACTTCTGGGCGCGGCTCCTGGACGGCGACCACGCGCACAAGATGCTCGCCGAGCAGCTCAAGGGCTCCACGCTGGACAACCTGTGGGACACACACCCGCCGTTCCAGATCGACGGCAACTTCGGCGCCACCTCCGGCATCGCCGAGATGCTGCTGCAGAGCCAGCACGACGTGGTGCACGTGCTGCCCGCGCTGCCCAGCACGTGGCGGGACGGCTCGGTCACCGGGCTGCGCGCCCGCGGCGACGTCACCGTGGACGCCGCCTGGAAGGACGGCGCCCCCGACACGATCACCGTCCGGCCGGGCAGCAGCGGGCCGATCAAGGTCAGGTCGTCGTTCGTCGCCGGCCGCTACCGCGTCCACGACGAGCAGGGGCACGAGATCGCCCCGCGCCGCGACGGCGACACGCTGAGCTGGAACGCCCGCGCCGGCAAGGCCTACACGATCCAGAACGAGGCCGCCGTGACCCTGGCGGCACCCGGCACCGCCACGCCGGGCACGCCGTTCGAGGCCGAGGTCACCGTCACCGCCACCCGCCGCAGGTCGGTGCCCGCCTCAGACGTGACGCTCACCGTGCCGCAGGGCTGGACCGCCGAGCCGGCGACCCGGCACCTCGCGGGTGTGGCGCCCGGCCGGTCGCGCACGGCCACCTTCACCGTCACCCCGGGACCGGCCGACGGGTCGCGGCGGGCCGTGCTGGCCGCCTCGGTCACCGGTGACTCGTGGAAGGGCGCGGCCACCGCCGTGCTCGCCCTGGAGCCGTGCGCGCCGGCCCCGGCCGGATCGGTCCTGGTCGCCTGGGACCCGAAGGAGGGCACCACGGTCGCCGACGCCTCGGGCAACGCCCGCCACGCCACCGTCACCGGGACCGCCTCCTACGACCCGGGCGCGCCGACGGGCAGCGGGCTGGCGCTCGACGGCAACACGTACCTGACCACCGCGAACACCACACTCGGCGTGGTGCGGGAGGCCACGTTCGCCGCCGAGGTGAAGGTCGCGGGCAGCGGTTACCGGCGGCTGTTCGACTCCCAGCCGTCCGGCGACCCCGGCACCGACGGCGTCCTCATCGACGTCACCCCGGAGAACAAGGTGCGCTTCATCGGCGCCGGCGCGAACGTCACCCTGGACGCCACCCTGCCCACCGGCCGCTGGCTCGACCTCGTGGTCACCCTCGACCGCACCGGCGCGCTGGCCCTCTACGTGGACGGCGAACGCGCGGCGACCGGCCAGGTGACCGCCGACGGCATCACCGGCTGCACCGCCCGGCCGCTGCGCTTCGGCGCCGACCAGGGCGGCGGCCAGCGCCTGACCGGCGGCGTGGACCGCGCCGCAGTCCTGGCCAGGACGCTGACCGCCGACGAGGTGAAGACCTGGCAGGACCTCGCCTTCTGACGGTGCGAACGTGCCGGGGCGGCTCCACCCCGCCCCGGCACCATCACGCCAGGGAGGTCACCGCGCGCAGCGTCATGCCCGTGCCGACGAGCAGGACGAGCGTGGCGGTCATGGCGGCACTGTACGGCCGCAGCCGCCGCAGCCGCCCCGGGAGGGCCAGGTCGCCCAGCCTGCGCAGGACGAGCGCCGCGAGCAGCAGCGTCAGCGCCATGCCCAGCCCGTAGCAGACCACGGTCATGACGCCGAAGACGGTACGCCCCAGGGCCATGGCGCCGAGCAGGACCACCAGGGCGGACGGGCTCGGCACCAGCCCACCGGCCACCGCCAGCGCCGCCACACCCCCCGACCACCGCCCATGCCCGTGCCCATGCCCGTGCCCATGCCCGTGCCCATGCCCGTGGCCGTGCCCGTCCCCCTGCTCGTGGCGGCGGCGTACGGCCGAACGCAGCAGAGCCGCGCCGATCGCGAAGATGATCAGCCCGCTCACCACCCCCAGCCACCCCAGCACCGCCTCACCCGCGAACGAGGCCGTGACCGTCACCAGGGCACCGAGGACGAGCACCCCCGCCGTGTGCGTCCCGGTCACGGTGGCCGCGACGGTGACCGCGTCGCGCAGCCGTCCGTGCCGCCCCGCCAGGTACGCGGCCATGATGGTCTTGCCGTGCCCCGGCATCGCCGCGTGCACCGCTCCCAGCACCAGCGACAGGAGCAGGGCCAGCAGCCCGAGCGGTACGGTCAGCCGGTCGGCGCCGATCAGGGCGTTGAGCCGGTCGGCCAGCGTCCCGGTCCAGCGGGTGACGGCGCTCACCAGCCGATCGGCGAGCGCGCCCGCGATGCCTCCGATGCCCTCGATGCCCGTGGCGGTCGTGGACGCCCGCGCGCCGGTGCCGCCGTCGCCCGGCTCCACCGTGATCCGCGCCTCCCGGACGTCGAGCGGCGAGCTGAGCAGGTCGGCGGGGTAGTCGCGCAGCTCGCGCGACACGCTGTGCGCGGGCACGCTGGAGGCGCCGAGCCGTACGCCGTGCCCCTTCGCGGTGATCTCCCGCCAGCCGATGGTGCCGGCGAGGTAGGTGTCGGCGAAGGTCAGGGTGAGCGGCCGGTCGACCCGCAGGGGCGCGGCCAGGCGACAGGTGAGCCTGCTGGTCCGCAGCCCGGCGGAACCCGGCCGGTAGGCGAAGGAGGCGTCGGCGACGTCCCAGGTCAGCGGCCGGCCGCCGGCCTGCGCGCGGATCGCGTCGCGCAGTGACGCGCAGGCGCGCCGGGCGTGGCCGGCGGCGGAGCCGACCGGCTCCTGCTGCAGCGTGGGGATCTCGGCGCTGTCGACGATCGCGAGGTGCTCGATCCGGTCCGGGTGGATCGTCAGCCCGTCGTAGTGGTTGACGCTGAAGTCACCCAGCGGGTGCGCCGCCAGCGCGGCGGCGAGGAGAGGGGCGAGCATGCTCATGCCGTCGCCGCCAGCAACGCCCGCGCCCGCGCCGCCCCGCCGGGTGAGAAGTGCGGGTTGATGGACAGCGCCCTGGACAGGTGGGCGCAGGCCGCGGCGGCGTGGCCGAGCGCGTGCTCGATCTCGCCCCGGTGGTAGGCGAACAGCGCGTTGCGCCCGCCGGCCTGGTCGGCGCGGGTGGCGTAGGCGGCGGCCTCGGCGTGGCGGCCCGCGCGGTGCAGCGCCCAGCCGAGCGCGTCGGCGACCTCGACGCTGCGCCGCCGCTGCCACTCGGCACGCAGGTGCCGGACGGCGGCGTCCGGGTCGCCGTGGTCCGCCTCGAACAAGCCCATGGGCAGGCGGTCCGGGCTCCCGCTCGCGGCGAGCAGCCTGGAGTGCGCGGCGAAAACGGCGTACTGCCGCTTGGCCCCGTCCCGGTCGCCGAGGTGTTCGAGCAGTTCCCCGTACTCCACGACGTACGAGGGGGAGCGGGCGACGGCGGTGGCGTAGTCGCGCAGCGCCTGGTCGGTACGGCCGAGCGCGGCCTCCGCCCGGGCCTTGCCCGCCCGCGAGGGCACGTGCTCGGGATCGGCGGCCAGCGCCTGGGCGTAGGCGGTGCGCGCGCCACGCGGATCGCCGTCGTGCCAGGCGAGCTCGCCGAGCTGCCACTGGCAGAAGGCGTACTCGCCGGGGTCACCGGCGATCTCGCACGCGCGGTGCAGCAGCTTGCGCGCGGGCTCGATGCGCCCCCGCAGTTGCTCCAGGCGGGCGGCCCTGGTGAAGGAGGCGAGGTCGGGGCGGCCGTCGAGCATGCGCCGCAGCGTGCTCTCGGCCTGCTCGTACTGGCCGAGTTCGAGATAGGCGTCGGTGAGCACGCCGTACAGCGGCCAGCGGTACGGGGCGGCCTTGCGGGCCCGCTCGCCCCACCGGACCGCCCCGGCGAAGTCGTGCCTGCCGTTGGCCAGCGCGCCCATGCCGATCACGGCGTCGATGTACGGCTCACCGTCACCCGTGGGCAGCCGCAGGGAACGCTCGAACGCCCCCTGCGCCTTCGCGTAGTAGGCGGCGTCGGCGGTGCGGCGGGCCTGTTCCAGGTAGAGGTCACCGAGGCTCGCCCAGACGGCCGCGTCGTCCGGGTGACGGCGCAGCCGGCTCTGGGCGTCCTCGATCGATCCGGCCAGGTCGAACGGCGACCACGCCGGCGGGCCCGGCGGCTCGTCCCGGCGCAGGACGCCTTCCGGGGCGTACAGGGTCAGCAGGACGCACCCCAGCAGCACGCATCCCAGCAGGGGCAGCAGTCGCCGTACGCGGTTCATCTGATCGGATGTCCTCGGTGGTGGTGATCGGTGGTCAGCCGGCGGCGGTGACCGGCAGCGCGAGGTAGGGGAAGCTGCCGGAGACGGGCTTGAGCAGGAAGGCCGGGTTGTCCTCGGCGATCAGGCCCGGCGCGCCCTTGCCCGCGGGCTCGCCCAGGAGCATCCGCAGGTTGATGGTCACGACGTCGTCGATGAGGCGGCGGCCGTTGGGATATCCCTGCAGGTCGCCCTTGAGCAGGCCGTACTTGTCCGGCGCGGTGGCGACGGGCGTGCTCATGTTGAGCCGCAGCTCTTCCGCCTTGACGACGCGGGGGGCGTCACGGTTGAGCAGGTGGGAGTTGAGGTCCCGCCCGATCGGGCCGTCACCGCGCGTGCTCAGCCCGGTCAGGTAGATCTCCTCCAGGTCCTTGCGCGGCGCCGGCGGCGCGTCGACCTTGGCCTGCCTGGCCACGACCCTGGCCTGGTCGGGGTCGAGCGTGGACGGCACGACGAGGTTGCCGCTCTCGTCGCCCTCCGGCCGCAGCGTGTTGAACCGGTCGCGCTGCTTGAGCGGGATGATCACCTCGTTGAAGTTCGGGTTGCCCAGCCGCGACACCTGCTTGTAGTCGCCGGAGCCGGAGCCGAGCAGGCTGCTCGACTTGCGGGAGGCCGTGGTCCAGACGCCGATCACCGGGTTGGCGGCCGCGTCGCCGCGCAGGGCCAGCTCCGACTTGGGGATCTGGAGGGCGAGGGCGCTGACGTTCATCGGCACCCCGGACTTGACCGGGAAGAACGGCAGCCCGAACCGGAGCATGCTGACGGCGTGGTTGTCCGAGTAGAAGGGGTCGGCGGCCGTGCCGGTGAAGACCTTCCCGCCTCCGGGCAGGTCGCGGACGGCCTTGCGGCGCAGCGAGGGGTAGCCGGGACCCGCGGGGCCGCCCATGTCCGTCGGCGCCACGTACCCGTCGCGGACCAGGGTCTCCCACTTGCCATCGCGCAGCCGGGTCAGCGTGTAGCTCTGCTCGACGAGCGAGTCGAGCGGCCCGGCCTGGTGCTCGCGCTTGCGGATGAACGAGGGCACCGGCAGCCCCTTGTCGGCGAACGTCCACCGGTAGGTGATGGCGGCCTTACCGGTGCCGGTGTTGTCGATGTGCACCTCGTAACGGGCGCTGGTGTCGAACTGGTAGGGCTTGTGCGGTGCCTGGAAGGGGATGTAGTTGGCCACGATCGTGACCGTGTCCTGCCGTTCCGGGCTGGTGAAGGCGTACAGGTCGGTGGCGTCGATCTGCTTGTCCACGGTGGTGGCGGGGGCGTCCCAGTGGCTGGTCGCCGTGCCCTGGCGCATCGCGGGGCCGAGCAGCACGGTGGCGGTCAGCACGGCGACGGAGGTGCCGCCGGCGACGATCCACGCCCACCGGCTCCGAGCGCTGGTCAGTTGCATCTGTGTCTCGTTTCGCGTCGTGTCACGGGGCCGGGCCGTGCCACCGGCACGGCCCGGCGATCTCAGGTCGGGATCGGCGCTCTACGGCACGTACTGGACGACCGCGTCGAGGTTGGCGAGGTAGTCACCCTCGTTCAGCGGGATGCCGGTCAGGTCCTTGACCGTCCGGCTGAGGTACGCGCTGGTGTAGAACGGCCAGTGCCGGGGCCCGATGCCGCCTTCCAGCGGGCGGGGGGTGGCCACGTTCGGCACGAACTCCTCCAGCCGGTACGTGGCCACGAGCTGCTCGCCCTGGGGCTCGCCGTCGATCTCCACCTGCGCGTGCGCGCCGTCGGGACGCAGGTAGATGTCGTGGATGGCGGCCGTGTGCCCGCTCACGACGTCGTGGAGGACGAACCCGCCGGGGTAGTAGACGCCGTTGCACGGGTCGATGTGGTCCTGCTTCCACCCGATCGGCATGTAGATGCCCTTGTTGCCGGGCTTGGCGGCGATCGGTGCGATGCCCTCCACCCGCACGCCACGCTCGTCGAGGAGCCGGACGACGTCAGGGCCGAAGTCGAAGTTCGCGTGCCCCTTCGGGCCGAAGTACGGGAGCCGGAAGCACGTGGCGGTCGGCGTCGGGATCGAGGAAGCGCCCGGGACGCCGGGAATCGGGGGGAAGGGGCCGGCATTCGCGGGAGCAGCCGGGGCGGCGGCGAACACCGCGGCGCCGACCGCGAGAATCCTCGCGATGCGGACAAGGCTACGCATGGCCATCGACCTTTCGATTGGGGGAGGCAGCGATGCGCCTCTGACCTGCAATGACTCGCCCAAAGTAGTGATCGAGTCACTTTCTGTAAAGGGATTGAAAATCTTTCCCGGCAGGCGGGCGGCCAGGGTGCGGCGGGCGGACGGCGCCGGATCCGGGCATGCGGAAGCCGTTCGTGCCCGCGGTCGATGTGACGCGGCGAGGTTGAGCGGGCGCCCGATGGGTGGTGGCATGGCCGCGGGGCGCCCGCCTCGCGGGGCGCCCCGCGGCGCAAGACGCCGGATGGGCGACCGTGGCGCCGGGCGCCGCGCGGGTGCCCCGCGGTGGTGAAGGGGGCCGGTTAGAAGAGGCCGCCCGGCATGGGCAGGCCACCGCCGCTTCCGCCGCGAATGGCGTCGCTCATGACCCGCACGCCCAGCATGCCGAGCGAGGTGCCGGACGGAACGGGCCGGCTCGGCGCGCCCCGCCAGGCGATGTCGAGATCCGCCCAGTGGGCGCCGCCGTGGAACCTCGTGCCGAGCTCCCTGTTGAGGTCCTCGGCCCATCCCCGGTCAAGGCGCAGGATGACCTTTCGCGGGCCGATCCCGCCGTTGTGCGGGACGAAGTTGCCGGGGGCCAGCGCCTGGGGGACGCTGAAGTTGACCATGGTCAGCTCGCCGCCGGGGCGCGGCTCCCCGTTCACGGTCGGGGTGGCGAGGAACTTGCTGTCGCCCGTGGCGGCGAACAACACCCAGAAGGTGTCGATCTCGTACGTCGTGCCGGTCTCGTCGTTGACGAGCCGGAACCCGCCCGGGTAGCAGACCCGGCCGCTGGGTGTCTCGATGTTGTCGTGACGTTCCCCGATGGGCATCCGGGCCACGGTGCCGCCGTCGGTCATCACGATGGGGGCGAGCGCCTCGAACCGGATCCCGGCCCTGTTCAGCTCGTCGAGGAACTCCGTGGAGAAGGTGGCCTTCGCGCTGCCCTCCTTGGACAGGTATCTGCCGATCTGCCCCTCGGCCAGGCAGCCGCCGCCGGGCGGGGCGGCCGGGGCCGGCTGGGTGGACAGCAGCAGTGCGGCGAGCGCGGTGCCGCCGGCGACGAGCGTCGCGCGGGTCAGGCGCATACGTGGTTCTCCTTCGGGGAGAGTGGGGGGATGGCGTCCCGGGCTGGCTTCGCCGGGCCGACCATGATTACGGACCGTAGTTATACCACTACGAGAAGCGATGGAGCGGGGCGGGCGGCGACGAAAAATCAGTCGCTCGCCGCGTACGCGCTGCGGCAGCATGACGACGGCGGGTATCGGGCGTTCGGGGAGGGCGGATGACTGTGCTCGGAAGACGCGAGGGCTCCGGAGACGTTCCGTCCCCGCGAAAATCGGCGATCATGCTCGTCCTGCGGCACTACTTCGGCGAGCTGAAGCGCCAGTGGCGGGTCGCCGTGCCCGCGCTGACGCTCCCGGCGCTGGGCAACATCTGCCTGTTCTACCTGGCGCCGCTGGCGGTGGCCGCGCTCGTGGGGCACCTGGCCGGCGGCGGTGACGGGGCGGTCGGCGCGCTGCTGCCGTACGTGCTCGGCTTCGGCGGCCTGCTGCTGGCGGGCGAGGTGTTCTGGCGGGTGGGCCTGCACTTCCTCAACCGGACGGACGCGCGCGGCATCGAGCGGCTCGGCGTGGTCGGCATGGACGAGCTGCTCGTCAAGGACGCCGCGTTCTTCCACGACAACTTCGCCGGCTCGCTGACCAAGCGGGTGCTGGGCTTCTCCAGCAGGTTCGAGGACTTCGTCGACACGATGACGTTCTCCATCATGGCCAAGCTGGTGCCGCTGACCTTCGCCTCGGTGGTGCTGTGGAGCTACGACCCGCTGCTGGTCATCGTGCTGCTGGGGCTGATCGCCGTCACCGGCTTCCTCGTCGCCCCGCTCATCCGGCGCAGGCAGGCGCTGGTCGACGAGCGCGAGGCCGCCAAGGTCCGGGTGTCGGGCCACGTGGCCGACGTGCTGTCCAACATGGACACGGTCCGCGCGTTCGCCGCCGAGGACCGCGAGGCCACCGAGCATCGCGTCAGGATCGCCGAGCAGGCCAGGCTGTCGCTGCGCTCGTGGGACTACGGCAACCTGCGGGTCGACACCGTCGTCGCCCCGATGTCGGTCCTCACCAGCGCCGTGGGCCTGCTCCTGGCCGTGGCGCTGCGCGGCGGCCTGGGCGTGGAGGCCATCATCGTGACCTTCACGTACTACACGAACACGATCGGCATCATGTTCGAGTTCAACCAGATCTACCGGCGGCTGGAGAGCGTGCTCACCGAGGCCGCCCAGTTCACCGAGCTGCTGCTCGAACCGCCGACCGTGGTCGACCCGCCCGACCCGCAGCCGCTGCGGCCGGCCGACGCGAGCGTGCGCTTCGAGCGGGTGCGGTTCGCCTACACCGGTGGCCGGCCCCTGTTCGACCGCATCGACCTCGACATCCCCAGCGGCACCAGGATCGGGCTGGTGGGCCAGTCCGGCGGCGGCAAGAGCACGCTCACCCGGTTGCTGCTACGGATGATGGACATCGACGGGGGCCGGATCCTCGTCGGCGGCCAGGACATCGCCCGCCTGCGCCAGGCCGACCTGCGCAGTCTCATCGCGTACGTGCCGCAGGAGCCGGCCATGTTCCACCGGTCGATCCGCGACAACATCGCCTTCGCCCGGCCGGACGCCACCGAGGCCGAGATCCTGCGGGCGGCACGGGCGGCGCACGTCACGGAGTTCGCCGAGTCGCTGCCCGACGGGTTCGACACGCTGGTGGGCGAGCGCGGCGTCAAGCTCTCCGGCGGCCAGCGGCAACGCCTCGCGCTGGCCCGCGCCATCCTGCGCGACGCCCCGATCCTGCTGCTGGACGAGGCGACCAGCGCCCTCGACTCCGAGAGCGAGATCCTCGTCCAGGAGGCCCTGTGGGGGCTGATGCAGGGGCGCACCGCGCTCGTGGTCGCCCACCGGCTGAGCACGGTCGTCCGGATGGACCGGCTCGTCGTGCTCAACAGGGGGCACATCGTGGAGCAGGGCACCCACAGCGAGCTGCTCCAGGCGCAGGGGCCGTACGCCCGGCTCTGGCAGCACCAGTCGGGCGGCTTCCTGATCGACGACGACGCCTCGGACGACCCCTCGGACGACCCCTCGGACGACCACGTCCCGGACGACCGGGCTCCGGACGATCACGCTTCGGGCGACCGGGCCTCGGACGGCCACGCGGCGAGCGGGGAGACGCCGGACGCGCTGGCGGGTGCGCGCGACGGCATGATCGACCGTTGAGCTCACGTTGCGCTCGCCCTCAGGTCGGGCGCTGAGGTCGGGCGCTGAGGTCGGGCGCTGAGGCCGGGCGCTGAGGCCGGGCGCTGAGGAGTGGCGGTTCAGAAGGCGGCGAGCTTGGCGAAGCGCTCGCCGATGAGGCGGTGGGTGGCGGCGTCCGGGTGGAGCGCGTCGGGCAGCGGCAGCTCGGCGTGGTCGGCCTCGCCGTAGAGGTCGCGGCCGTCGAGGTAGCGCAGGTTGGGGTCCTCGGCCCGCCGCTGCTCGACGATGCGGGCCAGCTCCTCCCGGATGACGCCCAGCGTCAGCTTGCCCGCGGCGCGCTCGGCGGGGTCGCCGGTGGCGCGGAAGCGCAGCTTGCCGGTGCTGAGCGCGGCGAAGTCGAAGGCGCACGGGCCGGGGGTGTCCTCGTGGATGGGGCAGTAGAGGGGCGAGACGACCAGCAGCGGCGCGGTCGGATGGCCGTCGCGGATGGTGTCGAGGAAGCCGTGCACCGCCGGCCCGAACGCGCGCAGGCGCATCAGGTCGGCGTTGACCAGGTTGATGCCGATCTTGACGCTGATCAGGTCGGCCGGGGTGTCCCGCATGGCCCGGGCGGTGAACGGGTCGAGCAGCGCGCTTCCGCCCAGGCCGAGGTTGATCAGCTCCAGGCCGGCCAGGGAGGCGGCCAGCGCGGGCCAGGTGGTGCTGGGGCTCGCCGCGTCGGAGCCCTGGCTGATCGAGCTGCCGTGGTGCAGCCACACCCGGCGCCCGCGGTCCGGCACGGGCTCGACCGGGGCGTCCGTACGCAGCGCGACGAGCTCGGTGGTCTCGTTGTGCGGCAGCCAGATCTCGACGTCCTTCACCCGGTCGGGCAGCCCGGCGAAGCGCACGGTGCCGATCGGGCCCGGGCGGTGCTCGGCCGAGCCGGTGGCCAGGTCGATGGTTATCGCGTCGCCGTCGCTCAGACTGGCCTGGCCGGCCAGGCGGCCGTCGACGAGCAGGTCGTACACGCCGTCGGGGCGTGGCGGCGCGCCCAGGTAGATCCGCTTGGTGGGCAGCGTGTCCAGCTCGACGGCGGTGGCCCGGGTGCGGAAGGCCAGCCGTACGCCGGAGGGCTGCGACTGCGCCATGGCGAGCTGACCGTCGGCGCACTGGGCGCGGGCCCGCGCGGGCAGGCGGTGCGGCAGCAGGCCGCGCGCGGTGCGCTCCAGGTCGAGGGCGCCGCGCAGGAGGCCGGCGGTGATGGGGGTGGTGATGAGCATGGTGTCAGCCGATCGCTTCAGGTGTGGGGTCGAGGGGGTGTGCCGCTCGTCTGGCGGGGCGTGGGCCGGTCGCCCGGCCGGGGTGTTCATGGCGTGGGGGAGGGCCAGTTGCGCAGGAGGGCGTCGAGGGCGTCCATGGTGCGTGACCAGGTCTGCTGGGTGTCGGGGGCGCTGTGGCTGAACCCGCCGCCCAGCTCCAGGCTGACGTAACCGTGGAAGACGCTGCCCAGCAGCCGCACGGCGTGGGTCTGGTCGGGCTCGGACAGGTCGTAGCCGCGCAGGAGCGCCCGCGTCATCTGCGCGTGCCTCACCCCGGCGCTGGCGGCCGCCGTCTCCGGGTCGAGCCTGAGCTGGGCCGCGGCGTAGCGGCCCGGATGCTCGTGGGCGTAGTCGCGGTAGACGTTCGCGAGGGCGATCAGGGCGTCCTTGCCCGCGCGGCCGGCCAGGGCTTCGGCGGCCCGGTCGGCCATCTCCTCCAGGGCGAGCAGCGCGATCCTGGTCTTGAGGTCATGGGAGCTCTTCAGGTGCGAGTACAGGCTCGCGACCTTGACGTCGAACCGCCTGGCCACGGCCGAGACCGTCACCTGCTCGAACCCGACCTCGTCGGCCAGCTCGGCCCCCGCCCGCACCAGGCGCTCCGTGGTCAGTCCTGCTCGTGCCATAACCCTTCCTCCATTTGCCATAAAAGATTATGCATGTTCCTAAAGGATTTAGGCAAGCTCGAATAACCTCCGCCTCGGAGGGAGGGGGCGCCGGATGATTCGGGTGTTGCCGGCCGAGGGCATGCGCATCCTGCGGGAGGCGCTGGCCAGGTTGCTGCGGCTGGAGACCGACCTCGACGTCGTGGCCGAGGTCGAGCACGATGGCGCGCGACGCCTTCTCAGCCCTGGCGGACAGGTTGTCGAGGCCCGTGCCGCGCCGCACGCCGGTCGTGGGTTCGCCGGGAGGGCGTGCGCCGTCGTTGGTGATCCGCAGCCGCATCCGGCCGTCGCACGACCGGGCCGTCACCTGGCAGGTGCGGGCCGCGGAGTGGCGTACGACGTTGGTGGCGGCCTCGCGCAGGACGGTGGCCAGCAGCGCGTCCGTCTCGGGAGGCAGGGCGGGCAGCGCGCGCACGTCCGCCGACAGCCGGATGCCGGCGGCCTCCAGCAGCGTACGGGTCGCGCCCGGCTCGTCCAGGAACGTGAGCTCCGCGGGGCGCCCGGTGATCGAGCGCACCCCGCCCAGGGTCCGCTCGGCCACGACCCCCGATGCCGCGCGCCTCCTCGCGGGCCCGCTCCGGCTGCCCGGCCAGCAGCCGCAGGGCCGGCTCGGCTCCCGTCTCGTTCAGCCTCCGGGTCACCTCCGGCAGCCGGTACAGCGACCCGAGGATGGGGTGCAGGGTGAGCCGGGCCGATCCCCGGCCTCAGGCTGTGCGGGCAGACCGCAAGCTGCCACCCCCCTCGGATGGAACAAAGCGTTCCGTTCTGATATGGTGGAGCCAACTTCACCAGAGGAGGACGAAGATGATCCTGGTTGTCGGGGCTACGGCCCACTTCGGCAGGCAGACCGTAGAAGCGCTCGCCGCCGAGGGCCACCGGGTCCGGGCCCTGAGCCGCCATCCCGAGAAGGCCGGGCTGCCGGCGGGCGTGGAGGTCGTGCGCGGGGACCTGACCGAGGAGGAGACGCTGGCCCCGGCGCTGAGCGGGGTGAGCGCCGTCTTCCTCGTCCTGCCGTACGGCATGGACGCGGCGCCGCTGCTGCGTGCCGCGCGGCGGGCGGGCGTCGGGCGGATCGTGTTCCTGTCCTCCGGCGCCGTGACCGACGGCGCCGGCGAGCAGCCCGACGTGATCGCCGCCTACCACCACGGCGTCGAGCAGGCCGTCAAGGCCACCGGCGCGCAGTGGACGTTCCTGCGCATCTTCTTCCCGGCCATCAACTCCCTGTCGTACGCGATGCAGCTCGGCGGCTCCGACGTCGTGCGCGGCGCGTACGCCGGCGCCGCCAGCGCCCCCGTCCACGAGGGCGACGTCGCCGCGGTGGCGGCCCGGGTGCTGACCGGCGACGGGCACGCAGGCAAGGTGTACGAGCTGACCGGACCCGAGCCCATGACCCAGGCCGAGCAGGTGAGCGTGCTCGGCACGGTGCTCGGCCGCCCGCTGCGCTTCGAGGAGCTCGACGCCGGGCCGGTCAGGGCGCAGCTCGGCCAGTTCATGGACCCGGCCTTCGTCAACGCGCTGTTCGACCTGATGGAGGCCACGGTGGGCAAGCCCGCGCCGGTGAACTCCCTCGTCGAGGACCTCACCGGCCGGCCCGCCCGCACCTACGCGCAGTGGGCCGCCGACCACCTCGCCGACTTCAGCTGACCGCCCCTCCGGCACCTTCTCGGTGCCGGCGCCGACAACCGCTACCCCGACCAGCTCGCCGAGCGCCTGGCCGGCTCCGGCCGCAGGCTGGGCGTGCTCAACGCCGGGCTCTCGGGCAACCGGGTGCTGAACGGCTCCGCCTGCTTCGGCGAGAAGGCCACCGCGCGCTTCCAGCGGGACGTGCTCGACCGGCCCGGCGTGCGCTCGGTGATCGTGATGGCCGGCATCAACGACATCACGTACCCGCTGATGGACAGCCCGTGCAGCAGGCCGAACCCGGCGGTCACGGCCGAGCAGATCATCGAGGGCCACCGGGCGCTGATCCGCGCGGCCCGCGCCCGCGGCGTCAAGGTCATCGGCGGCACGATCGTGCCGTTCAAGGGCAACCCGCGGCTCTACCCCGAGGACAACGCGCAGACGCTCGCCATGGAGCGGACCCGCGACGCGGTCAACCAGTGGATCCGCTCGGGAGGGGAGTACGACGCGGTGGTCGACTTCGAGCGCGTGCTCGCCGACCCCGCCGATCCGGACCGGCTGCGGCCCGAGTACAACACCCGGGACGGCCAGGAGGGCGACTGGCTGCACCCCAACGACGCCGGCCTCGACGCCATGGCCAGGCGATCGACCTCGCCACGCTCTGACGAGCGGGAGCGTCCCTGCTCAGCACGGTGGTGCCGGCACGCCTCGCCCAGCGCGGCGTGCCGGAGCACGCCCTGCTCAGCGTGGCGTGCTCTCCGTCGTACGGAGCTCGCTGAACAGCCGCAGCGTCAGCCGGCGCGGCCACAGCAGCGGGACGCCGGGCAGCCGCAGGCTCCAGGAGGAGAACGCCGTCTCCAGGACGATCTTCTCGTACGGCCGCTCGCCCGGGATCTCCGCGCACAGCACGGACACGGCCCGGCACACCTCCTGCTGCCCGAACCGCAGCCAGGCCCGGCCGTCGCGGTCCAGGTCGGCGGCCTCCCACCACAGGTCCCGAGGCTCGCCACGGCGCGCGGGGAGCGGGAGCCGCAGCGCGAATCCCGCCAGCGCCCCGCCAGGGCGCAGGTAGAAGGCGCCGGTGAGACCCGGCAACGGGTAGAGGGGTTCGTCGGACGTGCCCGTCGAGAGCGTCGCCTCGGTGGCGTCCATGGCGATCCGCCAGGCCATGATTCACCTCGCTGTCACTCAGGTACTCTCTAAGACGCTGCTGAGCGCGCGTTTGTGACATCACGGGCGGGTCCCTATGACGCGGATCACATCTTCGCCGGACGTGTCACAGTCGGTGGCCCCGGTGAGCTCTTGGATCGCGGATCCGGAGACACCGACGCGGGGAGCGGGGATGACGATGTCCGGGGCGAAGCAGGAAGACAGGGCCTCCGCGGTGTTCGCCGACCACCGCGAGCTGCTGTTCTCCATCGTCTACAACATGCTCGGCACGGTCGGCGACACCGAGGACGTGCTCCAGGAGACCTGGCTGGCCTGGTCGGCCAAGGACCTGGAGCAGATCGACAGCCACCGCGCCTACCTGGTGCGGATCGCGGTCAACCAGGCCCTGGCCCACCAGAGCGCGCTGCGCAGGCGCAAGGAGACCTACCTGGGCCCGTGGCTGCCCGAGCCGCTGGCCACCGACGCGGCGGAGCCCGCCGTACGCGCGGAGTCGGTGTCGATCGCGATGCTGGTGGTCCTGGAGACGCTCACCCCGCTGGAGCGGGCGGTGTTCGTGCTGCACGAGGTGTTCGCCTACCGGCACACCGAGATCGCCGCCATGATCGACCGCAGCCCGGCCGCGGTGCGGCAGCTCGCGCACCGGGCCCGCGAGCACGTGCAGGCGCGGCGGCCGAAGGCCCGCATCGACCGGCGTACGCACCAGGCGGTCACCGAGCGGTTCGTGGCGGCCGCGTTCGGCGGCGACCTGGGTGCGCTGATCGAGCTGCTCGCGCCCGACGTCACGCTGTGGCCCGACGGCGGCGGCAAGTCGGCGGTGGGCGGTCCGCGCCCGATCCACGGCCGGGACAAGGTGGCCCGCACGATCGTCGCGGGCACGCGTCACAATGAGAACCTGGAGCTGCGTCACCGGCACGTCAACGGGGAGCCCTCGGTGGTGCTGTTCTCGGAGGAGGGGCCGGTCGCCGTGATGGTGCTCGCCCTGGCGGCCGACGGCGAGCACGTGGGTGACGTCTACGTCGTCAGCAACCCCGACAAGCTCGCCACCATCCCGGACGACCGGGAGGGCTGACAGCTGGAAGGCTGACAGCGGGAGGGCTGGCAGCGGGACGGCTGGCAGGGAAGGAGCCCTCGACCGGCCTGGTGGTCGAGGGCTCCGGCGGATCTACCGGTAGGTGATGTCGGACGGGGAGTAGATGCAGTTCACCCCGTCGGCGCCTTCGCCGATCTTGGTGGGCTCGCTGCCCTTCGGCACGCCCTTGTACTTCTCGCAGATGACCGCGCTGCCGTACACCGTGATCCGGCTGAAGCGCGCGGTGTCGCCCCAGTTGGTGTTGATGCCGGCCAGCACCTTGGTGGAGCGGGCGGTCACGCCGTCCATCACCACGTGGCGCTGGTAGGAGGAGGAGCAGTTGCCGCAGGCACGGTAGAGCTTGCCCGAGCTGTGCACCTGGAAGTTCTTGATGGTCACCCTGCCGGCGCCGTTGTGCTGGAAGACCTTGTCGGAGCCGGACTTGGCGCCGCCGCCGTCCACCAGGTAGGTCGCCGAGGAGCTGGAGCTCATGAACGTGGCCGCGTCCTCGCCGACGTCGTTCCACCACACGTTGCGGATGGTGCACGAGCCCAGGCAGTGGATGCCGTCGCCGGCCGGGGCGTCGATGATGACGTTCTGGATCGTGCCGCCGTTGGCGACCTCGAACATCGGGTCCTGGCTCTCGCTCTGGCCGCCGTCGCCGATGCCGTAGTAGCTCTTCATGCCACCGTCGAAGTTGGTGACCTGCTGGGTGTCGGCGAGCTTGACGCTGCCGGTGGCGGTCGGCCACGCGCCGCTGCCGTCCCCGCCGCCGCTGGTCGGGGTGATGGTCGGCGTGGGCGACGGGTCGGGGTCCGAGCCGCCGGCGGCCCGCAGCGTCCACTGCTTGGTGGCGGCCGAGTCGCAGGAGTTCTGCTGCAGGAGGGCGCCGGACGCCGTGGAGTTGTCCTTGACGTTGAGGCACTTGCCGCCGTTGCCGTTGACCACCCGGTACGCCGACCCGGACGCGGTGAGCTGCCAGGTCTGCGACGCGGCCCCGGTGCAGCCCTCCTGCTGGACGGCCTTGCCCGCCGAGGTGGAGGCGTCGCGCACGCCCGCGCACTTGCCGCTGTGCTGGGCCTTGATCTGGAAGCCGCCTCCCGAGGAGGTGAGCGTGAAGACCTGCCCGGCGCCGCCCGAGCACGCGCTCTGCACGAGCTGGACACCGTCGCCGGTGCTCTGACTCGGTACGGCGGCGCACAGTCCGCTTCCGGCGTTGACCAGCGTGTAGTTGCCGTTGGAGGGGGCGGCCGAGGCGGGGCCGTTGAGCGCGACCACCAGTCCTCCGGTCGCGAGGAGGCCGGTGGCCAGTACGACCGCCAGCCTTCTGCCGATACGTTCCTTTTCGCGCACGCCGAACTCCGTTTCGAGAATGAGTGCTGAAGCCACGTTGGGTAAGCGCTTTCCCGAGGCGAGGGCGAGTCAATCACAGCCGGATGGCCTGCGGGAAGCGCGGGCTGCAACCGTTTGCAAATCCGGTCGGCCGCGTTGCGTTCCCCCCAGGTCGGTGGCGGATCGGCGGGCGTCCGGCGGGATGAAAGTTTCACGGGCGGCCCGGCCGGCGGCGCTCCAGAATGGAGGCAGGACCGGGCTCGACGTGAGGCGGTGGCGCGATGAGGTTCCTGCGGCGGGTCAAGGCCGACGTGCGGGCGCGCAAGAACCTCGAGACCTACGCGATGGCCCTCATCGTGCTCCTCTTCGCCGTCGTCTCGGTGATCAGCGACGTGGTGTCGGAAGAGGTCAAGTGGGCGGCCGTGCTCGCCGGCATCGGCGTGCTCCTCTACCGCGCCACCCTCCCCGATCAGCCTCGTGACGGCCGCGAGGTGCTCGGCGACCGGGCCGACTTCGACGACACCCCCGTGCCCAAGCTCTTCGACGGCGTCCGCGACGTGCGCGTGTTCGCGCCGTCCGCGGCCAACCTGCTCTCCCCGTACGTGTGCGAGACCCTGCGCACCAGCGTGCTCCAGCACCGGGACGCCACCGTCCGCATCGTGGTGCTGGACCCCGGCCAGGAGGAGGCGATCAGGATCGCACGCAGCCAGCTCGACGAGTCGGACGACCACCAGATCCAGAGCCTGCCCGTCGCGCTGGAGGCGATGCTGGAACGGCTCGCGCGAATGAGAGGCTGGCGGACGCCGGGAAAGGTGGAGTACCGCCTGTTCCCCTACAACCCGGGTTTCAGCCTCGTGCTCACCGATCCGGACGCCTGGCAGGGCCGCGCCATCGTCGAATTGCACGGGGCGGGCCAGTCGACTTTCGCGCGTATGCACGTCGACCTCACCCGCGAGCGGCACGAGCGCTGGTACGCCTATTGGGTCGAGCAGTTCGACTATCTGTGGGAAACGGCGCGGCAGGTGGAGGCCCCGGCGCGCGTGCCGGAAGACTCCTGACGCGGCGCCCGCCGTTGCCGCAAAGCCCTATGCAGCAAGGGAAACTTTGAATTCGACTTCAATACCGCGGAATCACCGCCATTGCCCGCGGGGCCGGTGCGAGCTGCGGAGCGGGCTGCGGATCGTGGCCCGCGCACGCGTGCGGGTGGACTCGGACGAGCATCTGTCTGCTTCCATCATGGGCAAGTCACGTCCCGGTGCGGGGCCGGTTCGCTAAAGTCGTTTACGCAGGTATGGCCCCCCTCGGTGATGCAGGATGTGCTGAAGCGGGCTACAGTACCTGCAGCCCGTGACGTTAATTGGAGCACCCTTATGGCGAAGCGTATTGTTGAGTCCTTTATCGATGACATCGACGGCAGTGAGGCCGAGGGCACGACACGGTTCGCGCTCGACGGAGTGAACTACGAGATCGATCTGTCGGGCTCGAACAGGGAGAAGCTGGAGAAGGCGCTGGCTCCCTATATCACCAAGGCCCGCGCGGTCCGCGGCGACCGCGGCGTGCGCGGCCGGCGCGTCGGCGCGCTGTCCTCGCGTGCCGTCAGCCGTGAGAAGGCCACGGAGATCCGGCGCTGGGCCAAGGCCCAGGGGCTGCCGGTCAGCGAGCGGGGCCGCATCGCCTCCACCGTCGTGGAGCAGTACGAAGCCGCTCACTAGAGGTTCCGAGTGGTGGCGGCGCCGGATCCGTCCTCATCGGGTCAAGACGATTGTCAGCAATAGACGATCTTCTTATATTCGAAGAGGTCGGACTCCCCAGTCGGAGGACAAAGGTGATGGCTGACGCGATCCCCGATTTCCCGTTCGACCGCCCCACCGCTCTGGAGCCGCCGCCGCAGCTCGCGGAGCTGCGCGAGCGCTGCCCCGTGGCCCACGTACGACTGCCGAGCGGCGACGTGGCCACCGTGGTGACCAGGTACGACGACGCCCGCGCGGTGATGGCCGACCCGCGCTTCAGCCGTGACCTCGCCAGGGACGGTGCCGCCAGGCTGTCCACCACCGAGGACGGCGGGCTCTTCAACCGCCGCAGGACCAGCGCCGCCGGAATCCGCCAAGGCCGGGGGCACATGCGCTGGCGGCGACTGCTCAGCGGCTGGTTCACCCTGCGCAAGATGGAGCTCTGGCGCCCCCGGATCCAGGCGATGACCGACGACCTGCTCGACGCCATGCTGGCCAAGGGCCCGCCGGGCAACCTGTCGGCCGGGCTGGCCCTGCCGCTTCCCGTACGCGTCATCTGCGCGCTGGTCGGCGCGCCGGCCGTGGACCAGGACAGGTTCGCGCACTGGTCGCGCGTCATGCTGACGCTGACCCGCTACACCCAGGACGAGGTCGACCAGGCCTACCGGGAGTTCAACGCCTACGTCTCGGACATGATCGACCGCAACCGCGCCGATCCCGGTGACGACCTGCTCAGCGAGCTGACCCAGATCACCGACGCCGAGGACGGCAGGCTCAGCCGGGAGGAGCTCATCGCCACGGTGCGGGCGCTGCTGCTGGCCGGCCACGAGACCACCTCCAACATGATCGCCATCATGACGGCCATGCTGCTGGCCGACAGGAGCCGCTACGAGGACGTCGTGGACGACCCCGACCTGGTCCCCGGCACCGTCGAGGAGGTGCTGCGCCTGGACAGCACGCTGTCGGTGCTCGGCGGCGTGCCCAGGTTCTGCACCGAGGACGTCGAGCTGAGCGAGGTCACGGTGCCCGCGGGCAGCACGGTGATCCCGCACATCCCGGCAGCCAACCGCGACCGGGCCAGGTTCGCCGACCCCGACCGGTTCGACCCGCGCCGCGAGAACAGCGCCCAGCACCTGGCGTTCGGCGCGGGCCCGCACTACTGCCTCGGTCAGCCGCTGGCCCGGCTCGAGCTCCAGGTCGTGCTGAGCACGCTGACCCGCCGCCTGCCCGGCCTGCGGCTGCGCGACCACCCCGACAGCCTGCGCCTGCGCACCGGCATGATCTCCGGCGGCCTGCAGGACGTCTGGGTCACCTGGTAACCGGCCGCGGCGGGCCGCCCGCACCCGTGACCGCCGGTCATCCGGAGCGCCGGCCTGAGGTTGGACAGCGCGGCCCCGCAGCTGACGCCGAGCCCGCGCCCTATCGGGTCCGTGACGATCAGCGACCGGTCGAGGTCCGCGTACAGCTCCATGGTGGCGTCTTCGACCCGGCGGAAACGCCAGGGCTGGGTGTTGTGCACGGACGGCGCGGCCACGGCGGCGCCCACCGCCCTGCGCACCCCGGCACGCGTCGCGAACGGCGGCGCGCCGGGATCGGTCACGGGGACTTCAGCAGACATGGACCCAAGATCTCGTGATCCGCCAGGCCCGAGGCAGGGACCCAAAGTCCCTCAGAACAGGTCCGATGGACCCGTGCGCGAGGCGGCTCCGGCCCAGGAGAGACGGTCTGCCGCGCGTCTCGCCGTTGCGAGGCGCCGGAGCCGGCCGGCTGATCGGCTGGTCAGGCGAGTGCCGCGCCGGTGGTGGGCAGGCCGGCCTGGTCCGGGACCACCTTGGGCAGGGCGCGCAGCCATCCCTCCAGGTCGGCGGGCCACCACCGCCCCGCCGCCAGCCGCCCCAGCTCCTGCGCGACAGCCGCCGCCGAGGCGCTCACCGGCACCACCCGTACGGGCGCCGCCCCCGCCAGCACCCCCAGCCACCAGTGCCGCCACGTCCGGGTGAGCTCGTCGGGCTCCAGCACCAGGTAGTAGTCGGGCAGCACCAGCCGGCCGGCACGCAGCTCGCCCAGCGCGGCCTCGATGGCCACCTCGAGAGCGCCGACCACGCCGGTTCCGTCGAAGTAGGCGGTCCACTCCGCCGCCACGTCCGCCAGCGGGTCGGCGTCGTGCACGACGTACGTGGCCGCCGACCGCCCGGCGAGCTCCATCACCTCGGACGCGCTGCGCTCGCCCCGGGTGATCGCCCGCACGTTGTGCAGCTTGTCCAGCCCCGCGACCACTCCGGCGGCGCCGTCCCCCGCCACCACGACCACCGTACTGCTCAAACGCCGCATATCGGGCAGTTTACTGTCGGGCTCCGCTCCTCGGTCAGACTGATGACCATGGCGATGACGTACGAGCTCGGCGAGATCATGGCAGAACGGCAGCTCGAGGCCGTGACCACGGACGGCGCCCGCACCCGGGTGACGGTCAGGTTCGGCAGGCCGCGCCCCGACGAGCTGAGCGCGAACGGCGACTGGTGCTGCCCGCACCAGATCGTCGGCCTGGGGGAGGAGGGCGTGGGCGCGTCGTTCGGCGTGGACTCGCTGCAGGCCCTCCTGCTGAGCGTGTACAAGGTGCGGCTGAAGCTGGACGAGCGGGCGGCGGCCGCGGCCGTCCGTCTCGACTGGCTGGGACAGCCGGATCTCGGCCTGGAAATCGTCCCGCGCCGCTGAGTCACACTTGCGCGGCGCCGGGGGTCAAGGCGATGAAGACCTCGAACCGCACCATGAAGGAGCACCCGATGAACATCGCCTACACCGCCGTCACCGTCCTGGCCGCCCTCTGGGTGGGCTTCTCGGCCCTGTCGGTCTTCATCCGCGCCAAGTGGGTCGTGGAGCCCCTGGCCGAGTACGGCGTCGCCCGCCGCTGGTGGCCGTGGCTGGGCGCCGCCAAGGCCGCCGGGTCGCTGGGGCTGCTGGCCGGGCTGTTCGTACCGGTGATCGGCGTCCTGGCCACGATCGGCCTGGTGGTCTACTTCACGGGTGCGGTCGTCACCGTGGCCAGGGCCCGCTCGTACGCCCACCTGCCGTTCCCACTGCTCTACCTGGCTCCGGTGGTGGGCGCGTTCCTGCTCGGAGTATGAAGGAACCCGTGACGCTTCCTCCCGTCCCCAAGCTCGACGTCCACGACATCCCCGAGCCGCTGACCTACGAAGGACCGTGCCCGGGCGGTGAGGTCGGCGCCGCGTACGTACGCTGGCCCGACGGCCACCGCTCGGTCCTGACCCGCGGGCCCGACGTGCGCCACCTGCTGGAGGTGGCGCGGGCGGCGGGCATCCCGGCACCGGCGTACGAGCTGGTGCGCCCGCCGGTGATCGTCCAAGAGCTGCTGCCCGGCACGATCACCCGTGTGCCGTCGGAGGCCACGGTGCGGCACATGATCGAGATCAACTCCCGCTGCCGTGGCCTGCTCGCCGGACGCGCCGACCTGCCGCCGCACCGCCTCCACCTGCGCGACGACGGGCCCGGCTACTGCCTGCACGGCTCGCTGCGCGGGTACGACCGCCGGACCCGTCACCTGCTCGACCAGGTCGAGGAGATCGGCCGGGCCTTCCCCGACGCCCTGGAGGGCGACGATCTGGTGCACACCGACTTTCACCCGGAGAACGTGCTGGTGGACGCGGCGGGCACGGTCACCGGCGTGATCGACTGGGACGGCGCCACCCGCGGCGACGCCGACTTCGACCTGCACACCCTCCGCTTCGACCTGGCCCGCCGCGCCCCCGGCCTGCACGTGGACGTCCCCGACACGGAGTCGGCGCCGGCCTGCTGGGCCCACATGAGCCTGCGGCTGGTCGACTGGGCCATCCGCCACCACACCGACTCCGACGTCACCGCCTGGCTCGATGTCGCCCGCAGCCTCAGGCCTCGCTGCTGACCGGACGCGGCGTGGCGTCACGCTCATCGGCGGCGACCTGGTCACAATGGGAAAAGGCCAGGTCACGGTGTGCGGGGAGGGCGAATGCGGGCCATCGTCGGCATGGCGGCGGCGGCCGTCCTCGCCACCCCCGCGACCGCCCACGCCGGGACGCCGCCGTGGCGCAAGCTCACGTCCTTCTTCGTCACGCCGTACGCGCCTCACCAGAACGACGTCATCCGGGTGCTCCTGCACTGCCCCGACGAGTCGAACCACGCGATCGTCGGCTCCACCGCGTTCCCCCTGAAGGGCTCCTGGCGCGCCTACCGCGAGGTCGGCGTGGGGCTCTCGGGGCGGGGCTTCGGCAGGCGGGGCGTCATCATCTCCCGCTACGCGCCGCCCGGGCACCACGAGGTGCGCATGAAGTGCGTCAAGGTGACCATCGACAAGGCCACCCACCTCAGGAAGGTCAAGGTACTCGGCCGCGCCTCGGCCCCGCTCCTCGTCCGCGAGTTCCGCGTCAAGCAGTACTTCTGAGGGTCAGCCGCGCAGCACCGCGTACGCCCGCACGGTGAAGGTGCCCATGCCCCGGACGGCGGGCGGGGCGGCGTGGAAGGCGAACGGGCGTCCCGCCAGCCGCTCCAGCCCGGTCAGGTGCTCCACCACCGGGATGCCGGCGGCCAGCAGCTTCGTGTGGGCCGGGCGGGAGGGGTCGCCGACGTCGTCGATGTTCACCGAGTCGATGCCCACGAGGGCGGCCCCCTGCTCCACCAGCCATTCGACGGCGTCCGAGGTCAGGAACGGGTGCGACGGGTGGCCATACTGCTCCGTGCGCCAGTGCCGGTCCCAGCCCGTGTGCACCAGCACCGCCCTGCCGCGCACCTCGTGCTTGTCGAACGCCTCGTGCCCGATCGCCCGCGGCTCCCCGGCGGAGACCAGCACCCCCTCCAGGTTCACCAGCTTCGACAGGGGCAGCTCGCTCAGGTCGTGGCCGTCCGCGTAGCGGTGGAACGGCGCGTCGAGGTAGGTGCCGGTGTTCGCCACCATGCCGATGCGGCCGATCTGGAACTCCGTGCCGGGGGCGTACCTGCCGCGCGACGCCTCCCTGGAGACGTGGTCGGCGATCTCGGGCCCGGGCAGCCCCGGGTAGGTGATCATGCCGTGCTCGACGACATGCGACAGATCCACCAGCTCGTTCATCCCGGCCCCTCCGTGCTCGACGCCCCGAGCCTATCGCTGCTGGGCGAGCCACTCCTCGAAGGTGGTCGGCGCGATGCGGGCGCCCTCGCCGGGCAGCAGCGCGTTGCCGGCCATCTCCGGGCCGAACATCGTCGACCACGCCGGCACCAGCTTCACCTCGCGCCCGCGCGCCTGATGCGTGCGGCGGGCCATGTCCACCAGGTCCTGCGGCTCGGGCCCGGCGACGTCGGCGTAGCGTCCCTTCGGGTCGCCCACCGCGACCTCGGCCAGCACCTCGGCCACGTCGGCCGGCGAGATCGGCTGCACGAGCAGCGGCGCGATCGTGGCCACGCCGTCCTGCTCCGTCCAGCTCGACACCATCGCGGCGAAGTCGTGGAACTGCGTCGCCGGCACGATCGTCCACGGCACCGGGCCCGACTCCACCAGGCGTTCCTGCTCGCGCTTGCCGGCGTAGTGGGCGTTGCCCACCACCCGCCGCAATCCCACGATCGACAGCAGCACGTGGTGGCGCACGCCGGCACGAGCCTCGGCGTCGAGCAGGTTGCGCGTGGTGGCGGCGAAGTAGGCCACCGTCTCCTCGGGGGATCCTCCCTGGCCGTTGATCGTGTCCACCACCGCGTCCACTCCGGCGAGCGCGGCGTCGAGCCCCTCGCCGGTCACGAGGTCCACGCCGAGGGATCGGCTGATGCGCACCACGTCATGGCCGTCCCGTTCGAGGGCGGCGGTGGTGAGGGCTCCGATGTTCCCGGTGGCGCCGGCGACGGCGATCCTCATGATGATCTCCTTCTCGAATCTCGTATCGCCCCGACCGTATCTCGGACTAAATAGATCCGCAATATCCGCGATATGCTGTCGATCGTGAAGCTGCCTGTGAGTACCGAATGGCTGTTGCACTGCGCGACGTCGCTGGCCCAGCTCGAGCCGGGCGCCACCGCGTCAGCGGCCCAGCTGGCCGACTACTACGACCTCCCCGCCCCCTACCTGGCCAAACAGCTCCAGGCGCTCGTCCGGGCCGGGGTGCTGTCGGCGACGACCGGGCCGAGGGGCGGGTTCCGGCTGGCGCGGGCGGCTTCCGAGATCACGCTGCTGCAGATCGTCGAGGCGGTGGACGGCGCGTCGACGCCGTACGAGTGCCGCGAGATCCGCCGGCAGGGGCGGGGCGCGCTGCCGCCCGAGGAGTGCCGGAGCATCTGCGTCCTGGCGGAGAAGATGGCCGGCGCGCACCGGGCGTGGCGGGCCAGCCTCGCCGGGGTCTCGCTCGCCGACATCCTCGCCGAGCTGCCCGCGCACGCGCCGGAGCGCACCAGGTCCCGCCTCACCGGCAGGACATGACGAGGGCGCACGTGCGGCCGTTCGCACGTGCGCCCAGGTCTTCAGGGTTACTCGCGCACCTCGATGGCGGCGCCGGGGCAGACCGCGGCGGACTCGCGGACCGCCGCGTGCTGGTCCTCGCCCGGCTCGGCGTTCAGCAGGATCACGATGCCGTCATCCTCACGCTGGTCGAACACCTCGGGCGCGATCAGCACGCACGAGCCGGCGCCGCAGCACTTGTCCTCGTCGACGGTGACCTTCATATCCGCATTCCCTCCTCGTTGATCGCTGTCACCAGCGGACCGGCACCGTACGCAGGCCGCCGACCGCCAGCCCCTCCACCCGCTCCAGCTCCGCCACCGGCACCGCCAGCTCCAGCGTCGGCAGCCTGCGCAGCAGCACCTCCAGCACGACCTGCAGCTCGGTACGGGCCAGCGACTGGCCCAGGCAGGAGTGGGCGCCGGAGCCGAAGGCCAGGTGCGGGTTCGGGCTGCGGGTCAGGTCCATCTCGGCCGCGCCCTCGAAGGCGTTCTCGTCGCGGTTGGCCGCGGCCATGCTGCAGATCACCGTCGTGCCCTTGGGCAGGTTCTCGCCGCCGATCTCCGCCTCCACGGGCAGGTAGCGGGGCAGGCCGAAACCGGAGTTGGCGTCCAGGCGGAGCGTCTCCTCGACGGCGCCGCGGATCAGCGACGGGTCGGCCACCAGCGCCTCCCAGCGGGTGCGGTCGGCCAGGAGCATGGAGACCATCTTGCCGATCATGTTGGCGGTGGTCTCGTGCCCCGCGACCAGCAGCGCCATGCCGGTGACGATGATCTGGAGGTCGGCCAGCCCGCCGTCGTCGGGGCCGCCGGCCGCCAGCAGCTCGCTCAGCAGGTCCTCGCCCGGCTCGGCGCGCTTGGCGTCGATGAGGTCGGACATGTACTGGAAGAACTCGGCCTGGGCGGCGTCGATCTCCTCCTTGCTGTAGCGGGTCAGGTTGAGCAGCGTGTCCGACCAGTACGAGAACCTGTCCCGGTCCTCGGCCGGCACGCCGAGCATGTCGCAGATCACGTACACCGGCAGCGGGAACCCCAGCGTCGCCCGCAGGTCACCGGGGGCGCCCCGCTTGACCAGGTCGTCGATGAGGTCCTCGGCGATCTGCGCCATCTGGGGCCGCATGGCGGCCATGCGCTTGGCCGTGAACCACTTGCCGACCAGGCGCCGCCAGTGCAGGTGCCCGTCGCCGCTGTCCGGGATGATCTCGGCCAGGGCGCTGTTGAACACCCCCGTGCCGTCGGCCGTCAGCCGGGCCGCGTCGGGGGCGGTGAGCTGGCGGGTGAAGCGCGGGTCGGCCAGCACCTGCTTGACGTCCTCGTAGCGGGTGATCAGCTTGGCCGAGTCGCCGCTGGGCAGCTTCACGTGGGCCACCGGGCAACCGCTGCGCAGCTCGGCCCACTCCGCGGGCGGGTCCAGCGCCGCGTCGTTGGGGATCGGATAGCTCAGGACCTGCTCGTTCACACTCATTCGGCATTCTCCTCGTGCGCGGATCGTTCGGCCGCCCCCGGGCGGCTCGTGTCATGCCTGGATCGCTGGTGATGGCCTGTCACGCGGTGGTGACGGGCCGGGGTGGCGAGGGGCTGCCGTCACGCGGTGGTGACGGCCGGGTGCGAGGTGCGGCTGTCACGCGGTGGTGACGGGCCGGGCGGTGAGGTGCTGCTGTCTCAGTACGCGGGCCTGCTTCGGCATGTTCCAGCCGAGCACGCCGGTGACCTGGCCGTTCTCCCGGTAGAGCGCGGCGAAGCGGCCCTGCTCCGGGTCGCCTTCCGCGATGCTCACCTCGGCCGCCGCCGACGGCAGGCCGTGGGCCTGGATCTTGATGTCGTACTGGTCGGTCCAGAAGTACGGGATCGGCTCGTACGCGCGGTCGGCGCCGAGCACGTTGGCGGCCACCACCTGGGCCTGCTCGGTGGCGTTGGTGCGGTTCTCCAGGCGCAGCCGCCTGCCGAGCCCCTCGTGCCACCAGGACGCCACGTCGCCGACGGCGTAGACACCTTCGGCGGCGCGGCAGCGGGAGTCGCACTCCACGCCGTCGCCGAGCGGGAGCCCGCTGCCCGCCAGCCACCCGGTCGCCGGGCGGGAGCCGATGGCCACCACGACCGCGTCGGCGGGCAGCAGCTCGCCGGTGGCCAGCCGTACGCCGGTGACCCGCCCGCCGGCCGAGGTCAGCTCCTCGACCGCGACGCCGAGCCGCAGCACCACCCCCCGTTCCACGTGCGTGCGGGTGAGCAGCTCGGCTGCCGGGCCGCCGAGCTGGTCGGCGAGGATCGCCGGGCCGAGGCCGACGAGCGTGACGTCGAGGCCCAGCTTGCGGGCCGTCGCGGCGACCTCGCCCCCCAGCACGCCCTCGCCGACGACCACCAGCCGCCTGGCGGCGGTCAGGTGGGCGCGCAGGGTGAGCGCGTCGTCCAGGCCGCGCAGCTCGTGCACCCCCGCCAGCCCCCGCTGCCCCGGGAGGCGGCACGGCGTCAGCCCCGTGGCGATGACGACGGCGTCGCCGCGCAGCACCCGGCCGGTGGCCGTGCGCACCTCGCGGGCGGCGGCGTCGAGGGAGACGGCCGGCTCGCCCCGGACGAACTCCGCGTCCAGCGCATCGAGCTGCGCCTGCGTACGGAGCTGGGCCCGGCCCGGCTCCCAGTCGCCGGCCAGGACCTGCTTCGACAGCGGCGGACGGTCGTAGGGGAGGTGCGGCTCGGCGTCGAGGAGCGTGAGCCGCCCCTGGTGGCCCTGGCGCCGCAGCGCCTCGGCCGTGCTCAGGCCGGCGGCCGAGGCGCCGACGATCAGGACGCTGCCGGGCGGGGTCACGCCGCCCCGCTCCGGCGAGAGGTGGCCCTACCTGCAGGAATCCGCATGTGACGTAGTCCTTTCCCTCGTGTCGCCCACAGATTACCCTACATCTGTAGGAAAACCTGCACATGTAGGTAGACGGTAGGGTGAAGACGTGGCAACGAGCAGAGCAAGCAGCACCTCCACCCCGGGCGACCGGCGCGTGCGCCGCACCCAGGCGGCCCTGGCGCGGGCGCTGCTCCAGCTCGTCGAGGAGCAGGACCTGTCCCGGATCACCGTCGCCGACGTGGCCGAGCTCGCCGGGGTGAGCCGCTCCACCTTCTACGACCACTACCGCGACGTGCACGAGCTGGCCGAGGCCGCCTGCACGGCGATGATCGACAACCTGATCGAGGCGCTGCCGGGCGACTTCAACGTGGCCGACCCCGCCGAGGAGGCCACCCAGTCGCTGGAGGCGTTCTTCGCCAGCCTCGCCGAGCACGCCGGGCTCTACCGCGCGCTGCTGGGGCCGCAGGGCAGCGCGCGCGTGGCCGACCACATCCGCCACCGCAGCACGGCGGCCATCCAGGAGCGCCTCCAGGAGGCCATCGACAGCGCCGGCGTGCCCGAGCGCGCCAGGGCGGTGCTGGACCTGCCGCTGGACGTGCCCGCGGCGTTCACGGCGGGGGCGCTCATCGGCGTGGCCGCCGAGTGGCTGCGGGGCGGCTGCCCCCGCCCTCCGGCCGAGATGGCCGCCCTGACCTGGCCGCTGTTCCACTCCCTCTACCGCATGGATGCGACGCCGCCTTCCTGATCGCGCCGGTGATTGTGCCGATGCGCGAAGCCGGCGGGCGGGGGAGCATCGGTCGGGGCCGGTGGCCGGGAGGGAGAGCGCCCGGTGCGGCCGGCTCCCTGGGCCCCGGAAGGAGATCGCGCGATGGCGCCATTCCCCAGAACGGTACGGATCGCGGGCGCGGCACTGCTCGCCGCGAGCCTGCTTCCCGCTTCGACCGCCTCTGCCGCTTCGGCGGCTTCAGCTGTTTCCGCTGCTTCGGCGGCGCAGGCTGTGACCACCTCGACCACCTCGACCACCTCGACGGCCTCGACCACCTCGACGGCCTCGGCCGCTTCGAGCTCTTCGGCCGTCGCCACCGCGGTCGACGTCCCGCGGGTCGAGGGCCCGCTGCCAGGGGCTCCGCCGGGTGACCCCACCTCTCCGGAGCTGTCGGAGACCTACCCGTGGCTGGCCACCGACGCCGACCTGCGCGCGCTCGGCTACGTCGAGCAGGAGTTCCACCTGTCGGGCAACGCCGACGCCTACAGCGCCACGGGCGAGCTGCTCGCCGCCGACGTGCCGTACCGGACCAGGGTGATCGTCCGCCGCCCGGCGAGCCAGGCCACGTTCAACGGAACCGTGCTGATGGAGTGGCAGAACGTCACCGCAGGATACGACCTGGACGCCCTCTGGAGCACCGAGCAGCTCACCCGCGCCGGGTACGCGTGGGTCGGCGTCTCCGCCCAGCGCGTGGGCGTGAACCAGCTCCGCCAGTGGAGCCCCGCCCGCTACGGCACCCTCGACGTCACCGGCGGCGGCCTCTACATGACCGACCAGCTCTCCTACGACGTGTTCTCCCAGGCGGCCAAGGCCATCAGGGCATCGGCCCGGCCCGCCCTCCTGGGCCGCCTGCGGGCCGACACCGTGCTGGCCATCGGCGCCTCGCAGTCGGCAGGCCGGCTGACCGTCTACTACGACGCCGTGCTGCCGCACATCGAGAGCGTCTTCGACGGGTACGGCCAGATCGTCGGCCCCGCCCCCACCCGCGCCGGCGCGGAGCCGGTCTTCCAGGTGCTGTCGGAGACCGACGTGCGCTCGCCCGTGCGTCCGCCGGACACCGAGCGGTTCCGCCGCTGGGAGGTGGCCGGCAGCGCGCACTCCGGATGGCACGGCTACAGCGCCCGCGTCCCGCTGCTCGCCCGCGACCTGGGCGCCCCGCCGACGTACACGTGCGCCAGGCCGCCGTTCAGCCGCGTCCCGCTGCACCACGTCCTGGCCGCCGCCTACGACCATCTGACCCGCTGGGCCCGGCGTGGCGCCGCGCCGCCCACCGCGCCGCCGCTGGAGTTCGCCGCCGACGGCACCAAGGTCCGCGACGAACTGGGGCTGGCGCGCGGCGGCATCCGGCTGTCGCAGGTGGCGGCGCCCACCGCGCTGAACACGGGCGACAACTCGGGGGAGACGTTCTGCGTGCTGTTCGGCACGCACATCCCGTTCGACCAGGCGCAGCTCGCCCGGCTGTACCCGACGCACAGCCACTACGTGGCGGCGGTCGTCCGCGCGGACGCCCACAACGTCAGGGCCGGTTACCTGCTCCCCGGCGACGCCCGCCAGAACCTCATCGACACCAGGCCATAAAGGTCAACGCAGGAACCTCAGCCCGACGACCGCCGAACAGCAGCCGCAGCCGCTCGGTGTCGCCGCGATGCCGTTGACACCCTCCAGCACCACCACCGTCCCCCTGACCGGCCCTCCCATCCAGCGCCGAGGCCCGACCCCGCTTTGCCGTCGAACGTCTTTTCGATTACGCTCCTGCCTCGTGGCCCCCATCCTCACCCTGGATTCGGCACGGCGGCTGGCCGTGATGTGCCAGCATCTGGCCGGCCCGCGCCCCGGCGCCGACCTCGAGGGCCTGCGCGCCATCCTGCGCAGCCTGCGCTGCCTGCAACTCGACCCGGTCAGCGCGGTGGCCCGCAGTCACCTGCTCGTGCTCTGGAGCCGGGCCGGCCGCTACGACCTCGCCGACCTCGACGCGCTGCTGTGGCGGGAGCGCTGGCTGTTTGAGTACTGGGCCCACGCCGCCTCGATCGTGCTGGCCGAGGACTACCCGATCCACCACCTCATGATGCGCCGCTACGCCACGGGCGAGTCCGACTACGCCCGCATGGTGCGCGGCTGGATCGAGGCCAACGACGCCTTACGCCGCCACGTGCTCGACCGCCTGCGCGAGGAGGGCCCGCTCCCGCCGGGTGCGTTCGAGGACCTCGCGGCCGTGCCGTGGAAGTCGACGGGCTGGACCAACGGCCGCAACGTCGAGCGCATGCTGGACTTCCTGTGGACGCAGGGCCACATCATGGTGGCGGCCCGTCAGGGCCGCACCCGCCACTGGGACCTGACGGAGCGCTGGCTCCCCGGCTGGGCGCAGGCTGAGCGGCTCTCCCAGGAGGAGGCGGTGACCCGAGCGGCCGAGCACGCCCTGCGCGCCCTCGGCGTGGCCCGCGTCCCCGACATCGAGCGCCACTTCACCCGCGCCCGCTACCCGGGCCTGGCCGGCGCGCTCTCCGCCCTGCACCGCTCGGGCCGCGTCGTGCAGGTCGCGGTGGAGGGCGGCGACGAGGTCTGGTACGCGCACGCCGACGCGCTCGCACTCCTGGAACGCGACGCCTGGCAGCCGCGCACCACGCTGCTGTCACCGTTCGACAACCTCATCTGCGACCGCGAACGCACCCAGCGCCTCTGGGGCTTCGCGTTCCGCACGGAGATGTACGTCCCCAAGCACAAGCGGCAGTACGGCCACTACATCATGCCGATCCTGCACGGGGAACGGCTGATCGGGCGGCTCGTTCCGCGCGTGGACCGGCGGCGCGGGGTGCTGGAGATCGAGGGCGTGTTCCCGGAGGGTGACACCACCACCGACCCGAGCACCGTCCGGGCCGTCACGGAGGCGATCACCGGCCTGGCCGCGTTCGCCGGCGCCCGCGAGATCGTCTACGGCGAGAAGGTGGCAACGCCGTGGCGGGCGGCCGTCGCGGGGTGAGGGACACCTGAGGCCGCGCCTCGCGTCCGCCCGTCGTGCTCTCGGACCGGCGGTGGGCTGGGCGGGGTCGGGCATCCCGTACCGGCCTTGATCGGTGCCGCCAGGACGACTAGCCTGATCGCCGTTCTGAAGGAAGGCGGGGCCGGGCGATCGTGTCACGCGGGAAGAGCCCGGCCACGACGAGTTGCCCGACCACGCCACCGTGGAGTGCGGGGGCGACTGAGGATGAGTGCCGAAGAGGACTTCAAGCAGGTCGGCGCCGAACTGGCCGATCTGGGTGTACGGGTCTCCAGGATGATGGGGAGTCCCGCGCTCAAGGATCAGGCGGGCAAGGTGTTCGCGAGCCTGCAGCGTGATGGCGCGATGGTGTTCCGGCTGGTCAGGGATACTCCTGAGCACGCAGCCGCGCTCCAGTTGGCCGGTGCGTCCCTGTTCGACCCCTCGGGGCAGGGCAGGGAGATGAAGGATTGGGTGGTCGTGCCCCACTCCTCGGTCGAGAGGTGGACGGATCTGGCCGAGGCCGCCCTCAGCCGCCCGCGCTGATCGGCAGGCCATCTCGGCGGCCCTGCCGCATGGCGTCGCCGGGGTGCTGCCGTCGCGGTCGGGAGCCCGGTCGCATGCGACGTCACCTCAGGGGGCGGTCCCCGCGTGCGACGTTACGGGTGAGGTCGGCCCGCTCTTGCAACCTTCGTCCCGTGGGGTGTGGGCCGTTCAGGCGTGTTCGCCCCTGTGGGCGGGCGTCTCGCCGCTCCTGGCCCTGGCCGACTTGAGGTTGGCCTTCTTCATCTTGTTGCCGCATGTCGCCATCGAGCACCACCGCCGCCGCCCACCACGGCTGGTATCCACGAAGAGGCCCCCGCACGTGGCCTGCTCGCACCGCTTGATCATGCCATCCCCCTGCCCCCCGAGCGTCGCGATGGCGTCGAGCGCGACGACCGCGAGCGCGGCCCGTGCCGGATCGGTCTCCGGGAGCCGCCACCGCGCACGCCCGCCGTCGAGGACGAGCCGCGCCCGGTGACGGGAGCTCCACCGGTTGAGCAGTTCCTCGTCGGAGGGATCCGGCACACCCCCTCCGGCGACGGCGGTGCCGGCCCGGTGGATGGCTTCGCGTAGTTCGCGGGCGTCCCGGAGGAGGGCTTCGGAGACCGGCAGGCCGGCCTCGCCGAGCCCGTTGGCGGCCAGCCAGGCGCTCAGCCGTTCCGGGGTGGGGATGCGCTCCACCGGATCGCCGCGCCGCTCGGAAAGCGTGGCGACGAAGCGGAAGGCGAGGATCTCGTTGCCCAGGCGGAAGCCCTCCGCGCCGCGCGGATCAGCGCTCATGCCAACAGGTGAACCGGTCATGGTGGTTCATTCTAGGGGAAGCCCGGCCCGCCGGGCGCAGGTTGACATGGCTCCGATGAACCGTCTAAACAGGTTCATGTGAACCACTCCAACCGCATCACGGGCTTCGGTACGGTGACCGGCGTCCCCTGGCTCCCCGAAGGCTTCGCGGACGTCTTCGACAGCACCCTGGTCCGCGTCGGCGACGTCCGCCTGCACACCGTGCAGGGCGGTGCCGGACATCCCCTGCTCCTGGTCGGCGGCTGGCCGCAGAACTGGTACGTGTGGCGCCACGTCATGCCTCGCCTGGCTGAGCACTTCCGCGTCATCGCGGTGGACCCGCGCGGCGTCGGACGCTCCGACAAGCCCCACGGCGGCTACGACACCGCCACCGTGGCGGCCGAGCTCGTCGCCCTCATGCGCACGCTGGGCCATGACCGCTTCGCCATGGCCGGCCACGACGTGGGCATGTGGATCGGCTACGCCCTCGCCGCGGACCACCCGGCGGCCGTCGACCGCCTCGCCCTGGTCGACGCCACCATCCCCGGCCTCGCGCCCGACATCCCGATCTTCGGCCCTGAGGCGCAGAACGACATGCTCTGGCACTTCTCGTTCAACCGGAGGCGCTCCGTCAACGAGCTGCTGGTGCGCGGCCGGGAGCACATCTACTACGGCGACCAGTTCCAGCTCAAGGCCGCCCGCCCGCTCCCCGCCGAGGCCGTCGCCTTCTACGTCGAGACCATCGCCCGCGATCCGGAAGCGCTGCGCGCCAGCTTCGACTACTACCGGGCCACGGACGACAACATCGCCCAGAACGACCGCCGCAAGCAGCGTCCCCTCACGATGCCGGTCCTCGGGGTCTCCGGCGCCCGCGGCCAGGGCGAACGCCTCGGCGCCCTGCTCGCCTCCGTGACCGAGCGGTTGAGCACCGCCGTCCTGCCCGGCTGCGGCCACTACGTCCCCGAGGAGAGCCCCGACGCCCTCCTCGGGCACCTCCTGCCCTTCCTGCGTGAGACGGCTTCCGGGGCTGGTGTTACTGACGAGCCGCAGGGGGAGTTGGGCCGGTTTTGACGCCGGGGCGGGATGCGGCTTCCCGCCCGCGGGGCAGCCCGACAGATGACTGCAAGGCGACGGCTCTCCGTGGGGAGCAACGGTCGCGAGGAAGCAGGATTCGGGGGTACCCGCGATGCGGACCACCATCACCAAGCTCGCCATCGCCGGCGCCGCAGGTGTGACAGGCCTGCTCGGCGCGGCGGCGACCGCGCAGGCCGACGCGGGCACCGGGCCAGTACGGACCCAGGATGACGCCGGCACGGGGCAAGTGCAGACCCAGGATGACGCCGGCACGGGGCAAGTACGGACCCAGGATGACGCGGGGGCAGGCCAGGTGCGGACCCAGGATGACGTGGGCACGGGCCAGGTACGGACCCAGGCCGCCCAGCCGATGGCGGACGACGACGGCCTGCGCGTGGCCGACCCCGAGGGCGCCCCCGTGCGTGCCGGCCCCGGCCCCGCCTACGAAGTCGTCGACCGCATGGACTACGGCGAGCCGGTGCAGTACGACGAGACGACCGGCTACGTCGAGATGACCGAAGAGGAGGCGGCCCAGATCGCCGAGCTGATGGCCGGCGACGACATGCCCGGCGACTCGGCGGCGTATGACGTGTACCGCGGGCTGACCGGCGACGACATAGCCGCCTCCGCCGCCGTGCCCGCGCAGGCGGCGAGCGGCTACCCGGCCGCGTACGTCGTCCAGCAGGTCGCCGACGCCATCGGCCCGAGCACCTCGGAGAGCGCCTGGCTGAACGTGGACAACGGCTACGTCTGGCTGGGTGACGTGGAGCCCGACTGAACCCGCGGAGCCGGGACCGGCGGCCGTTCCATGGCGCCGCCGCTCTCACCCCAGGTCGGGCCGGAGCGGCCGCACGGAGTCGCGGACGATGATGTGCGTGCCGAGCAGGACGTGCCGGCCCGGCGCCGCCTTGTCCTGGCCGCGTTCGAGCGCCAGGCGCACGGCGGTGCGGCCCAGCTCCTCGTGCGGCACGTGCACGGTGGTGAGGTCGATGTCGGCGGAGGGCGGCAGGTCGTCGAACCCGACCATGGAGATGTCGTCGGGCACCCGCAGCCCGTGCTCGCGCAGGGCCTGGCGGGCGCCGGCGGCGATGAGGTCGTTGCCGGCGAAGACGGCGGTGAAGTCGGGCGGCCCGGCCGCGAGCCGCTCCCGGATCATGCGGTAGCCCTCGCTGCGCTCCATCGTGCCGTCGACCTCCAGGCCCGGATCGTGGGGGACGCGGTGGTCGGCGAGCGCGTTGCGGTAGCCGGTGATGCGGCTGTCGGAGGTGGTGTAACCCTCGTGCCGGCCGAGGAACAGGATGCGCCGATGACCCGCCGAGAGCAGGTGGCTGGTGATGGCGTAGGCGCCGCCGGTGTTGTCGTACTCGACGACGAGGGCGGGCACGTCGGGGCCCAGCGTGGGCCGGCCGCACAGGACGAGCTGCGAGCCGGCCGCCGCCAGCGCGCGGGCGTAGTCGGCCATGCGCTCGCGGTAGGCGTCGTTGTTGACGACGTTGCCGACGAGGATCACGCACTCGGCGTGCTCCTGCCGCATGAGCTGGACGGTGGCCAGCTCGCGCTCCGGGTCGCCGCCGGTGGTGCCGACGATGCACAGCTTGCCCTCGAGCGCGGCCTGCGTCTGCACCCCCTGGGCGACGTGGGCGTAGTGGGGGGAGACGACGGAGTTGACGATGATGGCGACGCTGCGGCTGCTGGCCCCGGCGAGGTTGCGGGCGTTGGCGTTGGCGACGTAGTCGAGCTCGCGGACCGCCTTCATCACCTTGCTGCGGGTGGCCGGGGCGCTGGGATAGGAGCCGGACAGGATGCGGGAGACCGTGGCCACGGACACCCCCGCGTGCGCGGCCACGTCGCGGATCGTCGTCGGCCGCCGCTCCCCGCCTTCGGACGCCGCACGCCGGACCATGCCACCTCCCCAGTGAAACAACCGGGTAAACCGCTTACACGGCATGTTTCCGCCCGGCGGTCGCGGTGTCAAATCGCCTCACGACCTCCCGCACCCGAGCCGGAGAGTGAAACGCTTACTATGCGAAGCCATCCACGGTCTCCATTTTCCCGGCATGTTGGCCTAGTATCCGCTTTATGTCGATGCCCGAAGAGCACTCTCGTGAACACTGGGAGGCCATGGCGGACCACCTGCTGGCCGCCGTGCTGCCGTATGCGACCGACGGTCTCGCCCAGTACCGCCTGCCCGGCAGGGCCAGCAGGTCGGGGCCGGTGAGCGACGGTCTCGAGGGGTACGCGCGCACGTTCATGCTGGCCGCGTTCAGGATCGCGGGGGCGGGCGGCGACGTGCCGCCGGGGCTGCTGGAGCGGTACGCGAGCGGCCTGACCGCCGGCACCGACCCGGCGCACCCGTACGCGTGGCCGGCGCTGACCGACATGTCGCAGCAACTCGTCGAGGCGGCCTCGATCGCGCTGGCGCTGCACGAGACGCGGCCCTGGCTGTTCGACCGGCTCTCGCCCGCGCAGCAGGAGCGGGTGGTGGACTGGCTGGCCGGGTTCGTGGGGCGGCGCACGCCGGAGAACAACTGGGTGCTGTTCCGGGTGATCGTCGAGCAGTTCCTGGCCGGGGTGGGCGGGCCGTACGAACCGGCCGAGATCAGCGGCGGGCTGGAGCGCATCGAGGAGTGGTACGCCGGCGACGGCTGGTACTCCGACGGCAAGGGCAAGAACTTCGACTACTACTGCGGCTGGGCACTGCACCTGTACCCGTCGCTGTGGGCCAGGATGAGCGGCGACACGGCCAGGCGAGAGCTGTACGCCGGCCGGCTGCGCCGCTTCCTGGAGCAGTACCAGCACTTCTTCGCCGCCGACGGCGGGCCCGTGCACCAGGGGCGCTCGCTGACGTACCGGTTCGCGACGGTGGCGCCGCTGTGGCTGGGCGCGCTCACCGGCGCCTCGCCGCTGCCGCCCGGCCGGACCCGGCGCATCGCCGGGCGGGTGCTGCGCCACTTCGCCGAGCGCGGCGCGCCGGACGAGCGCGGCCTGCTCTCCCTCGGCTGGTACGACCCCTTCCCGCCCATCGCGCAGTCCTACTCGGGGCCGGCGTCGCCGTACTGGGCCAGCAAGGCGTTCCTCGGCCTCCTGCTCCCGCCCGGACACCCGGTCTGGACGGCGCCGGAGGAGCCCGCGCCCGTCGAGACGGCCGACCGGACGCTGGCCATGCCCGCCCCCGGCTGGCTGCTGCACACCACCAGCGCGGACGGCGTCGTACGCCTGATCAACCACGGCAGCGACCGCGACCGCGTCCAGCCCCCGGACGGCGCCCCAGACCCCTACTACACCAAGCTCGCCTACACCAGCCACACGGGCCCCGAGGTGGGGGAGCGGGCGCGGGGCGTGGACAACCACGTGACCGTCATCGCGCCCGACGGCACCGCCTCGCTGCGCCGCTTCATCGAGCCGCTCGCCGTGTCCGACGGCTTCGCCGCCTCGGCCTACCAGGACGGTCCCGTACGGGTGGTGACCGCCTCCATCGTGGACGGCGCCGCGGAGATCAGGATCCACCGCGTCACGGCCCCGGCCGGGCACCAGGTGCGGGACGGCGGCCACGCCCTCGCCGCCCCGGCACCGCCCGCCCTCCGGCAGAAGGACGGCCTGGCGCTCGCGGCCCGCCCGGACGGGCTGACCAGCGCCGTGCGCGCCCTGCGCGGCTTCACGGGCACGGGCCTGGTCACGGCCGCGGGCGCCAACGCCTTCGGCCATCACTCCGCCACCCCGTACGCCTTCGCGGCGTCCCACCCGGGCGGCACCGCGCTCTACGTCAGCCTCGTCCGGCTGGCCAGGTCGGAGCAGGACCCGCCCGCGCCGGCCGTGCGCGTCGAGCCCGGGGACGTGGTCGTCCTGTCCCTTCCCGGGGGCGGGACGGTGACGGTCGACATGGGCGCGGAGACGCCGGCGGCGCGTCGGCACTATCCCGCGGAGCGGCGCCCGTAGACGCCCGCGTGACTGCCGGCGGGGCGGGCCGCGGAACACCTGGGTACTCCCCACGTCGTCATCGGGAACGGGCCTGCTCCGCCGGCCGTACCCTCAAGTCCCTCCTCCGGCATGACGACCGTGGCAGGCCCGCCACGAAACGCTGTAGGGCATGAACGTGACAGCGAGCCGCCGGACGAGTTTCGCCGGCTGGGCCGGCGATCACGCCTTGGCACTGGACACCCTGGACTCCCGGCTCGCCGTGGACGATCTCGAACCGCTTCGCGACATCGTCGGCGGCGCGCGGGTCGTGGCGCTCGGCGAGAGCTCCCACCACATCCGGGAGTTCTACCAGGTACGCCACCGCATCCTGCGCTTCCTGGTCGAACGGTGCGGTTTCGAGGTGTACGCCTTGGAAGCCCCGTTCACCCAGGGGCAGGTCCTGGACGGCTGGGTCCGCGCCGGCCCCGGCACCGTGGAGCAGGTCGCGGCGGACGGTATCGCCCTGTCGCTGGGCCGGTGCCGGGAAATGCACGAGACGCTGACCTGGATGAGAGAGCGGAACCTGACCGCCGCAGCGCCGCCGTTGCGGTGCCTGGGCACCGACCTGCCCGGGGCCGCGGGATCGCCGCTGCCCGCGCTGGAGGAGGTGGCCGGCTACGTGCGCCGGGCCGCCCCGGAGGCGCTTGCGGCGCTGGAACAGGCGGTCAGCGTGGCGCGGCGCTTCCACGACCCCGTGACCATCACGGCGCTCGGCCGCTACCAGAGCCTCGGCCCCGGCGAGCAGGACCTGCTCACCAGCGCGCTGAGCCTGCTGATGGGGCACCTGCAGCGCCTGGCTCTCGTCCAGCGCGCCCGCGGCCACGGGGCCGAGCACGACACGGCCATGTGGCACCTGCGCGGCGCCTGGTACCTCGACCAGCTCCATCGCGCCAACGCCCAGGAGGGCTTCGAGTCCGCCTCGACGTTTCGTGACGTCTACATGGCCGAGTCCGTACTGCGCCTCCTGGAGGGCGGCACGCGGGTGGTGCTGGCGGCACACAACTGGCACATCCAGCGCACACCGGCGGCCGACAGCCAGGGGAACCCGCTTCTGCCGGCCGGCGCCCACCTCGCTGCCGCCCTGGGAGACGACTACCGGGCCATCGGCGTCACGTCGAGCCTGGGCCGCACCACCACGCTGGGGGAGCCGACCCCGGAGCGGCCCCAGGGCGCCTGGTACGACGCGCCGCTCCCACCGCCCGCCGAAGGCAGCATCGAGGCGGCGTTTCCCACCGACCGGCTCTGGACGCTCGCCGACCTGCGCGCGGCCCGTCCGCACATCGACGACGCGGCGTCCTTCCAGCACTCGCGCATGGCCGACTATTTCCTGGACATACCGGTGTTCGAGGCGTTCGACGCCATCGCGCACGTGTCGCGGACCACCGGCACCGATCACGTGTTGACACGCGCCGAGGGGTGAAGTCGTGCACGCCGCGCCGAGCGGGTCGAATACAGCCAGCCGGTGCTCTACAGCCATTTCAAGGGCAAGGACGCGATCGTGGCCGCCGTGGCGGTGGAGGGGTTCGCCGACCTGGCCGAGGAGTTGCGCGCCGCCCGTACGGAGGCGGGGGACGCGGCCGGCGCTCTGGCGGGTGTCGCGCGGGCGTACACGTCCTTCGCGGGCCGGCGGCCGGCGCTCTACGACGCGATGTTCCACCAGAGGGTGGACCTGCCGTTCGCCGATCCCGAAGCGCCGCCCGCCCTGTGGGCGGCGTACGGCGAGCTGGAAGAGGCCGCGCGGCCGTTCTCCGGCGATGAGGGCGAGCTGGGGCTGCTGGTCGAGACGTTCTGGGCGGCCCTGCACGGTCTGGCGACGCTCATGCGCTCAGGCAGGCTGCCCAGCCACGACCATGACAGAAGGCTCGCCCTCCTCCTGTCCCGCTTCACCGCCTAGGGCGCCGCTCCACCGCGGGCACGGGTCCGCGCGGCGCCCGGGCGGCTCAGGACGACCCGGCACCTGACAGGGCGCGCAGGGCATCGGCGGTGAAGTCGTCGAGCGGGTAGAAGAGCTCGATCGCCAGCTCGGACAGCGTCACGTCGGCCGGAGCGCCGAACGTGGCCATGGTGCTGAACATCGCCAGCTCACCGAACGGGGTGCGGATCCTCAGGGGCACCTGGATCGGGCTCGGCCGGTGTCGCGAGGCTGCGTTCGGGTGAGCTTCTTCGCTCCTCGACGGGATCGGGTAGCCGGACACTTCCTCGTGCAGACGGTGGAGCTCGGTGTCTCCGGTGGCGTTGACCTGGCGTGACAGCCGTTCGAGGAAGAGCGCTCTGACCTCCTCCAGGTTGGCCAGCCGCGCGGCCAGCCCATCGGGGTGCAGGGCCAGCCGGAACACGTTCGGCCGCGGCTTCAGCAGGTGCGGCGGGATGCCGTCCATCAGGACGCTCATGGCGCGGTTGCCCTGCAGCACGTTCCAGACCCGGTCCACCACGACGGCGGGGTACGGCTCGTGCGCCGTCAGCATGGTCTCCAGCGCGGACCGGATCGAGGCCATGTACCCGTCGTCCAGGCTGCTCTCCCGGTAGGCCGGGGCGTAGTCGGCGGCCAGCAGCAGCGTGTTGCGCTCGCGCAGGGGCACCTCGAGTGCGGCGGACAGGCGCAGCAACATCGTGCGGCTCGGGCGGGCGCGGCCGTTCTCCATGTACGACAGGTGCCGCGCCGAGGTCTCGGCCAGGTTGGCGAGATCGAGCTGGCTGAGCCTGCGGCGCTGCCGCCACTCCCGCAGCAGGGCGCCCACCCGTGACGGCTGTTCCACGTCCATGCCGAGGAGGATAGGCCACCCCCAGGTGGGCGCCGCCATGACCTCGGAGGTTATTGAGCGCGTAACCCCCGCGGTGACATGGTCTTCTCCGGCCAGGATCCACTCAGGCGAAGGAGACCTTGGATGAGCACGCCCACCGGAGAGACCGCCCGGCGTCCGCAGACGGACACCGCGGGCCCGCTGCGCACCATCTTGCGGATCGACGGGTGGAGCACCGCCGTCTTCGGCGTGGTCATGCTCGCCGCCGCCCAGCCCCTCAGCGGCCCGCTCGGCCTGCCGACCGCCTGGTCCATCCCGTTCGGCGTGGCCATGCTGGGCGGGGCCGCGGCGCTCGGCCTCATCGCTGCTCATCCGCGGATCCCCGCCCGACATGTGGCGTTCGTCGTGGCGGGCAACGCGCTGTCGTGCGTGGCGCTGCTGGCCTTGGCGTTCACGGAGGTGATCCCGCTGACCGGTCTGGGGGTGGCGTTCATGCTGGTCGGCGCGCTGGTGGTCGCCGTCTATGCCGGGCTCGAACTGGCCGGGCTCCGGCGGCTGCGGGGTGGGCGATGAGGTGAAGGTGCGGGGTGGGATGGGGTGGTCGGAGGGGCATGATCGGTATACGTTCGGGCGATACCGGTCCTCCTCCGAAGGAGCGCGTACCGTGCGATCACGGTTTCTGGCCGCGCTGACGGCCCTGCTGGCTCTCGTCCTGCCCGCTCCACCGGCCACCGCCGCAGTCCAGGACGACCTGCTGGAACGGCTCAAGGCCATCCCGGGACTGACCGTCGTGTCGGAGACCCAGCCGTCCGGCTACCGGTTCTTCGTCCTGTCCTACACGCAGCCCGCCGACCACCGGAACCCCGGCAAGGGCACCTTCCAGCAGCGCCTCACCCTGCTCCACCGCTCGGAACAGGCGCCTGTCGTGCTCGCCACCAGCGGCTACGGGCTGCCCGTGAACCCGGCTGCCTCGCGTACCGAGCCCACCCGCCTGATCGACGGCAACCAGGTCTCCGTCGAGCACCGCTTCTTCCGCTCCTCGCGCCCCTCCCCGGCCGACTGGGACGACCTGACCATCTGGCAGGAGGCCACCGACGAGCACCGGATCGTGCGCGCACTCAAGACGATCTACTCGGGGAAGTGGATCCAGACGGGCGGAAGCAAGGGCGGGATGACCTCCGTCTACCACCGCCGCTTCTACCCGGGCGACGTGGACGGCGTGGTGGCCTACGTCGCGCCCAACGATCCGATCAACCCGCTGGATCACGCCTACGACCGGTTCTTCGCACGGGTCGGCACCGAGGCGTGCCGTACCGCGCTGGAGAACGTGCAGCGTGAGGCGCTCGAGCGGCGCGAGCGGATGGTGGCGCTGCTGGAGGCGGACGCCGCGCGCAACGGCTACACCTTCGCCAGGACGCTGGGCAGCGCCGACCGGTCGTTCGAGATGACGGTCCTCGACACGGCGTGGGCGTTCTGGCAGTACCTCTCCGTGGCCGACTGCCCGTCGGTGCCGTCCGCGAGCGCGACGGACGAGGAGCTGTACGCCTGGATCGACAACGTCGCCTCCTTCGCGTTCTACACCGACCAGGGCATGGAGTACTACACGCCGTACTACTACCAGGCGGCCACCCAGCTCGGCTGGCCCGACCTCGCCTTCCGGCACCTGCGCGGGCTGACCCGTCACCGCGGGCTCTACCAGCCGAACGCGGTGCTGCCCGCCGAGCTGCGCTCCCGGCACGATCCGTGGCCGATGCTGGACGTGGACCACTGGGTGCGTACGCGCTCGGAACGCATGCTGTTCGTCTACGGCGAGAACGATCCGTGGAGTGCCGAGCGGTTCACCCCGAGCGGGCGTGACTCCTACCTGTACGTGGCGCCGGGCGCCAACCACGGAGCCTCCATCGCGTTGCTGCCCGAGGCAGAGCGGGCGGCGGCGACGGCCACGTTGCTGCGTTGGGCGGACGTCTCGCCGGCCCGGCGGGCCCCGGAGGCGGCGCCGCCTCTTCCGGACGATCCGATGCTCCCCGACCGCCACCGATCGTCCTGAAGCCGGAGTACGGTCGCCGCCCCCAGGACTTCAGCCGAGGACGGTCGCCGCCGCCCCCCACGACTTCAGCCGCTCCCGCACCTCGTCCCGGGCCGGCAACGCCAGCGCCTCCTCGTACGCCTGCTCCAGCAACGCCCCGATCCCCACCCGTTCCCCTGTCTCGGCCGACCGGACGGCTGCCTCGACCATCGCCAGGCTCCGCACGTTGCCGTTGATCGCCCCGTCCGGCTCCGCGCCGGTCCGCACGGCGCCCACGAACTCGGCGAGTGCCCCGGCGATCTGCTCGTGCGCCGCCGGCGCCACCTCCTCGGCCGGCCCGGCGACGCTGGAGGTGACGCACCGCTCCCCGTCCCACGTAGCGGTGCCGCCCGCGCCGACGGCCCGCCATTCGCCGTTCCAGGACGTGTCCCGCCCCTGCGCGCACCAGCTCCCGGTGAACACGTACCGGGTCCCGCCGGAGAACAGGAAGGTGGCGGTGGCGGAGGCGTCGCCCTGGTACCAGCTCCAGGCGGGGTTCCAGCTCTCGCACACGACCGAGACCGGCTCCTGCCCGAGCAGGTGGCGGGCGGCGTCGAAGGCGTGGATGGCCATGTCCACGAGCAGCGGCTGCGGCATCTCGTCGCGGAACCCGCCGAAGCGCGGGGCGCGGAAGAAGTCCGTGGTGAGCAGGCCGGGGGTGCCGAGCTCGGCGATCCGCTCCCGGAAGGCGGCCAGGGCGGCGAAGTACCGGCGCGACTGGCTGATCATCAGCAGCCGCCCGGTGGCCTCGGCCGCCGCGGCCTGGACGAGCGCCTCGGCCAGGGTCGGCGCGGCCGGTTTCTCGCACAGGACGGGCACCCCGGCGAAGAGCGCCTCGATGTTCACCGCGCTGTGCGCATCGGGGACGGTGACGTTGACGACGGCGTCGGGCTCGGTCGCCGCGAGCAGCTCGCCGAGCGAGCCCGCCACCTTGACGGCCCCGCCGCCCGAGCCCCGCGCCGAGCCCCCCGCCGAGCCACCTGCCGGGCTGACGGCTGAGCCGCCCGCCGAGCCGCCCGCCGGGCTGACGCCCGAGTCGCAGACCGCGCGCACGGCCGCCTCCGCCCGGGCCACGTCGAGATCGGCCACCCCCACCAGCTCGACGTCCTCGGCGGCGGCCAGCGTACGCAGCCAGGCCAGCCCCATCGCCCCCGCCCCCACCTGCACCACACGAAGCGGACGCCCGCTCACTGGGAGCCCTCCTTGTTGTGCATCGCCCCCCGGTACCCGTGCCCGTTGAAGAAGTCGCCCATCTCGTACCGCAGCAGCGTCGGCATCTCCCGCCGCGCCGGGTCCCCGGCCGCCCACTCCACGCCGTTGGCGATGACCTGCAGCACGTCCGGATGGTGGTAGACGGGATAGTCCTGATCGCCGGGGCTGAAGTAGAAGATCTTCCCGTTGCCGCGCCGGAACGTGCACCCGCTGCGGAACACCTCGCCCCCGGTGAAGGAGCTGATGAAGATCAGCTCGTCGGGCGTCGGGATGTCGAACTGCTCGCCGTACATCTCCTGGGCGGGGATCTCGATCGGGTGCGGGACGCCGCGGGCGATGGGATGGGTCGGGTTCACCGTCCAGATCAGCTCGCGGTCGTTCTGGCTGCGCCAGCGCAGCGTGCACGTGGTGCCCATCAGCTTGGTGAAGATCTTCGACCAGTGACCGGAGTGCAGCACCAGCAGGCCCATGCCCGACAGCACGTGCCGGTGCACGCGCTCCACCACCTCGTCCGCCACCTCCGCGTGGGCGGCATGCCCCCACCAGGTGAGCACGTCGGTGTTCGCGAGTGCCTCTTCCGTCAGGCCGTGCTCGGGGTCGTCGAGGGTGGCGGTCCTTACGGCGGCACGCTCGCCCAGCCGGGCCTCGATGCCGCGCCGGATGGCGTTGTGCATGCCGTCCGGGTAGATCTTGGCGACCTCGGGCTCGGCCTGCTCGTGGCGGTTCTCGCCCCACACCAGGACACGGATCGTCATGTTCGCAGATCTCCTTACTTGACGGCGCCGGCGACGGCGCCTGCCGCGATGTAACGCTGCGCGAAGATCAGGAGCAGGGCCGCGGGGACGGAGGCGAGCACCGCCGTGGCCATCACCGTGTCCCAGTCCTGCGTGTTCGCGCTGATGTAGTCGTAGATGCCGAGGGTGATGGGCCGGACTTCCGGCGTGCTGGTCAGGGTCAGGGCGAACAGGAAGTCGCTCCACGCCGACAGGAACGTGAACAGCGCGGCGGTCACGATCGCGTTCTTGCTGATCGGCACGACGACCGAGACGAACGCCCGTAGCTGGCCGGCCCCGTCCACCATCGCCGCCTCCACGAGCGCCCGCGGGATGGACCCCATGAACGCCCGGATGAGCAGCACCGCGAACGGGATGCCCGCGGCGGTGTTGGCGAGGATCAGGCCGAAGACGTTGTTGATCAGGAAGAGGGAGTTGAACAGCGGGTAGAGCGCGTTGGCGATGACCATGGCGGGGATCATCTGCGTGATCAGCAGCACCAGCACGAAGGTGTTCGTGCCCCGCGAGCGGAAGCGCGACAGGCCGTAGGCGGCGGGCGTGGCGACGACCAGGGTCAGCACCACGGTGCCGAGCGCGATGAGCAGGCTGGTGACGAAGTTCTGCCCCTGCTCGGAGATGGCCTTCGCGTACCCGGAGAGCGTCGCGTCGAGCGGGAACCAGTCCCGGGTGGTGGCGCCGGAGCTGGACTGCAGGCTGCTGTTGACCATCCAGTAGACCGGGAAGAGCATCACGGCCAGGAAGAGCACGCCCAGCGCGGTCATGGGGAGTCGGCGGACGTTCGGGTTCATTCGGACGGCTCCCGGCGCGAGAGGTACAGGTAGACCAGGGCGAAGACGAGCGAGACGACGATGAGGACGTTGCTGATTGCGGCGCCTTCGCCGAAGTTGAACTCCACGAACGACTTGTTGTAGGCGTTCGTGGCCAGCGTCTGCGTGGAGTTGGCCGGCCCGCCGCCGGTCAGGCCGAGGATGATGTCGACGACCTTGAGCGTGTAGACCACGCCGAGCACGATGACGACGCTCACCACGGGGCGCAGGTTCGGCCAGGTGATGTGCCTGAACGCCTTCCAGCCGGTCGCGCCGTCCAGCGAGCCCGCCTCGTACAGCTCCCTGGGCACGGCCTGCAGGCCGCTGTAGAGGATCGCGACGTTGAACGGGATGCCCAGCCAGATGTTGACGCCGATCACGCCGGCGAGCGCGAGCGTGGGATCGACCAGCCAGGGCACGGCCGGGACGCCGAACAGGCCGAGGAACTGGTTGAGCGCGCCGCTCTCCTGGTCGAGCAGCCATTTCCAGACCGCGCTGGAGGCGATCAGCGGGATCAGCCACGGCAGCAGCAACATCGCGCGCAGGAACCCGCTGAGCGGGAAGTTGCGCCGGAAGAACAGCGCCAGCGCGAGCCCGATCGCGAACTGGAAGGTGATCGACCCGATCGTGAACAGCGCGGTGTTCACCAGCGTCGTCGTGAACAGGTAGCTGGACAGGATCGTCACGTAGTTGGCCAGGCCGACCCAGGGCGCCTGGCCGCTGTAGAACGTCGAGGTCGTGTACTCCTGGAAGCTCATGACGACGTTCTGGACGATCGGGTAGCCGAAGAACATCGCCACGAACACGACCGCGGGCAGGCAGAACAGCCAGGGCGTGGCCCGCCGGAGCAGCCGCGTCCACAGGAACGCGCGCCGCTCGCCCGCCGCGACGGAGAGGCTCAGAGGGGCCGAGGTCATCAGCGGTGCTCCTTACTGCTCGCCCTGCGCCTGGCGCAGGGCCTCGGCGGGAGCGGCCTTGCCCGTCAGCGCGATCTGCACGGCGTTGTAGATCTTGGTTGCCGCCTTCGGCCAGTCGGGGCCGAGAATCGCGGTACGCGAGCGCGCGGTCCGCACGGTCGTGACGAACGGGGCGAGCGCCGGGTTCTCCTTCCCGGCCTGCTCGGCGACCTCGGGGTTGGACGGCACGTTCTGCTTGATCCTCGCCGTCTCCAGCTGTTTCTCCGGAGAGACGAGACATTTCACGAACTGCCCGGCCTTGGCCATCCTGGCCTGGTTCCCGGTACGCGGCACCGTGAAGACCTCACCGCCGAGCGGGGCGACCGTGGCCTGCGAGGCGTCCCGCTCGGGGATCGTGAAGGCCCCCCACTTCACGTCCTGCTGCTCCCGCAGCGCCGGGATCTGCCACGGCCCGTTGACCACCATCGCCGCCTTGCCCGCGATGAACTGGTCGATCACGTCGTCCTGGCTCCAGATGATCGAGCTGCGCGACATCGACCCGTCGTTCTGCAGATCGACCAGGAACTGCAGCGCCTGTACGGTCGCCGGCGTCGTGATGTCCTGCTCCGTGCCCCCGTTGCCCCACATGAACGGCAGGAACTGCCAGGTGCCCTCGTAGGTGTTGATGGTGCTCATCGCGAAGCCGTAGCGGCCGGGCCCGGTCAGCCTCTTCGCGACCGCGCGCAGCTCGTCCCAGGTCCTGGGCGGCGTCGTGATGCCGGCCTGCCGGAACAGGTCCTGGTTGTAGAAGATGCTCAGCGTGTTCACGGCGGGGGCCAGCCCGTACAGCTTGCCCGCGTACGTGCCGGCCTTGACCACGGCCGGCACCATGCCCTCGCCCGTGACGCCGTAGTCGGACAGCGGGGAGAGCGCGCCGGACTCGGCGATCTGCTGCACGTCGGGGTTGTCGAGCATGAGCACGTCGGGCAGGGTGCGTGAGGAGCTCTGCTGGAGCACCTTGGGGATCAGCCCGGGACCGGCGACGTGGCTGATCTCGATGGAGACGCCGGTGCTGCGCGCGCACGAGTGGTAGATCGGGTCCTGGGCCTCGTCGTAATAGTCCTGGATGGTCAGCAAGTTGGGGGATTCCGTGCCGGAGGCGGCCGCCCCGCCGCACGCGGTGAGCGTGAGCGGGGCGAGCAGCGCCGCCGCGACAGCCACTTTGGGCGCCTTTCCCGGGCGCTTCTGTGCTGTCTCCATGTGAAGACTCCTGTCCCGTTGACGCGGGTCGCGGAAATCGGCCGTGGAGGGCTTGCGAGCAGGGGAGATGGTGTGATGGGCCAGGCAGGCGCTGATCGATCAAAGCGCTTAACCGGCGTTTGCTTGTTGTGTATGTTGCGCCGATCTGTCTGTGATGTCAACAACAAGTTAAGCGTTTTGCCGAAGGTCGCGGGGATATATAGTCGCAGTGCCCGGTGCTCCTCATGAAAAGAGCTGGCATCCATGGTCACGATGCGCGACGTCGCCGCGCGGGCGAACGTCTCCATCGCCACGGTCTCCTTCGTCCTCAACGGCACCAAGCGGGTCGCGCCGGAGACCCGGGCCCGGATCGAGGCGGCCATCGAGGAGCTCAACTACCGGCGCAACGTCGTGGCCCGGGCCCTGGCCAGCTCGCGCACCCGCATCCTCGCCCTGCTCCACCCCGACCTGGAGTCGCGGGCGAACGCCACGGTGATCCAGTTCGTCATGGGCGCCGCGCACGGCGCCCGCGAGCGCGGCTACGACCTGGTGCTGTGGCCGGTCAACGACGACGAGCAGATGTCACACCTGCTCGCGGGCGGGCTGGTCGACGGCGCGCTGCTCATGGAGGTGCAGATCCGCGACTCCCGGGTCGAGCGGCTGGTGGCCTCGGGGATCCCGTTCGCGCTGATCGGCCGCACCGAGAACGACGACCTGCCGTACGTCGACATCGACTTCGCCGCCACGATCCGCGAGGCGGTCGCCCACCTGCGCTCCTACGGCCACGAGCGCATCGCGCTGATCACCGACCGCGCCAAGGACGGGCCGGGGCCTGGCCGGATCATGCGCGTCGAGTCGGCCTACCGCGACGCGATCGCCCCGCTCGGCGGGCCGCCCGTGGTCATCGCGGTCGACAGCACGTCGGCGGGCGGGCGGGAGGCCGCGCGCACGCTGTGCGAGGAGCATCCCGGGTGCACCGCCGCCATCCTCGTCAACGAGGGCGCCTCGGCGGGGCTGGCCAAGGGGGTGCGGGCCGCCGGGCGCACCGTCCCCGGCGACCTGTCCATCATCTCGGCGTCCACCACCCGGGAGCTGGGCGAGATGATCGAGCCCGAGCTGACCGTCATGGCCGCGCCTGCCGCCGAGCTGGCCCGCCTGGCCGTGGACGCCGTCATCGACCAGCTCGAAGGCGTTCCCGACGCGCCGCCGCGCACGCTCATCCCGTGCACGCTGGTGCCGGGGGAGTCGGTCGGTCCCGTTCGCTGACCCCTGTCGCCGTTCGTGACAAATGACCAGAATGAGGAGACATTTCCTGTTCTCTTCAGCCACTCCATGCTCAGCGTTCACACGAGCGCCCCAAGGTGCCCGGGGGCCGCCTGACCGGCGCCCCTGAACGTCTGAGAAGGGACTGCACCCGATGCAGCCAACGGCATCACGAAGATTACGGAAGCGCGGGCGGCTGGCCATTGCCGCAACGCTCACCGCGCTGCTGGTCAACACCCTGGTGACGGCGGCGCACGCCGACCCGGAGCAGCAGGAGCGCGGCAGGCCGAGCCCGACGCCCACCCCCACCGCCTCACAGACGCCGCCGGCGCTCACCCCCGCCGACGGCTCCTACCTCGAAGGCACGGTCAAGGCCGCGGCAGTCCCGGCCACGGCCGGCGACAGCGTCACGAAGCTCGCCATCGACGACGCCGCGATCGAGGGCGCCACCCGTACGGTGGGCGTCTCCAAGCTCGCCTTCGACGTCGGCTCGAACTCCACCGAGGCGCAGTACCACAGCTACGTGCTGGTCAACGGCGCGTACAAGGTCGAGATCGGCAACTACGTCAGCCAGCGGGTGACGCTGGACATCCCGAACGAGCACCTCGTCAAGGGCGAGAACACCGTCGAGATCGTCGTCGGCGCCATCCAGTCGTCCTGCGGCACCAACTACGACGACTTCGTGCTGTCGGACGTGGGCCTCCAACTGCTCGGCGAGATCGCGGACGGCGAGGACAACCCGTACACGTTCTCCTTCGGCGACGGGAGCTGCGGCACGAACACCTCGCTGCTCAAGCGCGCCACCCTCACGTTCTTCACCCAGTCCGACCCGCGGGGCACCACCGGCCTCACCGCGGACGTGGACACCACCGAGCTGGCCAACGGCACGCACGTGCTCAGCGCCACCACCGCGGCGGGCGTCACGGTCAGGAACACCGTGACCGTCAACAACGCCCCGGCGGGCGCGCCGCGGCTGATGCCCACGGACGGCACCCTGGTCGCGGGCACCAAGGCCGTCTTCGCGACCGTCCCGGCGGGCAGCTCGGGCGGCGTCAGGAAGCTCACCGTGGACGGCGAGGAGCCCGTCACGAAGGCCACCCTCGGCAACGGGGCCGCGATGCTCGCCTTCGACGTGGGCGCCGACGCGCTGGACGACAAGTACAACAACTTCCTGCTCGTCAACGGCAAGCGCATCGACCTCGGCGGCTCGTACTCGGGCGGCCGCGCGACCGTCGCCGTGCCGGCCCGCTTCCTGACGCCGGGCGACAACACGATCAAGGTCGTCACCGGCGACTACAAGGAGTCCTGCGGCAACGACCGCGACGACTTCACGATCTCCAACCTGGCCCTGACCCTCGACGGCGCCACGGTGACCGGCCAGGGCGTCGAGCCGTCGTACACGATGGGCGACGGCGCCTGCGGCGACAACCAGGCGGCCAGGCCCGAGGCCGAGCTGCGCTACACGATCGACGCCCCCGCCGTGCACCTCGTCGAGACGCTCGGGTCCGGTGAGGCGAAGCTCAGCTTCAACGTCGGCAGCAACTCGATCGAGGCCCGTTACCAGAGCTACCTGCTCGTCAACGGCCAGAAGATCGTCGTGGACGGCGACTTCGTCAGCAAGCGCGTCGACCTGACGATCCCGAACGAGTACCTGGTGCCCGGCTGGAACACGATCGACTTCGTGGCCGGCACCTTCCCCACGTCCTGCGGCAACAACCGCGACGACTACGCGATCTCCAACTTCGTCCTGACCCCGGCGCAGGGCACGGCCACCGGCCAGATGCTGAAGAGCTCCTACAGCATGGGCGACGGCAACTGCGGCGACTCGGTCAACCCGCTGACCGAGATCGACCTCCAGTTCCTGGTGGACGCCCCGGCCGGCGGCCTGCGCGCCGACCTCGACACCACGGCCGTCAAGGACGGCAAGCACACGCTGGCCGCCGAGTCGAGCACCGGCGAGAGCGCGACCCGCCTGCTCATCACCGACAACTCCGCGCCCAGGGTGTCCAGGAGCGTCCCGGCCGAGGGCGAGAAGATCAGGGCCACGGTCGTGCTCGACGTCAAGCTGGAGGACGCCTCCGGCGTGGTCTCCGGCCCCGACGTCAAGCTCGACGGCCGGCCGATCCAGCCCGGCGCCCAGGTGGGCCCGGGGCTGAAGGCCGGCGCGCACACGCTCTCCGTGACCGGCGCCGACGGGCTCGGCAACACCGCGACCCGCGAGATCGTCTTCGAGTCGGCCGGCATCCCGGACGTGCCCGCCGAGCTGAGCCCGGCGCTGGGCGCCGTGGACGTGTCGGACCCCGCCACCCTCTCGGCCAAGGTGGCCGAGCCGGACGGCGGCCAGGTCACGGCGACGTTCTCGCAGGCCGAGATCCTGACCCCGAACGAGGTGTACCAGGGCACGGCCAAGGCCCTGCCGACCACGCTCCGGGTGCCCGGCGAGAAGAAGGCCGGCGCCCGCGGGCTGGACCCCGCCGACGGCCGGACGCTCGACGCGCCCGCCGGCCAGGACCTCGTCTACCAGCGCTTCGACGTCCAGGTGAAGGGGCACGCGGACGCCCCCGTCCTGCGCTGGGAGGGCTCGATCGACCCCGAGCGGCTGGCGTCGCTGCGGGTCTGGAACACCAGGGCCAAGGCCTGGGACCTGCTGACCAGCTCCCGCGGCGCCCCCGAGGGCAAGACCGCCCTCACGGCCGTCGTGGACCCGAAGTACATCGACCGGCAGCAGGTCCACGTCATGGTGACAGGTGAGGACCCGTTCGCCGACGACATCGAGCCGGGCGACCCCAACGGCTTCGCCGACCCCTCGACGTACGACTTCTCGATCGTGCACTTCACCGACACGCAGTACATCAGCGAGGGCGCGGTGGAGCAGGAGACGGCCGAGGAGCGCGCGGTGTGGGAGTCCGCCTACGCCGGCATCGTGAACTGGATCAAGGAGAACAAGGACCAGCGGAAGATCTCGTACGTCGCGCACACCGGCGACATCATCGAGAACAACATCCGCAAGCCCGCCGACGAGTCCATGCAGCGGCAGATCGCCGGCGAGTTCGAGGTCTCCTCGAAGCAGCAGCGCGTGCTGGACGACGCCGGCATCCCCAACGGCGTGATCGCCGGCAACCACGACAACCAGTCGGGCACCGAGGAGGGCCCGGGGGCCCTCTACAACCAGTACTACGGCCCCTCGCGCTACCAGACCGCCTCGCAGGGCTGGCAGCACGCGGAGTACGGCGGCCCGTGGAAGGAGGGCGACAACCAGAACCACTACGACCTGTTCTCCGCGGGCGGGCTGGACTTCGTGGTGGTCGGCCTGTCGTACGGGGTGACGAGGGACGAGGCCGAATGGGCCGACTCGATCTTCAAGAAGTACCCCAACCGCAACGGCATCCTGCTCTCGCACGACTACATCGTGCCGAGCACGAGCCCTGACGGCCGCGGCGCCGGATTCGCCGCCCCCGACGGCTCGATGTTGTACAAGACGGTCGTCGAGAAGAACGCCAACGTCTTCCTCATCCTCGCCGGCCACGAGCACGGCGTGGGCACCAACGTCAAGCCGAAGGTGGGCCAGGTCGGCAAGGGAGTCGTCGAGCTGCTGGCGGACTACCAGTTCTACACGGTCTCCGCCGACCGGCTCGGGCTCACCGAGATCGGCGGGTACAACCCGGCCGACCAGCTCCAGTTCGGCGCGAGCTTCCTGCGGATGCTGCAGTTCGACGTCAAGCGCTCGGAGCTGATCGTCGACACCTTCTCGCCGCTGCTCAACGAGTTCGGCGCCACCGAGTACGACCCGCTGCGCCGCTACAACGGCCTCGAGGACAACATGGTGCTGCCCGTCGACCTCACCTCGCGGACGACCACCCTGCAGACCGACTCGCTGGCGATCTACAAGCCCACCCGGGTCATCGGGCGGGACAGGGTCGCCTCCGGCCAGGTGGCCTCGGTGAAGTGGGACAGGCTCAAGGACGACACGGCCTACGCCTGGTTCGTCACGGCCCGTTCCGCCGGCGGCGGCGTGACCGCCTCCGAGCCGAGCGTCTTCGTCACCAGGGACGAGCACGGCCGCCCCGGCAGGTGGGACGCCGACTCGCCCATGCACCGCTGGTTCAACCACTAGTTCGACCGGCCGCCCCGGGCCGTCAAGCCCGGGGCGGCATCCCCTCTGGAGACCCGACATGCTGCGCTGGCTGCCCGCCTTCGTGTTGCCGGCCGTCCTGCTGTTCCCCGCCCCCGCCGCCGCTCACGACGCGACCACGACCGCTCGCGCCGAGGTGACAGGCGCAGGGGTGAACGTGCGGGTCGTGCTGGACCTCGAGTACGACCTGCTGATGAAGTCGGCCTGGCTCTACGCCACCGCCTACGACGCCAAGGAGCGGGCCGAGCAGCTTCGCCAGCTCCGGCTCAACCGCGACGCCGTGGCCGCGTACGTCACCGAGCGCTTCGCCGTCGCCTACGACGACAGGCCCTGCGCCCCCACCCTGACCCGCGACGCCGACGTGCGCCCGCGCGAGAAGAAGACCTTCGCCGTGCTCACCTTCGCCTTCGCCTGCCAGGGCGAGCCCGGGGGCACGCACGCGATCTCCAGCGCGCTGTTCCCGGACGCCGAGACGTTCGTGCACAGCACGGAGACGCTCGTCCGCTACGACCTCGGCGGCGAGCGCGGCTCCGCGGTCCTGGTCGCCGAGAGCCCGACGCTCAAGGTCGGCGAGCGCGCGGAACCGGGCCGGACCGGCGGGCTCTTCCTGCTCGGCGCCCTGCTCGTGCCCCTCGCCGCGCTCTTCCCCCTGCTCAGGCGGCTGCGCCGGTAGGCGGATTTGTCGGGGAATCTCCCGAGGTTAGCGGCGAACGCGCCCGTTGTGTTCTGCTGATCCTCGGGGGAGGGGCGTGAGCAGACGGTTGGGCCGTTCGTTGCGGACACGGCTGGCGCTGTGGGCGAGCATCACGATGTTGCTGCTGAACGTCGTCGTCAGCGCCTTCGTGCTGTTCGGCATCCGCAACGAAGTGGCCGACATCAAGACGCGGGACGTGGCGGGCAAGGCCGTGCGCGTCCTGCTCATGGTCAAGCGCAACAGGCTGCCCCAGATACTGCCCCAGTACGGGCTCGACGGCATCCAGGTCGTGGACCCGCGCGGCCGGCCGGTCGCCTCGACGCCGAACCTGGCCGGCGCGCCGCGCCTGACGAGCGAGATCCCGCATCACACCCAGGCCAACGAGGTCACCAGGCTCTGCGACCTGCCGCGCTTTCCCGGCGAGTGCAAGGTCGTCGTGGTGCTGGTCGCGTTCCAGCCGGAGGGGGAGTGGCTGATCTACGCCTTCGACCCGGCCGTGCCCTGGTACGTCGACCCGCAGGTGATCGCGTTCCAGGCCGCCGTGACGGCCGCGCTGGTCGCGCTGGCGTGGTTCGGGGTCTCCCGCGTCGTGGCCAGGACGTTGCGGCCGGTCAGCAGCATCACCAAGCGGCTGGCCGAGATCAGTGCGGGCGGCGGCGGGATGCGCGTGCCCGTGCCCGAGACGGACGACGAGATCAGGGCCCTGGCCGAGACCGGGAACCGCACGCTGGAGCGGCTGGAGTCGGCGCTGCGGCAACTGCAGGTGGCGATGGAGCGGCAGCGCCAGTTCGCCGCGGACGCCTCCCACGACCTGCGCAGCCCCATCACCGCGATGCGCGCCCAGATCGAGGACGCCCTGCTCCACCCCGAGGACACCGATTGGCCGGAGACCGGCACGGAGGTGCTGGCCAGCCTGGAGCGGCTCCAGGCGATCGTGGCGGACCTGCTCACGCTGAGCAAGCTCGACGCGGGCGCCCCCGACGAGCGCGAGCCCCTCGACCTGGCCGACCTGGTGACCGCCGAGACCGCCAGGCCGCGCGCCAAGCGGGTCGTCACCACGCTGCAGACCGGCGTGGTCGTCGACGGCGACCGGCTGCAACTGGCCCGCCTGCTGACGAACCTCCTCGACAACGCCGAGCGGCACGCCGAGTCGCAGATCATCGTGACCCTGCGGCGCCAGGGCGAGGAGGCGGTGCTGGAAGTGGTGGACGACGGCACGGGCATCGCGCCCGAGCACCGCGAGAAGGTCTTCGAGCGCTTCACCCGCCTGGACGCCTCGCGCAGCCGCGACGCCGGCGGCACCGGGCTCGGCCTGCCGATCGCCCGCGAGATCGCGACGGCGCACCTGGGCACGCTGACCATCGAGGACTCCGACACCGGCGCCCGGTTCGTGCTCAGGCTGCCGGTGCAGGAGGCCTGACGCCGGTCAGCGGTGGAAGGCCAGGCTGGCGACGGGGTGCTCGCCCTCGGTCTGCAGCCGGTACTCCTCGCCGGACTTGGCGCGGTTGTCGTCGATGATCCGCTCGGAGGGCGCCTTCTCGCCGCCCATCAGCGCCTCCTGCATCTTCTCGAAGCGCTCGTGCGCGTCCTGGACGTACCCGGTGCCCAGCGTGGTGTAGTCGATCTGGGTGGAGATCAGCTCGCGCAGGTAGGCCTTGTTCGGCTCGAACGTCACCGGCTGGGGCAGCTCCGGCGCGCACACCTGCTCGGGGTCGCGGCCGTCGTGCTTCTTGAACAGCTCCGCGGCCAGCCGCAGGTGCTCCAGCTCCATGTTGAGGTGCAGCTCCCAGATGTTCTTCACCTTCGGGTCGGACTCGGTCTCCATGAACGAGTGGTACAGGTAGCACTCGTTGTACTCGTGGTTGAGCAGCATCTCCCACCAGCTCTCGCCGGGGTCCACGAGCGACTCGTAGTGGGTGACGTGCTCCTCCTCGATGAGGCCGATCTCCTGGTAGAGCTGCCGCGCGATCGGCTCCATGTAGGTGGGGCCGACGTTCATGTAGAAGTTCATCGTCTGCTGCTCGGCCGACATGATCGTCAGGGCGTGCAGCTTGCTGATGGGCGCGGTGTTCTCGCGGTCGTAGGGCTCGCGCACGTTGTCCACCGGGTCACGGTGGTGCAGGTACGTGGGGCGGCCGGGCATGACCTCGGTGAGCCCGTCGACGATCTTCTCGGCCTTGCGGTGCTCGATCATCTCGTACAGGTTGGCGTACCGGTAGAGGTGGTCGAAGTCCTCCAGCACGCCGAACTGGTAGGCCTGCTGCAGGTACGGATCGGGCTCCATCCGCGCCACCCAGGCGGTCAGGTCCACCGCCACCTGCTCGTAGGCGATCGTGGTCTCCAGCACGGAGGCCAGGCCGGGCAGCAGCCAGTTGACCACCTTCTGCTGCTGCGCCTCGATGTAGCGCACCCTGGCCAGGTGCTGCTTGATCTCCAGGTCGGGGCAGTGGCGGGCGAGCTGGTGGCTGAACAGGATGGCCTCCACCTCGATCCCGTTCATGGTGATGATCCGGCACCGCGTGTACGGGTCGGCGTGGTCCGGGTCGATCGGCGTGACGTTCAGCTCCCGCCAGTTACGCAGCTGCTTGTCCAGCGGGATGCCCCGTTCACGCAGTGGATTGAAGGTCATGTCCGTGAATTCCTTCGCGCTCGTCGTCGGCGTGCGACCTGCCCGCCCGCCCTACCCGAGGCTTCCCGGTCCAATCTCTGGGCGCTCCCGCCGAAATCCCCGCACTCGGTAAGGATCTCTGCGGGAGCGGAGTGACCCCGATCCCGCCGGGTAGGCAGGAGCGTCATGACGAGAACCGCTCCAGAGACCATGTCCGAGACGGATGTCATCGACCTGCTGCTGGCCCAGCACGCGATGATCAGAGACCTGTTCGACGAGGTCGAGCAGGCGCCCGCCGACCAGCGCGGGGAGGCGTTCACCCGGCTCGTACGGATGCTCGCCGTGCACGAGACCGCCGAGGAGGAGATCGTCCACCCCTACGCCCGCCGCAAGATCGACGGCGGCGACGGCGTGGTCGACGACCGGCTCGAGGAGGAGAACGAGGCCAAGGAACTGCTGACGCGCATGGACGAGGCCGGTCCTGAGGCGCCCGACTTCATGGAGAACCTGCTGATGCTGCGCGCCGCCGTGGAGGCGCACGCCCGCAGCGAGGAGCGCTACGAGTTCACCCAGCTGCGCGGCCACACCACCGAGGCCGAGCGCCGCGCGATGGCGGTCGGGGTCAAGGCCGCCGAGGCCATGGCGCCCACCCATCCGCACGCCGGTACCGAGTCGGCCACCAAGAACGTGCTCGTCGGCACCCCGATCGCGATGATGGACCGGATCCGCGACGTGGTCCGCCAGGCGATGGGCAAGCGGCCCTGAGCGGATGCCCCGCGGGCTGCGGCATGACTGACCGGCGGATGATCGGGGCATGGATCTCCGCACCAGGGTTGCAGGACCGGAGGGAGATCCACATGGACCAGCGGGGCATCGGCGGCAGGGACGTTCGCACCGTTGACGGGCATGGCCCCGTACGCGTCCGCTGCACGCCTCCTGCCGCCGCCGAGCTGTTCGAGATCACCGTTCTGGACACCACGGGCGGCGACGGCGAGGCGCGCTGGCACACGATCGGCTGGGGCGTGGACCGCGGCCACGCCGACAGCATCGCCGAGGCGTACGTGACGCGCCCCCTGTGCCCCTACGACGAGGCGCAGGTGCGGCACAACGGTCACCTGGTGGGGGTGCACCGCCGGCCCGCGTAGCCTCCTACGCCGGCTCCGAGGGGTTGACCAGGTCGAGGCCCTCGATCGCGGCGATCGCCTGCTCCACATGGTCGTACACCGTCACGGCGCGCCCGGCTCCAGTGATCTCCAGCAGCCGGGCCGGCATCGGTTGCAGCCCCGCCACGTGCACGCCCGCGCCGTGGGCGCGGGCGAGCGTGGCGGCGGCGAGCAGGACGGCCAGGCCGGAGCTGTCCAGGAAGGACAGCTCGCTCATGTCGATGATGAGATGCTCGTCCAGCCGCTCGCGCTGCTGGTCGATGTACTCCTCCAGCTGGGCGGACGTCCTGGTGTCGACCTGCCCGGCCACGGCGATCAGCGTGGCGCCGGGGAGATGGCGACAGGTGAGGTTCACGGGCACTCCTGGCGGTGGGGCGGACCGATGGCGGGGTGGACGGTTACCGCGGTATGCCTGCCGTTGTTCGCAAACTCTATGCCCGTAGATAGATACCTGAAAGACTTTTCGTCATAAGATCTTCATGCTAGGTGTTTCACTCGCCCGTTGAGGGCCAGGATCGGGGCGAAGAGGCGAAGGACGTGAGCTCAGCCGACGACCGAGCGTCCAGTTGGACGTTCCTCACCCACCATGCCCGCGTGCTCGTGGAGATCGCCCGCAACCCCGACATCCGGCTGCGTGACATCGCCGCGGGCATCGGCATCACCGAGCGGGCCGTGCAGAACATCGTGCGCGACCTGCACGACGGCGGTTACCTCAGCCGCGACAGAGTCGGGCGGCGCAACCGCTACAGCCTCAACCTGGAGCAGCACTTCCGCTACCCGACCGAGGCCGGCCTGCCGATCAGGCTGCTGATCGACATGTTCACCCAGCACGACCTGTCCCACGACCGCAAGGCGGACGAGCTCAGTCCCGATCGTCCATGACGCCGTACGCGGTCGCCCTGAACAGGAACGAGGCCCACGAACGGTAGGGCCGCCAGGAGTCGGCCAGCTTCCTGTACGCCGACGGCGGCGCGTCCTCCGGCAGCCCGTACGCCTCGCGCAGGATCGCGAACAGCCGCGGCTCGTCCCCGGGGAACGCGTCGGGCGCGCCCGCGCCGCGGATCAGGATCAGACCCGCCGAGAACGGCCCCACGCCGGGCAGGGCCCGCAGCTCGGCCAGGGCCTCCTCGGGGGCGAGCGAGCGCAGGTGCTCGGTGGTGAGCAGGCCGTCGACCGCCGCCCTGGCCAGGCCGCGCACCCACTCCTCCTTCTGCGCGGGCAGCCCGAGGCCGCCCGCGTCGAGCAGCGAGACGGGCGGCGGGAAGGCGGTGAACGGCTGCCCGTCCACCTCGACCCGCGCGCCGTACCGCTCGGCGATGCGCTGTTTGATCCGGGAGGCGATGAGCATCGAGGAGCGCTGCACGATCACCGCCCAGCAGGCCGCCTCCCACGGGCTCCAGAAGCACACCGGCCGCAGGCCCGGGCGCAGCCGCTGCAGGTCGCCGAGCACCGGGTCGGCCTCGCCCAGCTTGGCGAAGCCGGCGCCGTCCACGTCGAGGGAGAGGATGCGCGCCACCTCGCCGCGGATGCCCGGCCCGGCCGGGCGGGTGGTGGTGACCGCCACCCCGCCAGGCGCGCCCGTCACGGTCACGCCGATCGGCCGCCAGTCGGACTCCGCGCAGTACGCGAAGCGCAGCGCCCGGCCGTCGGAGGGCAGCGCGCTCGTGGCCGGCCAATCCTCGACGAAACGCAGCGAGTCGGCGAAGTCGAACGGGCCCTCGGCGGTGAGCGTGAATCCGTGCGTGGTCATGCGCGTATGGTAGGCGGCCCGTACGACTGCAGACGGCAGCTGATCTCGATGCCGCAGGCGCAGCACGACCCGGCGTTCGGGGCGGACTTCCGCGCCCGGTACCTCGACGAGCAGCGGCGGCGCGACCGGCTGCCGTTGAGCGGGCGGTGGCGCGGGGCGAGCTGCCCCGCCGGTCTCGACGTGGCGGCCGAGACCGATCGGCTCGTGGGGCGCTCTACTACCGCGTGCTGGTCACCGACGAGCCGATCGGGCGCGCGTACACCGATCGGCTCGCGGACGACTTCCTGCGCCGCGTCGTCAGCGGGCGCGCAACGCCTGGGTGAACCAGGCGAGCGCCGGGGCCAGGGGCTCCGGCGGCCGCCAGCCGTTGATCACGGCCAGGAGCCGGACGTACCGGTCCCAGCGCGGGTCGCCGGCCGCCTCCAGCCGGGCGGCCAGCTCGGCGCGGGCCTCACCGCAGGTGGCCAGGAGCGCCGCGACGTACGGCTCGGCCTCGGGGGACGCCGGGTCGATGCCGGCCGCCAGGGCGGGGGCGGCGAGGTCGCGCGCCATCGCGGCGGGCTCGGGCCGGATGACGGGTCCCGGCGCGCCGGTCCGCCCGGCCGCAGCCGGCGCGTCCTGCCGAGCGGCGTCGGGCGTGTCCCGTCGAGCGGCCTCGGGCGTGTCGCGTCGAGCGGTGTCGGGCGTGTCGCGTCGAGCGGTGTCGGGCGTGTCGCGTCGAGCGGTGTCGGGCGCGTCGCGGACGGTGGCTGCCGGGTCCCCGTGCCGGTCGGCGGCCAGGAATTCGGCCATGCGGCGGATGCTCGCGCGGAAGTCCGGGTCGCTGGACAGCTCCGCCAGCCCGACCCAGGCCTCCACCTGCTCCGGCTCGGGGTCGTCGGGCAGCTCGGGGGTAAGCGAGGTCATGGCCCCCGCGAACGCGGGATCGCGGCCCAGGCCGCCGAACGCGGCGGCGAGGAAGTCGCCGATCAGGTGGTGCCTCTCGGCCTCCGACAGTTTGGCGAGCTCGTGCATCAGTTCCATCTCCTCCGGGGTGGAGCCCCGCCCGGCCACGACCGTCAGCACCGCCCGCCGCAGCCGCAGCGTGCGGATCTGCGCCGCCAGGGCCTCGGCGTGCGCCGCCGCGACCTCGGGCAGCGACGCCTCCCGGTCCACGACCTTGCGGATGGTGGGCAGGTCGAGCCCGAGGTCGCGCAGCGTGCGCACGAGGTCCAGGCGGGCGGCGGCGGCGCGGTCGTACAGGCGGTAGCCGGCGGGGCTGCGGCAGGTGGGTGGCACGATGCCCGCGTCGGAGTAGAACCTGACGGTCTTGACCGTCAGCCCGGTGCGCCGGGCCAGGTCGCCGATCGAGTAGAGCGTGTCCCCGTCCATGTGCTCACTCTGGCGTCTCCCCCCGCTGGAGACTCAAGCGGCGTCGTAGAACGCGCGCGGGTCGCCGGACAGCGACGCCTTGACGTGCGCGGACCACGCGTCCACCACGACCTCGTACGCGCCCGCCTCGACGCCGTCGAGCGCCGCCCGCGCGACGTCCGCCGGGTCGAGCAGCTCGCCCTCGTAGCCGGCCATCATGTCGGTGTCGGCGGCGCCCAGGTGCACGGCGGTGACCAGCGTGCCCTGGCCGCGCAGCTCCAGGCGGGCACCGTTGGTCAGGCTCCACGCGGCTGCCTTGGCCGCGGCGTAGGCGTTCGCGCCGTCGTAGGAGAACCAGGACAGCGCCGAGAGCACGTTCACGATCGCCCCGCCGCCGCCCGCGGCCAGGACGGGGGCGAAGGCACGGATCATGCCGAGCGTGCCGTAGAAGTGGGTGTCCATCTCCAGGCGGATCTTGTCCAGGCCGCCCGTGACGAGATTCGTGTAGGTGGCGATGCCGGCGTTGTTGATCAGCAGGGTCACGTCCCCGGCCGCCTCCGCCGCCGCGGACACCGACGCCGGGTCGGTGATGTCCAGCCGCAGGGTCTCCACGCCGGGCAGGTCGATGCGCTGGGGGTCGCGCGCGGTCGCGTACACCTTCTTCGCGCCCCGCTCCAGCAGCTGCCGGGCGAAGTGGCTGCCGATGCCGCGGTTGGCGCCGGTGACGAGGGCGACGGATCCGGAAATGTTCATGGTTGTCTCCTGAGAGAGGTGCTGTGCGGATACGCTAAAACCTGACGTTGACGTCAGAGGCAAGTGGTGTGAGGGGGATCACCATGCGGATCGGCGAGCTCGCCGCCCGGACAGGGGTGAGCGTGCGCGCGCTGCGTTACTACGAGGAGCAGCGGCTGCTCACCTCGGAGCGCAGCCCCAGCGGGCAGCGCGTGTATCCGGACAGCGCGGTGGACCGGGTGCGGATGATCCAGCACCTGTACGCGGCCGGGCTGCCGAGCCGGTCGATCGAGCCGCTGCTGCCGTGCGTGATGACCGGCGAGGTGACGCCCGAGCTGCTGAAGCGGCTGCGGGCCGAGCGGCAGCGCATCGAGGGGCGGATCGACGACCTGGTCCAGACCCGCGACAAGCTGGACACGATCATCTCCGTGGCCTCCGCCTACGAGGGGCGGACCTGTCCCAGGTGAGCGCGTAAGGTGCAGAATTCCAGCATGGCCGGGACCGCGTTCGTGCTCGGTGGCGGCGGCGTGCTCGGCGCGCACGAGGTGGGCATGCTGCAGGCGCTCGACGAGGCGGGCATCCGTCCCGACCTCGTCGTGGGCACGTCCGTCGGCGCGCTGAACGGCGCCGTCATCGCCGCCGACCCCGCCGAGGCCGTCGCCAGGCTGACGGGTCTGTGGCAGTCCGACGTCGTCCGTACGGCGTTCGCCGGGTCCTGGGTGTCCCGGCTGTCCACGCTGGCCAGGACGGGGACCCACCTGCACCCGATGGGCCCGTTACGCGCGGTGCTGAGCAGGACCGTGCAGGTCTCGCGGATCGAGGAGCTGGCCGTCCCGTTCCAGTGCGTGGCGGCCTCGGTCGAGCGGGCGGCGGCGCACTGGTTCACCGGCGGGCCGCTGGTGGAGGCGGTGCTGGCGTCGTGCGCGGTGCCCGGGTTGCTGCCGCCCGTCGTGATCGGCGGCGAGCACTTCTACGACGGCGGGCTGGTGCACAGCATCCCGATCGGGCGGGCCGTCATGCTCGGCGCGAGCCGGGTCTACGTCCTGCACGTCGGCCGCATCGAGCGCCCGCTCTCGCCGCCCAGGCGGTTCTGGGAGGTGGGCATGGTGGCGTTCGAGATCGCCCGCCGGCACCGCTTCGCCGAGGACCTGGCCACGCTGCCGCCGGGCGTGGAGGTGCACGTGCTTCCGTCAGGAATCACCGAGCCGCTCTCGCCGCTGCGCCATCGCGACGTGTCGCAGATCTCGGCCTGCATCGACCGGGCCTACCAGGCGTCTTCCAGCTATTTGCGGAACAGGGCAGGATGAAGGAAGACCCCTGAAGGAGGCCCGGGTGCTCCCACCTCGGATCCTGCGCAGGCTCGTGCTGGCGCCCCTGGTCATCGTGCTGACCGTGTTCATGGTGGTGACGCTGCCGTTCTGGCTGGTCGTCGCGGCCGCCGCCGCGCTCCGCCTGCCGCCGCCGCAGCGCAGGAGCGCGCGGTTCGTCTGGTTCGCGACGGTGTGGCTGACGCTGGAGTCGGCCGTGCTGGTCGCCTGCGCGTGGTTGTGGGTGGCGGGCGGGGCCCGGCGGCAGGAGCACCACTACGCGCTGATCAAGTGGTTCCTGGAGAAGGTGTACACGACCGCGGTGCACATCTTCCAGCTCCGCGTGGACATCGAGGAGCCGGAACCCGCGGACGAGGAGCCGGCGGGCCGGACGGCCAAGCCGATCATCGTGCTGTCCCGGCACGCGGGACCCGGCGACTCCTTCCTGCTGATCCATCATCTCCTGGAGCGTTACGAGCGCCGGCCGCGCATCGTCATGAAGGCCGCGCTCCAGTACGACCCCTCGCTCGACGTGATCATCAACCGGCTGCCGAACGCGTTCGTCCCCCGCAAGTCCGGGCGCACCCTGGTGATCGAGGAGATCCGCCGCCTGGCCGCCACGATGAGCGGCCAGGACGCCCTGGTGATCTTCCCCGAGGGCGGGAACTTCACCCCGCGCCGCCGCCAGAAGGCGATCACGCGCCTGGAGGAGAAGGGGTTGCTCGCCGAGGCGGGGCGGGCGCGCGGCATGGACCACCTGCTCCCGCCCCGCCCGAACGGCGCCATCGCGGCCATCGAGGCGTGCCCGTCGGCGGACGTCGTCTTCGTCGCGCACACCGGCCTGGACGACCTGGTCACGCTCCACGACATCTGGCGCTACCTGCCCATCCGCGCGCACATCACCGCGAAGTGGTGGCGGGTGCCCGCCACCGCCATCCCGCGCGGCCGCGAGGATCGCATCCTCTGGCTGTACGACCACTGGGAGCGGATCGACGAGTGGATCACGGCCCAGCGCATGGCCGCCAGGCCCGGCTGAACCCGAGTCTTGGTGGGGATTCGCCCCACATGCCCGGCCTCCGGCGTCTATGTTGATCTCTGACACCAGGAACATGGATGCCGACGGGGAGGCATTGATGGACGAGGGGCCCCAGAGGATCGACAGGGCGGCGGAGCTGGCCCGCATCGACACCTCCGTCCCGCACCCGGCTCGCGTGTGGGACTACTGGCTGGGCGGCAAGGACAACTACGCGCCCGACCGCGAGGTCGGCGACGAGATCGTGAAGATCATGCCGGACCTGCCGGTCAACGCCCGCGCCGAGCGGGAGTTCATCGGCCGCGCCGTACGCCACCTGGCCGGCGAGTGCGGCATCGCCCAGTTCCTCGACGTGGGCACGGGCATCCCGACGGAGAGCAACACCCACGGGGTGGCGCAGGCGGTCAACCCCGCGGCCCGCATCGTGTACGTCGACAACGACCCGATCGTGCTGGTCCACGCCCGCGCCCTGCTGGTCGGCACCGAGGAGGGGGAGACCGACTACATCGACGCCGACCTGCGCGAGCCGGAGGACATCCTGCACCAGGCCGAGCGGACGCTCGACTTCTCCCGCCCGGTCGCGTTGATGCTGATGGGCGTGCTGGAGTTCGTCCCCGACGCCGAACAGGCGCACGCCTCGGTGGGCACGCTGCTCAAGGCGCTGCCTCCGGGCAGCTACCTGGCGGTCGCCCACAGCCTGAAGTGCCCGCCGATGGACGAGGCCGCCGCCCGCTGGAACGCCTCCGGCGCGACCCCGCTCACCCTCCGTACGGAGGAGGAGCTGCTCGCCTTCTTCGACGGCATGGAGCTCGTGGAGCCCGGTCTGGTGTCGCTGCCGAAGTGGCGGCCCGAGCCCGGCACCAGCTTCACCGATCGCGAGGTGTTCCAGTACGGCGCCGTCGGCCGCAAGCCGTAGCCCCCACCCGGGATCGCCGTGCGCCGCGGGCGTTCCCCGCATCGTGCCGGGCGGCGAGGTCGGCCGCGGGTGTTCACCGCACCGTGCCGGGCGGCAGCGTGGGCAGGTTCGCGGGCGGGCCCTGCTCGATGAGGCGGAGCAGCGCGTCCGTGTCCAGGTGCCGCTCGACCAGGTCGCCGAGCGCGTCGAGCCGCTGCTCGCGCAGCCCGGCGAAGTCGGTGGCGGGGTCCGGGACGAAGTCGCGCCCGGCCCGCGCCGCCACGTCGGCGAGGAAGGCGCGGCGGAAGCCGTCGTTCTCCAGGACGCCGTGCCACGTGGTGCCCCAGACGTCGCCGACCCGGCAGCCGTCGAGGAACGGCTCGCCCCCTTCGACCGTGGCCACCCCGTGGTGGATCTCGTAGGCCCGCACCGGCTGCCCGTAGGCCGTCCCCTCGGGCCTGGCCAGCCGCTTCTCCCGCCCGAACGTCACCCGTACCGGCAGGATCCCCAGCCCTTCGACGCGTCCCGTCCCCGACTCGACCCCGTCCACGATCTCGTCGGCGAGCATCTGGAACCCGCCGCAGATCCCGAGCACGGGCCCCTTCCTGGCGCGGACGGCCGCCGCCAGGCCGGTCTCCCGCAGCCAGGCCAGGTCGCGGACCGTGGCGCGGGAGCCGGGCAGCACGACCAGGTCGGCATCGTCCAGCTCGACCGGATCGGTGGCGAAGCGCACCACCACGCCCGGCTCGGCGGCCAGCGCGTCCACGTCGGTGAAGTTGGAGATCCTGGGCAGCCGCACGACCGCCACCCTGAGGGTCTGCCTGCCGTACGGGCCGCGCACGGCGACCTGGCGGTTGTCGAGGGCCAGTGAGTCCTCCACGTCCAGCCAGAGCCCGTCGAGCCAGGGCAGCACCCCGTACACCGGACGCCCGGTCAGCTCCCTGATCATGTCGAGCCCCGGCTCCAGCAGCTCCTTCGCGCCCCGGAACTTGTTCACCACGAAGCCGGCGACGTGCGACTGGTCGGCGGCGTCCAGCAGGCCCACCGTGCCGTAGAAGGCGGCGAAGACCCCGCCTCTGTCGATGTCGCCGACCACGATCACCGGCAGGTTCGCGGCCCTGGCCAGGCCCATGTTGGCGATGTCGCCGCGGCGCAGGTTGATCTCGGCCGGGCTGCCCGCCCCCTCGCAGACCACCACGTCGTACTGCTCGCGCAGCCGGCCGAGCGCCTCCAGGGAAGTGGTGCGCAGCAGGTCCTTCAGCGCGCCGTACTCCATGGCGTCCACGTCCGCCACCGGGGTGCCCATCAGCACGACCTGGCTGCGGCGGTCGCTGCCCGGCTTGAGGAGGATCGGGTTCATGTCGGCCACGGGCTCGAGGCCGCACGCCTGCGCCTGCATGGCCTGCGCCCGGCCGATCTCGGCGCCGTCGGCGGTGACGTACGAGTTCAGCGACATGTTCTGCGCCTTGTAGGGCGCCACGCGGACGCCCTGGCGGGCCAGCCAGCGGCAGATGCCCGCCGTGACGACGCTCTTGCCCGCGTCCGATGTGGTGCCCGCGACCAGCACAGCCCCCTTGACCATGGGATCACGGTACACGGAGGCAAATTCACGGTAATTCCCCATTTACGAACGCTGTGACTTCTGCCACTCTGGCTAGAACATTGCCCTAGAACGGAATTCTAGATTTCCCTACGGAAAGGGTGGGCATGGTCGGGACGTTCGGTTCGCCGCGTACAGGCACCATCGACGCGCAGTCCCGCGCGCCATTCGGCTGGGCACCCCTCGTGGTGCTCTTCATCGTCGGACTAGTGGACCGGATCGAGCACAACCTCCTGTCGGGCGTGCTCCCGCTCATACAGAAGGAATGGGGCTTCAGCGACACCGCCGCGGGGTCCATCCCCACGGCGGCCGCCCTGGCCGCGGTCGTGGTGTCGCTGCCCGCCGGATACCTGGCGGACCGCTTCAGCCGCACCCGCATCATCGCGATCGTCGTCTTCTGCTGGGCCATCGCCACGCTGGGCTCCGGCATGGCGACCGGCTTCGCGATGTTCTACCTGATGCGCGTGTTCCTGGCCGCCGCCGAGAACATCGACAACCCGGCCGCCGGCAGCCTCCTCGCCGACTACTACCCGCCGGTCAGCCGGGCCAAGGCGTACGGGCTGACGCGGGTGACCACCTACCTGGGCGGCGTCGGCACCCTGCTCGGCGGGGTGCTGGCCGACGCGTTCTCCTGGCGCACGGCGTTCCTCATCATGGTCGTGCCCGGCGTGCTCACGGCGCTGCTCGTGTGGTTCCTGCGCGAGCCGCGCCGCGGCGAGCTCGACCGGCTCGTCGCCACCGGAGAGACGCCGGCGGAGCCGCCGGAGACGTCGGAGACCCAGGTGAAGCCGCAGGACAAGCCGCCGTTCTGGGCGCAGCTCCGTCAGGTGCTGGCCATCCCGACCCTGCTCTTCGTCTGCGCCGGCCTGGCACTGCTCAGCCTCGGCCTGGCCGGCATCTTCTTCTGGCTGCCCACGCTCATGGTGCGCGGCTTCGGCGCGAGCGTCGGCACGGCGGGCTCGATCAGCGGCCTGATCACCATCGCCGGCACGCTGATCGGCACCCTGGTCGGCTCGTGGCTGGGCAGGAAGTGGCACGGCACCCGCAAGGGCGGCAGGCTGCTGGCGGGCGGCAGCGGCATCACGGCCGGCTCGCTGGTGCTGGCCGCGGCACTGTCCATGGACTCCCTCGGCGCGCTGACGATCCTGGTGCTCGTCGCGTGCTCGCTGATGTCGATCGCGATCCCCAACATGACGGCCTGCCTGGCCGACGTCGTGTCCGCCGCCTCGCGCGGCCTCGGGTTCGCGGTACTGCAACTGCTGCTCACGGCCGGCAGCGCGTTCGGCTCGCTGGTCGTCGGCATCGTGTCGGACCAGTCCGGCTCGCTGCTGACCGGCATGTACGTGCTGGTGCTCCCCATGGCCGTCGGCGGCCTGCTCACGCTGGGGGCCAGGGCCTCGTTCGAGCGGGACGCGCGCAAGGTGATGGAGGCCGCCGGCCGCTGACCCGCGGGTGTCAAGGGGGCGTGGCGGCGGCCACGCCCCCTCGGTCTCTCAGCCCTGCGGCGGCGTACGCCGTTCGCGCTCCTCCTGGGAGTACGGCTGGGTCGGCTCCTGGGGCGGGTACGGCGGCCGCTGCTCACCCGTGGTGCCGTTCGTGCCCCCGCCGTAACGGCGCTGCACAGCGTCCGCACCCTTGCTGATCTGGTCGTCGTACTTGTGGCCGGTGCGCTCCTTCACATACCGCTCGGCGCGGTCAAGCACCTGGTCGGCCTGCTTGGAGTGCCCTCTGGCAAGGTTCTCCGCCTTCTTCAGCCAGTCTCCTATGCGGCTCATGGCCAATTCCCCGTTCCTTCAGACTTCGACCCTTGCCCCTACCCTCGGGGCCTTGATTGATGTTTGCCGGGCTCCGGAAGCGAACCCGGGCGCAAGCTGCCGTACTCGCTCAATGACGCCAGGCCCGGCAAGCGGGACGATGCGGGCATGACAGCAGTAGTGCAGGCCGAAGGGCTGACCAAGTACTACGGCAGGCGCCGGGGCCTGGAGGACCTCACACTCGAGATCCAGCCGGGCGAGATCTTCGGCTACCTGGGGCCCAACGGCGCGGGCAAGACCACCACCCTGCGCCTCCTGCTCGACGTGATCAGGCCCACCCGCGGTGCCGTACGCGTGCTCGGGGGCGCCCCGCGCGACCCCGCCACCCGCGCCAGGATCGGCTACCTGCCGGGCGAGCTGGTGCTGGAGGGCCGCGACCGGGCCATCGACTACCTGCGCTTCCTGGGCCGGGTGCGCGGCGGGGTGCCGGCCTCCCGGATCGAGGCGCTGGCCGAGCGGTTCGACGCCGACCTGACGGTGCCGATGCGCAAGCTCTCCAAGGGCAACAAGCAGAAGATCGGGCTGATCCAGGCGTTCATGCACGAGCCGGAGTTCGTGATACTCGACGAGCCGACCATGGGGCTGGACCCGCTGGTGCAGCAGGAGTTCCTGGCGCTGGTGCGCGAGGTGCGCACGTCCGGCCGTACCGTCCTGATGTCCTCGCACGTGCTGGCCGAGGTGGAGAGCGTCTCCGACCGGGTCGGCATCGTGCGCTCGGGGCGGCTGGTCGCCGTCGAGAACATCGCCGCGCTGCGCGAGAAGGCGGTGCGCAGGGTCGAGCTGCACTTCGAGTCGCCCGTGCCGGCCGCCGCCTTCGAGAACCTGCCCGGCGTACGTGACCTGCGCGTCGAAGGGGCCGGCGTGCGCTGCACGATCGACGGCCGCCCCGACGCGCTGATCAAGGCGGCGGCGAAGTTCACGGTCGTCCACCTGGTCAGCGCCGAGCCCGACCTGGAGGAGATCTTCCTGACCTACTACAGCGGCGAGGAGGAGCACGATGATCGCCAGAAGCTTGCGTGACTACCGGCGGATGCTGATCTGGTGGACCATCGGCATCAGCGCCTTCATCGCCCTCTACCTGACCGTCTACGGCAGCATCCGGGAGAGCCCGGAGACGTACGGGCCCGCGGCGGTCGCCAAGTTCCCCGGCCCGCTGCGCGACCTCATGGGCGGCATGACGGACATGGTGTCCGGCGCCGGCTACCTCCAGACGGTCGTCTACCAGCTCTTCGTCCCCATGCTGTTCATCGCCTGCGCGACGCTGCTGGCCAACCGGGCGCTGGCCGGGCCCGAGGAGACCGGCACGCTGGAGCTGGTCGTCACGCTGCCGGTGGACCGGCGGCGGCTCGTGCTCGGCAAGTTCGCCGCGCTGGCCCTGGGCCTGCTCCTGGTGGCCGTCGTGACGCTCGTCGTGGCCGTGGGGATGAGCGCGCTCATGAAGACCGGGGTGCCGTTCGACCGGATCCTGGCCGGGCACACCGGGGTGCTCCTGCTCGGGCTGTTCTCCGGCACCGTGGCGCTGGCCGCCGGCGCCGCCACCGGGCGCAGGCTCGTCGCCTCCGCCGTCGTGGGCGTGTGGGCGGCGGCCGGCTACACCGTGGTCACCGTGGGCCGGTCCGTGGACGCCATCGCCTGGCTGAAGTGGGTCTCGCCGTTCCACTACTACGCCGAGGGCAGGCCCCTGTACGACGGGCTGCCGGTCGGGGACTACCTTGTCCTCGCGGGGGCGACGGCCGTACTCGCGCTCACCGCGGTGCTCGCCTTCGACAGGCGTGACGTAGGAGTCTGATGGCGATCCCCGAGCTGCCCGCCGACCTGCTCAAGGGGCACTGGCAGCGGCTGGCCGGCCACGCGGCGACGGGCCGGTTACCGGACAGGGAGGCGCTGGACGCCTACCGCGCCGACGGCGCCAGGGCCGCCGAGCGGGGGCTGTCGCTGCGGGCCCTGGTCGACGCCGCGCTCGCCGCCGGCGAGGACCTGCCAGGGGTGCTGCCGGTGCTGCGCAAGGCGGTCTCCGCGCTGATGGAGGGGTACGAGGCGGCGCAGCTCGCGGCCATCCGGAGCGAGGAGAGCGCGCGCAGGGAGTTCGTGGACGACCTGCTCCAGGGGCGGGCCGAGCGGCTGGCGGAACGGGCCGAGCACTTCGGGCTGCGGCTGGCCGAGTCGTACGTGGTGACGGTGGCCCGCGGCCTGCGCGACGATCGCCAGGCCCGGGCCGACCGTGGCCTTGACCGGGAGGCTCGTGACCCTGGCCAGGTAGGGCGTGAGGCCGGTCAGGTGGGGCGTGACCCTGGCGGTCGCATCGAGCGCGATCGGGACCGCATCGAGCGCGACCTGATCACCCGGTTCGGCTCCCACAACGTGCTCGTCGCCGTACGCGACGGGCTGCTGGTGTGCGTGGCCCCGGCCACCTTGCCCGCCGCCGTGGGGGAGTTCACCCACCACGTACGCGCCCGCTTCCCGCCTGGCTGGCGCGTCGGCGTCGGCCGCGCGCACCGGGGACCCGGGGGAGTGGTGGCCTCCTACCGGGAGGCGGCGCAGGCCCTGGAGCTGGCCGACGGGCTCCGCCTCAAGATCGACGTGGTCAAGGCCGCCGACCTGCTGGTCTTTCCCGTGCTGCTGCGCGACAGGAGCGCCATCGAGGACCTGGTGCACAGCGTGCTCAGCCCGTTGCTGGAGGCGCGGGGCGGGCACGAGCCGCTGCTGGAGACGCTGGAGGCCATCTTCGCCTCCCACGGCAACCAGACGGCCGCGGCACGGCGGCTGGGGGTGAGCCCGCGGGCGGTGACGTACCGGCTGGAACGCATCCGCCGCCTGACCGGCTTCTCACCCGACGACCCGACCCAGCGTTTCACCCTGGAAACGGCCGTCCTCGGCGCCCGCCTGCTGGGCTGGCCGCCCACGGCTGACCTCCCGTGACATGCGCAGTCGCTCGGGCGGAGGCCGGCCGCTGACGTTCGGCTCGGTCCCTCAGAAGGTGGCTGTGGCCGGGGTGGAGGTCAGCGGGGGCGGCGGCGCTGGGGAGGGCCGGCGTCGGCGGCGATGCGGCATTCTCACCTCCGGGCTTGTGCCAGGACCTTCGTCGGGCGAGGAACATGGCGCGCATGCGCCCTGGTGGGTCGCCGGATCGTCAGCCATTCCGCCCACGTCCCCGGAAGAGATGCGATGACGAACAAGAAGATGCCCCCGGGCGCCGGGTTCAGCTTCGGGATCGGTCTCGGCCTGCTCTTCGGCGCCGTCCTGGGGATCGCCGTGCACGACCTCGCCATCGGGCTCTCGCTGGGTGTCGCCCTGGGCGGGGTCCTCGGCTTCGCCCTCAGCATGTGGAAGAAGGACGACGGTGAATCGTGAGCGGCACGCCCGCGCCTGTCCGAACAAGAAGCGGCTTGTGGTGCGGCAACGTACTGGCCTCGCCGCATGAAAGATCATCAAAGGGCGATGCGCCCTCCTGGGGTGGTGGTCGGCCGCTGACGTACGACTCAGTCGCTCACGGCGAGCCGTACCCCGAACCCCACGATCACCACGCCGGTCAGCCGGTCGAGGAACCGCCGGACGGCAGCCGAGCGCAGGATCCCGCCCATCCACGACGCGAGCCCGATCAGCAGCGCACTCCACACCAGCCCCTCGGCCACGTGCACCCCGGCCAGCGCCAGCCCCATCAGCGCGTGCGGCGCCTCCGCGGGGATGAACTGCGGCAACATGGCCACATAGAACGCGCCCACCTTGGGATTCAGCAGGTTCGTCAGCAGCCCGCGCCGCAACCCCTTGCCGAAGCGCATCTCCTCCTGCTGCTGGGCCTCAGGCAGTTCCCCATGCCTGCTCAGCAGCATGCGCAGCCCCATCCACACCAGGTACGCCGCTCCGGCCCAGCGCAGCACGTCGTAGGCCATCTGAGAGGCGGCCAGCAGCGCCGACAGCCCGGCGGCGGTGAGCACGCCCCAGCAGAGCGTGCCGAGCTGGATGCCCAGCGTCACACCCCAGGCGGGCCGCCGCCCAGCCAGCAGGGACGTACGCAGGACCAGGGCCGTGTCGAGGCCGGGCGTCAGCGTGAGCAGAGCGACCACGGCAGCGAACGACCAGATGGATCCTGCGATGTCCACGCACGTGAGGCTACAACAGGCAATCACCAGATCTCGTTGAATTTCACGACGCCTCAGGCCTTTCGGGACTTCTGCGTCATGACCGGGAGTCGGCTGGGGCAGTGCATGTCAGCCGAAGCCTGGGAGACGTCGAGCGAGGCGGTGGCGGGGTGTGGGGCGGGTCCGGGCCCGGGTGGCGTTGGTCCTGAGGGGAGGGGTTGACTAGGACCATGCATGCCATCATCGTCTCCGCCCCAGGCGGCCCAGAGGTTCTCGAATACGTCGAGCGGCCCGACCCTGTCCCCGGTGACGGGGAGGTCGTGGTCGACGTCGCCGCCAGTGGCGTGAACTTCATCGACATCTACCACCGCTCAGGTGCGTACCCCCTCCCCCTGCCCACCCCCATCGGCTCCGAGGGGGCGGGCACGGTGTCGGCCGTCGGGGCGGGGGTGCGGGACGTGGCCGTGGGCGACACCGTCGCGTGGGCGAACGTGCTCGGCAGCTACGCCGACAAGGCCGTGGTGCCGGCGCACCGGTTGGTGCCGGTGCCGGACGGGGTGTCGGCCGAGGTGGCGGCTGCGACGATGTTGCAGGGGATGACCGCCCACTACCTGACCCACTCCACGCATGAGGTCAAGGAGGGCGACCAGGTTCTCGTCCATGCCGGGGCGGGCGGCATGGGGCAGTTGCTGATCCAGCTCGCCAAGCTCAAGGGCGCCAGGGTGTACACCACGGTCTCCACCAGCGAGAAGGAGAAGCTGGCCAGGGAGGCGGGCGCGGACGAGGTGCTGCGCTACGACGACTTCGCCGAGGCGCTGCGCGGCACGATCGACGTGGTGTACGACGGTGTCGGCAAGTCCACGTTCGACGGCGGGCTGGAGGCGCTGCGTCCGCGTGGCCTCATGGCCCTGTACGGGGCCGCCAGCGGGCCCGTCCCGCCGTTCGACCCTCAGACGCTCAACAAGCAGGGCTCGCTCTTCCTCACCAGGCCCACGCTCGTTCACTACATCGCCGAGCGGGAGGAGTTGCTGCGGCGTGCCTCCGACCTGTTCGGGTGGATCACCGAGGGGCAGCTCGCGATCAACATCTCGCACCGGTATCCGCTGGCCGAGGCGCGGCAGGCGCACGAGGATCTGGCCGCCCGCCGCACCACCGGGAAGCTGCTCCTGATCCCCTGAGAGCCACCCAGGGCAGAAGGCGCCGAAACCGTAGAGCCGGGGGCGTCAGTCGGGCCCTGGGGCTGCAGGGCCGTGGGGCCGTAGGGCTGACGGGGTTGGGCCGGGCCGGGGTGTTCGATTCGCATCCGGACCGGCCCACGGCGGCGCGTGCAGCCCATCAGTCGTCAGCCGAGGCGGGCCAGTGCGCCTGCCTCCAGCGCGACCCAGACCGCCCCGTCCGGCCCGACCGTCAGCCCGTGAGGTTCGGCTTTCCCCTCATCCTCACCCTTTCCGGGCACGCTGGGCACCGGGTGCTCTTCGATGACGCCGTCCACGGTGATGCGCCCGACGCGGTTGGCCGCCCACTCCGTGAACCAGAGGGCGCCGTCGGCTCCGGTGACGATCGCGTGCGGCCGCGCGGCCCGGTCAGGGAGCGGATGCTCGGTGATCTTGCCGGCGGTGTCGATGCGCCCGACCTGCCCCGCCCCGATCTCGACGAACCAGAGGGCGTCGTCGGGCCCGAGCGTGATCCCTACCGGCGCGGCCCCCTCGGTGGGCAGCGGATGCACGGTGATCTCGCCCGCGAGCGAGATGCGCCCGATCGCGTTGCCCTGGTTGAGGGTGAACCAGAGGGCGTCGTCGGGCCCCGCCGTGATGAACGACGGCATGCCGCCCTCCACCGGCACCTCGAACTCGGTCAACGCACCGTCGGCCCCGATCCGCCCGATCTTCGTGGCTTCGAGCTGGGTGAACCACATCGCGCCGTCCGGCCCGGCGGTGATCCCGTACGGCGTGGTCGTCTCGTGGACCGTGAGCCGGCCCTCGGTGGTGATGCGGCCGATGCGCCCGCCCTTGTACTCGGTGAACCACATCGCCCCGTCGGGCCCAGGTGTGATCACCGTCGGCAGCCCGTCGGCCGGGTCGAGCCGGTGGATCACGGGCTCCTCGCCGGGCACCAGCCTGCCGACGCAGCCTTGGTGGACGAGCGTGAACCAGATGGCTCCGTCGGCCGCGGTCGCGATGCCGTACGGCGCACCCGCTTCGATCATGGTCAACATGGATGTCCCCCCGATGGTGGTGGTCGGTGTCGATGGATGCCGGTCGGCGGCGGCCGGGGTCTTGGTCAACGTACGCGCCCTCCGGTCAGCTCGATCTCGGTCCCGCGGAAGCGCCGGACGAGCGCGCGGTCGTGCGAGACCAGGACGAGCGCGCCCCGGTACGCGTCAAGCGCCCGCTCCAGCTCCTCGGCCAGGACCGGCGACAGGTGGTTGGTCGGCTCGTCGAGCAGCAGCAGGTCGTGCTCTCGTGCCAGCAGCCGGGCCAGCGCCAGCCTGCGCCGCTGCCCGACCGACAACGCGCCTGTCTTCTGGTCGAGGGTGTGCGCCCTGAAGAGGCCGGTCTTCAGCAGCGCCGCGCGGCGCTCGTCGGCATGACCCTCCCCGTACGCCTCCAGCACGCTCTGCTCGGGATCGAACGTCACCTCCTGTGCCAGATGACCGACCCTGCAGCCGGCCCGGTCGGCCAGGGCCTGGAGCAGCGTGGACTTGCCTGCCCCGTTGGCGCCCCGGACCAGGAGCCGCTCGCCCTCCCTGATCGTCAGCGACTCGATCCGCAGCCGATCGCCGATCCGCAGGTCGCGTAGCTCCACGAGCACGCGAGCCGCCGCGCCCCCGCCTGCGTCGCCGGACGAGGCTGCGCCGGGGTCACGCCTGGTCGTGCCATCGGCGAAATCGTGGGTGGCCGTGCCTTCGGCGGGATCGTGGATGGTCGTGCCTTCGGCGGGATCGTGGGTGGCCGTGCCTTGGCCGGCCTGCTTCGCCGCGTCGCCGGGGAGGCCGTGCCCGCTCGCCTGCTCGGCCTCGTGCGGCCCTCCAGGGGCCGAGCCCGTGTCGAAGGTGCCGCGGAAGCGGAGCGGGGCCGGTGGGCGGGGCACCGGGTCGGCCTCCAGGCGGCGCAGCCGCTCGTGCGCGTTGCGCACCCGGCTAGCCACCGAGCTCTGCACCCGCCCGGCGTTGCGGTCGTAGGCCATCTTGTTGTTGTCGCGCATCAGCCGGCCGGCGGCCACCCGGTGTGCGGTGGTGGACGCGTATTCGCGGACCTGCCGCACCTCCTCGCACCACGCCGCGTAGGCCTGCTCCCAGCGGGCCCTGGCCGCCGCCTTGGCCGCGAGGAAACCGGTGTACCCGCCTCCGAAGCGGGTGGCGGTGCCGTGCTCGACCTCGACGATCGCCGTGACGACCCGATCGAGGAAGACGCGGTCGTGCGAGACCACGGCAACCGCGCCCCTGTGCTCGCGCAGCCGGGCCTCCAGCCAGGTCAGCGCCGACTCGTCGAGGTGGTTGGTCGGCTCGTCGAGCAGCAGCACGCGCGGCGCGGCGGCCAGCACGCAGGCCAGGCCGAGCCGCGCCTGCTCGCCGCCCGACAGGCTGGACAGCCGCCGCTCGCGGCCCACGCGGGCCAGCCCGAGGCCGTGGAAGGCCCGGTCCACGCGGGCGTCCGCCTCGTAGCCGCCGCGCAGCTCGTACGCCGTGAGCAGCTCGCCGTACTCGTCCATGACCTCCTCGGTCAGCGCGGACTCCAGCTCCCGCATCCTGCGCTCCATGGCCCGCAGGCCGGCCAGCGCGGCGTCGACGGCCTGCTGAACGGTGTGGGTGGGCGGCAGCCCGAGCGTCTGGCCGAGGTAGCCGAAGTCGCCGGCCACCCGCACCTCGCCGTCGTCGGGCCGCTCGACGCCGGCCATCAGGCGCATCAGCGTGGACTTGCCCGAGCCGTTCTCGCCGACGATGCCGACGCGCTCGCCCGGCCCCACGGACAGGGAGACGCCGGTGAGGACGGCGCGATCGCCGTAGGACTTGGAGACTTCGCGGAGACTGATCAGGATGGAACTCCAATCGCAACTGAGGTAGCGTTAGTGTGCCACGTGGGAGAAGTTAATGCAACTGGAGTAGTTTTTGGAGACGAGCAAGCGCCCTGGAGGGCGGAGCGCGCGGGTCCGTGACGCCGTGCGGCAGGCCACGCTCGCCGAGCTGGCCGAGCGCGGTTACCAGGGGTTGACGGTGGAGAGCGTCGCCGAGCGGTCAGGCGTGCACAAGACGACCGTCTACCGGCGCTGGGGCGGGGTCGAGGGGCTGATCTCCGACGCGCTGGAGCTGGCCAGGGACGAGCCGTGGCCCATCCCCGACACCGGCTCCGTCGAGGGGGATCTGCGAGGGGTCGTGCAGCTCGTCCGCAGCGGGTTCGCCGATCCGGAGCTGGGGCCGGTGTCGACGGCGTTCGTGGCGGCGGCCGTACAGGATGCCGCTGCCGCGCGGGCGCTGCACGAGTTCTTCGCGGCCAGGCACGAGCAGTCGGCCGAGGTGGTGCGGCGGGGGATCGCGCGCGGCGAGCTGCCCGACGTCGTGGATCCCAACGAGGTGATCAGGGTGGCGGTCGCGCCCGTCTACTACCGGCTGTTCGTCGCGCACGAGCCGGTGACCGAGCGCGACGCCGACCGCGCCGCCGACGCCGCCCTGGCCGCCGCCCGCGCAGGCGTCCTCTGAGCGCCGCGACCCGTGCCGGTGTGCTCCCAGCGTCGCCGCCCGAGTCCTCGCGCCCGGGCGAACGGGCATCAGGGCTCCTCAAGGTCCCCTCAGGGCTCCTCAAGGCTCGTCAGAGCTCCCAAGGGCCCCTCGGAGCTCCTCGGTCAGGGCTCCTTGCGCCCCCGTAGCTCGAAGTCGTCGAACGTGGCCCTCAGCAACGACTGCCCGTCCTGCGGCGTGCGGGCGAACAGCCCGAGCGTCCCGTTCCCGATCCCGTTCGGATCCTCGACGTCCTGCACCAGCTCGTCGTTCACCCACATCCGCAGCCGCACGGTCGAGCCCGCCTGCTCGCACGCCGCCACCAGCCGCGCCTTGCGGCCAAGGTCGGTCACCTGTACGGGCTGGGCCATCGTCCCGCCCGCCCCGTCCACGATGCGCCGGATCCTGGCACTGCCCTTCGTGTCCAGCCCGAACTCGTAGTAGGTGTCGTCCTGGTCGGAGTTGTGGCAGTAGATGCCATACTCGCCGGACCCGACGGATTTCGTGACGTCGGCGGTGACGGCGATGACGACGGACGAGGGCAACATCGGTGTGGGGCTGGCCGACGGGTCGGGCGTGCCCGTGGGCGTGCTGACCAGGAAGGGGACGGGCGCCTTGGCCCAGCGTTCGTCGCGGCCGCCGTCCCACTCCGCGTCCAGCCCGTACGTGCCGTCCGCGCGGTATCCCTGGCTGGTGGTGTCCTCCGGGTCGTACACGCCGCTCCAGCCGCCGGAGGTCTGCGTGAAGTCCTCCCGGAAGAGCACGCCCATGTCGTCGGGCGGCCCGCCGGGCACGAGCAGGGCCCACGCGGCCACGCCCCCGGCCACCAGGACCGCGGCGGCCGCCGCCAGCGCCCCGTACAGCCGCCCGCGGTGTGCCCGCTTCCCGGCGACCGCGACCGGCGAGCCGGACGTGTAGGGAGTCGTCTGCCAGGCCACCTGGACGGTGTGCGCCGCCTGCTCCGGCGCCGCCGCCCGCCCGACGAGGTGGTCGAGCAGCTGCTGCGCGGTGGGCCGGGTGGCCGGGTCCTTGCGCAGCGCCGCCGCGACAAGCTCGCGCAGGCCGGGCTCGACGGCGTCGAGGTTCGGCTCGCTGTTGAGCACCTGGTAGACGATGGAGGGCAGGGTGTCGCCGCCGAACGGCGCCCGCCCGCTGGCCGCGAACGCCACCAGGCAGCCCCACGAGAACACGTCGCAGGCGGGGGAGACCGGATCGCCCCGCAGCACCTCGGGGGCCATGTAACGGGGCGTGCCGACGATCTCGCCGGTGCCGGTGACGCCGCCGAGCGTGTCGAGCGCCCGCGCGATGCCGAAGTCGATCACCCGGGGGCCGACGGGCGACAGCAGCACGTTCGACGGCTTGAGGTCGCGGTGCACGACCCCGGCGGCGTGGATGGCGGTGAGCGCGGTGGCCACGCTCACGGCCAGCGCGTCGAGGCTGGAGCCGCGCAGGGGGCCCGACCGGCGTACGGCCTCCTCGAGGTTGGGGCCCGGCACGTACTCGGTGACCACGTAGAGCTGGTCGCCGTCCAGCGCGGCCTCGATCACGGCTGCCGTGCAGAACCTGCGCACCCGCTGAGCCGCGTCCGCCTCCCTGCGGAAGCGCATGCGGAACTGCTCGTGCTGGCTGAGCTCGGGGTTGATCACCTTGACGGCGACCCGTTGCCCAGCGGCATCCTCGGCGAGATGCACCGTGCCCATCCCGCCCCGCCCGAGCACGCCAAGCAGCCTGTAGCGCCCGATGTGGGAGGTTTCACCGCTCACGGCGCGCTAGCTTACCGATGCGGGGCTTCCCGCCGCAGATCCAGCGCCAAGACACGCGTACGGGGCCCGGGGGCAACGGCCGGCGGCGCCATCCTGGCCAGCGGATGACCTCCACGATCAGCCGGTTTCAATCCTCCTGCCAGGCGCGTACGGCATGCACGGACGGCAGCCCCTTCCCGGGCGACACCACCAGCACGCGGCACCCCGCCGCCCGGGCCGCCGCGATCCCCGCCGGGCTGTCCTCGATGGCCACGCACCGCGAGGGCGCGGCCCCGAGCCGCCGGGCGGCCTCCAGGTACGGGTCGGGCCACGGCTTGCCCCGCTCCGTGTCCTCGTTGGCGATCACCAGGTCGAACGCGTGCCCGAGCCTGGGCAGCACCAGCTCCACGATGCTCCGGGGAGAGGCGCTGACCAGGGCGGTGGGGACGGCGCCGGCGGCCAGGCCGGCCAGGAGCTCGGGCGCTCCCCGCACGACCGTCAGGTCCCGGTGGATGCGGTCGGCGAAGGCGTCGGTGAGGGGGCCGGTCAGCTCGGGCGAGCCGAGGTAGGCGGCCACGTCCTCGATCGTGCGGCCGTGGACGAAGGGCAGGTCCACGGCCGTGAGCGGGCGTCCCGCGACGGAGGCGACGGACTGCCACCACAGCCCTTCGGTGTCCACCAGGGTGCCGTCCATGTCCAGCAGGACGGCCGCCGGTTCAGACCGCATCGGCGGCCACGACGGGGGCGGGGGCGGTGACGGTGCGGGCCGCCACCAGGACGGGCCGCTCCACCAGGCGCACCGTGACGCGCGCGCCGGGGCCGAGCCTGGCCGCCTCGTGGCCGGGCACGTCCGCGAGCACCTCGCCGCCCTCCACGGCGAGCCTGAGCCGTACGGAGGCGCCGCGGAACGAGGCCGCCAGCACCTCGGCGGGCCCGTCCTCGACCGGGACGACCTGCACGGCTTCCGGACGGATCAGCACGTCCACGGACGGATCCGCGGGAACGGGGCCGTCCACCGGGAGCAGCTGGCCGAGCACCGTCACCTGGTCGCCGGAGACCCGCCCGGCCAGGTGGTTCATGGTGCCGACGAACTCCGCCACGAACGGCGTGGCCGGCCGGTCGTACACCTCGGCCGGCGCTCCGACCTGCTCAAGGCGCCCGTCGCGCAGCACCGCGACCCGGTCCGCGACCGACAGGGCCTCCTCCTGGTCGTGGGTGACGAAGATGGTGGTGATGCCCAGGTCGAGCTGGAGGCGGCGGATCTCCTCGCGCAGCGCGACCCGCACCTTGGCGTCCAGCGCCGACAGCGGCTCGTCCAGCAGCAGCACGCGCGGCTCCAGGGCGAGCGCGCGGGCCAGCGCGACGCGCTGCTGCTGGCCGCCGGAGAGCTGGTGCGGGTAGCGGCCGGCGTGGGCGGGCAGGCCGACGAGTTCGAGGAGCTCGTCCGCCCTGGCCCGCCTGATGGCCACGGGGACCTTGCGCACGCGCAGGCCGAAGGCGACGTTGTCGCGGGCGTTCAGGTTGGGGAACAGGGAGTAGGACTGGAAGACCATGCCCGCGTCCCGCTTGTTGGCGGGGACGTCCGTCACGTCCTTGCCGTCCACCAGCACGGCCCCCGAGTCCGGCCGCTCGAACCCGGCCACGCAGCGCAGCGCCGTCGTCTTGCCGCAGCCCGAGGGGCCGAGCAGGGCGACGAACTCCCCGGGCGCGACGACCAGGTCCAGGCCGTCCAGCGCGACCGTCCTGCCGAACGTCCGCCGCAGCGCGCGGAACTCCACCGATGCGGTCATTTCCCTTTCTCCTTGCTGAAGATGGTGGACACCGCGAGCAGCAGCAGCCAGATGAGCAGCAGGCTCAGGATCGACACCGCGACCGAGAGCTGTCCCTTGGAGCCCGACACCGTCACGATCCACACCGCGAACGGCTCGTAGCCGAGCAGGCTGGCGACGGTGTACTCGCCCAGCACCAGCGCCAGCGTCAGGAACGACGCGCTGGCCAGGGCCGAGCGCAGGTTGGGCACGATGACCCGCACCAGCACGTACGGCCACGACGCGCCGAGGTTGCGGGCCGCCTCGACCAGCGTCCGCACGTCCATGGTGTGCAGCCCCGCGTCCAGCGACCGGTAGACGAACGGCAGCACCAGCACCACGTACGCCAGCACCAGCACCACGGGGAACGCCGGGTCCTGCACGGCGATCAGCGTGGCCCAGAACGGGGTGGGGGCCAGCAGGTCGGTCCCGCCGCGCAGCGCCGTGCCGATCCCCGCCACGAACGTGATCGGCGGCACCACCAGCGGCAACGTGCACAGCACCTCCATGACGGGCCGCAGCCGGGGCGCGAAGAGCCGTACGGCCAGCATCGCCGGCAGCGCCAGCAGCAGCACGACCACGATCGTGGCCAGGGCCAGCCCGAGCGAGAGCGACAGCGACCGGACGAAGCCGTCGGCCGTCAGCAGCTCCCCGTAGGCGGACAGCGACACGCCGGCGGTGGGCGTGTGGATCGTGTACCAGAAGGCGGTCCCCAGGGGGACCAGGAAGTAGGCGGCGGCCGGCAGGAAGACCAGCCCGCGCCACGCCCTGGGCCGACGCGGCGCGGCCCCCGAGACCCGTTCCAGGCCGGTCAGTGCAGCCATCGGGAGGTCCTCCTCTGCAGCGGCAGGTAGATCGCCATGACCAGCCCGGCCACCACGACCATGTCGAGGCTGAGCGCCAGCGCGATGTTCTCGTAGCCGACCAGCACGTCGCCGGTCAGCGCGCTGGCGATCTTCAGCGTGACGAGCGGGACGACGGTGCCGACCATGGCGTTCGCGGTGGCGTAGGCGGAGAAGGCCCCGCCGAACAGCAGTACCACGCCGCCCAGCATGGCCGGCGCCAGCACGGGCAGCGCGACGAAGCGCCAGTAGTGCCAGGCGGTGGCCCCACTGCTGGCCGCCGCCTCACGCCACTGCGGGCGCAGCCCGTCCAGCGCCGGGGCCATGGCCAGCACCATGAGCGGGATCGAGAAGTACAGGTAGACCACGACCAGCCCCCAGAACGTGTAGAGGGAGCCGGAGGGCAGCCCGACCAGGCCGCTGACCACGCCGGAGTTGCCGAGCGTGGCGATCCAGAAGAACGCCAGCGGCACCCCGCCGAAGTTGGCCAGCACGCCGGAAGCGGTCAGCACGGCCTCGCGCAGCATCGTGCTGCGCGAGGTGACGACGGCGTGGGCGAGGAACGTGCCGAGCACGGCCCCCAGCAGCGCCACCACGGCCGACAGCCGCACGCTGCCGAGCAGGGCGGTGAGGTAGCCGCCCTGCAGACTCTGCGACAGGTTGGCCAGGCTGGGCCGCCCCCGCGCGGTGAACGCCCCCGCCACCAGCACGATGGCGGGGACGCCGAACACGAGCGCGAAGAACGCCAGCAGCGGCAGCGCCCCCACCCATCCACGCGAACGAGAGCGGCTCATCCCGAGATCGCGGTGTCCCAGCCGGCGGCCAGCTTGGCCTTGGCCGCGTCGACCTGCTCGGTCGTCGGGAACGCGGGCTCGCCCTCCACCGAGGGCAGGTTGGCGGCCAGCGCCTTGTCCACGGTGCCGTCGGCGGTCATCGCGGGCAGCAGGACGGGGCGGGCGAAGCCCTTGAGGTAGAGGTTCTGGCCCTCGGCGCTGTAGAGGTACTCCTGCCACAGGCGGGCGGCGGCCGGGTGCGGGGCGTCCTTGTTGATGGCCTGGGCGTACATCTGGAAGTACTTGCCGTCGGCGGGCACGTTCACCTTCCAGTCGATGCCCTTGGCGGTGAGCTGGGGCGCGTAGGCGGCGTTGTTGTAGTCCCAGTCGATGCTGATCTTGGTCTCGCCGTTCTCGATGGTGGCGGGCGTGGTCTCGACCGGGTTGTAGTTGCCCGCCTCCTTGAGCTTCTTGAAGAAGTCGATGCCGGGCTGGATGTCGTCGAAGGAGCCGCCGTTGGCGATGGCGGCGGCGTACACGCCGGCGAAGGCCGAGCCGGACTCGGTGGGGTTGCCGTTCATCGCGACCTGCCCCTTGTACTCGGGCTTGAGCAGGTCGGCGAAGCTCGTCGGGCAGGTCTTGATCTTCTTGGCGTCGCAGCCGATGGACACGTAGCCGCCGTAGTCGTTGACCCAGAGCCCCGTCGGCTCCTTCTGGCCCTCGGGGATCTGGTCGAACGTCTGCACCTTGTACGGCGCGAACAGGCCCTCCTCGGCCCCGCTGATCGCGAACGACTGGCCGAGGTCGAGCACGTCGGGCGCGCGGTCCTGGCCCTTGCGCGTCTTGACGGCGTTGATCTCGTCGGCGCTGGCCGCGTCGGGGGTCTCGCTCTCGATCTTGATGCCGTACTTGGCCTGGAACTTCTCGATGATCTCGCCGTAGTTGGCCCAGTCGGGCGGCAGGGCGATGACGTGCAGGGCGCCCTCCTTCTTGGCCGCCTCGACCAGCTTGTCGAAGCCGCCGAAGTCCGCGGCGGAGGTGGCGGTGGCGGCGTTCACCCCGCCTGGCGAGGCCTGGGTGGTCTGCTGGGTGCTCGGGGCGGCGCCGCACGCCGCGGTGACTACGGTAAGGGCTGCGACAATGCCGGCCGCTCGGGCGCGAGGTGTGAACACGACGCCTCCACTTTCCAGGGGGTATGTCAAGAACGTAGGAGAACTTGTACAAACAAGCGAGCCCAAGTAAGTCGCATCAATGTTGCTCTTCAGTGAATGGGAAGGATCGGGGATGGTTGCGCGCTATGAACGGATAGCCGATGAGTTGCGGGACGAGATCCTGTCCGGCGCGCATCCGGTCGGTTCCCAGCTCCCCAGCGAGGCCGAGCTGGCCGAGCGGCACGGCGCGGCCCGCGGCACCGTACGCCAGGCGATCGCCGTGCTGGCCGCCGAGGGGCTGGTCGGCTCCCGGCAGGGCGCCAGGCGGATCGTGCTCGGCAGGACGCGCAGCCAGAGCTTCGCCGAGCTGCACAGCTTCGCGCAGTGGGCGCGCGCGAACGGCTGCCGCTACGGCGGCCAGGTGATCGCCCAGCGCCGGCGGGCCGCCCGCGGCCCCGAGCCCGCCAGGCTGGGCTCGGCGCAGGTGCTGGAGGTGCTGCGCGTGCGCACGCTGGAGGGCGAGCCCGTGCTGCTGGAACGGACGGTGTACGCCGAGTGGGTGGCCGGCGCCGTCGAGAAGCTGCCCGCCGACTGCGAGTCGGTCACCGAGGCGCTGTACGAGTCCATCGGCCTGGTGTTCGCCTACGGCGAGCACCTCATCGACGCGGTGCCCGCGGGGGCCCAGGACGCCCGCCTGCTGGGGGTGCGCCGGGGCAGCCCGCTGCTGCGCCAGCGCAGGACCACGACCACCCATGAGGGCCGCCCCGTGGAGACGTCCGACGACCGTTACCGCGCAGGCAGCGTGGCCTTCAGCATCCGCAACTCGATCGGCGCCAACCCGCTCGTACGGCAGGCGGGCGACTTGCGTTTCGGCGCCGGAGAACATATGTTCGAGTCATAGCGCCCGCCTTCCCCCGGGTGGCTCAGCATACGGACCAGAGCCGCGGGGAGAAGCGTCTTGAGCAGACTCTATGGCGATCCGATAGAGGTGTGGACCCGAGACGGGGAGCCGACCCAGTTCGTCTGGCGCGACCGGCTTTACCTCGTCCGCCGCGTCCTCGACCAGTGGGTGGTCGCGCGCGAGTGGTGGAAGACCGGCGAGGGCGACCCCGGCGAGCGCCAGTTCTGGCGGGTGGAGGCCAGCCCGGGCCGCGAGGTGGGCTCCTACGAGCTGCGTTACGACACCGCCGGCAACGGCTGGCTGCTGCTGAGGGCGTGGGACTGATGGCGCCCCCGTTCCCGCACCTCGACGTGTGCTCCGCCTACTCCATGCGCTACGGCACCGCGTTCCCGCGAGCGCTGGTGAACCGGGCGGTGGAGCACGGGATGGACATCCTCGCGCTGACCGACCGCGACGGCCTCTACGGCGCGATCAAGCACGCCCAGGCGTGCGCCGAGGCCGGCATCGCGCCGGTGCTCGGCGTGAACCTGGCGCTCGACGCCCCCGCCCCGGCCTTCACCCCGGTGCCGGGGGCCCGCGCGCCGCGCCCGCGCACCGGCCCGGACGCCGAGGACCGCGTCACCGTGCTGGCCCGCGGCAAGGGCTGGTCGCGCCTGTGCCGCCTGGTCACGGCCGCCCACCACACGGGGGAGCGCGGCGCGCCCAAGGTGACCCGCGAGCTGGTCGGCGAGTGGGCGGGTGGGCCCGGCGGCGATCACGGGTTCGGCTCGGAGGACGGGCTCGTGGTGCTGCTCGGCCCCAGGTCCGACGTGGGCCGCGCGGTGGCCGAGCGGCGCGACGAGCACGCCAGGGCGCTGCTCGGCATGTGGCGGGCGGCGGTGCCCGGCGTGGTGATCGAGCTGGTCGACCAGTACGGCTTCCGCGACGCGACCACGGCCGTGCGCATGCTCGGCCTGGCCGAGTCGGCGGGGGTGCCGGCGATCCTGACCAACGCCGTACGCTACCTCGACCCCGCCGACCATCAGGTCGGCGACGTGCTCGACGCGGCCCGCCAGCTCGTCCCGCTGCACCCGCGCCACCTGGAGCGCACCACCTCCCACGCCTACCTCAAGAGCACCAAGGAGATGTGGCAGGTGGCGGCCAAGGTGTGCGGCGCGGACCAGGAGCGGGTGGCCAGGCTGCTGTTCACCACCAGGCGGCTGGCCGAGGCGTGCGCGATGGAGCCGCTCGACCTGCTCGCGCTCCGCAACGACCCGCCCGGCCTGCACCTGCCGGAGATCGGCCGCGACCCCGTGCCGCTGCTGCGCCACCGGGTCGAGGACGGCCTGTTCCGGCGCGGCCTCGACCGCTCCGCCGACGCCAGGGACCGGCTCGGCGACGAGATGGCCATCATCGAGCGCAAGCGCCTGTCCGGGTACTTCATCGCCGTGGCCGGCATCACGGACATGATCCGCGGCATGGGCATCCGCTGCGCCATCCGCGGCTCCGGCGCCGGCAGCCTGGTCAACTACCTCATCGGCATCGGCGAGGTGAACCCGCTCGACCACGGCCTGCTCATGGAGCGCTTCCTGTCGGAGGGCCGCATCGGGCTGCCCGACATCGACGTGGACGTCGAGTCGGCCCGCCGCCTCGACTGCTACCAGGCCATCTTCGACCGCTACGGCGAGTCCCGCGTGGCCTGCGTGTCCATGATGGAGACCTACCGGGCCCGCAGCGCCATCCGCGACGTCGCCGGGGCGATGGGCCTGCCGCCGCACGAGATCGACGCCATCGCCAAGGCGTTCCCGCACATCAGGGCCAGGCAGATCACCGCGTCCCTGGAGGACCTGCCCGAGCTGCGCGAGAGCAGGCTCGGCGAGGCCGGGCTCGACCGGGTGTTCCGGCTGGCGGAGAAGCTCGACGGCCTGCCCAGGCACATCGCGCTGCACCCGTGCGGCGTGCTGATCGGCAACGCCGGGCTGCGCGACCGCACGCCGGTGGAGCGCAGCCTGCTGGAGTTCCCGATGTCGCAGTTCGACAAGGACGACGTGGAGGAGGCGGGGCTGCTCAAGCTCGACGTGCTGGGCGTGCGGATGCAGTCCGCGCTGGCGTACGCGCTGAGCGAGATCAAGCGCGTGGACGACGTCGCGGTCGAGCTCGACACCCAGAGCGGCGACGACCCCGCCAAGCAGTACGTGCCGCACGACGACCAGGACACCTACGACATGATCTGCGCCTCCCGCACCCTCGGCTGCTTCCAGATCGAGTCGCCGGGGCAGCGCGAGCTGGTGGCCAAGCTGGAGCCGCGCAGGATGCACGACCTGATCGTGGACATCTCGCTGTTCCGGCCGGGGCCGGTCAACTCCGACATGGTCACCCCCTACCTGGAGGCCAGGCACGGGTGGCGGCAGCCGTACTATCCGCACGAGCGGCTGCGGGAGGCGCTGAGCGAGACGCACGGCGTCGTCGTCTTCCACGAGCAGGTACTGAAGATCATCTCGGTGATGACCGGGCGCGACCTGTCGTACGCCGAGAAGCTGCGGCGCACGCTCGACACACCCGAGGGGCGGGCCAGGGTACGCAGGGCGTTCGTCCCCCTGTCCAAGGCCAACGGGTTCGACGACGCGGCCGTGGAGCGGGCCTGGCAGGTGCTGGACGCGTTCGGCTCGTTCGGGTTCTGCAAGGCGCACGCGGCGGCGTTCGCGCTGCCCACGTACCAGTCGGCCTGGCTCAAGCGGCACCACGCGGCGGCGTTCTTCGCCGGGGTGCTCACGCACGAGCCCGGCATGTACCCGCCGAGGGTCATCATCGACGAGGCCAGGCAGTGCGGGGTGAAGATCCTGCCGCTGGACATCAACAAGTCGGGCAAGGACTGGCAGGTGGAGCGGCTCGGGCCGCGCGTCCAGGTCCGCGTGCGGCCCGCCGAGCTGGGCTCCCCGGACGACGCGCGGCGGCGGGTCAGAGACTTCAAGATCGGCGACATCGGCAGGGGGTACGCGCTGCGGGTGCCGTTCTCGGCGATCAAGGGCGTGAGCGAGGCCGAGGTCGAGCGGATGGTGGCGGGGCAGCCGTACACGTCGCTGGCCGACTTCTGGGACCGCGCCAGGCCCTCGCGGCCCACGATCGAGCGGATCGTCCAGGTCGGCGGCCTCGACGCGCTGCACGACCTGCACCCGGGCGGGCACCAGCGCTGGCGTCCCGGCGAGCTCACCAGGCGCGACCTGATCGCCCAGGTCGGCGCGCTCGACCGGGCCTCGGCGATCGGCGTGCAGGCGGGCCCGCGCAAGTCCAGGCGCTACAACTCCCACATGGATCTCTCCAGGAACGCGGCTCCCCCGGCGGCACAGCTTCCGCTCGGGTTCGGCGAGAGGCTGTCGCCGGGGGAGCTGCCCGAGATGACGGAGACGGAGATGGTCGAGGCCGAGCTGGAGATCCTCGGCATCGACGTCAGCCGGCACGTCATCAGCTTCCAGGACGAGCTGCTCGACGCGCTGGGGGTGGTGCGTTCCAGAGACCTGCTCGCCCAGCGCAACGGGGCGGAGATCCTGGTCGCCGGGGTCAAGGTGGCCACCCAGACGCCGGCCGTGCGCTCGGGCCAGCGCGTCATCTTCACCACGCTCGACGACTCGACGGGGCCGGTCGACCTGACGTTCTTCGAGTCGGTGCAGGGGCGGTGCGCGTCGATCGTGTTCGGCTCGTGGCTCATGCTGGCCAGGGGGGTGGTCCGGCGCACGGGGACGCGGGCGGTGTCGCTGCGGGCGGTCGACTGCTGGAACCTCGCCGACCTCGACGCGCTGTGGCGCTCGCGGGGCATCGAGGCGGTGCGCGCCGTCGTCGAGCGGGCGCCGGAGGAGCTGGCGGGGGTCGGCGGACGCAAGATCGAGTACGCCAACGGCTTCCGCCTCTCGCCCTACTCCGACCTCGGCCCGGCCATCACCGCCAACCCGCCCAGGCAGCTCTGGCACGCCAGCCCGGGCAGCTCCGGGCCCACGGCGGCCTAGCTCGTACGTCCCATCGCCGTGGACCCCGGGGCGGGCTGCGGTGCCTGCGGCGAGAAGGTCCGTACGGTGCCGGCCTCGACGGGACGGGCCGAGCGGGCCGCCCGCTGCAGCCGGGTCAGCTCCCGCACGGTGCAGGCGCACAGCAGGGCGGCCACCGAGGCGCAGGCCAGCTCCGGCACCCCCACCCCCGTCAGGTCGCCCGCGGAGGCGCCGAGCGGGAGCCGGATCGTCACCAGGGCGAGCGCGGCCAGCCAGGCCGCCCACCACCCCGCCAGCAGCGCCAGCCACCGCCCGCGGCGCCCGGCCGGCGGGCGGGTGCCGCGCCAGATCTCGTCGACCAGCACCGCCGGCGCGATCAGGTTGACGCCGGGAAGCAGCCAGGCCGCCGCGACGGGGCCGGTCGCGGCCGAGCGGTCGTTGGCCTGCCTGGCGCGTACGAGCCAGGTCACGTAGGCGGCAGCGGCGGCGATCGTGGTGCCGGCCACCAGCATCATCAGCACCGCGAACATCGTCACCGCCCCGACCACGGCCTCGGCGTCGGCGCCCTGCGGACGTCCGCCGAAGGCGGCCAGCTCGGCGGCGAGCCGGCGCCCGCGCGACAGCTCGAAGCTCACGAGAGCGCCGAGGGAGAGGATCTGGGCGGTGAGCGTCACGTAAACGGCAGAGGCGGCTCTGGCGGGCGATGCCTGGGTGTAGCGCACGTTGATCTCCCCCCGGGCCATGCGCTGAGGTTCTGATTCACTTGTATCCCGGCAGCCCCGCTGTTAATCAGCTCACCACGCCGGATTCCCACGCCCAAGCTGCGATTTCAACCCGATTGCGGACACCGAGCTTGGCCTGGATGCTGCCCAGGTGCGTCTTCACGGTGGACAGTGACACGAACAGCTCTCCGGCCACCTCCTGGTTCGTCCGCCCCCTGGCCACCAGCCGTACGACGTCCAGCTCGCGGTCCGTCAGCGGGTCGTTCACCGGCAGCGCGGCGCGGCGGGGCTGGGCCAGGTGCTGCAGCAGCCGCACGGTGATCGACGGCGACACCAGCGCGTCGCCCGCCGCCGCGGCCCTGACCGCCTCGATCAGCAGCGTGGGCCCGCTGTCCTTGAGCAGGAAGCCGGTGGCGCCGGAGCGCAGGGCTCCGTACACGTACTCGTCCAGGTCGAAGGTGGTGACGATGACGACCCGCATCGGGTTCTCCACGCCGGGGCCCGCCAGCACGCGGGTCACCTCCAGCCCGTCGAGCTTGGGCATCCTGATGTCGAGCAGGCACACGTCCGGCCGCAGCCGCCTGGCCTCAGAGACGGCCTCGGCCCCGTCCGAGACCGCGGCCACGACCTCCATGTCCGGTTGGGCATCCAGAATCATCTGGAAGCCGGTGCGCACCAGTTGCTGGTCGTCTGCGATGAGAACCCGAATAGTCACGGCCCCAACTCTAGGGATCAGCCGTTCGGCCGAGGCGGATATGGACGCACGGCCGATCCCCCGGCACCCCCTCCGGCGGGAGCCTGGACGGCATGAACGACGTGCTTGTTGGACATGCCCTGGCCAAGCGGTTCGGGCAGACGGTCGCCCTGGGCGGCGTGGACATCGCGGTACGGGCGGGCGAAGCCGTGGCGATCATGGGGCCGAGCGGTTCCGGCAAGTCGACGCTGCTGCACTGCCTGGCCGGCATCATGAAGCCGGACGGGGGCGAGGTGCACCTGCTCGGCCAGCGCATCGACTCGCTGGGCGAGCGCAAGCGCAGCGCGCTGCGCCGCACCCGCTTCGGCTTCGTCTTCCAGTTCGGCCAGCTCCTGCCCGAGCTGCCCGCCGAGGAGAACGTGGCCCTCCCGCTCATGCTGGGCGGCGTGCCGAGGACCCAGGCCGTACGGCAGGCCCGCGAGTGGTTCGCCCCGCTCGGCCTGCACTCCATGGAGTCCAGGCGGCCGGGGGAGCTGTCCGGCGGCCAGGCGCAGCGGGTGGCCATCGCCAGGGCGCTGGTCACCAGGCCGGCCGTGGTCTTCGCCGACGAGCCCACGGGGGCGCTCGACCAGCAGACGGGGCAGGACACGATGCGGCTGCTGGTGGAGGCCACCAAGCACAACGACGCCAGCCTGATCGTCGTCACCCACGACCCGAACGTGGCCGCCTGGTGCGACCGCACGGTCGAGGTCCGCGACGGCCGGCTGCTGGCGCGCACGAGCGGGGCGATGGCGTGAACCTCGACCTGACCTGGCGGCTGCTCAAGGGCGGCGGCCGCAGGGGGCTGCTCGGCACCTGGCTCACGCTGGGCGCCGTCGCGGTGGCCACGGCGCTGCTGCTGTTCGCCGTGGCGGCGAACTCCGCCTTCCAGGCCAGGGCCGAGCGCGGCGCCTGGCGCAACCCGGTTCCGGCCGCCTCCGGCGCGGTGGCCGTGGAGGCGTCCCGCTTCGACTTCGTCCGCGACCAGGCCATCACCGTCATCGACCTGGCCGCGCTCCCGGGCAGGTCGCCCGCGCCGCCGCCGGGCCTGCCCCGCTTCCCCGCGCCCGGCGAGGTGTGGCTGTCGCCGGCGCTGGCCGAGCTGGCCAGGGAGCTGCCCGCCGGCGAGCTGGGCGACCGTTACCCGGGCCCGGAGGGGGTGCTCGGCGACGAGGGGCTGGTCCATCCGGACGAGCTGGTCGCGGTCGTCGGCCACGCGTCGGACAGCCCCGCGATGACCGCGGCCCGCACCGACGACTGGGTCGTCGCCAAGCCGCCCGTGAAGGTCGCGAGCCTGGCGGGGCAGCCGAGCGAGGACGCGGAGGCGTACCGGGTGCTCTCGCTCGTCGCCAGCGTGCTCATGGTGGTGCCGCTGCTGGTGTTCGGGGGCGCGGCGGCCCGGCTCACGGTGGCCAGGCGTGACCAGCGGCTGGCCGCGCTGCGCCTGGTCGGGGCCACGCCCGGGCAGGTCGTCGGGATGACCGTGGCGGAGGCGGTGATCGTCGCGCTGGCCGGCGCGCTCGCGGGGGCCGTCGCCTTCGCGCTGGCCGTGCCGCTGCTGGCCGGGATCGAGATGCAGGGCGGGCCGTGGTTCGCCGCCGACCTGTTCCCCGGGCCGCTCGTCCTGGCCGGGGTGCTGGTCGCGGTGCCGCTGCTGGTGGGGCTGTCCGCGGTGGCCGGCCTGCGGCGGGTCGTGGTGAGCCCGCTCGGCGTGGCCAAGCGGGAGACGCCGCCCGCCATGCGCTTCGTACGGGTGCTCGCCCTGCTGGCGGTGCTGGCCGTGTTCCCGATGCTGACCAGGGGCACCAGCGTCACGATCATCGCGGTGGCGCTCGCGCTGGCGTTCCTGTGCATCAACCTGGCGGGGCCGTGGGTGGTCGGCATGATCGGCCGGATCACGGCGGCGAGCGCGCGGGGTCCCGCCCGGCTGCTCGCCGGCCGCCGGCTGGTGGACGACCCGCGCTCGGCCTGGCGTACGGTGAGCGGCGTGGCGCTGACCGGCTTCGTGGCGGGCTTCCTCGGCCTGCTCAGCCCGTCGGCGTTCGACGGCGACGCGGCCGGCCCGCCGCAGCTGCGCGTCACCGCGCCCGCCGGGCAGGCGGCGGAGGTGGCCGAGCAGGCCCGCGAGCGGTTGCGCGCGTCCGGCGTGCGGGCCGACGTGAAGCCCGTCAAGGACGTCGTCGTCGCGGCCCTGGGCAGCACCGCCGACACCGCCACCCTCGACCGCGCCCGCACCGCGATGGCCGGCCTGGTGCCCGGCCGCACGCCCACCACGGAGCGCGACGACCAGCGGTTCGGCATCCAGCTCCTGGCCGACGTCCGGGTGGGCACGATCGTGGTGCTGTCGGTGTCGTTCCTGGTGGCTATCGCCAGCTCGGGGATCACGGCCACGTCGTCGATCCTGGACCGGCGGCAGACGTACGGGCTGCTGCGCCTGGCGGGCACGCCGCTGGAGGTGCTCGACCGGGCCCGCCGCGCCGAGACGCTCGTCCCGCTGACGGTCATGGGCGGCGGGGCGATCCTGGTCGGGGCGTTCTGCGCGGTGCCGTTCATGATCGGTGGCATGAACGTGGCCGGCACTCTCACGCTGGCCGGCTGCGTCGTGGCGGGCTTCGCCGGGGTGATCGCGGCGGGCGCGCTGAGCCGCCCGCTGCTCCGCTCCGTCACCTCGGATCCGGCGCCCCGGCCCGACTAGCCCAGGACGAGGTCGCGGACGAGCTTCAGCGACGGTTCGTCCCGCACCCCCATGACGAGCAGGCTCGTGACAGGGCTGCGATGCCACAGCTCCAGCCGCTCCTTGATCCGGCCGGGCGGGCCGATGAGCGAGATGCCGTCGGCCAGCTCGTCCGGGATGGCCCGGAACGCCTCGTCCTTGCGCCCCGCCAGGTACAGCGCCTGGATGTGCTCGGCCGCCTCGGCGTAGCCCATCCGGCCGATGATGTCGGCGTGGAAGTTGCGCTGCCTGGCGCCCATGCCGCCGATGTAGAGCGTCAGCATCGTCTTGACCACGTCGAGGGCGGCCCGCAGGTCGTCGGAGATCAGCACCATCACCATGGCCGCCACGTCGAAGCCCGGCTCGGCGCCCGACAGCGCCTCGCCGTACATCTCCTCGATCTTCTCGGGGAACGCGAACAGCGGCAGCCACCCCTGCGCCACCTCGGCGGCCAGCGCCACGTTCTTCGGCCCTTCCGCCCCGAGATAGAGGGGGATGTCGGAGCGGAGCGGATGGGTGATGGACCTGAGCGGTTTGCCCAGCCCGCCGGGCAGCGGCAGCGGGTAGTGCTCGCCGTCGCTGGTCACCGGCTCCTCGCGGCGCCACACCTTGCGCATGATCTCGACGTACTCGCGGGTCCTGGCCAGCGGCCTGGCGAACGGCTGGCCGTACCAGCCCTCCACCACCTGCGGCCCCGAGGCTCCCACGCCCAGCAGCAACCGGCCGCCGGTGAGGTGGTCGAGGGTCATGGCGGTCATCGCGGTGGTGACCGGGGGCCTGGCCGAGATCTGGGCGATCGAGGTGCCCAGCTTGATGCGGGACGTACGCGCGCCGTACCAGGCGAGCGGCGTGAAGACGTCGCTGCCGTACGCCTCGGCCGTCCACACCGAGTCGTAGCCGAGCCGCTCGGCCGCCAGGACCGATTCGGTTGCGTCGTCGGCGTTGCGCTGCCAGTAGCCGAGGTTCAGACCGAGCTTCATGGGACACCTCCGGAATTAAGTTCTATTACGGGTGGGGATGTCCCAAGTGTCAATGGAGGACCTCCCGGGGTAGTCACACTCTGTGCTCAAGGCTCTCGGTCGACTCGCCTGCCTGCTGCTGTTGCTCCTGCCGGCAGCGGAGCCGACGGTCGCGGCGGGCGACTCGCGGCCCAACGTCGTCCTCATCCTGGCCGACGACCTCGAGGCCGGCACCCTGCCGCTCTTCCCGAACATCACGCGGCATCTCGTCCGCCAGGGGGCCTCGTTCGACCGCTTCTTCGTGACGAACTCCTGGTGCTGCCCCTCCAGGGCGTCGATCCTGCGCTCCCAGCACGTCCACAGCCACGGCGTGCTGACCAACACCGCCCCGGAAGGGGGTTTCGACCGCTTCCACACCCTGGGGCTGGAACGTTCCACGATCGGCACCTGGATGCAGCAGGCCGGCTACCGCACCGGCATGATGGGCAAGTTCCTCAACCACTACCCGGGCGAGACGGCCGAGGGCAGGTACGTGCCGCCGGGGTGGAACGAGTGGGACGTCCCGGTACGCGGGCTCTACGAGGAGTACGGCTACCGGCTCAACGAGAACGGCGTGCCGCGCGACTACGGCTGGGAGGAGCAGGACTACCTGTCCGACGTGCTGGCCCGCAAGGCCCGCGACTTCATCGCCGACGGGGACGAGCCGTTCTTCCTCTACCTCGCCCCGATCGGCCCGCACAACCCGGCCAACCCCGCCCACCGGCACGCGCACGCCTTCCCGCTGGCCATGGCGCCGCGCACGCCGTCGTTCAACCAGGCGGACGTGAGCGCCGAGCCGTTGTGGCTGCGCAACAGGCGCCCGCTCACGCTGGACGCCCAGGCGGAGGTGGACGAGAACTACCGCAGGCGGCTGCGCGCCATGCTCGGCGTGGACGACCTCGTCGGCTCGGTGGTCAGCGCGCTGCAGGAGGCCGGGAAGCTGGACAACACCTACATCTTCTTCACCTCGGACAACGGCTTCCACCTCGGCACACATCGCCTCAAGCAGGGCAAGACCACCCCGTTCGAGGAGGCGATCAAGATCCCGCTCGTCGTGCGCGGCCCCGGCGTCGCGGCCGGCTCGACGATCACCCGGATGGGCGCCACGATCGACCTCGCCCCGACCTTCGCCGAGCTGGGCGGGGCCGCGGTGCCGCCGTTCGCGGAGGGCCGTTCGCTGGTGCCGCTGCTCCGCGGCAGGCCGCCCGCGGAATGGCGCAAGCACGTGCTGGTGGAGTTCACCCGGCCCGCCGACCGGTCGTCGGCGGCCCAGACGCCCGTGCCCGCCTACCAGGCGTTGCGTACGGAGCAGTACACCTATGTCCGGTACGAGACGGGGGAGCGGCAGCTCTACGACCTGCACACCGACCCCTACCAGCTCAGGAACCTGGCGGCGACCGCAGACCCGGCGCTGGTGGCGCGGCTGGACCAGCGGCTGGCCGGCATGGTCGGGTGCGCGGGAGCGAGCTGCCGCCAGGCCGACAGGCAGGGCTAGCGGAACAGCGACGGGTAGGCGTGCGCGAGATGCTCCGACACGGCGCGGATCGCCTCGTCCGCCTCGCCCCGCTCGATGGCCTCCAGGATCCGTACGTGGTCCGCGCGCAGGATGGACGTGTCCCCGAGGCGTTGCACCGCCTCGACCGAGTACCTGCGCATCGAGTCGCGCAGCGAGCGCATGATGGCGGCGATGAGCCGGTTGCCCGAGGCGTCCGCGATCGCGCAGTGGAAAGCCGTGTCATGCTCCACGAACTCCTCGGCCGTCCGCGCCCCGTCCATGCCGGCCAGGGCGGCGGCCAGCGCGGAGGTGTCGGCCCCCGCCGCGGCCGCCTGCGCGGCGGCCCACTGCTCGATCATGTGCCGGGTGTCGATGACCTCGCGCATCTCCAGGCTGGCCAGGCCGAGGTGGAGCCGGAGCAGGTCGGTCAGCGCGGAGTCGGGCCGCGAGGTGAGCACGGCGCCCGCGTCGGGGCCCCGGCCGACCTGGGAGGAGACCACGCCGAGGGTCTCCAGCACGCGCATCGCCTCGCGTACCGAGGAGCGGCTGACGCCGAGCTGCTCGGCGAGCTGGCGTTCGGCGGGCAGCCGGTCGCCCACGGTGAGGCCGTCCTCGGCGATGCGCCGCTCGATCTGAGCGAGTACGTCCTCGAACGTCCGCGTCCGCTTGACGGGACGCCAGCCGGTGTCCTCCACCCGGAGCCTCCTCATGCTGGCCGGAAACGTTGTGGTTCGATATGGTCTGACCATACTGTGGTCGGACCATACTTCGGAAGGAGAGCCGTGCGAGTCGCCCTGTTCATCACGTGCGTGAACGACACGCTCTTCCCGGGCACCGGCAAGGCCGTGGTGTCGCTCCTGCGCAGGCTCGGCTGCGACGTGGACTTCCCCGCCGCCCAGACGTGCTGCGGGCAGATGCACGTCAACACCGGCTACCGGGAGGAGGGCGTGCGGCTGGCCCGGCACTTCACGGAGGTGTTCGCCGGGTACGACGCGGTCGTCGCGCCGTCGGGGTCGTGCGCGGCCATGGTGCGCGAGCAGTACCCGAAGCTGGCCAAGCCGGGCAGCAGGGGAGCGGCGGCGATCGCGGAGGTCGCGCCCAGGGTGTACGAGCTGTCGGAGTTCCTGATCGACGTGCTGAAGGTCGAGGACGTAGGCGCATATTTCCCGCATCGGGTGACCTATCACCCGACGTGCCACTCGCTCCGCGGCCTCCACCTGGGCGACCGGCCCACCAGGCTGCTGCGGAACGTGCGCGGCCTGGAGCTCGTGCCGCTGCCGGGCGCCGAGGAGTGCTGTGGCTTCGGCGGCACGTTCGCGGTCAAGAACCCGGCGGTCTCCGCCGCGATGGGCGCCGATAAGACCCGCCACATCATGGACACGGGCGCCGAGGTGCTGTGCGCGGCCGACAACTCCTGCCTCATGCACATCGGCGGCACCCTGAGCCGCCAGCAGACCGGAGTCAGGACCATGCACCTGGCAGAGATCCTCGCATCGACGGAGGAGGCCCAATGAGCGCGACATTCCTCGGCATGCCAGGAAGTTTCCCGGAAAACTCCCGGGAGGCCGTACAGAACTCGCAGCTCCGCTTCAACCTCCGCAAGGCCACCCACACCATTCGCGGCAAGCGGGCGAGCGTCGTCGGCGAGCTGCCCGACTGGCAGGAACTGCGCGCGGCGGGCAAGGCCATCAAGGACCACACGCTGCGCAACCTCGAACGCTACCTGCTCCAGCTCGAGGCGGCCGTGACGCGGGCGGGCGGCACCGTCCACTGGGCCAGGGACGCCGCCGAGGCCAACCGCATCGTGACGGACCTGGTCAAGGCCACCGGCGAGACCGAGGTGGTCAAGGTCAAGTCGATGGCCACCCAGGAGATCGAGCTCAACCAGGCGCTGGCCGAGCACGGCATCACCGCGTACGAGACGGACCTGGCCGAGCTGATCGTCCAGCTCGGCGACGACTTCCCCAGCCACATCCTGGTCCCCGCGATCCACCGCAACCGGTCGGAGATCCGCGAGATCTTCCTCGACAAGATGCCGCACGTCTCCGCCGACCTGACCGACGACCCGCCCGCCCTCGCCGAGGCAGCCCGGCTCCACCTGCGCGAACGTTTCCTCAGGAGCAAGGTCGCGATCTCCGGCGCCAACTTCATGGTGGCCGAGACCGGCACGCTGGTGGTGCTGGAGTCCGAGGGCAACGGCCGCATGTGCCTGACCCTGCCCGAGACCCTCATCAGCGTCGTCGGGATCGAGAAGCTGCTGCCCTCCTGGCGGGATCTGGAGGTGTTCCTCCAGCTCCTGCCGAGAAGCTCCACAGGCGAGCGGATGAACCCCTACACGAGCATGTGGACCGGCGCCGTCGAGGGCCAGGAGTTCCACCTGGTGCTGCTCGACAACGGCCGCACCGACGTGCTCGCCGACGAGGTGGGCCGCCAGGCGCTGCGCTGCATCCGCTGCTCGGCCTGCCTGAACGTGTGCCCCGTGTACGAGCGCGCGGGCGGCCACGCGTACGGCTCGGTCTATCCGGGCCCCATCGGCGCGATCCTCACCCCGCAGTTGCGGGGCATGTCCTCCGAGCTGGACGCCTCGCTGCCGTTCGCCTCCAGCCTCTGCGGAGCCTGCTACGAGGCGTGCCCGGTGGCCATCGACATCCCCGAGGTCCTGGTGGACCTGCGGGCCAAGGCGCCGCACGCGGCGGCGGAGAAGGCCGGCATGAAGGTGGCCGGCTGGATACTCAACGACCACGAGCGGCTGGCCAAGGCGCAGCGCGCGGCCACCCGCGTACGCAAGCTGGTCCCCAAGCGGCTGCCCGGGCCGCTGGCGGCCTGGACGGACACCCGGGACCTGCCCGAGATTCCCGAAGAATCCTTCAGAGACTGGTGGGAGCGGAATGAGCGCGCGTGAGGAGATCCTCGCCAGGGTCCGCAAGGCCGTCGCCGGGGCGCAGGACGTCGAGATCCCGCGCGCCTACCGGACGGAACGGCAGGTGGACGACCTGGTCGGGCTGTTCGCCGAGCGGGTGGACGACTACCGGGCGATCGTGCACGTCGTCCCGGCGGCCGAGGTCCCCGGCAAGATCGACGAATGCCTCGGCGGGCGCCGCATGATCGTTCCCGACGGCTTCGGCCGGGCGGGCGGCTGGGACGACGTGAACACGGCCGACGGCGTGGTCACGAACTGCGCCGTGGCCATCGCCGAGACCGGCACCATCGTCCTCGACCACGGCCCCGGCCAGGGCACGAGGGCGCAGACGCTGGTCCCCGACTACCACCTGTGCGTGGTGCGGGCCGACCAGATCGTGCCGGGCGTGCCGGAGGCCGTCGCCCGGCTCGACCCGGCCCGCCCCCTCACCTGGATCAGCGGCCCCTCGGCCACCAGCGACATCGAGCTGAACCGGGTCGAGGGCGTGCACGGCCCCCGCACCCTGGAAGTGATCATCAGTACCTGAGCACGAGGGCCCGGCCGGCCGGGCGATCAGTACCTGAGCACGAGGGCCCGGCCGCCCGGGCGATCAGTACCTGAGCACTGCGGCGACGTCCGTCACGGAGTCGGTGAACCACAGCTCGGCGTCCGTCATCGCGGCCGCCCTGGCCAGCGCGGAGTCCGAGCGTTCCTGAACGGGCTCGCTCACGCCCCACCGCTGCAGCTCGCCCCGGTCGGTGGCGAGCTGCGTGCCGCCCTCGCCGATCCAGACCGGGTCGGGCAGCTCGCCGGGCAGCAGCACCGCGTGCACCCGGCCCTCGCGCAGCGCCTGCGAGACCCGCGCCATCCCGGTGGGGCCCGAGGCCTCCTGGTGGCGTTCGAGCAGCTCGGCGCGCCTGCGGTCGAGCCATTCGTCGAGCGCCCGCTCCACGTCCTGCTCGAACTGGCCGTGGTCGTCGCGGCTGCCGTGCTCCACCATCGTCACCCGGTCGGCCGACTTGGTGCCGAGGTGGTGCAGCAGGTACGAGCGCGACTTCGGCTCGCCCGCGACCAGGATCAGCTCCGCGCCGATCCTGCGTACCTGCTCGTCGATCTCATGGGCCACGGCCTGGGCGTTCTTCTCCCAGACCTCGTCCACGGCGCGCTCGTACCGCTTCTGCGACCAGCCGCCCTGGGCGGTCTTCTGCAGCGGCCACGAGGCGGCCTCGACGGTGGCCTTGCGGGGCGAGCCGCCGCCGAACACGGTCACCTCCGCCCCCGCGTGGTCCACGATGACCCTGATGTGCGGCACGTTCTCGCCGCGCCGCATGAGCAGCGGCGTGACGTGCGGCAGCGGCGTCCACGTGGCCAGCTCGGACGGCGCCTCGCGCAGCGACTCGGCCAGCACCACGTCACCGTGCGTGGCGAACAGCGCCCGCCCGGCGGCCGCGCTCAGGGCCTCGCCCTCCAGGGCGTCCAGCGTCGCCTTGTCGGCCTGGCCGGAGTGCCCGTCGAGCCGGTCCCGCACGCCGCGCCAGTGGCTCTCGCGCTCGGGCCCGGTGAGCGCGCCCAGGTACACCGACGCGTACGGGCCGCGCCGCTCGTACAGCGGCCGGATGAAGTCGAGCCGCACCGTTCACCACCTCCGCTTCTCCACGCCGATGCCGAGCGCTTTGGCGATGTCGGCCATGTTCGTGTAGTCGCGCTCCGGCAGGGACTCGACCATGTCGATCACCGGGTCTGGCGCGCCCTCGCGGCGGGCGCGGGCCAGCAGCTCGCGCTTGGACGAGGGCCAATGGGTGTCGCTCAGCCACTTGGCGAGGTCGCTGCGGATGTCGACGTCCCGCTGCGTCATGCCTTCCGGGACGCCGGGCTCGTGTCCTGGCGGGTACGAGTGAAGCGACTCCTCACCGGGCGCCGGCATGGCCTCGGGCTCCTTCCACTCCTGGGCGTGCGTCGTGCCGCCGCCGCGAACCATGCCCTCGGTCTCGTGCTTCTGCTCGTCGTCGAGGCGGGGTCCGTGCTTGTCGCTCCCACGTTCCATAATTAGCCACTCCTCTCAATTCGCCCCTACCCCCGCTTTCGTGGGCAAACATCGCGACTGTGTACCCTCCACAGCGTGTTCGATCCCGACGTGAGCATCGCCACGGAACGGCTTACGCTCCGGCCGTTCGGCCCCAAGGACACCCTCCGCATCCGCTCCATCGTGCAGTCCGGCGCCCGGTTCCTCCCTCCGGGCGCGCCCGGCAAGGTCTCGGGGATCGCCCCATGGCTGATGCACGGCGTGCACGAGCTGCGCCGCTCGGGCCAGGGCGTCCACCTGGCCATGACCGACGCCGAGGGGATCATCGTGGGGGCGATCAGCCTGTTCAAGACCTCGTGGAGCGCGGGCACGACCGAGGTCGGGTACGGCGTCCACCCCCTCTACCGGGGCCGCGGCTTCGCCACCGAGGCGGTACGCGGCCTGTCGGCCTGGGCGCTCGACACCATGGGGCTGCGCAGGATCGACCTGACCGCCAGGCTGGACAACCTCGCCTCGCTCCGCGTCGCCTGCAAGGCGGGCTTCACCTGGGAAGGCGTGCTGCGTGACGCCGTCCTCGACGAGGACGGGGCGCACGACCTCGTCATCTTCGGCCTGCTGCGCCACGACAGGCGCCTGCCCGCCGTCACCCTGCCGAAGGCGGAGCTGCGCACGCAGCGGCTGCTCCTGCGCCCGCAGACGCTCGCGGACGTCCCCGACCTGGCCGTCACCGGAGCGGACCCGCTGACCCAGGCGTACACGGGGGTACCGCGCGGCTACGACGAGGAGCACGCGCGGGGGTACGTCGCGCACGCGGAGCGCACGCAGATGAGGGGCCTGGGCGCCGCCTGGACGGCGGAGGAGCTGGCCACCGGCCGCTTCGCGCTCAACGTGGACCTGCGCGACGTCAACTGGAGCAGCAGGACCGCCGAGGTCGGCTACATGACCGCCCCCTGGGCCAGGGGCAACGGATACGCGGGCGAGGCCGTGCGGGAGATCGCACGCTGGCTGTTCGAGCAGCACGGCTTCAACCGGCTCCAGCTCCGCGCCGCCCCCGCCAACACCGCCTCCCAGCGGGTGGCGGAGAAGGCCGGGTTCGTCCGCGAGGGGGTCGCCCGCGCCTCGCTCGGGGGCGAGGACCTGGTCGTCTACAGCATCATCCCCTCGGACCTGGCCTGAGGGGACGCCGGGCTGCCCCTGCCTGAGGGGACCCCGGACTGACCCCGCCTGAGGGGACGCCGGACTGACCCCGCCTGAGGGGGACACCGGACTGACCCCGGCACCCCTTTGTGAAACCACCCCGCAGCCGTCACCCTTGAGGTGAGGACGGTGAGGCGCATGATCACGGTTGTCGGCTGGGACGGATCCGAGCTCTCGGCCAAGGCGGTGGGCAAGCTGCGGGAGGCCAGGCTCGTCGTGGGCCCCGACGCCGCTCTCGGACAGCTCCAGCTGACCGCGGCGACCGCGGCCGACGGGGCGCTGCTGGAGGCCCTCGACGACCACCTGGAGCACGGCGAGGGCCCCGCCGTCGTGCTCGCGCCCGGCGATCCCGGCTTCTTCGGCGTCGTACGCAGGCTGCGCGCGCACGGCCTCAAACCCGAGGTGTTGCCGGCCATCTCGCTCGTCACCCGCGCCTTCGCCTGCGCCGGGCTCAACTGGGAGGACGCGCTGGTCGTCGCCCCGTCCGGCCCGCGCCAGCTCAACAGGGCGGTCAACGCCTGCCGCGCCCACCCCAAGGTCGCGCTGCTGGTCGCGCCCGGCGTCGGCCCCGGCGAACTCGCCAGGGAGCTGGCGCCCACCACGCCGCGTGCGCTGATCGTCTGCGAGGACCTCGGCGGGCCTGACCAGCGCGTCACGCACAGCCGCATGGGCGAGGCCACGACCAGGCCGTGGAAGGACCCCGACGTGGTGCTCGTCATCGACCCGCTGCACCAGCCCAAGGAGCCGAGCTGGGTCGCCGGGGCGCAGCCGGGACCGTCGGAGTGGGCGCTGCCGTTCGAGGGCGGGATGTCTCCGGAGGCGCGGGCGTACGTGCTGGCCAAGCTGGGCCCCCGCCTCGGCGACCTGGTGTGGGACGTGGGCGCGGGCACCGGCCAGATCGCCGTCGAGTGCGCCCGGCTCGGCGCGGCCGTCATGGCCGTCGAACGCGACGAGGAACGCTGCGCCAAGCTGCGCGCCAACGTGCTCGAACACGGCGTCAAAGTGGCCCTGACCAGAGGGCAGGCGCCGCCCGCGCTGGAGCCGCTGCCCGACCCCGACGCCGTCTTCGTGGGCGGCGGCGGCCTCGACGTGATCGTCGCCTGCGCCGCCAGGGGCCCGCGCGTGCTCGTGTGCGCGCTGCGCAAGGTCGAGCAGGTCGCCGCCGTGCTCGGGCGGCTGCGCGAGCAGGGCTACCGCGGCGAGGGCACCCAGATCCTGGCCTCCAAGCTGGTGCTCGACCCCGACGGCTCCCACAGCCTGGCCGCCTCCGACCCGGTCTTCGTGGTGCACGCGACGCCCGCGCACGCAGCGTGACCTGTTCCGCACAGGGGCGCATCGGTTATCCTCGCGTGTCTTTGTCCACCGCACCGGAGAATCCCTCACGATGAAGCCGCCGCTCCTGCTGATCGGGCAGGGCTCCCAGGATGACGCCTACGCAGCCGAGTTCGGCAGGTTCGTACACCGCCTGCGCTGCCGACTCGACCAGGCCGGCGCCGACGTGTCGGGGGGTTACCTGGAGCGGGCCACGCCGCGGCTGAGCGAGTCCGTCGCCTCCCTGGTCGCGCGCGGGCACCACCGGCTCGTGGCGCTGCCGCTGAGCCTGAGCAGGCTGGGCGAGGAGTTCCCCGCCGCGATGGCGCTGGAGCAGCAGCGCCACCCCACGCTGATGTACGACTACGGCCGCCCCCTCGGCCCCGACCCGCGCGTGCTGGCGCTGCTGGCCGAGCGGCTCAACGAGGCCGCCACCGAGCTGTCCAGGCCGCGCGCGCTGGAGCTGGCGGGCGCCAGGCCCCGGCTGCGCGCCGTCGACTCCCTGCCCGCCGAGGACCACCTCCAGCACATCGAGCCGGGGGAGACCGCCGTGGTGCTGGTCGGTGAGGGCTCCACCGACGCCACCGCCAACGCCGAGGTCCACCGGGTCTCCCGGCTGTTCTGGGAGACGCACGCCTACGACTTCATGACCGTCGAGACGGCGTTCGTCTCCGTCACCCCGCCCGGGGTGCCCGGCGGGCTGGAGCGCTGCCGCCGCCTGGGGGCCAAGCGGGTGATCGTGGTGCCGTACCTGCTGTTCGCGGGCGGCCTGCTGGAGCGGGTGTGGGCGCAGGCGCTGGCGTACGGCGCGGGCCACCCCGACCTCGACATCCGCTGCGCCGAGGTGATCGGCGACTGCGAGACCCTGGCCGACGTCGTGATCGACCGTTACGAGGAAGCGCTCCAACTCGTCCACTGACGTCCAGCTCTGGTAGCTCTTGGAAGTTCGGCCCGTGACGCTCGGCTCTTGAAGTTCGGCCCGTGACGCTCGGCTCTTGAAGTTCGGCCCGTGACGCTCGGCTCTTGAAGTTCGGCCCGTGACGCTTAGCTCTTGGAGGTTCCGTGTTCGCTGAGACGCTGGCGGAGATCCGTCCCGCCGACCCGGGGGCGCTCGCCGAGGCCCGCGCCCACCAGGACCGCCTCACCAAGCCACGCGGCTCGCTGGGCGTGCTGGAGGAGGTCGCGGTACGCCTGGCGGGCGCGGCCGGCGTCAGCCCGCCGCCCATGCCCGAGCCGGCGGCCCTGGCCATCTTCGCCGCCGACCACGGCGTGCACGCGCGCGGCGTCAGCCCGTGGCCGCAGGAGGTCACGGTGCAGATGGTCGCCAACTTCCTGGCCGGCGGCGCCGTCGCCAACGCCTTCGCCGCCCAGGCCGGGGCGTCGGTGACCGTGGTGGACGTGGGCGTCGCCGCCGACCTGCCCGACGCCCCGAACCTGGTCAACCACAAGATCGCGTACGGCACCGCCGACCTGTCGCAGGGCCCCGCCATGACCGTCGACCAGGCCGTCCAGGCGCTGGAGGCCGGCATCGTCGTGGCCAGGGACCTGGTCGCCAAGGGCGCGCGCTGCCTGATCACCGGCGACATGGGCATCGCCAACACCACCGCCTCCGCCGCGCTCGTCTCCGCCTTCACCGGCAGGGACCCCGCCGAGGTGACCGGGCGGGGCACGGGCATCGACGACGACACCTACGAGCACAAGGTCGGCATCGTGCGCGCGGCCCTGCGCACGAACGCGGTGACGGACGCCTCCTCCTCGCCCAGCGAGGCGCTGCGGGCGCTGGCGGCCGTCGGCGGGTTCGAGCACGCGGCCATCGCCGGCTTCATCCTGGCCGGCGCGGCGCAGCGGGTGCCGGTGATCCTCGACGGCGTCATCGCCGGAGCCGCCGCCCTGGTGGCCGCCGCGCTCGACCCGGCCGCGCTCGACCACTGCGTGGCGGGCCACCGCTCCGCCGAGCCCGGTCACGCGGCCGCGCTGACCCACCTCGGGCTGCGCCCGCTGGTGGAGCTGGAGCTCCGGCTCGGCGAGGGCACGGGCGGCCTGCTGGCGCATCCGATGGTGTGCGCGGCGGTGCGCGTGATGCACGACGTGGCGACGTTCGACTCGGCAGGAGTGACCGAAAAGCCCGTGTGATGATGGAGGCACTGGAGGTAGGCACAGTGTCTCGTTACGGACCCATGTACGGCCCCGACATCACGTTTCTCGGGGTGGATCGCTGCGACGTGAACGATCCGGCCAGCTACGCGGACGCCGACGTGGTGATCATTGGTGCCCCGTTCGACGGCGGCACGTCCAACCGGCCCGGCGCCAGGTTCGGGCCCATGGCGCTGCGCCAGGCCTGCTACCTGCCGCACGACGGCTCCAGGCCCAGCCTCGCGCTGCGCGTGGACGCCCTGCGCGACCTGAGGGTGCTGGACGCCGGTGACGTGGAGTGCTACTCGGGGGACGTCGAGGGCTCGCTGGCGGCCATCGAGGAGGCGGTGCACCGGGTGGCGTCCTCCGGGGCGATCCCGATGGTGCTCGGAGGCGACCACACGGTGGCGCTGCCGGACGCGCGGGGGACCGCCAGGGCGTACGCGGCCGGGCGCACCTCGATGATCCACTTCGACGCGCACGCCGACACGGGCGACATCACCTTCGGCCACCTGTACGGGCACGGCCAGCCCATGCGGCGGCTCATCGAGTCCGGCGCCATCAGGGGCGACAGGTTCCTGCAGATCGGCCTGCGCGGGTACTGGCCGGAGCCGGAGACGCTCGGCTGGATGGCCCAGCAGAACATGCGTTCCTATGAAATGACGGAAATCGTGGCTCGCGGGCTCGACGAATGCCTGACAGAGTCGTTCCGGATCGCGCTCGACGAGTGCGACCAGATCTTCCTGTCCGTGGACATCGACGTCTGCGACCCCGGCCACGCCCCCGGCACCGGGACACCCGAGCCGGGCGGCCTGACGGCCCGGCAGCTCCTCGATGCGGTGCGCCGGATCTGCTATGAGATGCCGGTGGCCGGCATGGAGGTGGTCGAGGTGGCGCCGCCGTACGACCACGCGGACATCACCGCGTTCCTCGGGAACCGGGTTATCCTTGAGGCCTTGTCAGCGATGGCCAGACGCCGCAAGGACGATGAGGGCGGGCCTCGCTGGGATCCGCGGCAGCCCCTTCTTGACGGGCGTTGACCCGTGCGCAGCAAATGACACATGTGGAGCCGGTAGGTTTACCTCCTAACACAACCTTCGCGAACGGGAGATTCCCCCCATGGGTCCCTACCTCCTCGGCCTGCGGCTTTCCGGCCGCCGGGTCCTCGTCGTGGGCGGCGGCCGCGTCGCGCAGCGACGGGTGCCCGCGCTGCTAGAGGCCGGTGCGGAGGTCACCGTCGTGTCGCCGGGCGTCACGCCCGCCCTCGACGATCTGATCGCCGCCGGAAGGGTCACGTGGCACGCCCGGCCTTACGAGGTCGGCGACTGCGACGGGGCCTGGCTCGTACAGGCCTGCACCGATGACAGGTCCGTCAACACCGCGGTCGCCGCCGAGGCGGAGGCCAAGCGCGTGTGGTGCGTGCGCGCCGACGACAAGGACGCCTCCGCCGCCTGGACACCCGCCACCGGGCGGGTCGACGAGGTCAGCGTGGCCGTCACCGCCGGCGGCGACCCGCGCCGGGCCGCCGGCATCAGGGACGCCGTGGTCGAGGCGCTGCGCGACGGCACCGTCGACGCCCGGCGCAACCGCACCAAGCCGGTCGGCGTCGCCCTCGTCGGCGGCGGTCCCGGCGACCCCGGCCTCATCACGGTGCGCGGGCGCCAGCTCCTCGCCCAGGCCGACGTGGTCGTCGCCGACCGCCTCGCGCCGCGCGCCCTGCTCGACGAGCTGGCCCCCGACGTGGAGCTCATCGACGCCGCCAAGGTGCCCTACGGCCGGTCGCTGTCCCAGGAGACGATCAACGAGCTGCTCGTGGATCGCGCCAGGCAGGGCAAGTTCGTCGTCCGGCTCAAGGGCGGAGACTCCTTCGTGTTCGGCCGCGGCGGCGAGGAGATGATCGCCTGCGCCGAGGCCGGCATCCCCGTGCTGGTCGTGCCCGGCATCACCAGCGCCGTCGCGGTGCCCGCCGCGGCCGGGGTGCCGGTGACCCACCGCGGCGTCAGCCAGGAGTTCCACGTCATCTCCGTGCACGTGGCGCCCGACGACCCCAAGTCCACCGTCGACTGGCCCGGCCTGGCCCGTTCCCAGGGCACGCTGGTGCTCATGATGGCCGTCGAGCGTCTGGCGAAGGTGGCCGAGACGCTCGTGCGCGACGGACGTTCGCCGGAGACTCCCGTAATGGTGGTACAGGACGGTACCCTTCCGACCCAGCGGGCGGTCATCGCTTCGCTTTCCACCGTGGCTGACCGCGTGTCCGCGGCTGGGATACGGCCGCCGGCGATCGTCATCGTCGGAGACGTCGTGCGGGTCGGCCAGGAGGTCGAGATGGTACGAGCGGAGCGCTTGCCGTGAACACGGCCATGGATGACGGGCGGCAGGAGTCACCTGGGGAGCAGACGTTGAGCTTCCGGCCGGTGACGGACGAGGACCTCGACCCCGAGGTCCGGGGCGACGACAGCCCAGACGGCGACCTCGACGGCCGCTCCGACGGCGACCCCGGCCGCAGCCTCGACGGCCGCTCCGACGGCGACCCCGGCGACCTCGACGGCCGTCCCGAGGGCAGCCTCGGCGGCGACCTTGGCCGCCGCCCCGAAGGCCGCTCCGAAGGCCGCCGTGATGGCCGCCCCGAGGGCGACCTCGACGCTCGCTCCGACGGCAGCCTCGGCGGCGGTCGCAGGGACGGGGCGTCGGCGCGGGGTGTGCGCGACGAGGCCGGCGATCCGCGGGAAGGCCGGGCTGCGCGCGAGGAGCCGCCTGCTCGCCGGCCCTCCCTCTTCGAGAAGCCGGCCATCCTGCGGCGGCCTCCGTCCGGCGACGAGCCGTTCCCGGCGTTCCGGCCGTCGCCGCCCGCCTCCGACGAGCCCTCCTCCGAGCGGCCCTCCCTCTTCGTGAAGCCTGCCTCGCTCGGTGGGCCCGGCGCCGCGCCGGTCGCGAAGGAGGCGGAGGACACGCCGTCCTCGGACGTCTCTGAAACGCCGTCCAACGACGCGGCCGATGAGATCGAGCCCAAACCCGCGCCGGAGGCTCAGGCTGCCTCAGAGCCCGAGGCCGCGGTCGTTTCCGAGGCCGCGTCCGGGTCGGAGCCCGCAGCCGATCCCGACCCCCAACCCCACCTCGATCCTGAGCCCGCGTCCGACGCCGACGCCGACGCCGTCCCCGAGGTCGCGTCCGAGTCGAAGGCTGTGTCGGAGGCTGCGGCTGAGTCTGCGGCCGTCTCCGAGCCCAAGTCCGGCTCCACCAGCGAGTCCGAGCCCGAGCCCGGCTCCACCGGCGAGTCCGATTCCGCCCCCGAGCCCGAGCCCGAGCCCGCGTCCGACACCGCCCCGGAGCCGGAGTCCGACCCTGCCATCGAGTCGCAGTCCGACACTGACCCCCACCCCGAGCCGGAGTCCGCCACCGACACCGAGTCCGAGTTCGGTTCCGCCTCCGAGCCGGAGTCCGAAGCCGAAGAGCCGGGCGATGAACGGGAGCAGCCGGGCGGGAAGCAAGGGGAACCGGCGGAGCAACGGGCGCAGCCGGGGGAGAGCCTGGAGGAGCTGCCGGCGGAGGCCGCGGAGGCGCTCATGGCGGCCCTCGACGCCCTCCGCGAAAGCGTCGCCGACCTCCGCTTCGGCCTCGACCTGCCCGGCTCGGAGGAGGCGAGGCAGGCCCAGGCGGACCTGCTGGCCCAGCTTGAGAACTACGTCCTGCCCCGGGTGCGCACCCGCACGGCCCCGGCCCTCATCGTGATCGCGGGCTCGACCGGCGCGGGCAAGTCCACCCTGGTCAACAGCCTCGCCGAGAAGAACGTCTCGCGCACCGGCGTACGCCGCCCGACCACCGGCACCCCCGTCCTGGTCTGCCACCCGGAGGACCGGGAGTGGTTCGCGGAGGGCGAGCTGCTCGGCGGCCTCGAACGCCTCGACAAGCCGTCCCGCGAGGCCGGGATGGGCAGCCTGGTCATCGTCCCGACCGAGAAGCTCCCGCAGGGCGTCGCGCTGCTCGACACCCCCGACATCGACTCGGTGGTCGAGGAGCACCACGAGATCGCCCACCGCATGCTCGACGCCGCCGACCTGTGGATCTTCGTGACCACGGCCGCCCGCTACGCCGACGCCCCCGCGTGGAACCTGCTGCGCCTGGCCAAGGAGCGCGGCGCCCGCCTGGCCATCGTCCTGTCGCGGGTGCAGCAGCGCTCCGCGGACGTGGTGCTCAAGCACTTCGTCCGCATGCTCACCGAGTACGGCCTGGGCGACATCGACAGGTTCGTCATCCACGAGGCGAAGGTGACCGACGGCAGGCTGCCCGACGCCGAGGTGACCGACCTGCGGCTCTGGCTGGCCGAGCTGTCGGTGGACGAGGAGCGCCGGGCGCAGGCCGTACGCGAGACCCTCAACGGCGTGCTCAACAGCTTCCGCACCCGCGTACCGGCGCTGGCCAAGCACCTGGAGGCGCAGGTCGCGTTCAGGGCCGAGCTGCGCAGCGACGTGGAGGCGGCCTTCCTGAGCGCGCTCAGCGAGATCGACAAGGCGTCCAGGAACGGCTCCCTGCTGCACGGCGAGGTGCTCGCCCGGTGGCAGGACTTCGCCGGGTCCGGCGACCTCGTACGCTCGCTGCAACTGCGCAAGCGCGGCCGGGCGGCCAAGCAGGCGCCGGAGCGGGTGCTGGCGTTCAAGGCGGCGATCCGCACCGGCCTGGAGTCGGTCATCGTCGCCGCCGCCAACCGCGCCTGCGAGGAGGTGGTGACGCGCTGGCGGCACCGCGCGGAGCTGGGGGCCAAGCTCGCGGAGGACCTCGACCGGCCGTCCGACGACCTGATCCGTCACACCGGGCGGGCCATCGCGTCCTGGCAGGAGCACCTGAGCGAGCTCGTACGCACGGAAGGCGTGGCCAAGCGGTCGGTGTCGAAGCTGGTCTCGTTCGACCCCGAGTCGCTCGCCGTGATTTTCATGGTCGCCATGTTCAGCGGGAGCAACGGCGAAGGCGTGCCGCACCGGCTGGTCAACGCCCTGCTCGGCGCCGAGTCGCTGCGCGGCATCGGGGCCAAGGCGCTCAGCGATCTGCGGGCCAGGATCGGCATGCTGTTCGACGAGGAGGCCATGCGTTACGTGCACGCGCTCGACTCCGCGGGCATTCCCGACGAGTCCGTCGCAACCCGGCTCTACCAGGCAACGTACAACCTCGAGGTCGCTCGATGACCACCACGACCACCAGGCCGGGGCTCGCTCCGCGGCTGACCGCGCTCACCAAGGTGGTGGAGCTGGGCCCGGGGCGGCTGGACAAGAAGCTGCTCGCCGAGTCCGGCACGCTGCTGCAGCGGGCCGGCAACCGGCTCAAGCTCTCCTCCGAGCACACCGTCGTCGCCCTCGCGGGCGGCACCGGCAGCGGCAAGTCGTCGCTGTTCAACGCGCTGTCGGGGCTGGAGCTGTCGCCGACCGGCGTACGCAGGCCGACCACCGCCCGTACCCATGCCTGCGTGTGGGGGCTGGACGGGGCGGGGCCGCTGCTCGACTGGCTGCAGATCCAGTGGCGTCACCGCTTCTCCCGCGCCAGCGCGCTCGACAAGGCTGACAGCCAGCTCCACGGGCTGATCCTGCTCGACCTGCCCGACCACGACTCGATCAGGGCGCTCACCGACACGGAGGCCGACCGGCTGATCGGGCTGGCCGACCTGGTGGTGTGGGTGCTGGACCCGCAGAAGTACGCCGACGCCTCCACGCACCGGCGCTACGTGACGGAGCTGGCGGGGCACGACGCGGTCACCGTGTTCGCGCTCAACCAGGCCGACCGGCTGACCACCGAGGAGCTGGCCGAGCTGGTCATCGACCTCAACGACCTGCTGCGCAGGGAGGGCGTCGAGCACCCGAGCGTCGTACCGACCTCCGCGGTCACCGGCCGCGGCATCGAGAGCCTCAAGAGCGTCATCGCGACCGCGGTCGCCCGGCGGCGCGCTGCCATCCAGAAGCTCGAGGCCGACCTGCAGCGGCTGGAGCAGAAGCTCAGCCAGGCCATGCCGCTGGGTGAGGCGCTGTCCGCGCCCTCGGCGGTCGACGAGGCCCGCAGGATGGGGCTGACGGACGCGCTGTGCGACGCGGTCGGCGTGCCGGCCGTGGGCGAGGCCATGGAGAACGTGTACGCGGAGCGGTCGAGCCGGTGGGTCGGCTGGCCGTACCCGCGCTGGATCGGCAAGCTGCGCGGCGACCCGCTGAAGAGCCTGCGGCTCGACGACGTGAGCGAGGAGATCCGCGGCATCTCCACCACCTCGGTGAGCGCCCAGTCGGCCGAGGTCGCCAACGCGGTCCAGGCGCTGGCCGACGGGCTGTCCATGGGCATGCACCCGGTGTGGCGCACGGCCGTGCACCAGGCGGCCAGATCCCGCGCCGCCCAGCTCCCGCAGGCCCTCACGGAGGACCTCGCGAAGGTGGCGCCGCAGCTCGACCGCGTGCCGGGCTGGTGGCGGGCGCTCAAGGTGTGGCAGTACTTCCTGGTGGTGGCGTTCGTGGCCGGGCTGGCCTGGCTGGCGGCCGGGCTGCTCATGCCCGGCCAGCTCCCGCCGTCCCTGGAGCTCCTGGGCGACACGGCCACGCTGCCGTGGGTGGGGCTGATGATGGCCTCGGTGCTCGGGCTCGGCGCGCTGTCGGGCATCGCGTCCCGCAACTTCGTGGAGCTCGGGGCGTCCCGGGAGCGTGAGCGGGTCGAACGCGAGATGCGCCGCAGGGTCGCGGCGGTGGCGGGCACGATGGTGGTGGAGCCGGTGGAGCGGGAGCTGAGCCGTCACCATGCCTTCTACACGGCCATGAGGGATCTGTCGGTATGAGGTGAGGTGGGGCGGGCGGCCGGCGCTACGCGCTCCCACCGCCCCCTGCCCTCGCACCGCCATCCATACGTCCACCAATCTCGCCCCGCATCCACAGGTCCAGCACGCCTCACCCCGCATCCACAGGTCCACCACGCCTCGCCCTCCATCCACCCCACCCCTGGTACGGCCATCCGCAGCCGCCACTAGCCCTCGCATCCTCCTTCCGCAGGTTGCGCCACCCCCCGCGTCCCCCTTCCACAGCCTCCGCCGCCCCTCGCGCTCCCATCCACAGAACCGTGTTCGGCCGCCCTCGTCCCCCACCCTCCACGGCACCGTGTTCCCCAGACCGCGGGCAGCCGGCCCGCCACATGGGAGGCATGGGATGAACGACATCTACATCACACTCACCGGCAACGTCGCGGCAGAGCCGAGGCAGTACAGCTTCGACGAGGGCGTCAAGGTCACTTCGCTGAGGGTGCTCACCACCCATCGCTACTTCGACAAGAAGACAGGCCAGTGGGTGGACGGGGAGAAGGTCTGCTTCGCGGTCCGCTGCTGGCGCGCACTGGGGGAGAACGTCGCGGCATCCGTACGGGCGGGCCAGCCCGTGGTGGTGTCGGGCAAGCTACGCATCCGCGAGTTCGGCGCCGAGGGGGATCGCCGCTTCATGCCCGAGATCGAGGCGAGCGCGGTAGGCCACGATCTGCGCTGGGGCACCGGCGCCTTCACCAAGCCGGAGCGGGGTGGAGGTGGGGCGGTGAGCAAGGAGATGCGCGACCGCCTGGACGAGGAAACCCGCGACTGGGCCATGGGCCCCCGCGCCCACCGCTCCCAGGCCCGCTCAGTCGCCCGCGACGAGCCCAACCCCTTCCACACGGACGACGCCGCTGCGGAGAGGGCGCGACCTGTGAACGCCGACGATGGCCTGCCTCCCATGCCCGCTTCCAACGACGGCCCGGCGTCCGCACCGGAGCCGTTCGACGACGCGGCGAGCATGTTCAACCCGGCAACCGCCCACGCCTCGGGCTCGGGTGCCGACACGGCCGGCCCGCTGGGGTGGGGTGACGGCACGACCCGCTCGCTGGGCTCGGGTGGCGACACGGCCGGCCAGCTGGGCTCGGGTGGCGACACGGCCGGCCAGCTGGGCTCGGGTGGCGACACGGCCGGCCAGCTGGGCTCGGGTGCCGACGCTGCCCGCCCGCTGGGACCGGGCACCGAAGCTGCCTTCCCGCTGGACTCCGAGGGCAGCCCCGCACGGAAGCGGGGGCCGAGGGGCGGCGCTGTCCGCGCAGTGGGAGCGGAGGGTGACACGGCCCGAATCCTGGGCGGCGACGCCGACGGGAAGGGGCGCGCTGCGGGAGGCAAGAAGGCCGGCAGGGACGGCAAGCAGCTGACGATGGCGGAGAAGGCAGCAGCTTAGCAACGAGCACGCGCAGGGGGCACCGACCGCCACTGACGGTGCCCCCACTACCCCGCCACTGCGGCGTCTCCACTGACGGTGCCCCACCACCCCGCCGCCTCGCCACCGCGGCGTCTCCACCGGTGGGTGCCTTCGCCAGTGGGGCGCTGAGCCAGTGGGTGCGGCGCCAGTGCGGTGCGGAGTCATCGCGTGCCCCGCCATGTCTGGCTGGTGAGAGGAGGGAGCGGAGAAACCGGACAGGGCGCAAGGAAGAAGCCGGGAGATTGTGCAGGGGAGCAGTAGCGGAGGGCAAGGGGGAGGGCGGAGGGCGCCGGTAGAGGAGGGCAGAAGGGGCGCTGGTAGAGGAGAGCAGAGGTGCCGGTAGAGGAGAGCAGAGGTGCCGGTAGGGGAGGGCGGAGGTGCCGGTAGGGGAGGGCGGAGGGGAGCGTAGCGGAGGGCGCGGGTAACAGCCGGGATGAAGGGGGGAGGGGGCACCGGCCGGGTCCCGTTGACACCCCGAGGGGCGGCCGATGGTGTGTTGCCCGCGTCAGATGGCTAGAGCATCTGTCAGGTCCAGGTCACGCCCCGCACCATGGCTGCTCCTTTCCAGCACTGCTCCTTGTCACGGCCCGCTCATACAGCGAGCAGGTGTGGTCACTGCCAACGTATCGGTTCCCATCGCATAACGCACACTCCGCAATTATTGTGTTACACATCGTTAGTCGGAGAGGGGACAAGATGGCGGTGACCAGTCACGCATCGATAAAGTCTCGCGACGGTGTGTCAACGCTGGCCGACCGCTGGCCGTTGCTAGGGCAACGTCGGTCGCTCGTCATCTATTTGTGTGCGATTGTCGCTCTCGATCTTGCGGCGATCATGACGCTCTCGGTTTTCACCGTCTTCCAGTGGCGGGACGCGCTCACGTTCGCCGCTCTCATGGGCTGTGGCGCGGTGTGCATCGAGGCGAGCAGGCGGCTGGGCATGCCCGCCGGTGTGTCACGTGACCTGTTGTCGGCCTGGTGGTTGCCGGTGGCGCTGCTCTTGCCGCCGGTATATGCCCTTTTCGCGCCTATTGTGCTGCAGATACTGCTTCAGGTGCGCGTGCGGGCGACAGTGGTCTATCGCCGGGTGTTCAGCTCCGCGGCCATCGGCCTGGCCGGGTGTACGGCGTCCATCGTGTTCCACGGGCTCGTGGAGGATCCATGGGCGCTGTCGCGGGGCAGCGGGCCGCCGATTCTCTTCGCGGTGCTGGCCGCCGTGCTGTTCTCCCTGCTCAACATCGCTCTCATCGCCATCGCCGCGCATACGGCCAACCCCGACAGCGCCTGGCGGGAGGTGCTGTGGGACAGGGAGAGCGTGATGCTCGACGTCGTGGAGCTCTGCCTGGGCGTCATCGTCTCCATCGGCTGCGGCCTCAACCTCGGCCTGCTGATTCTCACGCTGCCGCCCGTGGTGCTGCTGCAGCGCAGCCTCCTGCACGCCCAGCTCCAGGCCGCGGCCCGTACCGATGCCAAGACCGGGCTGCTCAACGCGGCGGCCTGGCAGCGCGAGGCCGACACCGAGATCGTCCGGGCCCGCCGCACCGGCGACACCCTGGCCCTCCTGATCATCGACATCGACCACTTCAAACGCGTCAACGACGCCCACGGCCACCTCGTCGGCGATCAGGTGCTGGTCGGGGTGGCCTCCATGCTGCGCAGCCAGCTGCGCGACTATGACGTGGTGGGCAGGTTCGGGGGTGAGGAGTTCGTGGTCCTGTTGCCGGGGGCCGACATCGACGAGGCCCGCCGGGTGGCCGAACGCCTGCGCGTCCGCATCGGTCACATGGCCATCCCCGTGGACGACACCCTGGTCAGGGTCACGATCTCGGCCGGGGTGGCGCTGATGAGCGTCCATGGCGACGATCTGATCGACCTGCTTGCGGCGGCCGACCTGGCTCTCTACCGCGCCAAGGAGCTGGGCCGGGACCGCGTCTGCATCCCCGCCGTCCAACCTCCACCTCACCCCCTCCCCAACGACCCCTCCACGCCGTAGCCCCCTCCCTCGTCCCGTTCCCCCGCGCTCGCTGCTACGCGCAGACGCTGCCGGCATCCGCGCCTCCTCCGTCGTGCATCTGGGCCGCCCGCTCTGTCTCGCCGGGGTGGAAGGGCGGCGACCGGAGAGGAGCGGCGGAAGCCTGGGTTGGGAGCCCCTAAGCTAGAGAGCATGCCGGAGTACATCTACACGCTGCAGCGCGTGCGCAAGGCGCACGGCGACAAGGTTGTGCTTGACGACGTCACGCTGTCGTTCCTGCCCGGGGTCAAGATCGGTGTCCTGGGGCCGAACGGCACCGGAAAGTCGACGCTGCTCCGGATGATGGCCGGCCTGGAGCAGCCGTCCAACGGTGATGCCAAGCTCATGCCGGGCTTCACGGTGGGCATGCTCCAGCAGGAGCCGCCGCTCAACGAGGAGAAGACCGTCCTCGGCAACGTGCAGGAAGGCGTCGCCGAGACGATGGCGATGCTCCAGCGCTACAACGACATCGCCGAGCAGATGGCCACCGACTACAGCGACGAGCTGCTGGACGAGATGGGCAAGCTGCAGGACCAGCTTGAGCACCGCAACGCGTGGGACCTCGACAGCCAGCTCGAGCAGGCCATGGACGCGCTGCGCTGCCCGCCGCCCGACGCCGAGGTGAGCAAGCTGTCCGGTGGTGAGCGGCGCCGGGTCGCGCTGTGCAAGCTGCTGCTGGAGGCGCCCGACCTGCTGCTGCTCGACGAGCCCACCAACCACCTCGACGCCGAGAGCGTGCAGTGGCTGGAGTCGCACCTGGAGAAGTACGCGGGCACGGTGCTGGCCGTCACCCACGACCGGTACTTCCTCGACAACGTCGCCACCTGGATCCTCGAGCTCGACCGGGGCCGGTGCTACCCGTACGAGGGCAACTACTCCACGTACCTCGACATGAAGGCACAGCGGCTCAAGGTCGAGGGCCAGAAGGACGCCAAGCGCAAGAAGCGCCTGGAGGACGAGCTGGAGTGGGTCCGGTCGAACCCCAAGGCCCGCCAGACCAAGAGCAAGGCCCGACTCCAGCGGTACGAGGAGATGGCCGCCGAGGCCGACAAGTTCCGCAAGCTGGACTTCGAGGAGATCCAGATCCCGCCGGGCCCGCGCCTGGGCACCACGGTGATCAAGGCCGACGAGCTCACCAAGGGTTTCGGCGAGCGTCTGCTCATGGAGAACCTGACGTTCGACCTGCCGCGTAACGGCATCGTCGGTGTCATCGGCCCGAACGGCGTCGGCAAGACCACGCTGTTCCGCATGATCACCGGTGGGGAGACCCCCGACACGGGCTCGATCACGGTCGGCGACACCGTGAAGATCTCCTACGCCGACCAGAGCCGTGGCGGCATCGACCCGACCAAGAACGTCTGGGAGGTCGTCTCCGACGGGCTCGACCACATCAAGGTCGGCAACGTGGAGATGCCGTCGCGGGCGTACATCGCGGCGTTCGGCTTCAAGGGCCCCGACCAGCAGAAGAAGGCCGGCGTGCTGTCCGGTGGCGAGCGCAACCGGCTCAACCTGGCGCTCACGCTCAAGCAGGGCGGCAACGTGCTGCTGCTGGACGAGCCCACCAACGACCTCGACACCGAGACCCTGTCGTCGCTGGAGAACGCGCTGCTCGACTTCCCGGGCTGTGCCGTGATCACCTCGCACGACCGGTGGTTCCTCGACCGCATCGCGACCCACATCCTGGCCTGGGAGGAAGGGTCCAACTGGTTCTGGTTCGAGGGCAACTTCGCGGACTACGAGAAGAACAAGATCGAGCGGCTGGGCGCCGACGCGGCACGTCCGCACCGGGTGACCTACCGCAAGCTGCACCGCGACTGATATCGGCTGCGGCCGGCTGACAACCCGTGGATCATGCCCCTGGCGGCGTGATCCACGGGTTGTCCGCATGTGTGCGGCTGTCTGGCTGTGCGGGTGGAGTTCGCGGAGGCAAGGAGCCGGCCAGCGGATGGAGACCGCGGCCGGAACGGCTGCTCAGGGATTGGTCAGAGCGGCTTGCGCGACGGCAGGGTGCTGATCGTCCCCGGTACGGCGGGCGAGCGCGAGCACGCAGCCGAGCGTGAGGACGAGCAGGGCGATGTAGTACCCCACGACGGGCCAGTGGCTGCCGCCCCCGCTGATCAGCAGCCACTGGGCGACCAGCGGGGTGGACCCGCCGATGATCGTGCTGCAGAGCTGGTAGGAGACGGAGATGCCGGTGTAGCGCACGCGTACGGGAAATGCCTGGGCCAGGAAGTTGGCGAGCAACGCGTAGTACGAGGCCCCGGTGACCACGCTGAGCGCGAGGGCGACCCCGACCAGGAGCGCGTCCCGGCTCGTGATCAGCAGGAACATCGGGACGGCGACCAGGATGTTCCCGGCCAGGGCGCCCGCCATGACCCGCACGGCGCCGACCCTGCGGGCGACGAGGGCGGCGACCGGTTGCCAGAAGAACTGCAGGATGAAGATGACCAGCAGGATGTCCAGCATGGTCTGGCGGGCGATGCCGAGGTCGGTGGTGGCCCACGACACGACGAACGTGTTCGTGAAGTAGGCCGCGGAGATTCCCAGCGCGCTCGCCCCGATGCCCAGGACGACCAGCGGCCATGCCGTCCGGAACAACGTCACGAGAGGCACCCTGACGGCCGGCTCCGCCTCGCGCGCCGCGCGGAACTCGGCGGGCTCGTGCACCGTGAGCCGGATCACCAGCCCGATCACCACGAGCAGCACCGACAGCAGGAACGGCACGCGCCAGCCCCACTCCAGGAAGGCGCCGTCGGGCAGCCGCCCCACCACCAGGAAGACGAGGGTGGCCAGGATGGCGCCGGCGGGCGAGCCCTGCTGCACCCACATGCCGGCCATGCCGCGCCGCCCCTGCGCGGTGCTCTCGGTGGCCATCAGGACGGCCCCGCCCCATTCGCCGCCCACCGCGATGCCCTGCAGGGCACGGAGCAGGACGAGCAGCAGCGGCGCCGCGTACCCGATGGACGCGTAGGTGGGCAGCACGCCGATCAGCGTGGTGGCCGATCCCATCAGGATCAGGGTGATGACCAGGACGTTCTTACGCCCGATGCGATCACCGACGTGCCCGAACACGATGCCGCCGAGCGGGCGGGCCAGGAATCCGACCCAGAACGTGGCGAACGCCGCCAGCGTCCCGGTCCCGCTGCCGGACTCGGGGAAGAACAGGGTGCCGAAGACCAGGGCCGAAGCGGTGCCGAAGATGAAGAAGTCGTACCACTCGACCGCCGTGCCGATGAACGAGGCGATCGTGGCGCGTCTGCTGTGACGCGCGGCGGGGGTGCTGTCGGGCATGGTGCGGATCCTTTTGATGCGCGCAGGAGAAGGATCGGGCGTGGCGGGTGTGGGCACGTCACGTCCGTGGTGTCGCCCGCTCCCCCGAACACGGCGACGTGATCAGCCCGTCAAGTCTGCGCGACCCCAAGGGATACAGTCCAGTACCTGTGTGCCTGGCCATCATGCGTGGGGCCCATGATGCACGGCGAGTGCCGAGCTGCCGCCGCGCCCTGATGGACTGCGAGCGTCCCCGCCCGGAGCGCTCCCCGCGATGCCGCGCGCCCCAAGCTGCCGCTCCCCGCGGTGCGGCACCGCGATGTGGGTCGCCGTGGTGCGGCACCGCGATGTGGGTCGCCGTGGTGCTGCGCCGGCGCGTGGACGCCGGCAGCAGCACCTCGACAGCGGTCAGCTTTCGGCGCCGACCGTGGCCGGAGCGGGGGCGGGGCGCCGCCGCCACGGCCCGTTGAACATCACGATCGCCGGGACGAACAGGACGAGGCAGCCCAGCGCCACGAACAGCCACGTCTGCCAGTTCGTGGCCTCGACCACGTGCGGGATGACCAGCAGCCCGATCACGGCGATGCCCTTGCTGAGGAACCCGAACAGCCCCCACGCGGTGCCCTGCAGCCGCGGGTCGGCGTCCTCCGCGTCCTCGGAGTAGTTGGCCATCCAGGGCGCGTACGCGACGCCGAGCGAGCCGCCGAGCAGCGCGCCGACCACCATGAGGGTGCCGGTGGAGACGCCTTCCTGGCCGAGCGAGACGGCCAGGAACGCGGTGACGAGCACGGCCGCGACCGTACCGCCGAGGCAGAACGGCTTGCGGAGCTGCGTACGGTCGGACAACCGCCCGGTCACGATCAGCGTGATCAGGTTCAGGCTCCAGAACGCCGCCATGATCGTGGAGGCCTCGGCGCTGCTGATGCCGAGCGCGCCGACCAGCATCGTCTGGCCGAACAGCGACAGCGTGATGTAGAGCACCAGCCACAGGGAGATCCCCACGACGTGCGCCCAGATGTTGCGCCGCACGAACAGCGAGCGCACGCGGGCGGGCTGCGTCAGGTCCACCACGTCGGTGCCGGCCCGCTCGGTGTGCTGGATCCTGGCGCGCAGCTCGGGCGAGAGGTCCGCGATGTTGAACGCGATGACCGCCGAGATGACCAGCGAGAAGCAGCCCATGATGACGAACTGCGAGCGCCACGAGTCGTTGAAGATCGGCAGGGTCCATCCAGCGATGGCGGCGGCCAGGAAGTTCGCCCCGACGGGGCCCCAGGTCCAGAAGCCGAACGCCTGGGCCCGCCCCAGGCGCGGGGAGAAGTCCCGGATCAGCGGTGCGGTGCTGGCCATGGCCACGCCGTCCACGAACGCCAGCACGATCCTGGCGATCAGCAGGTCCCTGGGGCTGTGCACGAGCGTCATGGCGAAGCAGCACACGGCCGTCAGCGCCATGAGCGGGATGAGCAGCCGGACCCGGCCGAGCCGGTCGGTGAGCCGGCCGCCGAGGATGGAGGCGATCGCGCCGGCCACGGCCGCCGCGCCTGACACGGCGCCGTACGTGGTCAGCGTCATGTCGAGGTCTTCGAGCAGCAGGGGGACGACGGGCGCGATCTGCCCTTCGTAGGAGCCGATGAGGATGGCCAGCACGGCCATCGTGAGGATCTTCATGCGGCGGGCGCCGGTCGGGTACTCGTCGAGCTCACGGACGTAGGACAGCCTCATGGCTAGCCTTTCTGGTCGGGCTGGACCCCCGTACGTTCTAGAAGTGCACTCTAGAATTCCTTTCTGTGATGCTGCTCCTCGCGCCGAGTGCCCGTCAAGGGTGAGCGGCTAGAATGAAATTCTAGGATTCCGAATGTGAGGAGCCCCCGCGTGGACCTGGAACTGGACGGGCTGGAAGTGCACTTCGACCACACGGCCGTGGCCGCGCCCCGGATCATGGATCTGCTGCCGATCTACCGTGACCTGCTCGGCGGCCGTCACCTGGGCGGCGGTGGTGACAACCGGATCGCCGGCTACCGGACCCTGCAGCTCACCTACGGCAACGGCAACAAGGTCGAGCTCATGGAGCCCCTGGCCGGGTCCACGTTCTTCGACAGCTTCTTCGAGCTCACGAGGGGCCGGGGCGGCGTCCACCACCTGAACTTCCACGTCGACGACCTGGACGCGGCCGTGGCCAGGCTGACCGGACGCGGCTATCGCCTGCACGGGCTCAACCGCTCCGACGCGCGCTGGCAGGAGGTGTTCCTGTACCCCAAGGAGGCGCACGGCGTGCTGATCCAGCTCGCCCAGCCGGGGCGGCGCGACCCGCACGAGCCGCGCCCGGCCCTGGAGGAGGTGCTGGCCGGACGAGGCAGGAACGGCAACGGCATCCCGAGCCCTTGAGCCCCGGCAGAACTTAGATCTAGAGTGTGATTCTAGAACTAGGATTGGGGAGGCCGATGAAGCCGGCACCTAAGCCCACACCGGAGACCCAGCCGTTCTGGGACGGCACGGCCGCGGGCGAGCTCAGGATCCAGCGCTGCAAACCGTGCGCGCGGCACTATTTCTACCCGCGGCCGAGCTGCCCGCGCTGCGGCGGCGACGAGGTCGAATGGGTGCGCGCCAGCGGTCGCGCCACCCTGTACTCCTACGTGATCAACCACCGCCCGGCGCCCGGCTTCGAGGACGAGGCCCCGTACGCCATCGCCGTCGTCGAGCTGGAGGAGGGCGTGCGCATGATGACGAACCTTGTCGGCGTGCCGAACACCCCTGAACACCTGGAGCTGGACATGGAGCTCCGGGTGGTGTTCGAGCGGCGCGGGGACGTCAGCGTGCCGCTCTTCGAGCCGGTGGGAGGCGCCGGATGACCGTCGTGATCGCGGGCGCCGCCGAGACCGACGAGGTGGGCCGCCTGCCCGGCCACTCCACGATGCAACTGCACCTGGAGGCCGCCAGGAACGCCCTCGCCGATGCGAGCATGACCATCCACGACATCGACGGCGTCGCCACGGTCGGCACCCCAGGCCCGATCCAGATCGCCCACGCCCTCGGCATCACACCCGCCTGGCTGGACGGCACGGGGGTGGGCGGCTCGTCGTTCCTGTTCCACGTCCGCCACGCGGCCGCGGCCATCAAGGCAGGGCTGTGCCGTACCGTGCTGATCACCCATGGGGAGTCGGGGCGGTCGCGGGTCGGGGCAGGGCGGTTCGGGCTGGGGGCCGACTCGTTGCTGGGGCAGTTCGAGCTGCCGTACGGGGTGGTCGGGCCGCCCACCTCGTTCACCATCACGGCGCTGCGCTACATGAAGGAGACCGGCCTCACGCACGAGCAGCTCGCCGAGGTCGCGGTGGCGCAGCGGCGGTGGGCGCACCGCAACCCGCGCGCCCTGTACCGCGACCTCATCACGGTCGAGGACGTGCTCGCGTCGCGGCTGGTCGCCTACCCGTTCCACCTGCTGGAGTGCTGCCTGGTGACCGACGGCGGCGGCGCGCTGATCGTCACCTCCGCGGAACGCGCCCGCCGCTCCCCGGTCTACCTGCTGGGCTCGGGTGAGGCCGCCGAGTCGCCGATCATCTCGCAGATGGAGGACTTCACCACCTCCAAGGGCTTCCGCCTGTCGGGCGAGGCCGCCTTCGCCGAGGCCAAGATCACCCACGAGGACGTGGACCACCTCATGGTGTACGACGCCTTCGCCCACGTGCCCATCTACGGCCTGGAGGACCTGGGCTTCGTCGGCCGGGGCGAGGCCGGCGCGTTCATCGCGGAAGGGCACACCTCGCCCGGCGGACGGCTGCCGCTGAACACCAACGGCGGCGGCCTGTCGTACACGCACACCGGCATGTACGGCATGTTCGCCATCCAGGAGTCGGTACGCCAGCTCCGCGGCGAGGCGGCGGCCCAGGTGCCGGACGTGGAGGTGAGCGTGGTGCTGGGCAACGGCGGCATGTTCGCCTCGGCCGCGACCCTGGTGCTCGCCAACCGCCTGCCCTGAGGTGGCACGGGATGGAACGCCTTCCTGGGTAGAGGGACACTCTGCCCAGGAGGAGGGATGCGCCATGCCGAAGTTCATGGACGTGCACAGTGGATTCGTCGGCGCCACGGAGGAGCAGCTCCGCGCCGCCCACGAGCGTGACCTCGCGATCGAGGCGGGGGAGGGGGTGCACTTCGAGCGCGCCTGGCTCGACCCGGACTCGGGGAAGGTGTTCTGCCTGTCGTCGGGGCCGTCGAAGGAGGCGGTGCTGCGGGTGCACGACAAGGCCGGGCACCCGACGACGGAGATCTACGAGCTGCCGGTCGAGGTGGAGTAACCCACCGAAACGAAACGGGCGGCCCCAGGACCGCCCGTTTCGCGCGCCGATCGCCTGAGCGCCGATCGCCTGAGCGCCGATCGCCTGAGCGCCGATCGCTCCAGTGCCGATCGCTCCAGTGCCGATCGCTCCAGTGCCGATCGCTCCAGCGCCGTTCGCCCCGCGCCACCGTCCCGCTCGGCATCGCCTCAGCGCCAGGTGATCAGGGCGTCCAGGGCCTCGACGCGGGAGCCGCTGACGAGCAACGGGTTGATCTCCAGGGACTCCAGCCCGTCGCCCAGCGACTCGGCGAACGCCGCGACCCGGGCCACCACGTCCGCCACCGCGTCCAGGTCGGCGGGCTCGCTGCCCCTGACCCCGTTCAGCAGCGCCGCGCCGCGCAGCTCCGTGAGCGCCGTACGCGCCTCGCTAGCGTCCACCGGCAGCACGCGCAGCGCCGTGTCGCGCAGCACCTCCACCCAGACCCCGCCCAGCCCCACGGCCAGCGTGAGGCCCCAGGCCGGATCCCGTACGACGCCGACCAGCAGCTCGATCCCGCCACGGCGCTGCGGCTGGACGAGCACGCCGTCCAGCGACGGCACCGCGGCGACGATCTCCCGGTACGCCTGCCGCACCTCCTCCGCCCCGCCGAGCCCGAGCCGGACCCCGCCGACGTCGCTCTTGTGCCCGAGACCCTCGGCGGCCGCCTTGAGCACCACGGGACAGCCGAACCGCTCCGCCGCCGCCACCGCCGCCGATTCGTCGCGGGCCAGTTCCGACGGCACCACCGGCAGCCCGGCGGAGGCCAGCAGCGCGGCGGCCCGGTGCTCGGCCCACACCCCGCGCGCGCCCTCGGGCGGCGCGACGGCGCGGGGGAGCGGGGCCGGCCGGGACAGGACCCGCTCACGCTGCTCCGACCAGCGCACGGCCGCCCCGATGGCGTGCAGCCCGTGCTCGATCCCGCCCGCCACGTACGGGAACCCGGTCTCCGCCTGCACCCGCCGCCCGAACTCGGTCACGTCGGTCAGCACGTTGCTCACCACCACGACCGGCACCGGCGAGGAGGCGATCCGCCCCGCGCTGGCCGCGTACGTGGCCAGCACCGGAGCCGGATCGGGCGGCGCCACCTTGGGCGGCTCCGACAACAGCATGATCAGGTCGATCCGGGGGTCCGCGGTCACCGCCTCCAGCGCCCGGCCGAGCAGGGTCCGGTCGATGAGCACGTACCCGGTGACGTCGAGCGGGTTCTGCACGGTGCCGAAGGCCGGGACGATCTCCGCCAGCCGCGCCACCGTCTCAGGCGCGAACGGCGGCAGCTCCAGCCCCTCGTCCTCGGCCCGGTCCGCGATGATCTCCGAGGCGCCGCCCGACGGGGTGACGACCCCGATCCGCCGTCCCGGCAGCGGCCCCGAGGAAGCCAGCAGCCCGGCCGTGATGATGAGGTCCTCCAGCGAACGCACCCTGATCACGCCGAGCTGCCGCAGTGCCGCGTCGATGACGTCGTCGTCGCCCACCAGCGCGCCCGTGTGCGCCTGCGCGGTGTGCGAGGCCAGCTTGCTGCGCCCGATCTTGAGCGCCACGATCGGCTTGCCCGCCTCCAGGGCCCGCCGCGCCACGCGGGAGAACTCGGCCGGGTTCCTGATCGATTCCAGGAACAGCGCGATGACCCTGGTCGCCGGGTCGTCCACCAGGTAGCCGATCACGTCCGTGACGGTCACGACCGACTCGTTGCCCATCGACGTCAGCAGGCTGATCCCCACGTTGCGGGCCTGCGCGAACCCCAGCACGGAGCTGGCCAGCGCCCCGCTCTGCAGCACCACGCCGACCGCGCCGCGCAGCAGCGGCGGGGGGATGGGCAGCCCGTACGGTGTCACGCCGGCGGCCGCGTTGATGTAACCGTTGCCGTTGGGCCCCAGGATCGTCAGCCCGTTCTCCGTGGCGAAGGCCGCGATCTCCGCCTCCAGCCGCGCGCCCTCCTCCCCGGCCTCCCCGAAGCCGGCCGTGAGGATCACGTAACACCGGATCCCCAGCTTGGCCCCCTCCCGCAGCACGCCGAGCACGGCCGCGGTCGGCACCATCACGTACGCCAGGTCCACCCGCTCGGGGATCTCCGTCAGGCTCCGGTACGCGGCCTGGCCGTGCACCACGCCGCCCCGCGGGTTGACCAGGTGGACGGGCCCGGGGAACCCGTGCGCACGCAGGTTGGCCAGCGTGCTGATCGACCATCCCGACTTGTCCGTGGCCCCCACCAGGGCGATCGAGCGCGGATTGAACAGCTCCCCAACCGACATGTACGTCATTCCCCGATGAGTCCGAGCCGGGCGTGGCCCTTGATGAGGTTGCGGGCGATCGTACGGCGCTGGATCTCGTCGGTCCCCTCGAAGATGCGCAGCAGGCGCAGCTCCCTGTACCACCGCTCGATCGGCAGCTCCTTGGTGTACCCCATACCCCCATGGATCTGCAGCACCCGGTCCACGACCTGGTTGGCCATGACGGCGCCGTTCAGCTTGGCGATCGAGGAGGCGTGCCGGGCGTCCAGGCCCTCGCCCACCCGCCAGGCCGCGTACAGCGTCAGCCACTTGGCCGCCTCGATCTCCACCTGGGAGTCGGCGATCATCCACTGGATGGCCTGGTAGTTGGAGATGGTCTGGCCCATGGACTTGCGGATCTTGGCGTAGTCGATGGCCATCTGCAACATGCGCTCGGCCGACCCGATGGCGCGTGCCGGGATCATGTAGCGGCCCTGGCCGATCCACTGCATGGCCAGCTCGAAGCCCTTGCCGAGCTCGCCGAGGATGTTCTCCTCCGGCACCCGCACGTCCTCGAACACGAGCGAGGCCGGGCCCCACTGGCCCATGGTGGGGATGGGCTCGGACTTCCAGCCCATGTCGCGGTCCACCAGGAAGCAGGTGACGCCGTGCTCCTCGGCCACGGCGAAGACCATGACGAAATCCGCCTCGTTCCCGCCCGTGATGAACGTCTTCTCGCCGCTGATCACCCACTCGGAGCCGTCGCGTACGGCCTTGGTGCGGATGTTGCGGGCGTCGGAGCCGGCGCCGGGCTCGGTGATCGCGAAGCAGGAGCGACGCTCGCCCTCGATGGTGGGGATCAGGTAGCGCTGCTTCTGCTCCTCGTTGCCGGCGTAGAGGATGTTGTCGGCGCTGCCGCCGAACGAGAACGGCACGAACGTGCGGCCGATCTCCATGGCGATGATCGCGGACATGATCGGGCCGAGGGCCGCTCCGCCGTACTCCTCGGGGGTGTTGATCCCCCAGAAGCCGGACTTCCTGGCCTTGGCGCGCAGGTCGCGCAGGACGTCGGGGTCCAGGCCCGGGCGGCCCTCGCGCTCGTTGCGCAGGACCTCGGGCTCCAGCGGCATGACCTCCTTCTCGATGAAGGTGCGGACGGTGTCGCGGATCTGGCGTTCCTCGGGGGTGAGCGAGAAGTCCACAGCCGCCTCCTGGTGCAATTTCTAGAATCCTTCTCTAGGAAGACATTCTAACCGTTACGGCTCTGTGTCAAGAATCTGATTCTAGAATTTCGGCGGCTAGGATGGCGTCATGGCACGCAAGTCCTCGTGGGAGTGGAGCCGTACGGCGCAGACCCGCAAAAGCATGCTGCAGGCGGCGCGCGAGGTCTTCAGCGAGCACGGCTTCGCCGAGGCCAACGTCTCGGAGGTCGTCGCCCGCGCCGGCTCCAGCGTGGGCAGCCTCTACCACCACTTCGGTGGCAAGACCGAGCTCTTCCTCGCCCTGTACGAGGACCACCAGGCCGCCCACGAGCAGGCCTCCGCCTCCAGCGTGGCCAAGGCCAGGAAGGAAGGGGTCTGCGACCCGGTGGAGCTGCTGATCGCGGGGGCGCGGGCGTACCTCGCGGGGGCGTGGGAGCGGCGCGACCTGGTTCGCCTCTTCATCGACGGCGACGGCCCCCCGGGCTTCGAGCTCATCCGCCGCACGCGGGGGCGCGAGTGGGTCCGGCAGAACGCGGTGCTGCTGGGCGCGGGCGGCGACCCTCTCGACCGCTTCACCGTGGCCGTCCTGACCAGCATCATCGGCGAGGCCGCCCGCGAGGTCGCCACGTCGGACACCGAGGAGGAGGCCCGGGAGGTCATCGAGGCCGCCATGACCTTGATCCACCGCCTCGACCCCCTCCGGGCCCTCGACGAGACCTGACCCCTCCCACCCCCTCTCGCCCCACGGGCGCAGGGCGGTGGGCGTCCGGCATGCCGCCGGCGGTGCCGAGGCACGCGGCGGCGGAGCGGGCGGGCCGTAGGTAGGTGCGCCGTTTCTTGGGTGCGTCATAGGTGGGGGCGCCCTCGCCGGACCGACGCCGGGTCGGTGCTCCGCGCGACGCGGGCGATGCTGAGGGGAGTGCCGTCCCGCCGGCGGGTGGGTGGCGTGGTGGGGAAGGGACCACCCGCCCGCCGGGAGGCGTTCGGCCAGAGGGTCAGGTGATGGTCGCGCGGCCCCGGTCGATCACCACGGTCCCGTCGTCCTTGGCGGTCCTGAACAGCACGTCGGCCCCGTCCACCCAGATCGACACCGTGAGCGACTCCCCGGGGAACACCGGGCTGGAGAACCGCCCCGACATGGCCTTGAACCGCCCCGGATCGGACCCCGCCACAGCGTGCAGCAGCGCCCGCCCCGTCACCCCGTACGTGCACAACCCATGCAGGATGGGCCGGTCGAAGCCGGCCCTGGCCGCGAACGACGGGTCGCTGTGCAGCGGGTTGTAGTCCCCCGACAGCCGGTAGATCAGCGCCTGCTCGGGCAGGGTCGAGTAGGTGACCTTGTGGTCGGGCGCCCGGTCGGGCGGCGCCCACGTGTCACGCGGCCCCCGGTCCCCGCCGAAGCCGCCTTCGCCCCGGATGAACACCGAGCTCCGCGAGGCGATGACGAGCTCCCCGGTCTCCAGGTCCACGGCCCGCGCCTCCGAGGTGACCAGCGCGCCCGAGCCCTTGTCGTAGATGCCGGTCACCCGTGACGTGGTCCGCACGCCACCGGCCGCGGGCAGCTCGCGGTGCAGCTCGAAGCCCTGTTCAGCGTGGACGAGCATGGCCGGGTCGTAGTCGCCGAGCCGCCGCCCGGGAGCCTGGGCGGCCAGGACGGCGAACGTGGGCAGCACGCGCTGCTCCTTCTCGGTGGTGAACTCCAGCTCCGAGGTGCCCGCCCCGACGCCGAGCGCGTACAGCATGGTGTCCTTCGCGGTCCACGTACGCTCGTGCACGGGCCCGTCGGCCCCGATCAGCGAGTGGTCGAGTGCCATGGCGGGTCAGTCCTCCCGTCCGGGGATGCGGCCGTTCGTCAGCGCGTTGGGCGCGGCCTTCTCGACCAGGGCGGGGATGACGGAGCCCAGCTCGGCCGGGTCCCAGCGGCTGCCCTTGTCGGCCTCCGGCCCGGCGTGCCAGCCCTCGGCCACGCTGATCTTGCCGGCCCGCACGTTGAACACGCGCCCGGTGATCCCGCGCGCCTCCGCGCTGGAGAGCCAGACGACCAGCGGCGCGATGTCGTCGGGGTCGGCGCCGGTGGCGCCGGCGGGCATGAGGTTCTCGGTCATGCGGGTGAGCGCGGCGGGGGCGATGGCGTTCACGGTGACGCCGTACCGCTCCAGCTCCCTGGCGGCGATGATCGTCAGGCCCGCGATGCCGGCCTTGGCGGCGCCGTAGTTGCCCTGCCCCGGGTTGCCGTAGATGCCGGAGGACGAGGTGGTGTTGATGATCCGGGCGTCCACCCGTTCGCCCGCCTTGGCCTTGTTCCGCCAGTAGGCCGCGGCGTGGCGCAGCGGGGCGAAGGTGCCGCGCAGGTGCACCCTGATGACGGCGTCCCACTCGTCGGCGGTCATGTTGACGAGCATCCGGTCGCGCAGGATGCCCGCGTTGTTGACCAGCACGTGCAGGTCGCCGAAGTGGTCGACGGCGGCGCGGACGAGCCGCTCGGCGCCGTCGAAGTCGGAGACGTCCTCGCCGTTGACGATGGCCTGCCCGCCCATGGCCTCGATCTCCGCCACCACCTCGGCCGCCGCGCCCGACGAGCCGGTGCCGTCCACCTCCGCGCCCAGGTCGTTGACCACCACCTTCGCCCCCTGCCTGGCGAATTCCAGCGCGTGTCCCCGTCCGATGCCCCTGGCCGCACCGGTGACGATCACCACGCGGCCTTCGACGATCCCGCTCATCCGACACCTCGATCCTTGACCGGCTGACGTTTTGAATTGGATTCTAGTATTAAAATCTAGAAAGGACAGGGCCCTTGCCGGCGACGACCACCCCCACCCGTGACGCCTGGCGAACGTTGTCGGTCGTGAGCCTGGCGAGCGTGCTGACCGGGCTCAGCGGCAGCGCCATCAACGTCGCGCTGCCCGAGATCGCCAGGCACACCGGGGCCGGCGCCACGGCCGCGAGCTGGATCCTCCTGGGCTACCAGTTGACCACGACCGTGCTCATGGTGGTGTTCGGCCGGCTGGCCGATCTGTTCGGCAGGCGCAGGATGTACCTGCTGGGGCTGGCCACGTACACGCTGGCGGCCCTGCTCGCGGGCCTGGCGCCGAACGCGTGGGTGATCGTGGCCATGCGGGTGCTGCAGGCCGTGGGCGGCGCGATGTTGCTCACCAACAGCGCCGCCCTGATCAGCGACGCCTTCCCGCGCGAGCGGCTGGGCGAGGGGATGGGCGTGTACGTGGCCTCGTTCTCGATCGCCGGGCTGATCGGGCCGACGCTGGGCGGGGTGCTGGCCGAGAGCCTGGGCTGGCGGTGGGTGTTCTGGTTCAACGTGCCCGTCGGCCTGCTCTGCCTGCTGTGGGGCGTGCTCGTGCTGCCCAGGCCGCCCAGGGCCGAGCACGAGGGCGGGCTGGACGGGCCGGGGAACGTCCTGGTCCTGGCCACCCTCGGCGGGCTGCTGCTGGCGCTGTCGGAGTTCACCCGGCTCGGCTGGGACCATCCGGTGGTGCTGGGCGGGCTGGCGGCGTTCGTGGCGGGGCTGCCGCTGTTCCTGCTCAGGGAGTCGCGGGCGGCGCATCCGGTCGTGGACCTGACCCTGTTCAGGGAGCGGGCCTTCGCGTTCGGCACGCTGGCCTCGTTCCTCAACGCCGTGGCGCGCATGGGCATGGTCTTCCTGGTCGCGCTCTACTTCCAGGCCGTGCGCGGCGACGATCCCGTGCAGGCGGGGCTGAAGGTGCTGCCGCTGGCCGTCGCCGCCATGATCGGCTCGGTGAGCTCGGGCTTCCTGCAGCGCCTGATGAGCGCGCGCACGCTCGCCGTGGCCGGCGCCGCGACAACCACGTGCGGGCTGGTCGTCATGCTGTCGGTGATGTCGGCGGACATGCCGTACCCGGCCGTGGCGGCGGGGCTCGTGCTCATCGGGCTCGGCTCGGGCGCGTTCCTGCCCTCCAACACCACCGCCATCCTGGACGGCCTGCCCTCCAACCGGCTCGGCATCGTCAACGCCATGCGCCTCATGCTGCAGAACACCGGCAACGTCGTCGGCACCGGCCTGGTCCTGTCGATCATCACCGCGCCGCTCCCCGCCGGGCTGCACCAGAGCGTGTTCGCCGGCACGCTCGCGCAACTGTCGGGCGGGGCGGTCGAGCAGCTCGTCACCGGCTACCGCTGGGCGCTGGGCTCCATGGCCGCGATCTCGGTGCTGACCGTGCTGTCCTGCCTGGCCCGGCGCAGGGCCACCTGACCCGGACGGGTACGGTGGCGGACGTGGTTGAACGCACCCCGTCCGAAAGCACCCCGGCCGAACGGCACGTCTATCCCCGCGCGGTGAGATTCGGCGACATCGACTCCCAAGGGCATGTGAACAACGTGCGCTTCCTCGACTACCTCGAGGACGCCCGCTTCGGCATGCTGAGCATCGATCCGTACGTCGCGGGCGACGAGCCGTTCAAGGGCCTGGTCGTGACCCGGCACGAGATCGACTACCGCCGCCCGCTGGGCTTCCGCGCGCAGCCCGTACGGGTCGAGACCTGGGTGACGGAGATCAGGGCGGTGCGGTTCACGCTGCAGTACGAGATCCGCGACGAGGAGGGGCTCTACGTCACCGCCAAGTCCGTCATGGCGGCCTACGACGTCGAGCGGGCCGCACCACGCAGGCTGACCGAGCACGAACGGGCTTACCTGAAGCGCTACGCGGCGGAATGAAACGCTGGTGGATGCTGGCGCTGGGCGTCAACGCGCACGCCGGCGTCACCCTGGGGCTGTTCGGCCTGCCGCTGGTCATGCCCGAAATTTTGCGACATTTCAACGTCTCGCTGCCCGTGGGCGGCCTCATCGCCAACGCCCCCGCCATCGGGGTCATGTGCGCCCTCGTCGCCTGGGGCGCGCTGGCCGACCGGTACGGCGAGCGGGTCGTCCTGGGCGCCGGCGTGGGGATGGCCGCCGCGTCGTTGGCCGCCACGGCCTTCGCCGGGAGCACCTGGGCGGTGATCACGCTGCTGGCACTGGCGGGCGCCGCCGGCTCGGCCGCGATGGTGGGCGGCGGGCGCATCGTGCTGCGCTGGTTCGAGCCGGCGGAGCGCGGCGTCGCCATGGGGGTGCGCCAGGTCTCCTTCACCCTCGGCATGGCCGTGGCCGCCTTCGCGCTGCCGCCCATGGCGCGGGCCCACGGGTTACCGGGCGTGCTGCTGCTCTGCTCCGGCGTGAGCCTGCTGGCCGCCGTGCTGGCCGCGCTGTTCATGGCCGAGCCGCCGCGTGCGATCTCCGGGCCGGGCGCGGAGCGGGCGGGCTCGCCGTACCGGCAGCCCGCCCTGTGGCGGGTGCACGCCACCAGCGCCCTGCACGTGGTGCCGCAGGTCGTGGTCAGCACGTACGGGGTGGACTGCCTGGTCACGACCTACGGCTGGGACGACGTGGCGGCCGGCCGGCTCTTCGGCGTGGCCGCGATCGGCGGGGCCCTGATCCGCGTCGCGGCCGGGCGCTGGTCCGACCGCACCGGCCTGCGCATGCGGCCCCTGCTGATCCTCACCCTCGGCAACCTCGCGGTGCTGGCGCTGCTGGTCGCCGGCACGCTCACCGCCACCCGGCTCGGGGTGGCGGCGCTCGTGCTGGCCTCGGTGATGACGGTGTCCGGCAACGGGCTGGCCTACCTCGCGGCGGGCGAGCTGGCCGGGCCGGGCTGGGCGGGCAAGGTGCTCGGCACCCACAACACGATCCAGAACACCGTCTCCCTGGCCGTCACGCCGGTGGCCGGGGCCCTGATCGTCGGCGCGGGCTACTGGGCCGGCTTCGCGGCGGGGCTGGCCTGCGCCGTGGCCTCGCTGCCCGTCATTCCCCGGCGCTGGGAGCGGGCGAGGCGCTCCTGAGCCACACCGCCGTGTCGGGCGGCAGCAGCCCGCGCTTCAGCGGCGTGCTCGACAGCAGCACCTCCTCGTGCTGCGGCAGGCGTACCGGCTGGGGGCCGCAGTTGACCGCGCAGATCAGCGGCCCCCGGGCGAAGAAAAGCGCTCCCTCGGGAGAATCCAGCCACTCCAGGGTGTAAGGAATGCTCCGCACCAGCTCGCGACGGCAGGCCAGGGCCCGCCGGTAGAACTCCAGCGTCGAGTCCGCGACCCCTTCCTGCTTCTCGACGCTCAGCTCCGCGAACGACTCCGGCTGCGGCAGCCACGGCTCCACCCCGCCGGGCGAGAACCCGTGGGAGGGCGGGTCCACCGTCCACGGGATCGGCACCCGGCACCCGTCGCGCCCCGGCAGCTTGCCCTTGGACTGGAGGAACACCGGGTCCTGCCTGGCCTCGTCCGGCAGGTCGGTCACCTCGGGCAACCCCAGCTCCTCGCCCTGGTAGAGGTAGGCGGAGCCGGGCAGCGCCAGCATCGTCAGCAGCGCCGCCCTGGCCCGCGCCAGGCCCGTGCCCGGGTCGGCCGTGCCGTAGCGGGTGCGATGGCGTACGACGTCGTGGTTGGACAGCACCCAGGTCGCGAACGGCACCGTGGACATGGTGTCGTCGATCACCTTCTTGAACGCCGTCGGTGACCACGGCGCCTGCAGCCAGGCGAAGTTGAAGCTCTGGTGCAGCTCGTCGGGCCGCAGGTAGAGGGCGAGGTCCTCGGGGCTGTCGGTCCACACCTCGCCCACGGCCATCCGCTCGCCCGGATAGCCGTCGAGCACGCGCCGCCAGTCGCGGTAGACGTTGTGCACCTCCGGCTGCCCCCACACCGGCGAGACCGACTTGAACGACTGGTCGCCCACGTCGGGCAGCCCCTCCGCCTTGTACAGGCCCATCGCCACGTCGATGCGGAAGCCGTCGACGCCACGGTCCAGCCAGAACCGCAGGATGTCGAGGAACTCCGCGTGCACCTCGGGGTTGCGCCAGTTGAAGTCGGGCTGCCCGGGAGCGAACAGGTGCAGGTAGTACTGCCCGTCGGGCGTCCGCGTCCACGCCGGCCCGCCGAACGTGGACTGCCAGTTGTTGACGGTGTCGCGGAAGATGTACCGGTCGCGCCCGTCGCCCCGCAGCGCCGCCTGGAACCAGGGATGCTCCGAGGAGCTGTGGTTGGGCACGATGTCCACGATCACCCGCAGGTCTTGCTCGTGCGCGTCGGCGACCAGCGCCTCGAAGTCGCCGAGCGTGCCGAACAGCGGGTCCACGTCGCGGTAGTCGGCCACGTCGTAGCCGCCGTCGGCCATGGGGGAGCGGTAGAACGGGGTGAGCCAGATCGCGTCGACACCCAGCCCCCGCAGGTACGGAAGGCGCTCGCGCACCCCCGCCAGATCGCCGACGCCGTCTCCGGAGGCGTCGGCGAAGCTGCGGACATAGATCTCGTAGACGACTGCGTCACGCCACCAGGGGATATCCATGTGGCGTGTCATGCCCCGTTATGTGGGCGAGTTCACCAGGCTGTGGGCAGCGTAGACCAGATAGTCCCAAAGCCTGGTCTCCAGCTCGTCGGGCAGGTCGAGCGAATCGACCGCGTCACGCATGTGCCGCAGCCAGGCGTCCCGCTCCGGCTCGCCGATCACGAACGGCATGTGCCGCATGCGCAACCGGGGGTGGCCGCGCTGCTGGCTGTAGGTGTTGGGGCCGCCCCAGTACTGGATCAGGAAGCCCCGCAGCCGGTCCTCGGCGCCCGCCAGATCGGACTCCGGATAGAGCGGCCGCAGGGTCGGGTCTTCCGCGACCCCCTCGTAGAAGCGGTGCACGAGGCGCCGGAAGGTCTCCTCGCCTCCGACGGCGTCGTAAAAGGAGGTCTCTGTCACGTTTCCTAGCTTAGGCGGTGGCGACCATCGAGATGCCCGCGCCGTCGAGTGCCGTCTTGACCCTGAGCCTCAGCTCACGCGACACCTCCGCCTGCGCGGACGGCAGCGTCTTGGCCGTGATGCGGAACACCAGCGAGCTGTCGGAGAGCTGCTCGACCCCGAACACCTGCGGCTGCTCCACGATCTTGACCTCGCGCAGCTCGGGGTCGGCCCAGATCTCCTCGGCGACGTGCTCCAGCAGCACCCGCACGGTGACCACGTCGGCGTCGTAGGCCACCGGCACGTCCATGAACGCGCGCGACCAGCCCTGCGACTCGTTGCCGACCCGGGTGATCGTGCCGTTGCGGACGTACCAGACGCGGCCGTCCACGTCGCGCAGCCTCGTGACGCGCAGGGTGACCGCCTCGACCGTGCCGACAGCCGGGCCCGCGTCGATCACGTCGCCCACCCCGTACTGGTCCTCCAGCAGCATGAACATGCCCGCGATGAAGTCCTTCACCAGCTCCTGCGCGCCGAAGCCGATGGCCACGCCGAGGATGCCGACGCTGGTCAGCAGCGGCGCGATGGGAATCGTCAGCCTGTCGAGCACCGTCAGCACCGCGGTGCCGAGGATGACGACGGAGGCGATGTGCTTGAGCACCGACCCCATCGTCTCGGCCCGCTGCTTGCGCCGCTCGTGCAGCAGCGCGTCGATGCCGTCGGTCGCCACCCCCTTACGGAACCGGCTGGTGAGGGAGCCGCCCGTGGCCGCCCGGTTGACCACCCGCGTGATGACCCGGTGCGCGACGTTGCGGAGCACGATCGCGAACACGAGGATCAGGAAGACGACGACCAGCATGGCTGCCAGTGGTGCCCAGGCCGCGTTGTTGAACACCCCGGCGATCGTCGAGCAAACCGGGTCGTTTTGGCAGGTCACGGCCACTTGTGAGGTCACCTTGTCAATATCGGGCAGTACCGATGGAGTCGTCGGCGGTGGCGACGGCGTCACCAGCAGTAACACTATGGTGGATCCCCTCCGGAAGCGGTTCGGTCAGGAAAATGGACCGTTTCGATCCAAAAATACCGCTGACCGAACCGCCCGCCGTCACATCACGCCGGGGAAGACGGGGTCGCCCGCTCTCTGGGCCGCGGAGGGAGAGAGCAGACGCTCCGATGACGGACGGCTCGGAACGGGACACGCACCCGGAAGCGTGTCCCGTGCCGGTTCCGGGAGGGATCCCCCGAACACCCGCCCGGCTGACCCGGGCGGGCGGCTTGTGGACGCGGCGCGCGGCGCCGCGTGGCACGCAGGTGACCCGGAACCGGCGGAGTGACCAGGGCTCCGACGTGCGGAAGACCCTCCGCACCGGCCACTCCGCCGGCTCCCAGTAGCCGCCGTGGGTACGGTGAGCCGTGGTGGCTGCGCTCCACCCGGTTCACCGGGTCGTCACTCCCCCACGGCGGCGAGCACGCGGGCGACCTTCGTCGCGGCGCCGGCCGGGTCGTCGGCCGTGTGCATCCGCTCGCCCCAGGACCAGCAGTACCACCAGTCGCGCATGTCGGAGACGGTCGCCGACCGGCAGGTGACGTTCTCGGACAGGCTCGTGGCGCTCGGGTTGATGACCCGTACGAACGTCCGTCCGCTCTGGGTCCGGACCACTCGTGCGAGCAACCCGCGCGCGTCCAGTTCCGCCACGAGACGCTCAAGGTGCTCGAAGTTGTCGTCCCCCACCGTTCGTTCCTCCCTCGGCAATCGTTGCTGGTGGGCCAAAGATGGCCCAAGTCAAGAGCTCGCGCAACGAGCCGATTCGCTCACGGGGAGTCGCTTCTTCCTCATGGGGTGTAAGAAACAGTCCCGGGGAGGATGTTCCTTAACCGTAGGTTCGGTGTGGGCGTTCCAATCAACTCGGCATTGCTTCATAGTCATGGGTAGGCGCAGGGCAACTTGAGGGCTACGCTGAGTCACCAGTTGCGGACCGGTCGAGACATGCGTGAGAGGGGCCGGGATGTCCGGCAGACAGCACAGAGAGACGGAGATCGCCCGGCAGATCAGGGCCAAGGGCCTGGCCGCCGGGCGCACGTCGGCTCAGATAGCTGATGAGATCCACGAGGCGTGCGCGGCTTTCAGCACGAGCCGCATCAAAGCGCATCGGCTGGCCTACGGCATCGCGCTGGCGGACGTCATCGAGCAGGTGCGAGCCCTGTTCGAACGCGACGGCAAGGCGATGCCCGGCATCGGTGAGACGCTGCTGTCCGCGTACGAGAGCGGGCTCAAGCGCCCTGGCCCCGAATACCTGCACTACCTGTGCACGGTCTACCGGGTCGAGCCCGGGGCGCTCGGCTACGACGCGCCCTGCATCTGCGGCCACGGCCACCGGATGCCGGGGGTGCTCGGCGCGGTGGAGGCCAAGGAGCGGGCGCAGCGGCCCCCGGAGCGCGAGCTGCTGCTCGCGCCGATGGAGACGGACCCGGAGGACGAGGAGAACGAGAACATCCTCCGCCGCACCCTTTTAAACTCCCTCCAGGCCGACGCCAACCTCACCGATCTGGAGGGCCCCGTGCTGGGGGCGTGCGAGGGCATCAGGCGCAGGATGGACGAGACGCTGGTCTCCGCCACCGTGTCCGCCGCGATGCTCGACCAGTGGGAGGAGTCGACGGTCAGCTTCGGCCGGCAGTACACCACGACGGCGCCCCTGCGGCTGCTGTGCGACGTGCTGCTGGAGCTCAGCGCCGTACGCACGGCGATGTCCCGGCGCCAGCCCATCGATTTGCAGGAGCGCCTGTGCAGGATGGCCGCCCAGCTCGCCGGGCTGGCCGGCATGATCATGATCAACCTGGGCGATCACCGGCTGGCGCGGTCGTTCTTCCGCACCGGCCGCACCGCCGCCGACGAGACCGGCGACCGGGCGCTGCGCGCGTGGATCGCGGCTCGCGAGTCGCTCGTGCCCCTCTACTTCGGCGACGCCCGCGAGGCGCTCACCCTGGCCAAGAAGAGCCGCGACATGGCCGGCTCCACGCCGTGCGCGGCCCAGGCCATGGCGCCGGTCGTCGAGGCCAGGGCGCTGGCCATGATGTCGAACGGCGAGAGCAAGAAGGAGATCGTCGACCAGGCCAAGCGCGCGCTGGCGCGGGCCAGGAACGCCTTCGCGCACATGCGCCCCGAGGACCAGGAGGACGTGGCGTTCGGCTACACCGAGAAGCAGCTCTACTTCTACCAGGGTGACGTGCTCACCAAGCTCGGCCAGACGATCGAGGCCGAGGTCGTGCTCGACCAGGCGCTGGAGAAGTACCAGGACCACATCCTCGACCAGACGCTGATCAGGCTCGACCAGGCCCAGTGCCGGCTGATCGACGGAGACGTCGAGGAGGCGGTGTCCATCGCCACGAGGGCGCTCAACCTGGTCACCGACGAATACCTGACCGACCTCATCATGCGGCCCGCGCTGCAGCTCGAACGGGCGATCCTCGCGCGGGACGCCAGCGTTCCAGGACTGGACGGCTTGTCGGCCGCCCTCCGGCGGTCCAGACAGCCCGAGTTGAAAGGGGGCGATGGATGACACTGACGATCAGACGCTACCGGTGGTCGGATCTCGACACCATCCTCGCGCTCCATCGGATCTGCCTCGCCGAGGTGGGCCTGGTGCCCGGTGACGGCGTCTACTACGACGACGACTTCCCGCGCATCCAGGAGATCTACCTGGCCTGCGGCGGCGACTTCCTCGTCGGGGAGATCGGCTCGCGGGTCGTGGCCATGGGCGGGCTGAGACCCGTCGACACCGGCACGGCGGAGATCTGCCGGTTGCGGGTCCATCCCGAGTTCCAGCGGCGCGGCCACGGCGCGGCCATGCTCATCGCGCTCGAACGGCGTGCGGTGGAGCTCGGGTTCCACAGCGTCAGAGGAGACACGACACTCAACCAGGAAGCCGCGCTGGCGCTGTACGAACGCCAGGGCTGGCGCGAGGTGTCGAGGGAGCGGGTCGGCGGCCTGACGGTCGTCTACGGTGAGAAACGCCTGGTCCCACCGGCGGTCCTGGAGCTGTAGACCGCACCTCGAAGCACGGCCCCGCCCTTCCCCTCCAGGGGCCGCCACTCCCGTCGTTCCCGGTGACCTGTCCCGGGCCCGCTCGGCGTGACGTTCCCGCCGAGCCTTCGCCGTCACGCTGAGTGACGTTTCCCCGGCCGCTGCACCCGACAACTTTCGCCTAATTCCCATGAGCGATATGTCGGAGGCGCCGTAAAGCGGCTCCCCGGATAAGGATGTACGAACCCGCGGGTGAGGCTCTTACCACCCAGGTGTAAGCAAACATCACCGGCTGCTCCCTGTACATCTAGGGCTGCGAATAGTAGTGCCATGCTTTTCCTATGGCAGTCGTGGCCGCTCCCCGCCCCCTTCTGGGAGCCGTGCTTCTGTTGTTCGTCAGCGCCGCTTGGGGGTCGGCCTTCCCGCTGATGAAAGATCTCATCCACCGGTTACCGGTGGAGGACCTGCTCGCCGAGCGTTACCTGCTGGCCGCGCTGACGCTGTTCCTCATCAGGCCCGGCTGCCTTCGGGGGCTGTCGCGCGACACCTGGCTGAACGGGGCCCTGCTGGGTGTGATGTTCGGGGTGGGGCAGGTGGGCCAGGCCATGGCGCTCGGCAGCCTGCCGTCGGCGGTGTCCGGGTTCGCCGTCGGGTGCAGCGTGGTGATCACGCCGATCCTGTCGCTGGTGCTGTTCAAGGAGCCGGTGCGGCGGCGCATCTGGGCCGGGGTCGTGCTCGCGGTGGCGGGCATGGCCGTCTTCACGATGGTGCGCGGGGTGGAGGAGCACGGCATCTCGCTGCTCGCGCTCGGGGTCACGCTCACCGCCGCCGCGCTCTACTCCGGCCACACCCTGCTCCTCGGCCGGCTGTCCGAGCGTCCCGCCGGCTTCCCGGCGTACGCGCTGACCGTGATCCAGCTCTTCACCATCGGCGTGCTCACGGGTGGCTTCGCCGTGCACGACGGGATCTCCGTGCCGGTCGGGCCGTCCGACTGGATGATCCTGCTGCACCTGTCCGTGATCTCGTGCGCGCTGGGCTTCCTGGCACGTTCCCACGCCCAGGCGCACCTGCCGGCGGTGCCCAGCCAGATCCTCATGTCGTCCCAGCCGCTCTGGGTGGCCGCGATCGCGGTGATCTGGTTCCAGGAGCGGCTGGGCTGGGGCATGGTCGTGGGCGGGGTGCTGATGGCCGGGGCAATGCTGCTCGCGCTGCCGAGCAGGAGCGAGGTCAGAAGAAAACAACGTCGCCGGCTGCTGTTCGTCGCGAACCGGGCCGCCCGGGTGCTCGCCGGCCACCGGGTCAAGCGTGAGGACCCGCTGCGCCTCCAGAGCGGCGCGGCGCCGTACATCGCCAAGAGCGCCTGCCTGGACTCGGCCTCCTGTCCCTGGCAGACGCGCTCGCTCAAGGGAGGGGCCGAGCCGAGCCTGGAGCGGCTGATCGAGCGGGCCACCCACATCGTGCGGGCGAGGACCCTCCCGGGGCCCGGCTGCTGCCAGTCGGTCACGCTGCTGGGCAGGTGCCTGTGCGACTTGATGGAGGAATCCGGGCAGGTACATACCACACGATTGCAGCGTTGGTTTCGGTCCTAATAGGTTAGATATGCCCCACAAAAGGCAAGTGCATTTTATCCATTAGTCTCCCACTTATTAGCGATAAACCTTGATATTCGGTGGGGTGACCCAATAATGGGTGTTCAACCCCGAGTGGAGAGGCACATCATGAAGCGCATCGTCGTCCGCAAGCCTGGAACCGCGAGGCTGGCTGGGACCTCCAGCGTCATTCACAAGGGGTGACTGAGGAGAGGTCCCACCTCAGGGTCCAGGGCGAACCACCCGCCCGATGGGGGGCCGTGCGGCTGCTGACGCCATTGATCGACGCGCATCGCCGGCCGCACGGCCCCTACACCTTCGCCGCCGGGCTGCTGCGCCGGCTGGTGCCGCCGGTGCTGCGGCGCTCCCCTGAGCTGGTGGCCGCGCACGACATCGAGATCCTGGCAGCCGCCCCCGAACTGGCCGGGACCGTGCCGGCCAGGCGGGTCACCATCGACGTGGAGCTGCCCGACGAGGAGCGCATCCTCGTGCCCGCGCCCCGCCGCACGCTGCGGCTGGCCAACGGGATCGCGGAGTTCGTCCGCGATGCCGTACGGCCTGGGCGGGCGATCGCCGTGTGCAACGCCGACGCGGCCGACCCGACGGACACCGAGCTGCTGGACGTCATGATGCGGCGGATCCCGCCCGGCACCCTGACGATCATGACGTACTCCGGAGGCCCCGAGCCTCCGCCCGACACCCGTGACGCCGGCGAGCTCTGGGCCGTCGTGGACCGCTGCACCCGCGAGGGCTTCCTGCACGCCGTGGCGGAGCTGGGGGAGCTCGGCATGGCGGCCTCGCCCCCTGGCGGCACGAGCTGGTGGCGCTTCGCCCAGCGCACCGCGACCGCGCTCGGCGGCCTCGGGCGCACCGGCGAGGCCCGCGCGATCTGGGACCGGGTGCGCCTGGTCAGCCAGGATCCGGCGATGCACGCGGCCGCCGCGTACGGCACCGCCATGCTCGACGCCCGCCACCCCGACCCCGCCCGGCGCGACCTGACCCGGGCCAGGGCCTGGATCAACGAGGCCATCGCGATCTCCACCATCCTGCCCGACCCCGCCGAGCGGGCCTTCAAGCTCGGCTTCGACCGCAACGGCCTGGCGCTGATCGAGTTACGGCAGGGCCGCCACGACGCCGCGCTGGCGCTGGTGGAGTCGGCCATCGAGCTGGCGCGCGAGCTGGGGGAGCGCCACCGGCCGCACCGGATGGTGCTGCTGGCCAACCGGGCCCAGCTCCTGGCCGGGCTGGGCAGGACCAAGGAGGCGCTGGAGGACTACCGGGCGGCGATCGCGATCGATCCCGGCTTTCCCGACCACTACCTGGAACGGGGCAACCTGCTGTTCAAGCTGGGCCGCCACGAGGAGGCGATGGCGGACTTCGAGCAGGCCATGCGGGCCGGGCCGCCGCTGCCGGAGGCGTACTACAACCGGGCGGAGCTGTGCGCCGTGCGGGGGGAGGTCGAGGCGGCGCTGGCGGACCTGGGACGGGTGATCGAGCTCGACCCCGGCTACCTGGACGCCTACATCAACCGCGCCGGGCTGCTGGCCGGTTGCGAGCGGGACGAGGAGGCCAGGGCCGACGTCGAGACCGGGCTCCGGCTGGCGCCGGGGAACCCGTACCTGCTGACGGTGCTGGGCCAGCTCGAGACGGCGGCGGGCCGGTACGCCGAGGCCGAGGTGGCGCTGGAGCGGGCCCTGGAGCGGGCGCCGGAGCTGGCGTCGGCCTGGGGGAGCCGGGGAGCGCTCCGGTACGCGAGCGGCGATCTGGAAGGCGCGGTCGGCGACCTGACGCATGCCATCGCGCTGCACCCCCAGCCCGACCTGTACGCCAACCGCGCGGTCGCCCTGCGCGCCCTGGGCCGTCACGCCGAGGCGGATGCGGACGACCATCGGGCGGCGGGGACGGCTGATGGGAACATTGGCGTATGAGGGGGCGAATGGGGCGAGCGGCCGCGGTGTGCGCCGCTCTGGGAGTGCTGTGGTGGGCCACGGTACGGCTGGCCTGGGCCGGCGTCGGCTGCGAGGACTGGGGCTGCCTGGTGCCGGCCGTCGGCGTCGTCGTGGTGATCAGCCTGGCCCTGCTCGCCGGCTCCGCGCTCGCGCTGGAGCGGGTGGCGGTGCGTCCGGGGCGGCGGGTGGCGCTGACGGCGGCCGGGGTGCTGGTCGTGTTGCGGCTGGCCGCGGAGTCGCTGCCCTCCTGGACGTCGTCGCTCGCGGACGCGGCCGTGGCCGGGGTGGCGTTCGCGGGGGCGGGGGCGCTGGCGGCGTTCGTGACGGAGTCCGGGGCGTCCCGGCGGCGGCGCGTGTGGACCGCGCTCGCCGTGGCCGCGCTGCTGCCGATCGCGCTCGTCGCCGCCCTCACCAGGCACGGCCTCTGAGACCCTCACCAGGCACGGCATCCGGGACGCTGCTCCCTTGACAGCGGGGCCGCGGCGGCGGAGTGTTCCATATACGGAACACTTCCCACGGAGGTGCTGTCATGCGACCCAACACCCGCTTCGCGCACGTGCAGCCGATCGACATCGACAAGGTGGCCGCCGCGGCCGGAGCCGACCCCGGCGTGCTGCGCATGGAGAACCTCGACACCGACGTGCCGCCCCCGCCCGTGGCCGTCGAGGCCACCAGACGCTCGCTGGCGGAGGGCACGGGCAACAGCTGGCTGCCGTTCACCGGCCTGCCCGAGCTGTGCGCGGCGGTGGCCGCCGACCTGCGGGTCCGCACCGGGCACGACTACGACCCGGCGCGCCAGATCGCCGTCACCTCGGGCGGCACGTCCGCTGTGATGCCCGTGCTGCTGGCCACCACGGAGCCGGGGGACCCGGTGGTGCTCACCGACCCCACGTACGCGGGGCTGCTCCAGCGCGTACGGCTGTCGGGAGCCCGGCCCCACCTCGTGCCGCTGCGCGTGGACGGCCGGCACTGGCGGCTCGACCGCGAGGCCCTCGCCGGGGTGAGCCGGGCCGCCGCCCTGCTGCTGATGAGCCCGTCGATGCCGTCGGGCGCCGTCCTCGACCGGGAGGACTGGGCGCAGGTGGCCCAGGTGTGCGAGCGGACCGGCGCGTACCTGATCTACGACGCGGCCATGGAGCGCATCGTCTTCGACGGCCATCCGCGGATCCACCCGTGCCGGATCGACGGCCTGGCCGAGCGCACGATCATCATCGGCTCGATGTCGAAGGAGTACCGCATGATCGGCTGGCGGATCGGCTGGGTCGCCGGCCCCGCCGACATCATGTCCCGCGTCATGGTCGCGACCATCTACAACACCACCGTGGCCAGCGGCTTCCACCAGCTCGGCGCCGCGGCCGCGCTCAGGGACCCGTCAGGCGTGGCGGAGGCGGTGGCCGAGTACCAGGCCCGCCACGAGACGGTGGCCGCCCAGCTCGACGGCCTGCCGCTGGTGCGGGCCGACGGCGGCTGGTCGTGCCTGGTGGACGCGGAGGCCATGGGGCTGACGGCCGCCGACCTGTCGGCCCGCCTGCTCGACCGCGGCCGCGTCGCCGCCACCCCCATGACGGCGTGGGGCGAGACGGTGGCACCGCGGTTCGTCCGCCTGGTCTTCAGCAACGAGCCGGTCGAACGGCTGGCCGGGCTGCGGGCCAGGTTCGAGGCCGCGCTGGCCTGAATATCCTGTACCGCATGGGCACACGCGGCAGGCAGGCCGAGGCGGCACGCAACGATCTGCGGCTGCTGCAAGCGGCGCACGAGGTGTTCACCACGCAGGGCTTCGACGCGCCCGTGTCGGCCATCGCCAAGCAGGCGGGCGTCGGCATGGGCAGCCTCTACCGCCGCTACCGCACCAAGGAGGAGCTGCTCCAGCGCCTGTGCCTGATCGCCATGGAGCGGGTGGTGGAGGCGGCCGAGGCGGCGCTGGCGGAGCCCGATCCGTGGCAGGGCCTGGCGCTCTACGTGCGCACCTGCGTGGCCAACAGGTCGGGCGCGCTGGCGCCGGTAGCGGGCACGATCGAGGTCACCGACGAGATGTGGCGCACCTCGCGCCGCGCCGACGAGGCCGCCGAGCGGCTGGTGGCCCGCGCGCACGAGGCCGGCGTGCTCAGGAGCGACGTGACCATGCTGGACATCTCGCTGCTCATGGAGCAGTTCAGCCGCCCGGCGGCGGGGCCGCCCCGCCCGGAGCACGAGCATGTCAAGCAACGCCTGCTGGCCATCGCCCTCGACGGCCTGCGCGCGCCCGGCCGGACGGAGCTGCCGGGTGAAGCGCCGGCCATGGAGTGGTACGAACGGCGCTGGGGAAGCCCCCCGTAGGTCTACGGTGGGGTGCGTGGGCTTCAACGAGCTGCTCGACGACCTTGATCACAGTGCCACCGCCCAGGCAGCGGGCATCAGACGCGGCTACGGCGGGCCGCCGGCGCGCGCGGTGAGCTTCACCGCGGGCATGACCCGGCTGCGCTGCGCCTCGGTGCTCAAGCCCCTGTACGCGTGGGTGAGCGCGGCCCGCATCCCCGACACCGACCGGTGGCGCCGCCACGCGGAGCCCGCCGTCGTCGTCTCCTCCAACTCCGACACGCTCAACCTGTGGCTCGCGGTCGGTCCCCGCGTCATCCTCGACGACCTGCGCGACCGCACGGGCGTGGCCTGGACGTTGCCGAACGGCGACCCGTCCAGGTTCGGCTCCGTCGAGGTCACGGCCGGCGAGGTGAGCGCCGCCTACGCCGTGCTCGCCCAGGCGGCCGTCGCGGGCGACCCGGTGGCCGGCACCGTGCTGGAGTGGATGGGGCAGGTGGCCGAGCCGCAGGCGTTCGGCGCGCGCGAGGCGCTGGGCTGGCCGCAGGCCGCGGTCAAGTGCGGCTGGTACGGCGCGCCCGACGAGACCGTCCTGCGCACGCACGCCGTGGCCGTCCAGCCGCGCGGCGGCACCAGGGTGAGCGTGATCGTCGCGATGACCGCGCTGCCCTACACCGACCCGCACGAGCGCGAGGTCTACCGCGAGAACGTGGGCAAGGGCCTGCCCGTGGAGGCGGAGCACGAGAAGGTGTCCGGCACGCTGCTGCGCGGGCTGATGACGACGACGAAGAAGGAGCTGGGCTCGTGAGGTTGACCGTGCTGGGCGGTTGCGGAGCGTGGCCGGGCGCCGGTCAGGCGTGCAGCGGTTACCTCGTGGAGGAGGAGGGCTTCCGCGTCCTCGTCGATCCCGGGTACGCCACCCTGCCCAGGCTGCTGGCGCTCATGGGCGCCGACGAGATCGACGCGGTCCTGGTCACCCACGGCCACCCCGACCACTGCGCCGACCTCAACCCGCTGCTGCGGGCCCGCGCGCTGGCCGACGACCCGGCCCCGCCGCTGCCCGTCCACGCCCCGCCCGGCGCGCTCGACGCGGTCATGGCGCTGGACAAGCCGCGCATGCTGGCCGCCGCCCTGACGCGCCACGACCTGCGGCCCGGCCTGCCGAGCGAGCTCGGCCCCTTCCGCCTGGACACCTTCGACCTGCCCCACCACGTGCCGAACGCCGGGCTGCGGCTGACCGGCGCGGCCGGCCGGGTGATCGCCTACACCGGCGACACCGGCCCGTCCACCGAGCTGGTCTCCCTGGCCAAGGACGCGGACCTGCTGCTGGCCGAGGCGACCTATCCGGAGCGCGTCCCGGAAGAGGACGCCCCCTACCTGTCCAGCGCGCGCGACGCCGGACGCACCGCGGCGTCGGCGGGAGCGGCCCGCCTGCTGCTCACGCACCTGTGGCCGGGCACGCCCGCCGAGCCCGCGCTCGCCGCCGCGGCCGCGTCGTACACGGGCGAGCTGTCGGTCGCCACGGCCGGCGTCACCGTGGATCTCGCGTGAGCCGCTCGACGACCTTCGCCAGTTCGGGCGGCTCGACACCCTCCGGCAGCTCCTCGGCCCACACGTAACCCAGGAAGGCCGCGCGCTCCTCCTCCGTCAGCGCCCCCGGGACCACCTCCGGCCGCTCCCCGGCGAACCTCGCCAGGTAGAACAGCTCCCGCTTCAGGAACCGCGTGCCCAGCCAGCGGAAGTCGCGCTCGACCTCGACGTGGCGGTCCAGCACCGCCGCGCCCGGCAGCCCGGTCTCCTCCGCCAGCTCCCGCCTGGCGGCCTCCAAGGGGGTCTCGCCGGGCTCCAGCCTGCCGCCCGGCGGCTCCCAGACCTGCGCGTCGCCGACGGAGTCGTACCAGTGCATCAGCAGCACCCGCCCGTCGCGGTCGAGGCAGACCACGCGCGCGGCGGGACGGTCGTCCATGTCAGTCACGCTCGCAGACGCTACCTGGGGACGTGGTGACGCAGGCGCAGGGCGTCGGGGTAGGGGGAGAAGTAGGTCTGGTCGCGCACGTACGCCGCCGCCTCCCCCCGGGCGTGATGGCGCAGCAGTGTCGTGGGCACGCTCAGCGGCACCAGGCCCGCCTGGTAGGCGTCGATGACGTCCACCACGTCGGCCCGCCTGACCGGGTCCAGGTCGAGCATGCCCAGGCAGTGCTGCAGCACGTTGACGTTCTTGCCGGTGGTGGCCTTCGTGGCGAGCGTGCGCCGGAACGTCTCGGTGTAACGGGCGGCGACCTCCTCGCGTGGCCGGGCGCCCGCCGCGGCCACCACGCGGCCCGCCTCCCGGTAGAGCACGGGGTCGTGGGCGAGCAACTGCATCTTGTGCCGCGCGTGGAAGGAGATCAGGTCGCGCGGCCGCCAGTCCCCCTCGACCAGGGCCCGCAGCCTGGCGTGTGCGAACACCCGCTCCACGAAGCTCTCCCGCAGCAGCGGGTCGTGCAGGCGCCCCTCGTCCTCCACCGGCAGCAGCGGGTGCCGCTCCATGACGATCCCGCTGAACAGCCCCCTGTTGCGCCGTTCCGCCGGCGCGCCGTCGGGCCGGTAGACGGGCACGCCATGGATGCCGCAGGTGGGGCTCTTGGCCTTGAAGACGTACCCGTCCACGTCGAGCTCCGCGGCGCGGTGGGCGGCCAGGCCGGTCATGCGGCCGGTCAGGTCCGTCCGCGTCGTCCGCGTCACCAGGCGGGGGCCTTCCTCGGAGCGCTCCTGCCGCAGGGTCTCGCGCGGGGTGCCCAGGCCCGCCTCCATCTCGGGGCAGACGGGGACCCAGTCCACGTACGGGCCGAGCACGTCGGTCAGGAAACGGTCGCGGCTGTGCCCGCCGTTGTACCTGACAGGCTCGCCCAGAAGACAGGCCGAGACGGCCACCCGGGGGCGTACCGCCTGCTCGCCTGCCGTCCCGGGTTCGTTGATCACCCTTCACATTGCAGCGCGGGGGAGGCCGCAGGGGCAACCAAGCCCGAGGAGATCATTTGGCCGCGCGGACTCAGCGCTTCATCGCGCCGTCGGCGATGGCGTCCGCCGCCTCGCCGATGGCCACGCCCACGATCTCCAGCCGGCGCACCAGCTCCCGCTCCTTCATCGCGTTCGCGGTGATCTCCTCGGAGAAGATGCGGGAGATCTCGTACTGGTACATCCGCCGGATGGCCCCGCCCGCCTTCTTCGCCTCCAGCGCGTCGTGGGAGACCACGGACGGCCGCGAGGCCAGGCTGCGCACGGCCTCCTCCAGCGCCTCGATGCCCACGATGACCTGGTCGAGCATGGGGGTGAAGCGGATCTGGTCGGGCACCCTGTACAGGTGGGACTCGCGGACGAAGTCCCGCAACGAGTCGAGCACGTCGTCGATCGAGCGCGACAGCCGGAACAGGTCCTCCCGGTCGATGGGCGTGACGAGCGCGGTCCGCAATTCGTCGATGAGCCGGGCGCGCTCCTCGTCGCCGAGGTGCTCGATCGAGCGCATCTGCTCGTGCGCGCCCGTCCTGCCGACCTCGCCGCCGATCATGGCCATGGCCAGCCACGCCCCTTCCTTGGTGGCCTTGAGCTGGCCGAGCAGCGCCTCCGTGAGCGCGCCGTCCATGCGCCCGGTCATGAGATCCCTGATCCGCCGCAGCCGCTTCACGCCGCCTTCCCCCTCATGACACTCTCACGCTCGCGAACCCCTTCACCAGCAGGGCCAGCCCCCAGGCCAGCAGGCCGCCGGCGGGCAGCGTCAGCAGCCAGGCGGCGGCGATCCTGCCGGCCGCGTACCAGCGGACCCGGCCGCCGCCCTGCGCCACGCCCGCGCCGATGAGGCCGCCGGCGATGGCCTGCGTCATGCTCACCGGCATGCCGACCGCCGCGCACCCGATCACCGCGGCGCCCGCGGCCAGCTCGGCCGCGACCCCGTGCGGGGGCCGGGAGGCGATGATCTCGCGGCTCAGCGTGCGGCCCGCCTTGGGCAGCCCGTACAGGGTGCCGATCGCGAACAGCACGGCCACCAGCACCGTGTACTCCACCGGCGCGCCGGTGAAACCCATCGCGATCATGAACACGGCCAGCATCTTCTGGGCGTCGTTGGCCGCGTACGCCAGCGTCTGCAGCAGAAAGCCCACCCAGTGCCAGCGCCACAACCCCCGTGCCGTGGTCCTGGCCGCGAGCACCCGGATGAGCACCCACGCCAGCAGCCCGCCGGCGAACGGCGCGGCCAGCCCGAACGCCAGCACCAGCGCCACCCACTCCGGCGAGACCTGCAGCCCCCAGCCCAGCCCCGCCCCGGTGAGCCCGCCCACCACGGCCAGCGTCAGGCTGGTCGGGCGGCCTCTCGCGCTGAGCAGGCCCACCACGGTGAGCGCCGAGACCACCGCGATGACCATCGCGAGCCGGCCGCCAGGGTCCTGGAAGGAGCCCAGCCGGGTCACGAACGTCAACGCCACCTGGTGCGTGAGCAGCGGCACGGCCGCGACCAGCGCCGCCAGCAGCACGATCCCGGTCACCGGGCGCACCGTGGGAAGCTTGAGCCCGGTGGCCAGCAGCGCGCCCCCGTCGTTGACCCCGGCCACGACGGCGAACAGGCCGGCCACCACGATCAGCACGAAGGCGTCCAACAGCATGCACTCCATCCCGTCCCGCCTCGGCGGGACACATGCGTTTCAGGGGGTCGGCTCCGGACAACTACCCAAAAAGGACAGAACGTCTCTGCGGTCTTGGTCACGCGCCCGCAAGCCCTCGCCACGGGTACCCTCGTCTCAAGCTTCGAGCACCACAACGTTCGAGCACGTCGACGTCCGTGAGAGTGAAGGCATGACCAGCCCTGCCGAATACATCCTGACGCTGTCCTGTCCCGACCGGCCCGGTGTCGTGGCCGCCGTCTCCGGCCTGCTCGCCGGGCGCGGATGCAACATCATCGAGAGCCAGCAGTTCGGCGACAGGGTGGGGCAGCGCTTCTTCATGCGCGTGCAGTTCGCGGGAGAGCAGGGGGAGGACGAGCTGAACGCCGCCTTCGCCGCGCTCGCGCCCGACTTCGCCATGGAGTTCAAGCTGCGCGACGTGGCCAGGAAACCGCGCGTGCTGATCATGGTGAGCAAGTTCGACCACTGCCTGAACGACCTGCTCTACCGCGTCCGCTCCAAGGCCCTCGACATCGAGATCGCCGCCGTCGTGTCCAACCACCCCGACCTGCGGCCGCTCACCCAGTCCAACGGCATCGACTACCACCACCTGCCGGTCACCCCGGAGACCAAGCCGAAGCAGGAGGCCGAGGTGCTGGCGCTGGTCGAGCACTACCAGGTCGACCTGGTCGTGCTGGCCCGCTACATGCAGGTGCTCTCGGAGGACCTGTGCGAGAAGCTGGCAGGGCGGGCGATCAACATCCACCACTCGTTCCTGCCGTCGTTCAAGGGCGCCAAGCCCTACCACCAGGCCTACAACCGCGGGGTCAAACTCATCGGCGCCACGGCCCACTACGTGACCGCCGACCTCGACGAGGGGCCGATCATCGAGCAGGAGGTGGCCAGGGTCAACCACAGCCACTCTCCCGAGGACCTGGTGGCCATGGGCCGCGACGTGGAGTGCCTGGCCCTGGCCAGGGCGGTCAAGTGGCACGCCGAGCAGCGGGTGCTGCTCGACGGCCACAAGACCATCATCTTCCCGAGGTGATCGTCACGGCCGGTAGGTGCCGAAGAACCAGGGGTTGCCCTCCGGGTCCTGGCAGGCGTACTCGCGCGAGCCGTACGGCTGGTCCGTCAGCTCCATGGTGATCGTCGCGCCCGCGGCCCTCGCGCGGTCGTGGTGGGCCTCGACGTCCTCGACGGCGACGTAGATGCCGGGGCCGCCGGGCCTTCCCTGACCGATCATGATCATGTCGTCGCCGGCGAGCAGCTCGGCGTGGTTGACGACACCCTCGTCGTTCTTGGCGGCCTCGTGCACGCGGAAGCCGAACGCGCCGGTCAGGAAGTCGATGGCGGCCCGGCAGTCGCTGTAGCGGGCCAGTGCGTAAACGGTGCGTGTCATGAGGCCCACGATGCCCCGGCCGCGTCGCCGGGTCTTGGACGAATCTGACCCGGCGTGGTGTCGCCCAGCACCCGGAACTCCCGGTTCATGTGCGCCTGGTCGTAGAAGCCGCACTCCGCCGCCGCAACGGCCGGGGCCGTGCCCGCGCGCAGCAGCCGCAGCGCCCGTTCGAACCGGATGACCCGGGCCGCCGTCTTCGGCGGCAGCCCCACCTGGTCATGGAAGCGGGCGACGAGATGGCGGTGACTCCAGCCCAGCGACTCGGCCAGCGACGACACGCCCAGCCGGCCGCCCGACTCCACCAGCCGCGCCCACGCCCACGGCAGCTCCGGCCCCAGCGCGGGGCCCGCCGCGATCCGCTCGCGCAGCAGCCGGTCGGCCAGCGCCAGCCTGGCCCGCCAGGACGGGGTCCCGGCCAGCCGTTCCACCGTCAGGCCGGCCCACGGGCCGAGCAGGTCGGCGATGGGCACCACCCGGTTCGTCAGGTGCCGCATCGGCATCCCGTACAGGCGCCGGGCGCCGAACGGCGTGAGGAACACCTCCACGCCCTCCGACGGCCCGGCGACGCGGGTGACGGTGAAGCGGTCGCCGAGGCCGCCGCCGAACGCCGTGACCCGCTGCCCGCCGGCCTCCATCGGCGTGCCGAAGGCCAGGATGAGCACCGAGCCGGGTATCGCCATCTCCGACCTGGTCACCGGCGCGGCGTAGTGCTCGCGGTAGGCGCACAGGCGGGTCACGTAGGGCCGCAGGGCAGCGCTGGGGGTGGCCTCCAGCATGGCGAGCCCCGGCGTCGTGCCCATGCCTTCGAGACTACAGACCGGTGTGCCTGGCCAGGAAGGTCAGCGTGTCGGCCGACAGGTCCACCGACCTGCTCACCGAGCGGGCGCCGTGGCCGACCTCGGTCTCGTTGCGCAGCAGCACCGGCCGGTCGGCCGTCGAGGCGTGCTGCAGCGCCGCGCACATCTTCCACGCGTGCAGCGGGTGCACCCGCGTGTCGGACTGGAAGACGGTGAAGAGCGTCGCCGGGTACGCCACCGACTCCCTGACGTGGTGGTAGGGCGAGTATCCCCACAACCAGCCGAACTGCTCGGGGTCGTCGGCCGAGCCGTACTCGACGTTCCAGGTGGCGCCGAGCCCGAACTGCTCGTACCTGATCATGTCGAGCAGCGGCGCGGAGCAGACCACGGCCGCGTACAGCTCGGGGCGCTGCGTCAGCGCGGCCCCCACCAGCAGGCCGCCGTTGGAGCCGCCGGAGATGCCGAGCTGCTGCGGCGTGGTCACGCCGGTGGCGATGAGGTGCTCGGCCGCGGCGTGGAAGTCGTCGAAGACGTTCTGCTTGTTGGCCAGCATGCCCGCGCGGTGCCAGTCCTCGCCCTCCTCGCCGCCGCCGCGCAGGTTGGCGATGGCGTAGACGCCGCCGGCCTCCACCCAGGCCAGGACCGAGGCCGAGTAGCCGGGGGTCATGGACAGGCCGAAGCCGCCGTAGCCGTACAGGATGGTCGGGCGCGGGCCAGGCGACTCGCCGACGGGGGAGATGACGAGCATGCGGACGTCGGTGCCGTCCTTGGACCGGTAGACCACCTGCTCGGTGTGCACCGGGGGCACCTCGACCGCGCCGGGGGAGGCCGCCCAGAGCGTGGTCTCGCCCGTGCGGGCGTCGTAGCGCTGGATGGTGGGCGGCGTGGTGTTGTCGGTGTAGCCGAACCACGCCTCGTAGCCGCCCTCGGGACGCTCGGCGATGCCGCCGATCGAACCGAGCCCGGGGGCCGGCACCTCGCCGACGCGCTCGCCGGTCGCCAGGTCGTGCACGGTGATCTCGCTGATCGCGTGGCGGGTCCAGCCCACCAGCATGACCGGGCGCTCCAGGTCGTCGAGGATCGCGAAGTCGCTCAGCACCGCCTCGGCGTCCTCGGGGATCAGCTCGCGCCAGGTGTCGTAGCCCGGCTCCGCCGGGTCGGTGACGCACACCCGGCCCCTCGGCGCGTCGCGGTCGGTGTGCACGTAGAGCCTGCCGTCGCGTCCGAAGGACAGCCCGACCTGCGCGTCCACGCCCTCCTGGACGACCTTCAGCGCCGGCCGGTCGATCGGCGAGGCGGTCAGGTCGGCCACCCAGACGTCGTTGCGCGGCGCGGTGCCCTCGTGGGCCGACACCTGCAGCCAGCGGCCGTCGCGCGAGACCGAGACGCCGTAGTAGTTGGTCATCTTCAGGCCCTCGCCGAAGATCATCACGTCGTCCTCGGTGGAGGTGCCGACGCGGTGCAGGTAGACGCGGCGGTGGAACTGCCTCTCGTTCTCCGGCACCTCGGTGCTCGGCAGCCTGCGCACGTAGTAGAACGCCTCGCCGCCGGGCAGCCACGCCACCGGCGAGTAGCGGCAGCGGTCGATCGGCCCCTCGATCCGCTCGCCCGTGGCCACGTCGATGATGTAGAGGATCGACTCCTCGTCGCCGCCCACGGAGATCTGGTACGCCAGCAGGCGCCCCTCCTTGTCGGGCTGCACCGCGTCGAGCGTGGTCAGCCCCGACGGGTCGATCGCCATCGGGTCGACCAGGGCCCGCTCGGCGCCGTCGGGCTCGACCACGTAGTAGACGGCGTGTTCCTGGTCGGGGGTGCGCCGGGAGAAGAAGTACCGCTCGCCGCGCCAGGCCGGGACGCCCACCGAGCCGGACCTGAGCAGCTCGGCGATGCGGTCCTTGAACCGCTGCTCGCCCCGCTCCTTGCCGAACAACTCGGCCTGCGCGAGCAGCCATCCCTTGGTCTCGGGGCTGTCGGGGTCCTCCAGCCACCGGTAGGGGTCCGGGACGGGTGTTTCGTGCAGGATGTCGACGATGTCTTCGCGACGTGCTGTCGGGTACGGCTCTCGCGTCATGCCAGGAACCCTACTGCCAAAGGGCATGCGTAAAGCGCTGGTAGAGCGGGCATAAAACGTACCGTGCGTCCCTCTGGTCATTCCGGCAGGAGGTTTTTGGGGTGGCGGGGACCACGGTGCAAACGCCAGACTTGGTGACAGGACGGTGCCGTGGTGACCATCCGCTGGACCGTCCGGCGGAGGTCCACGTGACGGAAGCACGAGTGCCCCAGGAGGGGCCGACAGGAGGGACATGCCACGGCATGTCCCCTTTGATACGCGCGCAGCGGGGAGAGGCCCGATGATGCGCCAAGTCCTGCTGCTGAATGCCACTTATGAGCCACTGACCACCCTCTCGCTGCACCGCGCCGTCGTGCTCGTGCTGCGGGAGAAGGCCGACGTCGTCCACCGCGACGGCCGGGGCGCGGTGCTGCGGTCCGCCAGCCGCACGCTCGACGTGCCCTCGGTGATCAGGCTTCGCAGATATGTCCGTATCCCCTACCGGTCCCGCATCCCCCTGACCAGGGCCGCCCTCATGCGGCGCGACGACTACCGCTGCGCCTACTGCGGGCAGAAGGCCGAGACCATCGACCACGTCATCCCCCGGTCCAGGGGCGGCACGCACACCTGGGAGAACTGCGTCGCCTCCTGCACCACGTGCAACCACAGGAAGGCCGACAAGTACCTGGAGGAGCTGGGGTGGACGCTTCGCGTCAGCCCCGCGGTGCCACGGGGCGCCCACTGGCGGCTCATCGGCGCCTCCCTCGTCGGCGACCCGCAATGGGCGCCATACCTGGAGGCAGCGGCATGAGCGGTGGCCTGAAACCGCGTTGAGGGGAGGCCGCGTGCCTGACACCATGAGCAGGCATGTGGACCTTCACCTCATCCGTTGAGGAGTACGCCGCGGTCGCCGAGCCGTTCCTGCTCGGCGACCCGGTGCGCAACACCGTGCCACTGACCGTCCTGGCCAACCTGAGGGCGGGCATGCCCGTGCAGGACCCCGTGTTCGGCTGGTGGACGGTGGACGGCGAGGTTCGCGGAGCGGTCTTCCGGACGCCGCCGTATCCCGCCGGGCTGTTCGCCGTCCCCGTGGAGGCCGTCGCGCCGCTGGTGAAGGCGCTCGACGGCAGGCTGCCCATGTTCGTGGGCCCGCTGGAGGTGACCGGTGAGGCCACGCGGCTGCTCGGCACCCCGGCGCGGGTCGTCTCCGAGCGGCTCTTCCGGCTCGGCACGCTCGACGTCCCCGACGTGCCCGGCAGGGGCAGGCTCGCGGTGCCCGGCGACCTGCCGCTGCTGGTGAGCTGGTACCAGGCCTTCGGCGACGAGACCGGCATGGGCGAGGGCGACGTCGTCGACCGGGTCGTGCGGCGACTGGAGGGGCGGGAGCTGTTCGTGTGGGAGGCGGAGGACGCGCCGGTCTCGCTGGCCGCGCTCTCCCCGGCGGCCGGCGGGGTGTGCCGCATCGGTCCGGTCTACACGCCGCCGTCCCGCCGCAGGCGCGGCTACGGCGCCGCCGTCACCGCGCACGCCAGCCAGGTCGGCCTGGCGGAGCGCTGCGAGCAGGTCGTGCTCTTCACCGACCTGGCCAACCCGACCAGCAACGCCATCTACCAGTCGATCGGCTACGAGCCGGTGGCCGACTACGCGCACATCACCTACGGCCGGCGGGCTGTGCCTTCCGGCCCCGTCTCGTAAGATTGCCGCATGCCGCGTTACGACTTCCGGTGCCGCGCCTGCGGCTCCACCTTCGAGGTGTCCCGCTCCATGTCGGCCTCCGACGACCCGGCGACCTGCCCCGAAGGTCACGGCGACACGGTGAGGCTGCTGTCCACGGTCGCCATGACGGGCGGCGCCGCCGCGCCCAGGGCCGCCGGTGGTGGCGGGTGCTGCGGCGGCGGGTGCTGCTCCTCCTAGATCCCGACGGCGGCGCTGTGGCGGGTCAGCGTCCTGACCGCCAGCCTGGCCATCCGCTCCACGGTGGCCACGCCGTCCTCCATGGCGGGGTTGCGCTCCGACAGCACGGCGATCAGCAGCTCGTGCCCGCGTACGACGAGCCGCCCCACGCTGTTGACCGTCCACAGCCCGTCGTGCACCTCGGCGGGCAGCCAGCCGTTCTTGAGCGCGACCTCACCCCCTGAGGCGGCCGCGCTGACGCCCCACGCCTGCGACGGCACCACCGACGACATGAGGCCGAGCGCGTAGCGCCGGCTCCGGGCGGGCAGCGGCCCCTCGGGGTCGGTGAGCCGCTCCAGCACCTTCACCTGGTCGGAGGGCCTGCTGTGGGTGGCGCCCCAGGACAGCCCGGAGCCCGGCCGCGTGTGGTGCACGCCCAGCCGCCGCAGCGCCCGGTCCAGGCCGTCCCGGCCGCCGATCGTCAGGTACAGCTCGTGCGCGCAGTCGTTGTCGCTGTAGCGGATCATGCGCGAGGCCAGCCTGCGCTCGTACGCGCTGAGCCGCCGGCCGTGCTCGCCGAGCAGGAACGCCAGCAGGATGTCCACCTTCGCCACGCTGGCCAGCATGAACGGGGTGTGCTCGCGGAAGGCGTACCTGGCGCCGGTGGTGCGGTCGTGGACGGCCAGCGCCGCCCGGCCGGGACGCTCGCGCAGGTAACGCTCCAGCGCCCGGTCGAGGGCCCGCCGCTCGGCTGCCGGCAGCACGCTCTCGACGACGGCCGCCGGCATCCGCCTGGCGGGCGGAGCCGGACGCTGCGCGCCGCCCGAAGGCGCCGCGCAGCCGGCCGAGGCGAGCAGCAGGACGGCGAAGACCGAGAACTCCCGTACGCGCATGTGCGGGAGCCTGCCATCCGCCACGCCAACGGCCGGGGGGCCGATGGTCAAAGAGCGGTCAGTTTCGGCGTGGCTAGGCGGTCAGCCTGCGCTGACCGGTCTCGGCCGCCGTGACGGCCCTGCGCTTGCGGCGCTGGAACGGCAGGAACCGGTCGGCCAGGTGCGGCCGGGACGGCGTGAGCGTGGGCTCGACCGCGATGATCCGGTCGAACCTGAACGCCCTGATCGCCCGGCGCATCTTGCACACGCCGACCAGATACCAGTATTCGCGGTGCACCAGGCAGGTCACCGGCTCGACGTCGCGAGAGGTGACGATGCCCGAGGCGTCGCGGTAGTGCAGCCGGATCATGAGCCGGCTGGTGATGGCGTCGGCCATCAGCCGGGCGCGGGAGGCGACGTCGACGGGCAGCGGCTCGGTGAGGGTCGTGAGCGTGGTGGCGATGACGTCGTCGTCGAGGTCGAGGTGCTCGAATGCGTGCTGCAGGCCACGCCTGGCGGTGACGGCCTGGGGGCCCGCTCCGAGGTGAGCGAGGGAGAGGGCGAGGGCGGCGATCTCGGCGGTCGTCAGCGGGCGAGTATCGTGCTTCACGACTGTCGTCATACCCCAACAATACGGATGACGACCGACAATTTTCGAAAGTCTGTCCGGGAAGACAGGTGCCTGTGCGGCAGGCGAGAACCCGGTCGCCCGCCGCACAGCGAACGGTGAAACTACCGCGAGAGCTGCGACAGGTCGCGCGAGGCACCCGTCGAGGCCGACGTCGTCATGGCCGCGTACGCCTGCAGCGCCACGCTCACCTGCCGCTCGCGGTCACGCGGCCGGTAGCCGCCCAGGTCGGCCAGCAGCCGCTCGCGCCGCGCGGCCAGCTCGGCCTCGGGCACCCGCAGCTCCATCGACCGGCCAGGGATGTCGATGTCGATGATGTCGCCGTCCTCGACCAGCGCGATCGTGCCGCCCTCGGCCGCCTCGGGGGAGGCGTGGCCGATCGACAGCCCGGAGGTGCCGCCGGAGAAGCGCCCGTCGGTGACCAGCGCGCACACCTTGCCCAGACCCTTGCCCTTCAGGAAGGACGTCGGGTACAGCATCTCCTGCATGCCGGGGCCGCCCTTGGGGCCCTCGTAGCGGATGACCACCACGTCGCCGGCCTTGACCCGGCCGCCGAGGATGCCTTCGACCGCCTGCTCCTGCGACTCGAACACCACGGCGGGCCCGCTGAACTTCCAGATCGACTCGTCCACGCCGGCCGTCTTCACGACCGCGCCGTCGCGTGAGATGTTGCCGTAGAGCACGGCCAGGCCGCCGTCGGCGGTGTAGGCGTGCTCGCGGTCGCGGATGCAGCCGTTCTCGCGGTCGAGGTCGAGGTCGTCCCAGCGGTTGTCCTGCGAGTACGCCTTGACCGTGCGCACGTTGCCGGGCGCCGCGTGCCACAGCTCCACGGCCTCCGGCTTGACCGTCGGGGACATGGCGTCCCACTGGGCCAGCAGGTCGGCCAGCGTGCCGCCGTTCACGGTGGGCACGTCGCGGTGCAGCAGCCCGGCGCGGTCGAGCTCGCCCAGGATGGCCGGGATGCCGCCGGCGCGGTGCACGTCCTCGATGTGGTACTTGGCCGTGGCCGGGGCGACCTTGCACAGGCAGGGCACCCGCAGCGAGATCTCGTTGATCTCCTTGAGGCCGAAGTCCACCTGGGCCTCGCGGGCGGCGGCCAGGATGTGCAGGATCGTGTTGGTCGAGCCGCCCATCGCCACGTCGAGCGTCATCGCGTTCTCGAACGCCTCGCGGGTGGCGATCGAGCGCGGCAGCACCGACTCGTCGCCGTCCTCGTAGTAGCGGCGGGTGATCTCGACGAGCTGGCGGCCGGCGTCCTCGAAGAGCTGCTTGCGCGCCTTGTGCGTGGCCAGGATCGTGCCGTTGCCCGGCAGCGCCAGGCCGATGGCCTCGGCCAGGCAGTTCATCGAGTTGGCGGTGAACATGCCCGAGCACGAGCCGCAGGTCGGGCAGGCGTTCTCCTCCATCTCCAGCAGCTCGGCGTCGGAGACGGAGTCGTCGGCGGAGGCGATCATCGGGTCGATCAGGTCGAGCTTCTTGCCCGGCGTCTTGCCGGCCTCCATGGGGCCGCCGGAGACGAAGATCGTCGGGATGTTCAGCCGGAACGCGGCCAGCAGCATGCCGGGCGTGATCTTGTCGCAGTTGGACACGCAGATCAGCGCGTCCGCGCAGTGGGCGTTGACCATGTACTCGACGGCGTCGGCGATCAGCTCGCGCGACGGCAGCGAGTAGAGCATGCCGCCGTGGCCCATCGCGATGCCGTCGTCCACGGCGATCGTGTTGAACTCGCGGGGGATGGCCCCGGCCTCCCTGATCGCCGCGGAGACCACGTCGCCGACTTCCCGCAGGTGCACGTGACCCGGCACGAACTGGGTGAAGCTGTTGGCCACCGCGATGATGGGCTTGCCGAAGTCGCTCCCGGCTACGCCGGTCGCCCGGAGCAGGGCCCGGGCACCGGCCATGTTCCTGCCGTGGGTGACTGTACGTGACCTGAGGGCGGGCATTGCGCATCTCCCATCGCTAGCGAGTCTTCACATGTTACGGCCACCGCCCGGTAAATGAGACGCCTGTCCACACATCGGACGGTTGGTTACCGGATCGTGCCGGATTCGAAGCCGATGGCACCCGGACCCGCGTTGCGGAGATCCCATGAGCCATGGGGCGGCCATGCCGGCCGACCCCACAAGGGCCGGCACCTTCATTCATACGATAGACCGCTTCATGCCGCAGACCTGCCAGGGGGCGAGGGTGGCACCCGGACGGCGGCGAGCTGGGTCGCCTGTCCCACCAGCCGTCCCTTGTCGTCCCAGATGTGGGCCACCTCGTCCATCCGGTCGCCGCCGACGTCCGTCGCCGACAGCCGTACCCGGATCGGCCCGGGGGCGGGCAGCCGGCGGATGTACGCCGAGAGCTGGATCGTCGGCACCCACCCCGACAGCCCCAGGTCGAACGAGACCGGCGGCACCGGGTCGAGCGCCACCAGTAGGCTCAGCGGGTCCCAGTCGGAGCCGTCGGCCAGCCGCTGCCAGGACGCGATGGTGCCGCGCCTGGAGGGGGCACCGAAGGCGAAGGCCAGGTGCTCGGGGTCGATGCGTTCCTCGATCACCGCCATCAGCGGCACGCGCATGTCCGCGCCGGGCGGGTCGACAGGCGCCAGGAAGCAGTCCTGCTCGGGCGGGAGGCTGACCGGCTCGTGGGCCGACCACCACGGGTCGGAGTCGTCCAGGAGGCCGAGCGTGACGTGTGCCTCGACGCGCGTGCGGCCCTCCTGTACCAGCGCGGCCCTGACCTGCGCCACGCTCCGGCCCACCCGCAGCGTCTCGACGCGCGCGAGCGCCTCGCCCGGCTCGGGCGGCTCGACGAAGGTGCCGCTGACGGCCGTCACGTGCGGGTGCCCGGCGCCCGCGGGGCTCTCGCAGGCGGCCCTGGCCAGGACCGCCAGGAGGTACCCGCCGTGCAGCCGGGTGCCGACGCTCCACTGGGGGTCCAGCGTGGCGCCGAACTCGCCCTCGCCGTACGCGGTCAACGCCGTTGCTTCCCGAAAAGTCCCCATTTTTCGCAATCCCTTCCCCAAGAAGGTCAGCTTGACATCGTTAACTTGACGACGTCAACCTGAGGGGATGACCACCAGACGCGTACGCGCCAGGCGCGGAGAGGGCGCGCTGCTGCGCGAGGAGATCCTGCGCGCGGCCGAGGAGCTGCTGGCCGAGTCGGGCACCGAGGACGCGCTGACGGTGCGCGCGGTCGCGCTGCGGGCAGGCGTGTCCACGCCCTCGGTCTACCTGCACTTCGCCGACAAGGAGGCGCTCGTCGAGGCGGTCTGCATGCGGGTGTGGGGCGAGCTGGGCCGCCTGTTCACCGAAAACCTGGGCGGCGACCCGTTCCTCGCCCTGGGCAAGTGCGCCCGCGCCTACGCCCGCTTCGCGCTCGACCACCCCGTGCAGTACAGGGTGCTCATGATGCGGCCGTCAGCGGCCCCGGGCGTGCCGCCGGCCGCGGCCGAGGCCTTCCGCCACATGGTGGACGCCGTGTCGGCCTGCGTGCGGACCAGGGTGCTCGAAGGCGACCCCGAGGAGCTCGCGCTCGGCCTCTGGTCGGCCGTGCACGGCTACGTCTCCCTGCTCATCGCGCAGCCGGCGTTCCCGTGGCCGCGTGACAGGGAGGCGCTGCTCGACCACGTCGTCCGGCAGGCCGGGTTCGGGGCGGCGATGTACTCGCGGCTGCCGCGCGGGCTGCCGCCGAGCACGGAGCTGGCCGCCTGCCTCGACGACTTCGGTACGAGGCTGGCGGCCCGCGGCGGAGGGGAGCACCCCTCCGCGTAGCGGCGGTGGCAGCGCAGCGGAAGGAGGCGGCCACCGCCGTCAGGGGACGGGGATCAGCCCTCGCCGTAGCGGGCGGGCAGCACCTGCGTGGCGATGTCGTAGATCCGGTCGATCTCGGCGGTCGTCAGCGCCCGCTCCCGCTTGGTGATCCACTTGCGGGCCCGATCGCCCTGGTAGACGTCCACGCCGCGGATGTTCATGATCTTCCATGGCACCGGCGGGCCGTAGATCGCCAGGGAGGGCACGACGGAGATCTCGCGGCCGAACGACTTGCTGATCAGCTCGCTGGCCTGCGTCGCCTCCCACTTGGCCTCGGTGAGGCGGGGCTTCATGTCGAAGGGGCCGTGGAACAGCTTCTTGCCCATCTGCACGCGGACGGGCAGCCGGCGGTCCCACTTCTCGGAGTCGACCGCGTACACGCCTGTCGGGCCCACCACGAGGTGGTCGATCTGGGCCTCGCTGCCCGGGATCGCCCTGGCGTGCAGCGTACGGTAGCCGCTGCGCTCAAGCCTGCGCAGTTGCGCCTCCGTGCGGCGCTCTGCCACGGACGTCCGCCGCCACGCCGGCACGGACGAGCTCGAGCGAGCGCGGTAGACCGCCTCGAGGATGGCCGCGATCACGCCCGCGGTCACCCCGACCCGCCATTCGTGCACGAGGAAGCCCACCGCCAGGCCGACGACCACCGCCAGGATCGCGCGGTTGCGCAGGCGGCGGAAACGCGGCTGTTGCAGCAGGCTGCGCACGGACGCGCGCTCGACCGGCGCGTACGTGGAGGTGGGCGCCGAAGGCTTCGCGGCGGCGGTCTGCTCGCTTTCTGGTCGATCGCTCACCCAGATCGGTGACGCGTTGTGACCGTCTTCTCGCTGGTTGTCGGAGTCCACGTAACTCACCGTAGCCCGGGGATTCGATCGATTCCTAGTGTTGCCGTGTCCATAGTTTTATGGCCCAGCTCATCGTGTTCCACTCATGTTTTCGGGGTATGTCTACTGTTCTTCTCTAGAGATGCCCCGCTTCGTAAAAGATCTTAACGTGGAGAGAACACGACACCCGCGACGGGTCTGGCCGAGCTCGCCGACGAGGTTTACGGTCTTGGTGTGAACAGCGCAGCGGAGATCCTGCTCTTTCTCATCGGCGTGTCCATGGGGCTGTTCGTGCTGATCACCCTGCTCGTCATGGTGCCGGGGCGCGGCGCGCAGCGCCGGATCGAAGCGGGCCCCGTGTGGCTGGGCGGGCCTTCCAGGAGCGAGCGCGGGGTGAGCACGTCGGGCCTCGTGCTGGCCGACAGGGTGGCGCACTGGGCCGAGGTGCCCGAGCACGACTGGGTGAGCGCCGCCGAGACGGCCGAGCCCGGCAGGCACGTCGGCGGCGCCTCGGCGGGATGGTGAGACGACCATGAGGGGCGGGATGGTGAGGTGACCATGAAGGGACTGACCGCCGCCCAGGGCGACGACGTACGCAAGGCCCTGCACACCGCGGAGCGGCGCAGCGGGCTGCGGTTCGGCGTGTTCCTCGGTGACCCGGTGGGCGGGCGCCGGCACTTCGCCGAGCGGCTGCACGCCGCCCTGGGCGAGGAGGCCGACGACGCCGTGGTGGTGTTCGTGGACCCGAACGGGCGGGCGATCGAGATCGTGACGGGCGAGAACGCGCGCAGGCGGCTGAGCGACAGCGCGTGCCGGCTGACGGCCATGTCGATGGCCACGGCGTTCAGCGTGGGCGACCTGATCGGCGGCCTGCTGTACGGGATCGGCGCGCTCGGCGAGCAAGCCACCGCCCGCCGCTGACCACCGCCCGCCGACCGCGCCCGGGGTGAGACGGCTCGCCCACCGCGGTGCCGTTCGAGAGCGGGTGACAGGAGTCAGGGCCGGCGTTCGAGCAGGGTGACGACGTGCTCGCTGACGCCGTTCAGGAGGGTCGCCGGCTCGATGGGCGCGTCGGCGATGGCCGAGAAGAGCGAGGGCAGGCCGGGCAGCGGGAAGCCGTCCTCCTTCAGCGCCGAGGTGCCGATCGGGTTCTTGTCGAGGACCGCGCGGCTGCGTTCCCAGGCGTCGAGCACCTCCTCGGGCGACGGCACCCCGAACCCGTGCCCCACCGGCGCCGCATGGCGCAGCCGGACGAGCGGGGTCTCGGCGAAGGCCAGCGCCGTGCGGGCGCGCGACTGCAGGTCGGCGCGCGGCTCCGGCTCGATCCAGTCCATCGCCGTGCAGGGGTTGCGGCAGGTGGCCACGCACACGCCCAGCGCCCCGGCCACCTGGCTGTGCTGGCGGTCGAAGTACGCCCGCCAGCCCTCGGACGGCTCGGCCGAGACGCGCAGCGTCCGGTTCGTGGCGGACTGCTCGGACTTGGTGTGGTCGCACTCCCGGTCGCCGATCACGCCGAACCTGCTCCCCGCCGCGCTCAGCCCCACCGGCCACCTCGCCGGATCGCCGGCATGGCCGAGCTGCGGCTCGAAGGCCAGCAGCGGCAGGTACTCGCTGGCGATGTGCACCGCGGCGATCATGGGGCTCAGCTCGCGCCGGTGCCACCGTACGGCGATGACCTCCAGCAGCAGCCCGTACGCCGGTCGCAGCGACTCCAGCGCCCCCCGAGGCTGCTCGCGCGGGGTCTGCGGCATGTGGCAGGCCCTGGCGCGCCGCCGCAGGTCGGCGGGCACCACTCGCGCCTCGGCCGCGAAGTCCTCGGCGTCGAGCGAGAGCAGCCGCTGCCCGAACTCGCACACCTCCGCGATCTCCGCGGCGGGCGCGAGCGCGCCGAGATCGGCGAAGGCATAACGGCGGGCAAGGGCGACGAACAGGTCACGAGTCGAGTCCACGCGATGACTTTCTCACGATCAGCGAGCGATTACGGACATGAGGCCCATGGGTGTCGCCACCCGGCAGAGCCGGGCATCGGCGGGCGGGCGGTCACGGGCAAGGGGCGCGGATGCACTGGATCTCGCCGGGCTGGCCGGTGATCGTGGGCTCGGACGTCGGCTCCTCGGGGCCCGGCGTCGTCGGCTCCGGCGTCGGCTCTTCGGGCTCGGACGTGGTGGGCGTGGCCGAAGGGCTCTCGGTCGCCGGGCTGGACGTGGTGACCGTCGGGCTGGGGGAGGGCAGCTGCGTCGGCCGCGTCGCGCGGGGCGTGGGCCCGCGCTTGGTCGGCTCTGTCGTGTGCTTCCTGCCGCCGCCGGTCGACGGCGTGGTGGGCGGCAGGTCCACCGGGCTGCTGACGCTGACCGGGGGAGGGGGCACCCGGTCGCGGACCGCCTGCTCGACGGGCCGGAACCACACGAACCCGGCCACGGCCGCCGACACGAGCACGGCGGCCGACATGGTGACCACCACCTGCAGCGTCCGCCGCCGCCGCAACGACGGCGTCCTGCGGGGCGCGGTCAGCGTGTCCGGCATCCCGCCGCCGCCAGGCATGCCACCGGCATCAGGGTCAGGCGTCCCGCCGGGGCCGGACACTCCGCTCCCGGGCGTCCCGCTTCCGGGAGAAGCCCCCGCCGCACCGGCGATCCGGTGCGTGCCGGCCATGGGTGAGGAGCCCGGCGCAGCGGCGGCGCCCTGCCCGCCCGCGGCCGGCCCGTACGCAACGGCCGCGGTGGACGAGCCGATCCCGTCGAAGGCGGACCCGGGCGCGGCCAGGGCCGCGCGCGCCGCCTCGGCCATCTCCGGCGCCGTCCGCCACCGCCCGTCGGGCGCCTTCTCCAGCGCCCGCTCCACCACCTGCCGCACCCCGGCAGGCACCTCATCGGGCAGCCGGGGAGCCGTCGCGTTGAGGTGCTTGAAGATGATCTGAATGGGGGTGTCGCCCTGGAACGGCAGCCGGCCGGTCAGGCACTCGTAGGCCACCACCCCCAGCGCGTACACGTCGACCGCGGGCGTCACCTCGTTGGAGGTGGCCATCTCGGGCGCGCAGTAGCCGGCCGAGCAGAGCATCGTCCCCGTGGCCGTGAGCTGGCCGGCGGAGGCCGAGTGGGCGATGCCGAAGTCGGTGAGCACGACGCTGCCGCCGGGCTTGACCATGAGGTTGGCCGGTTTGACGTCGCGGTGCACGATGCCCTGCGCGTGCGCGGCGGCCAGCGCGTCGGCGACCTCCGCGACCAGCCGCATGGTGGCCGCCACCCCGAGCGGCCCGCGCCGCAGCACGCGGTCGAGCGACTCGCCCTGGATGTGCTCCATGACCAGGAAGCTCACCCGCCGGCCCGCGACGTCGCAGATGCCGTAGTCGTAGACGTCGACCACGCCGGGATGGGTGAGCGTGGCCATGGCCCTGGCCTCGTTCTGGAAGCGCTGGGCGAACGTGGGGTCCTCGCTGAGCGCGGGCATCAGCACCTTGACCGCCACCGTGCGCCCGAGGACCGTGTCGTCGGCACGCCACACCTCGCCCATGCCCCCGCCACCGATGCGGGCGCCGAGCACGTAGCGGTCGTTGAGGGAGGACCCCGGGCCTAGCACGTTTCGAGGCTAACACCGCGCCCTGGATGCCATCGTCAAGTCGGCGCAGCCGGCCCCGCCGTCGTGGCGTGGGCCGGCCGGGTCAGGCCGTCACGCCGAGGCGGCGTCCGTCTCCCTGTTGCGCAGCGCGCGGCGGACGCCGTCGGCGCCCTCCAGGATGAGCCGGCGCAGCGCCTGCGGCGGCTGCGCGGTGGACAGGAAGTCGTGCGCCGACCGCACCGTGGTGGGCTCGATGAGCAGCGACGGGAAGCACCCGACGGCGAACGTCGAGGCCTGGTCGAACGTCCACTCCTGGTAGATCCGCCCGACCTCGGCGAAGTACTTCTCCCGGTACGGCGCCAGCAGCTCGGGGTGGTGCGGGTCCTGGAAGCCGCCGATCATGGCGCGGGCGACGGCGTTGGCCAGCTTGCCGCCGACGATCTGCGCCCACGCCGCCTGCTTGGCCTCGGCGGTCGGGATCGTGGCCCGGCACTGCGCGGCCGAGCGCTCACCCTTCGCCGTAGGGTCCCGCTCCAGCTCGGCCTGGATGCCGTCCTCGGCCAGGCGGCCGCCGGAGACGAGCGCCTGGACGAGCGTCCAGCGCAGGTCGGCGTCCACGGTCACCCCTTCGGGCACCGAGGTGCCGTCGAGGACGGCCTGCAGCAGGTCCAGCTCCTCCTCGGAGGTGGCCACGGCGGCGAACGCCTGCAGGAACGAGAGCTGCTGGTCGGAGCCGGGCTCCGCCGAGCCGAGCAGCGCGCGCAGCTCGGTGGCCAGCACGGACATGCCCTCGGCCCGCCAGGCGGGGTCGGCGTACTGCTGCACGGCCAGGCGCGCCTGCCGCAGCACGGTCTGCAGGACCGTGATGTCGCTGATCGTGGCCACGCCGGAGACCACCAGCTTGACGTAGTCGCGGGTGGACATCTCGCCGTCGCGGGTCATGTCCCAGGCCGCCGTCCAGCACAGGGCGCGCGGCAGGGACTCGGTGAACGCGGCGATGCCGCCGTTCACCAGCGTCCGCAGCGAGTCCTCGTCGAGACGGATCTTGGCGTAGGTGAGGTCGTCGTCGTTGAGCAGCACCAGGTCGGGCTGCTCCTCGCCGATGAGCTGGCTCACGCTCGTACGGGCGCCGACCACGTCCAGCTCCACCCGCTTGGTCCGGGTCAGCTTGCCGCCGGCCAGCGAGTAGAGGCCGATCGCGATCCGGTGGGAGCGCAGCGTCGGGTGCTCGGCCGGCGCCTCCTGCAGCACGTCGAAGCTGGTGAAGCGGCCCCCGGACACCTCGAACTCGGGACGCAGCGTGTTGACCCAGGAGGTCTCCAGCCACTCCTTCGACCAGGAGGACAGGTCGCGGCCCGACGTCCGCTCCAGGGCGTTGAGCAGGTCTTCCAGCTCGGTGTTGCCCCAGGCGTGCTCGGCGAAGTAGTCGCGCACGCCGGCCAGGAAGTTGTCGAGGCCGACGTAGGCCACGAGCTGCTTGAGCACCGAGGCGCCCTTGGCGTACGTGATGCCGTCGAAGTTGACCTCGACCGCCTGCATGTCGGGGATGTCGGCGGCGATGGGGTGGGTGGAGGGAAGCTGGTCCTGGCGGTAGGCCCAGGACTTCTCCACGTTCGCGAACGTGGTCCACGCCCGGTTCCACCGGGTGGCCTCGGCCTGGGCGAGCACGGACATGTAGGTGGCGAACGACTCGTTCAGCCACAGGTCGTCCCACCAGCGCATGGTGACGAGGTCGCCGAACCACATGTGCGCCATCTCGTGCAGGATCGTCTCCGCGCGGCGCTCGACGACGGCGTCGGTGACGCGGGAGCGGAAGACGTAGTCCTCCAGGAACGTCACGCAGCCCGCGTTCTCCATCGCGCCGGCGTTGAACTCGGGCACGAAGAGCTGGTCGTACTTGCCGAACGGGTAGCGCACCCCGAACACGCGGTGGAAGAAGTCGAAGCCCTGGCGGGTGACCTCGAGGATGTTGTCGGCGTCGAGGTGCTCGGCCAGCGAGGAGCGGCAGTAGATGCCCAGCGGGATGCCGTCGTGCTCGGAGGTCACCTTGTGGTAATGACCTGCTACCAGCGCGGTGATGTAGGTGGAGATGACCGGCGTCGGGGCGAACTCCCACCGCCGGGCCGCCTGGATCGTGCCGTGCTTGCCCGCCTGCTCAGGGAGCTCCTCGACGCCGGTGGCGGCGGAGTTGGAGATGACCTCCCAGTCGGCCGGCGCGAGCACCGTGAGCTGGAAGGTGGCCTTGAGGTCGGGCTGGTCGAAGCACGCGTACATGCGGTGCGCGTCGGCCGTCTCGAACTGGCTGTGCAGGTAGACCTTCTGGTCCACGGGGTCGACGAAGCGGTGCAGCCCCTCGCCGGTCCGCATGTACGTGCAGTCGGCGTCCACGACCAGCTCGTTGGACGCGGCGAGCGACGGGAGCGGGAATCGGCCCTTGTCGGCGTCGTAGGCCGACACGTCGAGGTCGGCGCCGTTGAGCGTGACCTTGCGGAGGTTCGCGCCGTGGAGGTCGATGAAGGTGGACGCCCCCGGAGTGGTACTGGTGAAACGGACCGTGGTGACGCTCTCGAAGCGCTCCTCTCCCTCCGTCAGGTCGAGTGCGACGTCGTACGACTCGACCTTCAACAGCCGGGCGCGCTCACGAGCCTCTTCCCGGGTCAGGTTGCCTGCCAAGTTGCGCTCCTTTTCACCACTTCGTCGGGGTTGTCCGTATCCTGCCATGCCGGGAATAGGACCCGAACCACCTCAGGTTACGGGCAGACATGACTGAGAAGATTCCCGTGGACCTGTGGTTCGACCCCTCCTGTCCGTTCGCGTGGGTGACCTCCCGCTGGCTGCTGGAGGTGGAGAAGGTCCGCCCCATCGAGCCTCGCTGGCGCATGATGTCGCTCTACTTCCTCAACGAGGAGAAGGACGTCCCCGCCGACTACCTCGAACGGGCCGCCAGGGCCATGGGGTCCATCAGGACGGTCGCCGCGGCCGCCGCCAAGCACGGCGAGCAGGTCATCGGCCCCCTCTACACCGGGCTCGGCACCCGCCTGCACAACCAGGGCATCAAGGACCCCGAGCGCCTGCGCGAGGTCATCGAGGGCGCCCTGGACGACGCCGGCCTCGAGCGCGGCCTGGCCGAGGCCATGCACTCCGACGAGTACGACGGCGTCATCCGCGCCTCCCACGACGAGGGCATCGGCCTCGTCGGCCAGGAGGTCGGCACCCCGATCATCCGCGTCGGCGAGAACGCCTTCTTCGGTCCCGTGATCACCAAGATCCTCCGGGGCGAGGACGCGGGCAGGCTCTGGGACGGCGTGCTCATGGTCACCCAGTACGACGACTTCTTCGAGCTGAAGCGCACCCGTACCAAGCGCCCGCAGTTCGACTGATACGCGGGAGTAAGAAAGCCGGTGGCGGTGCAAAGGGCTTATCCCGGAGTCAGGATGAGCCCTCGCATGTGGCGTGAGTCACTGTCAGGATGGCCCTATGCGTCAGCTGTACATCGGCGGCTCCTGGACCGCTTCGGCATCGGACGAGTCCATCGAGGTCGTCAACCCGGCAATCGAAGAGATCATCGACCGGGTGCCCGCGGGCTCTCCCGACGACGTGGAGGCGGCCGCGGCCGCCGCGAGAAGGGCCTTCCCCGAATGGTCGCGGGCGGCCGCCGGTGAGCGCGGCAAGCTCCTCGCCCACGCGGCCGACCTGCTGAAACAGCGCTCCGACGAGATCGCCAAGACGATCGCCACCGACATGGGGGCGCCGCTCGGCTTCGCACTCAAGGTGCAGACGCTCATGCCGGCGACCGTCCTGGCCTCCTTCGCCCAGCTCGCCGAGAGCCATCCGCGCGAGTCCCGCGTGGGCAACTCCCTGGTGGTCAAGGAGCCCATCGGCGTGGTCGCCGCGATCACGCCGTGGAACTACCCGCTGCACCAGATCGTGTGCAAGGTCGCCCCCGCGCTCGCCGCCGGGTGCACCGTGGTGCTCAAGCCGAGCGAGGTGGCGCCGCTGGCCGCGTACGCGCTGGCCGAGATCTTCGCCGAGGTGGGCCTGCCGCCGGGCGTGTTCAACCTGGTCAGCGGGCGAGGCCCGGTCGTGGGCGAGGCCATGGCCACCCACCCCGAGGTGGACATGGTCTCCTTCACCGGCTCCACCGCCGCGGGCCGCAGGGTGGCCGCGCTGGCCGCCGAGTCCGTCAAGCGGGTCGCGCTGGAGCTGGGCGGCAAGTCCGCCAACATCATCCTGCCCGATGCCGACCTGCCGCTGGCCGTCAAGGTCGGCGTGGCCAACTGCTTCGTCAACGCCGGCCAGACCTGCTCGGCGTGGAGCCGTATGATCGTCCAGCGCGACCAGTACGACGAGGCCGTGCACCTGGCCGTCGAGGCCGCGCGCGGCTACCGGGTCGGCGACCCGTTCGACGAGTCCACCAAGATCGGCCCCCTGGTCTCCGCGGCGCAGCGCGACCGCGTGGTCCGCTACGTCAACCGCGGGCAGGAGGAGGGCGCCCGGCTCGTGGCGGGCGGCACCGAGCGGCCGCACGAGCGCGGCTACTACGTCGAGCCCACGGTGTTCGCGGCGGTGGAGCCAGGGATGACGATCGAGCAGGAGGAGATCTTCGGCCCGGTGCTGTCGCTGATCCCGTACACGACCGAGGACAACGCCGTCGAGATCGCCAACGACACCAAGTACGGCCTGGCGGGCGCCGTGTGGGCGGGCACCGAGGAGCACGCGGTCGGGGTCGCCCGCCGGCTGCGCACCGGCCAGGTGTCGATCAACGGCGGCCGGTTCAACCCGCTGGCGCCGTTCGGCGGCTACAAGCAGTCGGGCGTGGGCCGCGAGTTGGGCGAGCACGGGCTGGAGGAGTACCTCGAGGTCAAGTCGCTGCAGCTGTAGCCGGTCCTTCGGGGAGCGGGCGGCCCCCCGAAGCAACGGCTAGCTATAGGAACAGGCCGCCGGTCGCCAGCACGTTCTGCCCGGTGACCCACCGCCCGTCGGGCCCGGCGAGGAACGCGACCACCGCGGCGAGGTCGTCGGGCCTGCCCAGCCGCTGCAGCGCGGTCATGGCAGGCGTCTGCTCCAGCACCTCGGGCGGGTTGGCCTCCCGCAGCATGTCGGTGTCGGTGGCCCCCGACGAGACGGTGTTGACGGTGATCCCGCGCGGGCCCAGTTCCCGCGCCGCCACCTTCGCGAACTGCTCCATCGCGCCCTTGGAGCCGCAGTAGAGCGCCAGGGCCGGCGCGGGCACCTGCGTGTTCAGCGAGGAGATGTTGACGATGCGCCCGCCGTCGCGCATCACCCGGCCGGCCCACTGGAGGGCCAGGAAGACGGCCTTGGTGTTCACCGCGAACACCCGCTCGTACTCCTCGTCGGTGAGGTCGGTGATGAGCTTCTTGAACTCGTTGGTGGCGGCGTTGTTGACCAGGATGTCCAGCCCGGGCAGCCGCGCCTCCGCCTCGGCGAACAGCCGCTCCAGGTCCTGCTTGCTGCCGAGGTCGGCCCGCACGGCGTGCGCGCCCGTCTCCTTGGCCACCCGCTCGGCGGCCTCGGCGGAGCTCTGGTAACAGAAGACGACTTCCGCGCCGTCGCTGGTCAGTCGCTCCACGATGGCCTTGCCGATGCCCCGGGAGCCTCCGGTGACCACTGCGCCCTTTCCAGAAAGTACGCTCATGGGGCCAAGCTATGCCTTGAGCATGATCTCCCGCGCTTCGTTCCGCGGCAGGCGATCGACGTACAGCTTGCCGTCGAGGTGCTCGGTCTCGTGCTGGAAGCACCGGGCCAGCGAGCCGCGGGCCTTGACGCGTACGGGACGCTGCAGCCGGTCCAGGCCCTCGACGGTCACGCCGGCGGCGCGGGCGACCGTGGCGTAGATCGGTTGGCGGGTCCGGCGGTCGGGCACGGACAGGCAGCCCTCCTCGTCGAGCACGTCCTCGGGGTCGTCCACGGTCAGCAGCGGGTTGATCACGTGACCCTTGCGCCCGGCGATGTCGTAGACGAACAGCCGCCGCGACACGCCGATCTGCGGGCCCGCCAGGCCGACGCCGTTGACCGCGTACATGGCCTGGAACATCTCGTCGATCAGCCGGCGCAGCTCCCGGTCGAAGTCCGTCACGGGCTCGGCGGGCGTGCGCAGGACGGGATCGCCGATGACGCGGATCTCTCGCATGGCTCTCTGCTTTCGCGATGTAAGGACTGGACTGCGATGGAGGCCCTTACTCTAGCGGGCGAGCCCGATCGGCGGGGCTGTGGAAGACTGGACGGGTGCGTGTCTACATCGGTGCCGACCATGCCGGCTATGAGCTCAAGAACCACCTGGTGTCCTGGCTGAAGGACCACGGGCACGAGGTGACCGACTGCGGTCCCTTCGTCTACGACGCCGAGGACGACTATCCGGCGTTCGTCCTGCGGGCGGCGGAGGGCGTCGCCGGCGACCCCGGCAGCCTCGGGGTGGTCATCGGAGGGTCGGGCAACGGCGAGCAGATCGCCGCCAACAAGGTGCGCGGCATCCGCTCGGCCCTGGCGTGGAGCGAGGAGACGGCGAGCCTGGCCCGCGAGCACAACAACGCCAACGTCATCAGCGTCGGTGCCCGCATGCACTCCCTCGAGGAGGCCACCCGGTTCGTGGAGGTCTTCCTGGGCACGTCGTTCTCCGGCAGCGAGCGTCACAGCAGGCGCATCGCGCAGCTGACCACGTACGAGACGATCGGCCAGCTGCCCTCGCTTCCCTAGAGCACCCTGAGCGCCCGGAGGGGCCGCCGCCCGTGCGGTGGGGCCCCTCCGGCTCTCAGCCCTTGCGCTTGGAGTCGCGCCTGGGCATCTCGTCGCGCAGGGGCCGCCGGTCCGCGGCCTCCTGCTGATCCTTCGACGGTCTCGACACGTCGCGGGCGCGCATGGCGACGACCGCCGTGATCTGCAAACTCTGCAGCGCCATACCGTCGAGCCTACGTCAGAACGTCAGCCCGGCCCACGGCTTCGGGCCCCACGACATGGCGGTGGCCAGCCTGCGCACCGCGCCGGATGAGTGCTCGCGCAGCAGGCCCGCGTCGAGCTGCTCGCCCAGCGTGCCGTCACCCAGGTACGCGGACCCGAGCGCGGCCACCGGCAGCGTCACGTCCGGCTCCTCATCCACCGGCTTGCACTCGGCGCCCGTCAGGTCGGCGGTGAGCCGCCAGCGGCGGGCGTTCCACGGGCACACGTCGTCCTCGACCTCGATCACCACGTCCACCGGCGCCGCGTACGCCCGCTCGGCCAGCGCCCTGTCGACCTCGACCAGGCGCACCCACAGCTCGTCGGACCACCGCGCGCGCAGCCGGCGCTGGTCGGCCAGCAGCGCGATCAGCGGGTCGTCCACCGGCCTGCCGCCCTCGACCGTGGAGACCAGGTCGCGGTCCAGCACGCTGCGCCAGAGCAGGGCGTAGGCCGCGGGGTCGGCGGCCTCCAGCTCCTGCAGCTTCAGCGTCCCGTCGGGGATGCCCGCCTCGTCCCAGGACGGCTTGATGCGGAACAGGGCGTAGCCGCGCACGCCGCCGTCGTCCTCGGCCAGGATCGAGCGCAGCGACCCGGCGCCGTGCTGGTCGTACTCCTCGTCGGCCAGCACCGCGGTCCAGAACTCGGGCTTGCGCTCGTACCGGCCGGGCCGGCGCGTGACGACGGAGGCGAACAGCTTCTCCAGCTCCGGGCGTACGTCCGCGGGCTTGGCGACCCTGAGCCGGAGCGAGGGATCCTGCGGCGCGCCGGGGACGAACGCGGAGCGGTGGGTGTCGACCTTGAAGGCCAGCTCCCCGGCGGCTCGGCCGTAGCCGTACCGGCCGTAGATGAGCGACTCGGAGGCGTAGAGGGCGGCCACGGACTCGCCGCGCTCGCGGATGTCGGTGAGCTGCCTGCGCATCAGCGACGACAGCACGCCGCGGCGGCGGTGGGAGGCCAGCACGCTGACGGCGGTCACGCCCGCGACGGGGAGCTGCCTGCCGGGCACCGTCATCGTGAGGCTGAAGACGCCGGTGACTCCCACGATCTGCTCGCCGTCGAAGGCGGCGAGGGTCCGGTCGAACTCGGTCTGCGCCTTGTACCGCTCGGCCTGCTTGGGATGGGGTGTCCAGCCGAACGCCTCTTCGTTCACCCTGGCGAAGGCCGGCCACTCGGACTCGTCAATCGGGCGGATGGGGTAGGTCATCCGTCCACGGTATGAGCGGGCAAAGGGGGACGGCCACCCAATATACGGCCTAAATGATCAAGGCGTTGGTCAAGTGGGCTGCCCAAACACGGGTCAGACCGATACAGTCAGGCGCATCATGAGTTCCCGTCCGGCGCCGCTGATCCCGCCACGGGTCCGCGCGGCCCTGGTGCGGGTGCCTGGGCTGGTGCCTGTCGTGCGGTTCGTCCGGCGTGCGCTGGCCCGCGATCGCAACCTGCTCAGCACGCTGGTCGTGGTGGCACTCGTCATCGGATTCCTCGCGGCCGAGGTCTCCAACGAGTGGTTCTCGCCCTCCCTGCTCATCCTGGTCACCCTCGTCGGCGGGCTCCAGCTCAGGCTGGCCAGCCTGGTCAAGCTGCTCGTGGGGGTCGGGGTCGCGCTCGCCTACGTCGCCGCCAACCTCGGCGCGGGCCGGGTCGGGCTGGGGCTGACCGTGACCATCGCGTTCACCGCCGTGCTGGCCGTGCTCATGGCCCGTACCAGGGGCAAGCTGGGCGTGCAGGGCCTGCGCGGCGACGCCATGCTGCTGGAGCTGCGCGACCGGCTCAGGAGCCAGGGCGAGCTGCCCCCGCTGCCCAAGGACTGGGGCGGCAAGGTGGTGCTCAAACAGGCGGGCGGGTCGTCGTTCGGCGGCGACTTCCTGGTGTCCATGCGCGACGGCGACTCCGTCGAGATCGCCCTGGTCGACGTGTCCGGCAAGGGCGTCGACGCGGGCACCAGGGCGCTGCTGCTGTCGGGCACGTTCGGCGGGCTGCTGGGCTCGGTCGACGACTTCCTGCCCGCGTGCAACGCCTACCTGCACAGGCAGCGGGGCGACGAGGGGTTCGTGACCGCGGTGCACGTACGGCTCGACCTGGCGACGGGCGACTACACGATCACCTCGGCCGGGCATCCGCCGGTGGTCAAGTTCGACGCGGGCACCGGCAACTGGCAGGTCGCCTCGGCCAAGGGCGTGGTGCTCGGCGTGGTGCCCGACCTGCACTGCGAGCCCGACAGCGGCACCCTGCGCAAGGGCGACGCGCTGCTGCTGTTCACCGACGGGCTGATCGAGCAGCCGGGGCGCGACATCGACGCCGGCCTCGACCGGCTGCTCGGCGAGGCGGAGCGGCTGCTGCCCTCCGGCTTCCGCGACGGCGCAAGGGCGCTGGTCAACGCCATGTCCTCCGGCCACAACGACGACTGCGCGCTGGTGCTCATCTGGCGCCCGTGAACCCGTGACGTTTTACACGGGCCGGTCGTGACGGCGGTCACTGGCAGCGGCCCGGCCCGGCTGAGATCCTCTAGGTGTTCGGGCCCCGGCGGAGCGGCGCGGCTCCACCGGGCCCGTCACCAGTGCCGGATCCTCCTCACAACCACCCGCAGTCGCTGGCGATGCGTACGGCGTCCAGCCGGTTGCGCGCGCCCGTCTTGCACATGATGCGCGACAGATGGTTACGCACCGTGCCCACCGACAGGAACAGCTCGTCGGCGATCTCCGTCGAACGCGCCCCGCCCGCCGCGATCCGCAGCACGTCCAGCTCCCGCCTGGTCAGCGGGTTGGACGCGCACTGCAGCGCGGCCACGGCCAGCTCCGCCTCGATGGCCTGCCGCCCCGCCGCGACCTGGCGCACCCCCTCGGCCAGCCGCTCCGGCGGCACGCACAGGCTCATGAACCCCAGCGCGGGCCCGGCCAGCGCCTCGCGCACCTGCCCCGGGTTGGGCGCGGCCGAGAGGATCAGCACCCCGCACCGGGGCACGTGCTCGGCCAGGTCGCCGGTCACGGCAGGCCCCGGCAGGTCGAGATCGACCACGGCCACGTCGGCCTCGGACGACAGCGCCGCGCGCACCACCTCCTCCGCGCGTACGGCCTCGGCCACCACCCGCAGGTCGGGCTCGGCTCCAAGGGTGGCGTGCAGGCCACGGCGCACCAACGGCAGATGCTCGGCGATCAGTATGCGGATCAAGACGTCCCCCTCCGTCGTCTCCCAGGGTGATCGCGCGATCGCAGACTGTCAATGCCAAGGGAATGCGGTACGCCATGACGCGTGGGGAGTTCGACTACTCTGGGGCTGTCGGTCCTTTCGTCTGTCCTTGTCGTCTGCCGGGGAGCGCGCCTAGATGAACTGGCTCTACGTCGTGGGGATCATCCTCTTCCTCCTCGGCCTGATGGTCTCCATCGCGCTGCACGAGCTCGGCCATCTGGTGCCGGCCAAGCTCTTCGGCGTCAGGGTGACCCAGTACATGGTGGGCTTCGGCTCGACGGCGTGGTCGCGGCGCAAGGGCGAGACCGAGTACGGCATCAAGTGGATCCCGTTCGGCGGCTACATCCGCATGATCGGCATGCTGCCGCCGCGCCCCGGCGACGAGCCGGGCCGGCTCAGGAGCACGGCGACCGGCCCGTGGCAGGGCCTGATCGAGTCGGCCCGCGACGCCGCCCAGGAAGAGGTGCGGCCGGGCGACGAGGACCGCGTCTTCTACCGCAAGAAGTGGTGGCAGAAGGTCATCATCATGTCCGGCGGCCCGGCGATGAACTTCGTGCTCGCCTTCATCTTCTTCACCATCCTGCTGGTCGGCATCGGCCTGCCGACCTGGGCGCCGATCGTCTCGCCCGACACCAACACGTGCGTGATCCCGATCTCGGAGCAGCGCACCCAGTGCCAGGCGACCGACAAGCCCACCCCGGCCGCGCAGGCGGGCATGAAGCCCGGCGACCACATGGTCAGCTTCAACGGCAAGCAGATCGGCTCCTGGGAGGACGCCACCCGGCTGATCCGCTCCCACGGCGCGGGCCCGGTACAGCTCGGCATCGTCCGCGACGGAAAGCCGATGACGCTCGCCGTCACGCTCATCGCCCAGGACCGGCCCAACCTCGAGAACCCCGAGAAGATCGACAAGAACGTCGGCTTCCTCGGCGTGCTGCCCACCGAGGTCATGCAGCAGCAGAGCATCGGCCAGGTCATCGGCTACATGGGCGAGCTGACGGGCAGGGTGGCGAGCTCGCTGCTCAACCTGCCGGAGAAGATGGTCGGCGTCTGGCACGCCGCCTTCTCGGGCGAGGAGCGCGATCCCGAGGGCCCGGTCGGCGTGGTCGGCGCGGGCCGCATGGGCGGCGAGATCCTGGCCTCCGACCTGTCCACCGAGAAGAAGATCGCCATCTTCGTGAACCTGCTGGCCGGCTTCAACCTGGCGATCGGCATGTTCAACCTCATCCCGCTGCTGCCGCTCGACGGCGGGCACATCGCCGGCGGCCTGTGGGAGGGCGTCAAGCGGGCCTACGCCAGGGTGATGCGGCGGCCGGAGCCGAAGTACGTGGACATCGCCAAGGTGCTGCCGCTGACGTACGCGATCGCGATCGTGATGATGATCATGGCGGGCCTGCTCGTCTACGCCGACCTCGTCAACCCGCTCACGCTCACGAACTGAGCACCGCGCCCGCGCCCGCGCGGGCGCCGTGCTCCTGCGACAGGCGCCTCACCCCTGCTCCAGGGTGACGGTGACGTCGAGCCCGCCGCCCGGGAGGGGCCGGGCGTCCATCGTGCCGTGGTGGGCCTCGACGATGGCGGCCACGATCGACAGGCCGAGCCCCAGCCCGTCGCCGCTCGCCCGCTTGCCGCTGTCCAGGCGCTGGAACGGCTGCAGGAGCAGGTGCACCTGGTCGGGCGGGATCACCGGGCCGCTGTTGGCGATCCTGAGAACGGAACGGCCGGCGCGCGTGGCCGTCGCCACCTCGACCCGGCCGCCGGGCACGTTGTAGCGCACGGCGTTGTCCAGCAGGTTCGTGACCAGGCGCTCGATCAGGGCGGGGTCGCCGGACGCGGGCGCCGGGCCGAGGTCGGATCCGAGGCTGATCCCCGGATGCTCGTCGAGGGCCTGCCCGGCGATCACGGCCAGGTCGAGGGGTTCGCGCCGGGCCAGGCCCTGCTGGCTGCGGGCCAGCACGAGCAGGGCCTCGATGAGGCGCTCCTGGTGCTTGCCGGCGGCCACGACGCGCTCCAGCACGCCGCGCAGCGCCGCCGCGTCGGCCTCCGGATCGGCGAGCGCGACCTCGGCCATGGCGCGCTGCAGCGTCAGGGGTGTACGCATCTCGTGCGAGGCGTTGGCGACGAACCGCCGCTGCGCGGTGAAGGCCGCCTCCAGCCGGTCCAGCAGTTCGTCGAACGTGTCCGCCAGCCCCTTCAGCTCGTCGTCGGGCCCCGACGCGGCCAGCCGCCGGTCCAGCCGGTCGGCGGTGATGCGCCGTACGGTCGCCGTCATCTCACCCAGCGGCCGCAGCACGCGCCCGGCCATGAACCAGCCCAGCACCATCGCCGCGCACGCCATGACGGCCAGCGCGATCAGGGAGTTGACCAGCAGCCTGCTCAAGGTGTCGGCCTGGGCCGCGCGCGGTGCGGGGACGGGCACGGCGAGCCCGCCGAACGGCGCGGGGGCGGCCGGTGGCGCGGGGAAGGGGGAGTACCTGACCAGGAGGTAGATGAGCGCGACCAGCACCACTCCGGCCATCAGGAACAGGCCGCCGTAGAGCGCGGTCAGGCGCAGGCGTACGGTCCGCCTCATATCCGGTATCCGGCCTGCGGGACCGTCTCGATCAGCGGCGGGTCGCCGAGCTTGCGGCGTAAGCGGCTGATCGTCACCTTCACGGTGTGCGTGAACGGGTCGGCGAACTCGTCCCAGCCGCGCTCCAGCAGCTGCTCGGCGGAGACCACCGCGCCCTGGGCGGCCAGCAGCAGCTCCAGGACGGCGAACTCCTTGGGGCTCAGCGGCAGCCGGCGCCCGTCGCGGGTGGCGATCCGGGTGGCCGGGTCCAGCCGCAGGTCACCGTGGACGAGCACGGCGGGCAGGGCCTGCTGCGACCGCCTGGCCAGCGCCCGGATCCGCGCGACCAGCTCGGCGAAGGCGAACGGCTTGGGCAGGTAGTCGTCGGCGCCGATGCCGAGCCCGCTCACCCTGTCGTCGATCGACCCCGCGGCGGTCAGCATCAGCATCCGCGCCGGGTTCCCCGAGGCGGCCAGCGACCGGCACACCTCGTCACCGTGCAGGCCCGGCAGGTCCCGGTCGAGGACGACCACGTCGTAGTGGTGGACGCCGGCGCGTTCGAGCGCGTCCGGCCCGTCGAGCACCACGTCCACGGCCATGCCCTCGCGGCGCAGCCCCGCGGCGACCGTCAGGGCCAGCTCCTCGTGGTCCTCGACCACCAACACCCTCATGATCCCCAGGATGCCCGCAACGGGGGTTACAGCGGGGTAACCATCGGCGTCACCGCCCTGTAACCGCCGCCCGGCTTACCTGGGGTCACCCGAGACGAACGGAGGCATGATGATCAGAAAGATGGTCCTGGCGGGAGTCGTTCTCGTCGCCGGGCTGAGCGGGCTCCCCGCCGCCGAGGCGGCGCCCACCGAGGCGGCGCCCACCGAGGCGGCGCCCACCGAGGACGGCAGGGCGTTCACGGCCTGCATGCGCTCGCACGGACTGCCCGGCTTCCCCGAGGTCACGTTCTCGCCCGAAGGGCTGATCAACCTCGAGATCAAGGGCGAGCGTGTGGACGTCCTGTCCGGCACGTACGGGGCGGCGTTGCGGGCGTGCGAGTCGCTGCTGCCCGCCCGCTCCTGGCTGCCCGCCCTGCCGCAGGCGCCGTCCGCCCCGCCGCTGCCGTTCTAGCGGCCTCGCACGTGCCTCTTTACCGGCCCCATACATCCGCCTTCCTAAAGTACTAGGACACTAGATAAAGCGATAAACGCTGCTCAGGAGGACATGGCGTGACTTCTGTCTTAGAGGCGCAGGGGCTGGGCAAGAGGTACGGCAGGCGCTGGGCGCTGCGCGACTGCACCATCGACATCCCCCAGGGCCACGTCGTCGGCCTGGTGGGCCCCAACGGCGCCGGCAAGACCACGCTGCTGAAGCTGGCCACCGGCGTTCTGGAGCCCACCGCGGGCGGCATCGGCGTGCTGGGCGGCCGCCCCGCCGCCGGTCCCGCGCAACTGGCCAGGGTCGGCTTCGTGGCCCAGGACACCCCCGTCTACGCCGCCCTGACCGTGGCCGAGCACCTGCGGCTGGGCGCCAGGCTCAACCCCGGCTGGGACGCCGCGCTGGCGCGGGAGCGGATAGCGCGGCTCGGCCTCGACCCCGCGCACCGCGCGGGCAAGCTGTCCGGCGGCCAGCGCGCCCAGCTCGCCCTCACCCTCGGCCTGGCCAAGCGGCCGGACCTGCTGATCCTGGACGAGCCGGTCGCCTCGCTCGACCCGCTGGCCCGCCGCGACTTCCTGCAGGGCCTGATGGAGGCCACCGCCGAGCACCGGTTCAGCGTGGTGCTCTCCTCCCACCTGGTCTCCGACCTGGAACGCACCTGCGACTACCTGATCGTGCTCGTCGACTCGCGCGTCCGGGTCGCCGGGAGGGCCGAGGACCTGCTGGCCGCCCACCACCGGCTCACCGGCCCGCGCCGCGCCGACGGCAACCCGCCCGCCGGCGGGCACGTCGTCTCCGCCCGGCACACCGACCGGCAGAGCACCTTCGTCGTGCACGGCGACGCCCCGGTCGCCGACCCGGCCTGGACGGTCAGCCGGCTCGGCATGGAGGACCTCGTCCTGGCCTACATGGACCACTCCACCGCCGCCGACCTGGAGGCCCTGCGATGATCTGGCTGACCTGGCGGCAGTTCCGCGGCGCGGCCACGATGACGGCCGTCCTGCTCGTGCTGCTCGCCGCCGTCCTGCTCGTGACCGGCTCGGGGCTGGCCGCCGACTACACCGCCGGGCTCGCCTCCTGCACACCGGGTGACGACTGCGAGAACTTCTACGACCGGTTCTTCGACGACTACGAGATGCCGTTCCTGGCGAGCACCCTCGTCGTGCTGATCCTGCCCGCCCTGGTCGGGCTCTTCTGGGGAGCGCCGCTGATCACCCGCGAGCTGGAGGCGGGCACGCACCTGCTGGTGTGGAACCAGAGCATCACCAGGACCCGATGGCTGATGATCAAGCTCGGGTTCACCGGCCTGGTCGCCACGGCCGCCGCCGGCGTCAGCGGCCTGGCGGTGACCTGGTGGGCAGGGCCGCTGGACCAGTCCGCCCCCGAGGGGTTCGCGCTCATGGACCCCCTGGTGTTCAGCGCGCGCGGGATCGCCCCCCTCGGGTACGCGGCCTTCGCCTTCGCCCTCGGCGTGACCGTGGGCATGCTGGTGCGCCGCACCCTGCCCGCGATGGCCCTGACCCTGGTCGTCTTCGCCGCCGTCCAGATCACCATGCCCCTCCTGGCCAGGCCCCATCTGATCCCGCCGGTCACGGCCACCTTCGAGCTCGGCAGGGAGAACATCGACGGGCTGGGCATCAGCCGCGAGGGCGTCTTCTCGGTGAACCTCACAGCGGCGATCCCCGGGCGTACGGGCTCCTGGGTCCTGTCCAGCGATCTCGTCGACCCGTCAGGGCGCAAGATCGCCGCCAGCGGTGAGATGGGCGTCGTCCCGGTCTCGACCACGTCGGGGCCCTGCGCGCTGTCGGGAGCCGGACCGCAGGGCGGCAACGCGTGCATGGTCGAGATCAACGGGCTCGGCTACCGCCAGCAGGCGACCTACCAGCCCCTCGAACGCTTCTGGCCGCTGCAGTGGATCGAGACCGGCATCTACGCCCTGCTCACCCTCGGCCTCACCTGGTCGTCCTTCTGGTGGATCAGGAGGCGCCTGTCATGACCGTCATCAGGACGGTGACAGCCGGGCTCGCCCTCCTCCTGGCGGCGGCCTGCACGGCCCCGTCGCCGCCACGCCCCCAGGCGAGCACCGCCGCCGGCACGGTCTGCGCGAGCCCCCAGGGGGCTCCCGGGGCGGAGACGGCCACCACGATCGACGTCATCGAGCAGGCCTACCTCTGCCTGCTCACCCACTACTACAGCGGCGCCACGCTCGACGCCCGCACGCTGCTCACCTCGGGATTCGCCGCCCTGACCCAGGAGCTCAACCGCAACGGCCGCGACGTGCCCGAGGCCACCATGCCGGCGCTGACCGGCGACAGGAAGGCCGACTGGGCCGCCTTCGAGGCCGTCTACAGGAAGATCGCCGACCAGGTCCCCGACCTGCGCGACAGGCTGGCGGTCGTCACCCTCGAAGCCGTCGTGGCCAGTCTCGGCGACAACCACGCCCGCTGGGCGCACGGCGCGAGGCGGCACCCCGACTACTACGACGGCGACGGCTACGGCCTGGGCCTCGAGGCGAACGTCAACGGCCCCCAGGTGGACGTCAACCCGGGCGCCGCTGTCCCGCCGCTGTTCGTCACCGCCGTGCAGGGCGGCGCGGCGCAGGCCGCAGGGGTGCGCCCGGGCGACGTCATCGAGTCGATCAACGGCTCGGCGCCCTTCATCGACGGCGAGCCCACGCCCGCGATCGCCGCCCTCTACCCCCGTTACCCGGAAGCGCGCCCGGTCCGGCTCGGGCTGCTGCGGGAGAGCACCGGCCGCCGGTGGACCGTGACGCTCAAACCGGGCCTCTACCAGCGGGACCTCGCCGCCCTGCAGGTGGTGCGGTCGAAGCTGCTGGACGACGACACCGCCTACGTACGGCTGTCCGGGTTCGCCCCCGACTCCGCGAAGCGGGCGCTCAACGCGATCGCCCGGATGCGCGAGGGCAGGACGCTCACCGGCGTCGTGCTGGACCTGCGCGGCAACGGCGGCGGCATCCCCGCGGAGGCGGTGCGGCTGGTGAGCGCGTTCGTCCACGGCAAGGTCACCGGGTACCAGTGCGCCGTGGACGGCACGTGCGAGGCCTTCCGCACCGACGACACCGTCGAGCTGCTGGGGCTGCCGCTGACCGTGCTGATCGACCGCAGTTGCGCCTCGGCGTGCGAGCACGTCAGCTCCGCGGTGAAGGACCTGCGGATCGGCCACCTGGTCGGCACCAGGACGGCCGGCGTCATCTCCGGGCCCGCGCAGCCGTACCTGCTGGCCAACAACACCGTGCTGAGCTTCCCCGCCAAGCACCACCTCGGCCCGAACCGCGAGGTGGTGGACCGGATTGGCGTGCCGCCCGACCACCACGTGTCCCCGACCCCGCGTGACGCGGCGGCGGGGCGCGACCCCGCCCTGGCCCACGCCCTGACCCTGCTGCACGAGTGAGGGAACATGAGACCGATAGCGGTGGCGCTCGCCGGGCTGGCCGTCCTCGCGGCATCCGCCTGCACCGCGCCCACCCCGCCCAGACCAGCCGCCGTGTCACCCCCGCCGTCCGGCCCCGCCACCCTGCCCGCGCCCACGGGCGATCACCCGGTCGGCACCACCGTGCTGCACCTGAAGGACACCTCCCGGCCCGACCCCTGGAACCTGGACGCCGACGCCAGGGAGCTGAAGGTCACGCTGTGGTACCCGGCGAAGCGGCGGGACGGGCAGCGGGCGCCGTACATGTCGGCCGAGGAGTCGCAGCTCCTGCTGAAGGGGGTCAGGAGCGCGGCCGTCCCGTTGGACACGCTCAGCAGGACGCGGACGAACGCCGTCGCCGGTGCCGAGCCCGCCGGGCGGGAGCTGCCGCTGGTGGTGCTCTCGCCCGGCTTCACCAAGCCGGTCAGCACGCTCACGTCCCTGGCCGAGGACCTGGCCAGCCGCGGGTACGTGGTGGCCGGCATCGACCACCCCTACGAGAGCTACGCCACGACCCTGGCCGACGGGACGGTCGCGGGCTGCCTGGCGTGCGACAGCGACGCGGACACGGGCTTCGGCACGGGCGTGGTGGGGGGCCGGGCGGCGGACGTCTCGTTCGTGCTCGACCAGCTCCCGTCGAAGTGGGACGGCTCCGCGGTGCTCGACCGCTCCAGGATCGCGATGGCGGGGCAGTCGATCGGCGGGGCCAGCGCCCTGGCGGCCATGGTGCGTGACCCCCGGATCCGCGCGGGGATCAACCTGGACGGCACCACGTACGCCCGGATCCCGAAGAGCGGGTTCTCCCGGCCGTTCCTGTTCGTGGGCGCGCCGGAGCACGTCCCCGGCGGCCGGGACCCCTCGTGGGAGCGTGACTGGAAGCTGCTGACCGGGTGGAAACGCTGGATCGTGGTGACGGGCGCGGATCACCAGTCCTTCACCGACGGCCCGCTGCTGCAGGGCTCCCTCGGCATCACGCCCGCCTACGGCGCCCTGCCCGCGCAGCGCTCCGCCGAGCTCACCCGCACGTACGTGGCGGCCTTCCTCGACCAGCACCTGAAGGGGCAGCGGCGGCCGCTCCTGGACAAGCCGTCATCGCGCTACCCCGAGGTGAGGTTCTGCCCTTCGGCGTGCGGGTGATCCCACGGGAACGTCCGCCGGCCAGGTCCCGCCTCCTGGCCGGTGCCGGCGCACGCCTTGGTCATAGCGGGCTGAACGCGTCAACCCCGAGGGGGCCGAGCCCGGAAGGACGCACGCATGCCGCCAGTGATCGAGGTTCGCAACGCAGGACCGTGGAGTGCATCGAGGGCTCAGACCTTGGCGGCGTACGCGGTGGTGTGCGCGTTCGCCGCGATCCGCTGGTTCCGCTGGGAATAGAATCCTGCCGGGAGAGGGAGCCGTGAGCAGGAAGATTCCGCAACAGCCGCCGTTCCTTCTGGTCAACGTGGTTCCGTACGCGCTGCTGGTGCTCCTCGTCGCGATCCTGGTGATCATGGCGGACGGGGTGGACGGCTCCTTGCTCGTCGACCTCGGCCTGTGCGGGCTGGCGGCCGCGTGGATGCTCGGCATGTTCACCCTGCGTCCCGGCTGGTGGGGCCGGCCACGGATCATGGGGATGTTCGTCGCGGGGCTGCTCGTGCTCACCGCGGTCCTCGTGGCCCGCCAACCCGCCTTCGGGCTCTTCACCCCTGCCGCCTACATCTACTCCTTCACGGTCCTGCGCTGGCCGTGGCGGCTGCTGGGCGTGTCCGGCGCAGCGGTCCTGGCCGGTACGGCGCAGGCGTCCGGCATCCCCAGGACGGACGCGTTCGGCGTGGCGATGCTGGTGACCATCGTCGCCTTCAACATCGTCATGATGTGCGCCTGCGCCTGGGTCCTGCGGGTCGCCGAGAGGGAGGAGGAGCGGCGCGAGCAGACCCTCGAGGAGCTGAGCCGGACGAACCGGCTGCTGGAGGCGTCGCTCGCCGAGAACGCCGGCCTGCACGCCCAGCTGCTCGCCCAGGCCAGGGAGGCGGGCGTGCTCGACGAGCGCCAGCGGATGGCCCGCGAGATCCATGACACCCTGGCGCAGGGCCTGACCGGCATCATCGCGCAGCTCCAGGCGGCCGAGCAGATGCACGAGGTCCCGGCGCCGTGGCGCCGGCCCTTCGACGCCGTCAAGAACCTGGCGAGGGAGAGCCTGGCCGAGGCGCGGCGCTCGGTCGACGCGCTGCGGCCCGAGCCGCTGCGGACCGCGCGCCTGAGCGACGCGCTCGCCGACGTCGCCGGCCGGTGGTCGAAGCTGCACGGGCTGCCCGCGCACGTCACGACGACCGGCACGGTACGGCCGATGACACCGGAGGCCGAGTTCGCGCTGCTGCGCACGGCACAGGAGGCACTGGCCAACGTGGCCAAGCACGCGCACGCGACCAGGGTCGGGGTGACCCTGTCCTACCTGGAGCACGAGGTCGCACTGGACGTACGTGACGACGGCAGGGGCTTCGATCCAGCGGGCCTCGAAGCCGGCACGGCCATGTCACGGCAGCCGTCCGGCGGCGGCTTCGGCCTGACCATCATGCGCCAGCGCGTCGAAGGACTGTCCGGTACCTTGCAGATCGAGTCCGAGCCGGGCCTGGGTACCGGGATCTCCGCCCGCGTCCCCACTCCGCCGACCGGGAGCCACGCATGATCGACCACACGGCCGAGACCCCGATCCGACTGCTGATCGCGGACGACCACCCCGTTGTCAGGGACGGGCTGAGCAGCATGTTCGCCTCCGCGCCCGGGTTCGAGGTGGTGGGCGAGGCCGCGGACGGCGCCGCGGCCGTACGGCTCGCCCAGGAGGCCGGGCCCGACGTGATCCTGATGGACCTGCGCATGCCCGGCATGGACGGGCTCACCGCGATCAAGGAGCTGACCAGGCTCGGCGTCACCGCGCGCGTGCTGGTGCTGACCACCTACGACAGCGACAGCCACGTCCTTCCGGCGATCGAGGCGGGCGCCACCGGCTACCTGCTCAAGGACTCTCCCCGGGAGGACCTGCTGCGAGGCGCGCGGGCCGCCGCCAAGGGCGACAGCGTGCTGTCCCCTTCGGTGGCGGCACGGCTGATGAACCGGGTCAGGACACCCGCGCCGCAACTGCTCAGCCAGCGTGAGCTGGAGGTGCTCGAACTCGTGGCGGCGGGGAACACCAACCGTGAGGCGGCCGCCCGGCTGTTCATCACCGAGGCCACGGTCAAGAGCCACCTGCTGAACATCTACGCCAAGCTCGGCGTGGGCGACCGCGCCGCCGCCGTCACCGAGGCGTTCAACCGGGGGCTGCTCGTCCCGCGAGCGCCCGAGCGGCCCTGACCCTTCGGCTCGCTAGTTCATCGAGATGTGCACGTGGTCGAAGTGGTTCTCGGTGACGCTGCCGCGGTCGGACATGGCGCGCCAGCCGGACCCCTGGTTGATCCGCTGCTTCCAGATCACGTACTTGATGCCCAGCCTGCCCTGGTTCTTGATCGCCCAGGCTGCGATCCGGTCGCCGAGCGCGCTGTTCACGGCCGTGGGCATCGCGCCGCCCGCGCTCATCATGAAGTCGCAGGCCCGGCCGAGCGGGTGCTCGCCGCTGGAGCCCGAGCGGAAGCAGCCCACCGCGTACGGCAGCGAGAAGTTCTTCTCCACCTGGGCCTTCATCAGCCGCGTACGGGAGGTGATGTTGTCGGTGCCCGTGGGCAGCTCGGGCGCCCAGGTGCCGTTGGCGTTGCGGCCCGTGCCGTACGGGATGAGGTCTTCGAGCTTGTCCTTGATGTCCTCGATGACGTCCTCGGCCTCGTCGCGCTGCTCGTCCACCTCGGCCGCGTCCGACTTGATCCTGGCCGTCAGCGCGGCGGCCTCCTCGCTGGCCTTCTTCTTGTCGTCGCGGGCCTTGGCCACGATCGCGACGAGCGCCTGCTGCTCGGCCGTGAGCTGTTCGAGCAGGGCGGCGCTGTCGGCGTCCGTCGGGAGCATGAAGCCCGGCAGCGAGGAGGGGTCGCCGTTCTGGTAGCGCAGGCGGGCGATGTCGGCGACCCGCTGCTCGGCGCCGGCCAGCGTCTGCTCGGCGGCGGCCAGCTTGGCGGCGGCCGTCTTGGCGGCCTCCTGGGCCTTGGCCAGCTCGACGCGCTTGAGGTTGTACTGCTCGATGAGCTTGTCGACCTTGCTGTTGAGCTGCTTGAGCTGGGTACGGAGCTCGGCTTCCGTCGGTTTGGGCGCCGCTGAGGCGGGGGCCGCCGACAGGGCGACGGCGGTGGCGGTGATGAGGCCGATGGCAAGGATCGCGGGGGACGAAGCCGCCACGTGGATGTTTCCTCTCCCTCTGCCGGCCGGGTTAGCTGACGGGTTCGGGCATGGGAGGTGCGATTCCCTACCGCCGTAGCGGATTCACCCCAGGTGCGGTTTGGGTCCCCGGCTCCCGGGCGAGGCGCCCGGGATTAGGCATGCTGCGGCCGTTACGGCCGGTGCATATGGGGATATTAGTGGTAGATCACGAGTAATGCGACCTTAACTAGAAATCCATTAGTGATCTATCTGTGATCGAATCATGCGTGCCGCCTCTTCCGGCAGCACGTCGTTCACGAAGGCGCCCATCGCGGACTCCGATCCTGCCAGGAACTTGAGCTTGTTCGGTGCCCGCCTGATGCTGAACAGCTCCAGATGCAGGTACGCCAGCTCCCTGCCCTCCCGCACCGGCGCCTGGTGCCAGGCCGCGATGTACGGCATCGTCATGTCGAACAGCCCGTCGAACGCCCGCAGCACCGAGGTGTACAGCGGCGCGAACGCCGCCCGCTCCTCCTCGGTGAGCGCCGCCAGGTCGGGCACCTGCCGGTGCGGGTAGAGGTGCACCTCGAACGGCCAGCGCGCGGCGGCCGGCACGAAGGCCGTCCACAGCTCGTTGGCGGCCACCACCCGGGTCCCCGCCTCCCGCTCGGCGGCCAGCACGTCGGCGAACAGGTTGCCCTTGGTGTAACGCCCGGCGGTGGCGAGCTGCAGCTTGGTCCTGGGCGTCACGTACGGGTAGGCGTAGATCTGGCCGTGCGGGTGGGCCAGCGTGATGCCGATCTCCTCGCCCCGGTTCTCGAAGCAGAACACCTGCTCCACGCCCTCGATCTGGGACAGCTCGGCCGTACGGTCGGCCCACGCCTCCATGACCAGCTCCACCTGGGAGTCGGAGAGCCTGGAGAAGGAGGAGGAGTGGTCGGAGGTGAAGCACACCACCTCGCACCGCCCCACGGCCGGACGGACCTCGCTCAGTCCACCCGGCTCCCCATAAGTCCCGATATTTGTGGAGAAAGAGGGGAATCGGTTCTCGAACACGACCACGTCGTAGTCGTAGGACGGGATCTCCGACGACCGCGTGTCCGACGACGGGCACAGCGGGCACTCGGCCGTGCCACCGGTCGGCAGGAACGTGCGCGTCTGCCGGTGCCCGGCGATCGCGATCCACTCCTCCGTCAGCGGGTCGTACCGCAGCTCGGAGGCCACCGGGCGGGGCTCCAGGGTCCGGCGGTCGATCGCGCTCCTGTCGGCGTCGTCACGCCGGTCGAAGTAGATCAGCTCCCGGCCGTCGGCCAGATGGGTGATGGTGCGCTTCAAGACGAGGCCTCCGCGATGATCAGTTCTCCGGCCCGTTCGGCCAGCTCGGTGCGTGCGTCCTCCGGCAGCCCCGCGTCGCTGATGACCACGTCGGCCTCGCTCAGCTCGGCGATGGTGCTGATGCCGACGGTGTTCCACTTCGTGTGGTCGGCGGGGACGACCAGCCGGGTCGCGGCCGTCACCAGCTCCCTGTCGGTCTCGGACTCCAGCAGGTTGGGCGTGGTGAACCCGGCACGCACGCTCATCCCGTGCACGCCCAGGAAGAGCGTGTCCACGTGCAGGCGGCGGATCGCGGCCACGGCCACGGGGCCCACCAGGGCGTCGGACGGCGTGCGTACGCCTCCGGTCAGCACGACCGTGCGATCGGCGCGCGGGTTGCGGTGGAAGACGTCGGCGACCGGGATCGAGTTGGTGATCACGGTCAGCTCGGGCACGCCGATCAGGTGGCGGGCCAGCGCCCACGTGGTGGTGCCCGCCGACAGCGCCACGGCCGTGCCGGGGCGGACGAGCGTGGCGGCGTGGCGCGCGATGGCCTCCTTCTCCTGCTGCTGGCGCGCGGACTTGGCGGTGAAGCCGGGCTCCTCGGTCGAGCCGGGGCCGAGCGCGGTCGCGCCGCCGTGTACCTTCTCCAGCAGCCCGCGTTCGGCCAGCACCTCGAGGTCGCGGCGGATGGTCATGTCGGAGACGCCGAGCTCGCGTACGAGGTCGGCCACCCGGACGCCGCCGTTGCTGCGCACGCGTTCGAGAATCGCCTGCTGTCGCTGCTGTGCGAGCACGCCCGCTCCTTCCAACAGATTCCACCAAATTATGACACGGGATTGTTGGGGAATGTTAGTTAACGCGGGAACGCTTGCGCTGGTCAGCGCGGCAGGAGACGGTGAGGGCTCACCGATCATCGGAGGCGAGCTTATGGCCAGGCGAGCACGCAAGGGCAGGGCACGCAAGAAGAAGAAGGCGAACCACGGCAAGCGCCCCACGGCGCGATGACCGGCGGGTGGCCGCCCGCTTCCGGCGGCCACCCGCGGCTCACCCGCCAGGGCGGCTCACGACGGCAGCTCGGTCAGCGCCTGGTCGATGCGGTCCTGCGGCAGCGTGTAGTCCTCCAGCTCGCCCGCCAGGTACCGGTCATAGGCCCCCAGATCGAAGTGACCGTGACCGCACAGCGCCGTCAGGATCACCTTCTCCTCGCCGCTCTCCTTGCAGCGCAGCGCCTCGGCGATCGTCTCGGCCAGCGCGTGCGTGGGCTCGGGCGCGGGCACGATCCCCTCGGTCCTGGCGAAGCGGACGCCGGCCTCGAAGCACTCGTTCTGGGCGCGGGTCACCGCCTCGAACAGGCCCAGCTCGTACATGTGCGACAACAGCGGCGACATGCCGTGATAGCGCAGCCCGCCGGCGTGGATCGGGTCCGGCACGAACGAGTGCCCCAGCGTGTGCATCTTGAGCAGCGGCGTGAAGCCGGCCGTGTCGCCGAAGTCGTAGGCGTACGCGCCGCGCGTGAACGACGGGCAGGCCGCCGGCTCCACGGCCCGGAACACCGTCCGGATCCGGCCCGCCAGCTTCTCCCGCAGGAAGGGGAAGGCCAGGCCGGCGAAGTTCGAGCCGCCGCCGGTGCAGCCGATCACCAGGTCCGGCATCTCAGGGAGCTGGGCGAGCGCCTCCTCGCCGATCACCGTCTGGTGCAGCAGGACGTGGTTGAGCACGGAGCCGAGGGCGTACCTGGCGTCGGGTGACGCGCCCGCCACCTCGACCGCCTCGCTGATCGCGATCCCCAGGCTGCCAGGGGAGCCAGGATCGTCCGCCAGGATCTTGCTGCCCACCCCCGTCACGGCGGAGGGGCTGGCGTGCACGGTGGCGCCGTACACCTGCATGAGGGAGCGGCGGTAGGGCTTCTGGTCGTAGGAGGCCCGCACCATCCAGATCCGGCACTCCAGGCCGAACTGGGCGCAGGCGAACGCCAGCGCCGACCCCCACTGACCCGCGCCGGTCTCGGTGGTGAGCAGCCGGACGCCCTCGCGCGCGTTGTAGTACGCCTGCGGCACCGCCGTGTTCGGCTTGTGCGACCCGGCGGGGGAGCCGCCCTCGTACTTGTAGTAGATCCTGGCCGGCGTGCCCAGCGCCCGCTCCAGCCGGTGCGCCCGGATCAGCGGCGTCGGCCGCCAGAGCCGGTAGACGTCCAGCACCTCCTGGGGGATCGGGACGTACCGCTCGCCGCTGACCTCCTGCCCGATCAGCTCCATGGGGAACAGGGGCGCCAGGTCGTCGGGGCCGACGGGCCGCCGCGTGGCGGGATGCAGCGGCGGAGGCGGCGGGGCGGGCAGATCGGGAACGATGTTGTACCAGTCGCTGGGCATCATGGCCTCAGTCTGCGCCGCCGCAGTTCACCGGACCAGCACCGCCGGCCGGTCCGGATGATCGGCGCGTACCACGACGTCGGCCGCCTCCTGGGGCCGCGCCTCCCGCTCGTACCGCTCGTAGGCGGGCAGCGTCCAGCGCTCGCCCTCCGGCGTCCGCCGCTCCAGCGCGCCGGGCGAGAGCCACACGTGCACGCTCACGTCGAACGCCAGCCCTCGCCCCAGCAGCAGCGCCCCGTCCACCAGCACCACCCCGCCCGGCGGCAGCGCGGTGTACGGCAGCCGGTAGGCCCGATCGATCCCGCTGTCCCACAACGCCGGCAGCACCTGCCCCGGCCCTCCCGGTTCCAGCGGCTCCAGCACCTCCCTGCGCAGCGCCTTGGCGTCGAGCCAGTCGTCGTAGAAGGCGTCGGGGTCGGTCCTGCCGTACTCCAGCCGCAGCGACGCGGGCCGCAGGAAGTCGCCCGCCGACACGCGCAGCACGGGCCGGCCGCGCAGCCGCAGCGGCGCCACCAGCTCGTCGGCCAGCGCCCCCGGCCGGGCGGGCGGCGCCCCGTCCACGGCCACCCGCACCCACGCGCCCTGGGGCCGGGCGGAGATCAGCTCGGCCAGCTCCTCGACGAGAGCCTCACGGGAGATCGGTCGCACACGCATCGATCACAGCTTACGAGCGCCCGAAATGCCGTCGACGGGCCCGGGGCCGCCTCGCTAGGGTGCCCGCCATGGCTCAGTGCGACTGCGGCGCGACGGCGGGACCGCTCGGCGTGTGCGCCGACTACTACAACACGATCCTGGCGGAGGAGCAGCTCGACCCCGAGATGTACAGGTGGCACGCGGTCGTCGTCTGCGTCTACCTCCTGCAGCACCCGTCGCGCGGGCACGAGAGGCACCTCGACGGCCAGTTCCGGTGGCTGCAGTTCTACCTCGACCGGGGCATCGACGCGGTGCTCCGGCTGCGGGAGCACCAGGTGGCGCGCAACAACCACCGATCGAGGGCGGGCTACGACATGGCGCCGCTGGAGCCGTACGCGCCGCTCCCCGCGGGCGGGCCGCCCGCGCGCTTCCGCACGAGCTTCTGCGAGCTGCCGTACGGCGACGGCGGCTTCGTCCTCGACGGGCACGCGGCGTACGGGGAGCGCATGCGCGCCCTGGCCGAGGCGACCGAGGAGGCCTGGAAAAGGCTAGGGCCAGGCTCTTGACCTGGCCCTTCGCCGTGCTGGAGCGGACGACGGGAATCGAACCCGCGTAGCTAGTTTGGAAGACTAGGGCTCTACCATTGAGCTACGTCCGCGCGAACCGGTCGAACTCTGGTCTAGACTTCATCCGGTCGTCAGGGCGTAAGCGTACCGGAGTCCCGGAGCGCATGCGCACTCGGCGAGACGGGGCGTGGCGCAGCTTGGCAGCGCGCTTGCTTTGGGAGCAAGAAGTCGCAGGTTCAAATCCTGTCGCCCCGACCAGCTCAGGGCCACTCACCCACATGGGGAGTGGCCCTCTGAGTGACTTACTGAGTGACTTGCCCTTGGCCGCATCGCGCAGGATCCGTCGGCGCTGTCTCTGTTGTTCGCGTTCTTCGCGTACGAGTCCCGCGATGTAGGCGTCAGCCGGATGTGGGTAACCCTGACCGGCGAAGGTCCACGAGGTGATCACCAGAGTGGAGGCGTCCACGGCTTCCCACCGGTCACCTCCGTTCTTGCGGGCTTGCTCGCGGCGAAAGGAACACCTCACCTCGCGCAGCGCCCTCATCGTGGTCGAGTACGCACGAGACTTGGTCGAGAAGTGGCCCCGGTAGCCGAGCATGTGCGCCCACTGGCGCAACCGCAAGCCCATCAGCTCCGGATGCGCTTCACCGTCGCCGAGTTGCCAGCACATATCGATCAGCCGCCGTTGATGCCCGGTCAGCGCCAAGCCGTCGACGTCGGCGCGTTCCTTGATGCGACGATCCACCGTGCCCTCGGTCGTGGCGCCCTTGGTGGCGTACTTGGCGATGTAGCCCGCCACCTTCTCCTCGGTAAGCTCCGTATCGGTCAGCTCCTGGGCGACGATCGGCGCCACGTCCACCTGCCTGCCGAAGACGAGCCGCCGTTGCCCGCTCTCGTGCTCACACTCGGGCGAGGCGATGAAAGCGCCGGCCGCCGCCGCCCGGATGGCCAACTCCAGCAGCTGCACGCTCGCCCACGCCGGAGGAGGCAGCACCGCCCCATCGGAGTCACGGCCGTCGAGTCGCACCACCGCGTGATAGTGCACGATGCCGCGCGCCTGATACTCCGCGACCTTGGCGAACGACACCCGCACTTGCTCGTTGAACGCCGATGCGGTCATGCCCGCCACTCGGGCCAGCTCGCGCCGCAGGTAGATGGTGAAGCGCCGCCACAGCTCACCCGCGCAGGCGTTCCACAGCACGTGACCGGCATAGTCGTAGCAGTCCGGGCACAATGGCTGCCCCACCAGGGGATCGTCGGCCTCATGCCGATCGGTGCACGCCAGCGTCCGGCCATGCGGGCACACTGGCGCGTCACGACGCGGACGGCACGGCATCACGCCGCTACCACGCCCGGCCGCCCGCTTACGATGGGCATGCACCGGCCCGAAACTCGGCGCGGTCAGCGTGGCCAGCACCCGCGGATGCTCCCGCACCGACGATGGCACGCCCTTGTCTCCTCCTACCAAGCCCGCCCGGATCAGATGGAAGGTGTCAGCCCGGTAGATCTCGGCGCACGACGGGCAGCGTGAGGCACGACGGTTCCCGCACGGGACCAGCAGCACCGAGCCCAGCTCCTGCCGCGTGGAGTACACCAAGCGGACCCGCCCATCCGCCAGCACGTGCCGAACATCGCCACGGACGCGAACAGGCTGGCAGCAGCCGCCCAGCCGAGCCAGCGCCCGGAACCGGCCCCGGACTCCGCCGGGGAGCACCAGCCCATCGCCCAGCGGCCCCGCGGCCGGGTCAGCCGCTGCCGGGACCGCCATTCGCGTCTTCTCGCCGTTCATCGGCACTCCCGAACCGGCGCCAATCCCAGGCTTCGTAGGAGCGCCCGCAGCAACCGCGCTCCACGTTCCCGCCATGGCTTCGGCCGTCGCCAGCCTTGGCGTAGCAGGAAGACTTGCGGAAGCTGGTCGGCCTTGGCCTGGTTACACGGGTAGCAGGCCAGCACCAGGTTGGCCAGTTTCCAGCCTGGAATCTGCGACTGCGGCACCAGGTGATCGATCGTCGCCCGCGTCCGCTCTCCGAACGCGACGCCGCAGTAGAAGCAGAACGCCCCGTCACGATTGATCAGGGCTGCCCGGATCCTCCGCCGACGCTCCGCGCACGGCCGCGTCAGCCCGCCACCAGGCTGTGCCAGGACCTTCTGGTGCCCAGCAGCCGAGGCAGGGCGCTCTAGCGTGACAACAGTCATGCGGCACCGCGCCCATGCAATTTGGCGTCCGGGACACAGGGTTGACCCGGCTGTGCGCCGCAGTGCTCGCAGGTCCGTTCCCCGATGCACTCATCAGCCAGCGCGAGACGTGCCCACTCGACATCCCACGTCGTCAACTCGCGAGCGACGTAGACCGTCCCTTCCTCCCGCAGCTGCTCTGCTTTGGCCGCCGCCTTCACGCCGCTGCCTCGTTAGCCGCTTGCGCCCTCTTCTGTTCGCGCCACACCACGAACTCGGCCCACTCCGGGTCCCAGTCGAGCGAACCCGATCCCTCCATGTACCTAGGGCCAGACGGGGCCACGGGCTCCGACGTACCAGCATTCGGCGTAATCTGAACATGCATCGCTTGAGGCTCCAAACTCTCCGATGCTCCGGCCTCAGCGGGTTGCCCCCCGCTGGGGCTCCTTCTTTTCCTGGTGATCTCCATCACTGTTAAGTGTCGTACGATGATTGTCGTAGGATGGTGGAAGGGTGTCAAGGCATCCCATGATGATTGGCGTACGACACTTGGATTAGGATGGAAGCATGTCACCTGAGAAGGACACTGGCCCCGCCCGCCGCATTGCCGACGACCTCCGCGGAGACATCAGTGCTGGACGTCTTGGGCCCGGAATCAAGCTGCCAGCCATTCGCGATCTTGCCGAGCGTTACGGCGTGAGTCGCAACACAGCAGCCAAAGCAATCGCCAACCTACGAGCCGAAGGCTTGATCACGACTCGATACGGGTCAGGCGCGTACGTTCGTGAGGAACACCCCATCCGCCGTCTCGGACCCGACCGATACGCCCGGCATCGCTGGCAGATCACCACGGTGGAGGCTTACGCAGACGAGCAGCCCACAAGTGCTGCTGCTCAGCAACAGGGACACCAGACCCAAGAAGTCGCCCGAGTGCCTGCCGATGAGCGCACGGCCGAGGCTCTAGGGGTTGAGGTCGGCACCGAGGTTTACGAGCGTGCTCGCGTCATGACACGTGATGGATCACCGACACACACGATGACCTCTTACTACAGGGTCGAAGACGTCGAGGGAACTCCACTGGTGGACCCCCGACCAGGCATTGCCGGCAACAGCGGCGGCTTCGGCATCTTGACTGAACGCGGGCTTCCTCCCGAGGAGATCACCGAGGATCTACGTGCGCGAATGCCTACAGCTGAGGAGGCTCTACTCCTGGATCTGCCTTCGGGCGAACCTGTTGTTGAACTCCACCGCATCACACGGACAGCTAGCGGCCGAGTGATCGAGTACGCTCGCGGCATTCATGCAGCATCACGGTTTGTCTGGTCTTACACCTTCCCAATTCCCGACTGAGTGATCTGTAGGCGCTACACCCTCGCGTGCCTCTGTTACAACTTCGCTTACGTCTTCAAGCCCGCCGCGGGCGGCGGGAAACCACCGCCGGAGATGAAACCAGGAGAGTAGGCGTCAGAGGCGAAGTCAGCAGCGCCACAGCAGCCCCACAACGGCTCAGCAGCTGCGGGAGTGACGACTCGGGGGAGCCTCGCTCAACCGTCCAAGACGTTCACCTCAGGAGCCGGGCAGCGCACCGCCGCGACACCAGCATCACAATCCTGGCCCTTGCGCGCCCGCTCGCGGCGGGCTGCGGCTCTCCGGCCGGTCCCGCCGCGGCGGCGCGCGTGCCGACAAGCGGCACCTCCGGTAGAGACGGCAAGAGACGCTCAACGCTCAGCAGTTCCAACGCCATCAACTCCCCGCCAACAGCACGAGCACGACGAGGGACAGCTACGGAGCCGCAGCCCGGACGCCCGAAGGGGAGATGGCGGCAAGAGGCTGCAGAAGGTGCTTCGGGGGGTTCTCGTGCCTGGAAGACTTTGAGGACCTTGGGGCTCCGCCCCAAACCCCGGCCCTCCTCGGAGATGAGTGAGGCCGCTCCAACCGCATGGAGTGGCTGAGGTCCTGAGCGGTCATCTCCTCATCGAGCACCCCAAGGGACACCAGACCAGCCGTGCCAGGGCAAGCCATCGTGTGCGGGCGGGGCAACCAGCTCATGAGGAAGCTCACCGGGACACATGTACACGCGAACGACGGCTTGCCCTGGCACGTCCGGCCCGGTATGGCTACGCCTGCCCGACGAGGAGATGACCACAGAACCGGCGCTTCAGAGGAAGGTCGCCTGCGTGGCCGCCTGAAGGGCCACTGAGCAAGTCTGAGTGTCAAAGTGAGTGACTGTGCCTACCCTCCACTACGAACCCGTACGCACGCTCCTGGACCTCGCTCCGCTCTGCAAGCTGGTGCTCTCAGAGGTACGACATGCACTCGTCCTCGTTTGGGAGCAAGAAGTCGCAGGTTCAAATCCTGTCGCCCCGACCAGGTCAAGGGCCCCACCCGATCCGGGTGGGGCCTTCTGCTTGTCTATCTGCTCGGCCGGCATGCCGGGGCGGCGCTCACGGAAGGCGGGCGCCCGCGGGCGGTGTCTCCTGGTTCCTGATCGGCCGCATGACCTGCTTGGCGACACAGCTGGGCAGGCCGGCGGCGTCACCGGCCGCCAGACGGCGGTAGGTGCTCGGCGACATGCCGACCAGCTCGGAGAAGCGGGTGCTGAAGGTGCCGAGTGAGGAGCAGCCGACCGCGAAGCAGACCTCGGTGACCGACATGTCGCCGCGCCGCAGCAGGGTCATGGCGCGCTCGATGCGCCGGGTCATGAGGTAGCTGTAGGGCGACTCTCCGTAGGCGGCGCGGAAGAGCCGGCTCAGGTGCCCGGCCGAGAGGTGCACGCCACGCGCCAGCGCCTCCACGTCCAGCGGCTGCGCGTAGTCGCGGTCGATCCTGTCGCGCACGCGGCGCAGCAGGACGAGCTCGCGTAGGCGCTGGTCGGCTTGGGTGGCCATGCCGTACAGCCTGCCCTGGGAACCGGTCCGCTGTCCACGCGACCGGGTGCGGGCCGGGAGGCGGGCGGGGTGCAGGTAGGTGCACCCCGATCGGGCAGGTAGAGCGATCCCGCCGGCCGCTCGCGGTCCCTAGCGTCGGAGGTGTCGACTTCAGGGAGGGGAACGCTCGTGCGCATCGTCATGTGGATCCTGCAGATCGTCGTGGCCGGCTTCTTCGTGATGGCGGCCCTGGGCAAGTTCGCCGGGGCCGAGCCGTCCGCCTCCACGTTCGAGGCGATCGGGCTCGGTGACTGGTTCCGGGTCGTGGTCGGGGTGCTGGAGGTGGCGGGGGCGGTGGCGCTGCTGGTGCCGCGGCTGGCCGGGGCGGCCGGGCTGGCGCTGGCCGGGCTCATGGCGGGCGCGGTGCTGACCGAGGCGTTCGTGTCCGGGGGATGGGTCGTGCTGCCGCTGGCCCTGCTCGTGCTCTGCCTTCTGATCGCGTGGGGGCGCCGGGAGAGCACGGCACGCCTGTGGTCGGCGGTCGCCGGGCGGGCATCCTGAGGGCGTGGATCTCTTCGCGGACGACCCGATGGCCTTTCCGCTCACCTACCCAGGCCGGATCCCGCCCGGCTCCGGCGTCCTGGCGGACGACGCGTACGTGCCGCACGAGTGGCGGGAGGGCGGCGCGGCGATCGCCGCGCTGCTGGCGTCCCTGGGGCAGGCGCCGCTGGAGTCCCGCCACCGCGTCGTCGCCGTCGGCTCCAACGCCGCGCCGAGCCAGCTGCGCAGGAAGTTCCGCGACCACGGGGTACGCCCGGTCGTCCCGATGACGGTCGCCGAGGTGCCGGGGATCGCGCCCGGCGTGTCCGCGCACGTGAGCAGGTGGGGGTACGTGCCGGCCGCGCCCATCGCGACGCCCGGCGAGACGTCCAGGCTGTTCGTGCTCTGGCTCGACGAGCACCAGCTCGCCGCCCTCGACCTCACCGAGCCCAACTACCGCAGGCGCCCGCTCGCCGGCCCGGTCACGCTGGAGGACGGCACGAGGCTCCCGCCGCCCTTCGTGTACGAGGGCAGGCACGGTTGCGTCGCCGCCCGCGGGGACGGCCGGCCCCGGCGCCTGACCTCTCAGCCGGCGCTCATCCAGTCCCTCCTGGACGGCTCCGCGGCCTTACGTCACCTGTGCGGGGACACACCGCAGGAGTTCGTGGCCGGCGTCAGGGACGACACCGTACGCGAGGCGGCGTACCTGTTGCTGCAGCGGGAAAGCCGGGTGAGACGCCTGGTCGGCGGGGGATAGGGTCGGGGCTCGTGACAGACAACCGAATCCCCCCACCCTTCGCCGGCGACGAGCGGACCGTGCTGAACAACTGGCTCGAATGGCACCGCGGCACCCTGGCCGTCAAGTGCGCCGGCCTGTCGGAGGAGCAGCTGCGCGAGCGCTCCGCGCCGCCCTCGACGCTGTCCCTGCTGGGCCTGGTCAGGCACATGGCGCACGTCGAGCGCTCGTGGTTCCGCCGCGTGCTCAACGGCGAGGACCTGCCCAAGCTGTGGGACAAGGACCGCGACAACGACGCCGACTTCAACGAGGTGGACACCGCGTCGGCGAAGGAGGCGTTCGACACGTGGCAGGAGGAGATCCGGTTCGCCCGCGCGATCTCCGCCGCCAAGCCGCTGGACGCGGTGGGCGACCGTAACGGGCAGGACTGCACGCACCGCTGGATCCTCGTGCACATGATCGAGGAGTACGCCCGCCACAACGGCCACGCGGATCTGCTGCGCGAGCGCGTCGACGGCGTCACCGGCGAGTAGGAAGGCTGTCGGAACAGGAAGGCTGTCGGAACAGGAAGGTTGTCAGTCGTCGGCGCGGAACAGCGCCCAGACAGCCTTGCCGCCGCGGGCCAGCGGGTCCCAGCCCCAGCACTGGCTGTAGGTCTCGACGATGTAGAGGCCCCGCCCGTTCTCGGAGACGAAGTCGGGCTCCTTGGGCGTGGGCACCTCGTCGCTGGGGTCGGCCACGGCGAGCAGCACGTGGGGCGCCACCCGCATCAGCAGCAGCTCGATCTCCCTGCGCCCCGCCGCGTACATCGCGTACCTGACCGCGTTCGTCACCAGCTCGGAGACCACGAGCGCGGCGTCGTCGCTGAGATCGTGCAGCCCCCAGCCGCGCAGTGTCCTGCGCGTGACGTCCCGGGCGGTCTTCACCGAGTCGGCCTGAAAGGGCAACGGGCACGAGGTCGTGTACGGCTTGCCACCCGTGAGGAGGCGGTCGAAGCCCACCTCCCGGGTGATCTGCAGGCAATCGGCAGTGGCCAGAGGGTCCTCCACCATGCCGCCGATACCTCCCCGTTCAGCCTTGGTTAGTGCATGTTTGGCCCAATATGCACTAAGCCATCATGGGTCACGAACGCGGCACCTGCAAGACCCAAATGCACGTGCAGTTGCAATGTGCAGGAGCAAGCGACGTTTTCGGGATAAATCTCCGAATCCGGACACGAGGTTGAGACCTTGTCATACCCGGCAATGTGGTGTCACTGTGTGTGCGGACCTTGATAGGAGGCAAAGTGACGCAGAACCAGCCGGGTTCCGGGCCGACGGCGCTGCGCATCCTCCTGGGCTCCCAGCTGCGCAAGCTCAGGGAAGCAAAGAACGTCACCCGAGAGGAGGCCGGCCACCTCATCAGGGGGTCGGAATCCAAGATCAGCCGAATGGAACTCGGCCGGGTGGGGTTCAAAGAACGTGACGTGGCGGACCTGCTGACCCTGTACGGGGTCGTGGATCAGCAGGCACGCGCCGCCGTCCTCGATCTGGTCGCCACCGCCAACGAGCCTGGCTGGTGGCACCGGTTCAACGATGTCCTGCCCACGTGGTTCCAGGCGTACGTCGGCCTTGAAGAGGCCGCCGCCAGGATCAGGACCTACGAGGTCCAGTTCGTGCCAGGACTGTTGCAGACCAAGGAGTACGCAAGGGCCGTGGTGACCGCCGGTGCGGCGGGCATCGGGGCGGAGGAGATCGCCCGCAGGGTGGATCTCCGGCTGGAGCGCCAGCGGATGTTGGACAGGCCCGACGGGCCGGTCTTCTGGGCCGTGATCGACGAGGCCGCGCTGAGGCGGCCCATCGGCGGGGCCGAGGTGATGAGGGCGCAGATCGAGCACCTCATCGACCTGATGCGCCAGCCGAACATCACGATCCAGGTCATGCCCTTCAGCTTCGGCGGGCACAGCGCGGAGGGCGGGGCGTTCAGCATCCTGCGCTTCCCCGACAGCGACCTGCCCGACGTGGTGTACGTGGAGCAGCTCGCCAGCGCGCTCTACCTGGACAAGCGTGAGGACGTGGACCGATACACCGAGGTGATGGAGCGGCTGTGCGCCGTGAGCACCACCCCGGATGAGACGATCGAGCTCTTGAGGACGATCGCGGAGGAGTTCTGACCGCGGTGGCGTCGTGGTTGGGTGTGCATCTGCCCTAGACTGGCCATCGGCGTTGGATGCCGCCGTTGCGGAGCATGCCCAACACCGCTCATGTGGGCGCGGCGCGCGAGCCGTACCGATTGGACGCGCCCGCGATCACTCGTAGCTTGATCAAGGAGACCATTCCGTGAAGACCGCTGTCGAGGAGCTCAGCCCGACCCGGGTCAAGCTCACTGTCGAGGTGCCGTTCGACGAGCTGCGCCCGAGCATGGATGCGGCGTACAAGAAGGTCGCGCAGCAGGTGCGCGTCCCCGGGTTCCGGCCTGGCAAGGTTCCGGCCCGCATCATCGAACAGCGCTTCGGCCGGGCGGTAGTGCTGGAGGAGACCCTCAACGACGCGGTGCCCAAGCTGTACGGCCAGGCCGTCGACGAGGCCGACGTGTTCCCCGTCAGCCAGCCTGACATCGAGGTCACGAAGATCGACGACGGTGAGCAGATCGAGTTCACCGCCGAGGTCGACATCCGGCCCAACTTCGAGGTCCCCGACTACCAGGGCATCGAGGTCACGGTCGACTCCGCCGAGGTCTCCGACGAGGACGTGAACGCGCAGCTCGACGCGCTGCGCCAGCGCTTCGCCACGCTGACCGGCGTGGAGCGCCCCGCCGCGAGCGGCGACTTCGTCGTGATGGACCTGCGCGCCGAGATCGACGGCCAGAACATCGAGGAGCAGCAGGCCAGCGAGGTCTCCTACGAGGTCGGCGCCGGCTCCGTGCTGCAGGGCCTCGACACCGCACTCGAGGGCATGTCCGCGGGCGAGGAGAAGAGCTTCAAGACCGAGCTGGTCGGCGGCGAGAACGCCGGCGAGGAAGCCGACGTCATCATCAACGTCAAGTCGGTCAAGGAGAAGGTCCTGCCCGAGCTGGACGACGAGTTCGCCCAGCTCGCCAGCGAGTTCGACACGCTCGACGAGCTGAAGAACAGCATCCGCGAGCAGGCCCGCCGCAACAAGCTCATCGACCAGGTCGTCCAGGCCCGCGAGAAGGCGCTCGACGCGCTGCTCGACAAGATCGAGATCCCGCTGCCGGACAGCGCGCTCAAGGCCGAGGTCGACGCCCGCAAGCACAACCTCGACCACCAGGTGGCCGAGAGCGGCCTCAGCCGTGACGCCTTCTTCCGCCTCTACCAGACGTCGGAGGAGGAGCGCTTCGAGGAGTTCGAGAAGAACTCCGCCCGCGCCATCAAGGTCGGCTTCGTGCTCGACAAGATCGTCAAGGCCGAGGAGCTGGGCGTCTCCGAGCAGGAGCTGACCAACTTCGTGGTCCGCCGCGCCATGGAGATGGGCGTGCAGCCCAACGAGCTGGCCAAGCACCTCGCCGACAACGACCAGCTCACGCTGGCGATGGTCGAGATCGTGCGCGACAAGGCCAAGGCCGTGCTCGGCGACGCCGCCAAGGTCGTCGACACCGACGGCAACGAGGTCGACCTCAAGGCCATCTACACCGAGATCAACGGTGAGCCGGTCGCCGAGGAGGAGGCCGACGAGGCCGAGGCCGGCGACAAGCCCGCCGAGGACAAGGCCGAGGCCTGACGCTACAGGCGTAACAGGAGCCCCCGGACTCGCGGTCCGGGGGCTCTTCGTATGCCAGGGCCGCGCCGTCCAGGGAAGTGTGCCGTTTTCGCCAGTGAGGTGTGGCCTGCCCGCGACGTTTCCCGCCAGGGCCGTGGCCCCGTGGCGCTCAGATGGACGCTGCCGGGAGCGCAGCCACGGGGCGCCCTCTTCCGCGACCGTGCCCGAACGCGACATCCCGAGCGCCGTCTGAGGGCTCCCTGAGGGAGTGCGGCGAGCGGCCTGAGGGACGGGCCGCCACCGGCAACCGGGACGAAAGCCGCACGAAGCCGCGAAGGGTAACGGGAGCCGATCCATCCGAACCTGCGCCGTCAGCGAACAGTCCGGGGGACCGGGCATGACCTGTGGGCGGCGCGCGTTAAGGTCACAAGCAAAGCCAATCGATTACGACGCATCGGAAGGTGACGCTGTGACCAGCCCGCCGACCTTCTATCAGCCTGAGTCTCGAGGCCGTGAGAACGGCTCCGCCTTCCGGCTTGAGGACCAGCTTTACCAGCGCCTGCTCCGCGAGCGCATCATCGTGCTCGGGCAGGAGGTCAACGACGAGATCGCCAACCGCATCTGCGCCGAGCTGCTCCTGCTCGCTGCCGATGACCCCGAGCGCGACATCACGCTCTACATCAACTCGCCCGGGGGCTCGGTGAGTGCGGGCATGGCGATTTACGACATGATGGAATACGTGCCTAACGACGTCTCCACCGTGGTGATGGGTATGGCTGCCTCGATGGGGCAGTTCCTGCTCACCGCGGGGGCGCGGGGCAAGCGTTACGCTCTGCCGCACGCCCGGGTGATGATGCACCAGCCGTCGGGCGGCATCGGCGGCACCGCCGCCGACATCGCCATCCAGGCTGAGCAGATGCTCTACGTGAAGAAGACGCTGGCCGAGCGGATCGCCTTCCACACGGGGCAGCCGCTGGACCAGATCGAGTCGGACTCCGACCGTGACCGCTGGTTCACGGCCGAGGAGGCCAAGGACTACGGCTTCATCGATCACGTGGTGCGCAGCGCGCGTCAGGTGCCCTCCGCGGGCCCGGTTTCCTAGGGGGAGCTGACATGAACATCCAGAGCCGTTACGTTCTCCCCTCCTTCGTCGAGCGCACGTCCTACGGCGTGAAGGAGATGAACCCGTACAACAAGCTCTTCGAGGACCGCATCATCTTCCTCGGAGTGCAGATCGACGACGCGTCGGCCAACGACGTGATGGCCCAGCTGCTGACGCTGGAGTCGCTCGATCCCGACCGTGACATCAGCATCTACATCAACTCGCCGGGTGGCTCCTTCACCGCCATGACGGCGATCTACGACACGATGCAGTTCGTCCGGCCGGAGATCCAGACCGTCTGCCTCGGCCAGGCCGCGTCCGCCGCGGCCGTGCTGCTGGCCGGCGGCACCCCGGGCAAGCGCTTCGCGCTGCCGAACGCCCGGGTGCTGATCCACCAGCCGTCCACCGAGGGCGGCGGCCAGGGCAGCGACATCGAGATCCAGGCCCGCGAGATCCTGCGCATGCGCACGCTGCTGGAGGAGATCGTGGCCCGGCACACCGGCAAGTCATCCGCCGACGTCCGCAAGGACATCGAACGCGACAAAATTCTCAACGCGGACGAGGCAAAGGCGTATGGTCTGATCGATGACATCATCCCGTCCAGGAAGAAACGAGCTCAGGCCGTAGCTTCCTAGACGAGACGTGACGCACCGGAGCGCTGCCCAATAGGGCACGTTCCGGTGCGACTCGCCGCTAGGGGGCTCACTGAGGGCCCAGAAGACGGTAACGTCGAAACCTGAGCGGTTCGGCCTAGTCCGGAGGATGTCCGGAGACACTGCTCGCGGGAGCAGGGCGGTCCCACGCAAAGGAGTATCTGGGGTGGCACGCATCGGCGACGGGGGAGACCTGCTGAAGTGCTCTTTCTGCGGGAAGAGTCAGAAGCAAGTCAAGAAGCTCATTGCCGGTCCAGGCGTCTACATCTGCGATGAGTGCATCGATCTCTGCAACGAGATCATCGAGGAGGAGCTCACCGAGTCCTCCGAGCTCAAGTGGGACAACCTGCCCAAGCCAAGAGAGATCTACGAGTTCCTCGACGCCTACGTCATCGGTCAGGACAAGGCGAAGAAGGCCCTCTCGGTGGCGGTGTACAACCACTACAAGCGGGTGCAGTCGGGCGACCGGGGCAGAGACGACGTTCTGGAACTGGCCAAGAGCAACATCTTGCTGCTCGGGCCCACCGGCTCGGGTAAGACACTGCTGGCGCAGACCCTGGCGAAGATGCTGAACGTGCCCTTCGCCATCGCCGACGCCACGGCACTGACCGAAGCGGGATACGTCGGCGAGGATGTGGAGAACATCCTGCTCAAGCTCATTCAGGCCGCCGACTACGACGTCAAGAAGGCCGAGACCGGCATCATCTACATCGACGAGGTCGACAAGATCGCCCGCAAGAGCGAGAACCCGTCGATCACGCGCGACGTCTCCGGTGAGGGCGTGCAGCAGGCGCTGCTGAAGATCCTGGAGGGCACCACCGCGTCGGTTCCTCCGCAGGGCGGCCGCAAGCACCCGCACCAGGAGTTCATCCAGATCGACACGACCAACGTGCTGTTCATCTGCGGTGGTGCGTTCGCCGGCCTGGAGAAGATCATCGAGTCGCGCATCGGCAAGAAGGGCATCGGCTTCAACGCCATCATCCGGTCGAAGGAAGAGATCGACACGGCCGACATCTTCTCGGACGTGATGCCGGAAGACCTGCTGAAGTTCGGCATGATCCCCGAGTTCGTGGGCCGCCTGCCGGTCATCACCTCGGTGCACAACCTCGACCGCGAGGCGCTCATCCAGATCCTCACCGAGCCGCGCAACGCGCTGGTCAAGCAGTACCGCAAGCTGCTCGAGCTCGACGGCGTGGAGCTGGAGTTCACCGACGGCGCCCTGGAGGCCATCGCCGACCAGGCCATCCTGCGCGGCACCGGCGCCCGCGGGCTGCGCGCCATCCTGGAGGAGGTGCTGCAGTCCGTCATGTACGAGGTGCCCTCCAGGCAGGATGTCGCCCGCGTGGTCATCACCCGCGAGTCGGTGCTGGAGCACGCGATCCCGACGCTCGTCCCGCGCGACCAGCTCGCCGCCAAGCAGCAGCACACGCCGCAGGAGAAGTCCGCCTGAGCAGCGCCTTGGCAGCACCCGAACGCCCCGTGGTGGAAACCATGGGGCGTTTCGCTTGCCCGGCTCCCTAGAATTGGTTGCTGTGACAACGCCAGAGCTGCCTACTCAATACACACCGGCCGACGTCGAGACCCGCAGCTACGAGCGCTGGGTGTCCGAAGGCTACTTCCGCGCCGACCCGGGCAGCTCGCGCGAGCCGTACAGCATCGTCCTCCCGCCGCCCAACGTGACGGGTGTCCTGCACATCGGGCACGCGCTCGACCACTCCATCCAGGACGCGCTCACGCGCCGCGCCCGCATGCAGGGCCGCGAGACGCTCTGGCTGCCCGGCATGGACCACGCCGGCATCGCCACCCAGAACGTCGTCGAGCGTGAGCTGGCCAAGCAGGGCAAGTCGCGTCACGACCTGGGGCGCGAGGCGTTCGTCGAGCGGGTCTGGGAGTGGAAGGAGGAGTCCGGCGGCCGGATCCTCGGCCAGATGCGCAAGCTCGGCGACGGCGTCGACTGGTCGCGCGAGCGGTTCACGATGGACCCCGGGCTCTCGCGTGCCGTCCAGACCATCTTCAAGAAGCTGTTCGACGACGGGCTGATCTACCGCGCCGAGCGCATCATCAACTGGTGCCCGCGCTGCCTGACCGCACTGTCCGACATCGAGGTCGAGCACAGCGAGGACGAGGGCGAGCTCGTCTCGATCCGCTACTCCGACGACATCGTGGTGGCCACCACGCGCGCCGAGACCATGCTCGGCGACACCGCAGTGGCCGTGCACCCCTCCGACGAGCGCTACGCGCATCTGATCGGCACGATGGTGGAGGTGCCGCTCACCGGACGCATGATCCCGGTCGTCGCCGACGAGCACGTCGATCCGGCGTTCGGCACCGGCGCGGTCAAGGTGACCCCCGCCCACGACCCCAACGACTTCGAGATCGGGCGGCGTCATTCGCTGCCGTCGCTGACCGTCATGGACGAGCGCGGCGTCATCACGGCGCACGGGCCGTTCCAGGGGCTCGACCGCTTCGAGGCGCGCCCCGCCGTGGTCGCCGCGCTGCGCGCCGAAGGCAGGATCGTCGCGGAGAAGCGCCCGTACGTGCACTCCGTCGGTCACTGCTCACGCTGCAAGACGGTGGTCGAGCCGAGGCTGTCACTGCAGTGGTTCGTCAACGTCGCGCCGCTGGCCAAGGCCGCCGGCGACGCCGTCCGCGACGGGCGCACCCGCATCCACCCGCCGGAGCTGGCCAAGCGCTACTTCGACTGGGTCGACGACATGCACGACTGGTGCATCTCCCGCCAGCTCTGGTGGGGCCACCGCATCCCGGTCTGGTACGGCCCGGCCGGCGAGGTCGTGTGCGTGGGCCCCGACGAGGAGCCACCGGCCGGCTACACGCAGGACTCCGACGTCCTCGACACGTGGTTCTCCTCCGGGCTGTGGCCGTTCTCGACCATGGGCTGGCCCGACCGGACGGCCGAGCTGGAGCGCTTCTACCCGACCTCCGTCCTGGTCACCGGTTACGACATCCTGTTCTTCTGGGTCGCCCGGATGATGATGTTCGGCCTGTACGCCATGGACGGCGAGCCTCCGTTCCGCACGGTCGCGCTGCACGGCATGGTCCGCGACCAGTACGGCAAGAAGATGTCGAAGTCGTTCGGCAACGTGGTCGACCCGCTCGACTGGATCGACCGCTTCGGCGCCGACGCCACCCGCTTCACCCTGCTGCGCGGCGCCAACCCCGGCGCCGACGTCGCGGTGAGCGAGGAGTGGGCGGCCGGCTCGCGCAACTTCTGCAACAAGATCTGGAACGCCACCCGGTTCGCCCTGATGAACGGCGCCGCCGTGGGCTCGCTCGACGGCGCCGACCTGACAGCCGCCGATCGGTGGATCCTTTCACGCCTGCAGTCGGTGATCGCGGCGGCCGACGCCGCCCTGGAGGAGTTCGAGTTCGCCAAGGCGTCCGACCTGCTCTACCACTTCGCGTGGGACGAGGTCTGCGACTGGTACCTGGAGCTGGCCAAGATCCAGCTCGGCGAGGGCCTGGAGCACACCAGGCTGGTGCTCGGGCACGTGCTCGACGCGCTGCTGAGGTTGCTGCACCCGCTGGTGCCGTTCGTGACCGAGGAGCTGTGGCGGGCCGTCACCGGCGGCGAGTCGATCGTGGTGGCCCCGTGGCCGGCGCGTGACGAGCGCTACGTCGACCCGGCGGCGGAGGCGGAGATCGAGGGGCTTCAGGAGCTGGTGACGGAGGTCCGCAGGTTCCGCTCGGACCAGGGGCTCAAGCCCGGCCAGAAGGTGGCGGCGCGGCTCGGATTGAGCGGCACGCCGCTGGCCGGCCAGGAGACGGCGATCCGGTCGCTGCTGCGGCTGACGGATCCGTCGGAGTCGTTCAGCGCCACGGCGCGGTTCACGGTGGGGGCGGTGACCGTGGAGATCGACACCGCGGGCGCCATCGACGTCGCCGCCGAACGCAAGCGGCTGGAGAAGGACCTGGCCGCCGCGCGCAAGGAGGCCGCCCAGGTGGCGGCCAAGCTGGGCAACGAGCAGTTCATGGCCAAGGCGCCGGAGGACGTGGTGGCCAAGGTCAGGAGCAGGGCCGAGCAGGCGTCGGCCGACATCGAGCGGCTGGAAGCCCAGCTCGCCGCCCTGGGTGTTTGAACCATACGCACGAGGGGAAGGTCCATTCGTTACCGAAGATGGACCTTCCACGGCTCTGAGGCTGCTACAGTTTTCAACGCGGGGCCAATCGGCCCTGACATCCCAGTGAACGAACCCCGACTTTCGGGTGGCTCCAGCTGCGCGGTTGGACAAGAGCCGAAAGTTGGAGTAAGTTAGCAGGGTTGCCTCGAAGAGAGGCGAGTCCGGAAGATCCCGGATCGGGCGGTTTGACAAGGATCGTCCGGATCTGGTAATCTAAAGGAAATGAAGTGTACGCCTCGCGCACCGGGGTCCAGAAGGATCTGGGTGCGGATGAACGCGTCCGTTTCTTGAGAACTCAACAGTGTGTTAAAAGCCAGTGCATGATTTTCATGCAACACCTCGTCAAGAATTGTTTCTTGATGGATTTGC